>JBHIXF010000061.1:0-38185 GCA_041984925.1 Comamonas sp.
TCGGCGCTGGTCACCGCCAGCGCGCGCACCTTGCCGCCCTGGATGTAGGGCATGGCCGGCCCCAGCGCATCGAAGATCAGCGGCACCTGGCCCGCCACCGTGTCCGTCATGGCCGGTGCGCCGCCCGTGTAGGGCACGGCCAGCAGGTCCACGCCGGCCGCGCGCTTGAAGACCTCGCCGGCCACCTGGGCCGGCATGGCGCCGTGCGCATAGGCCAGCCGGCCCGGCTGGGCGCGCGCCGCCGCCAGCAGCCCGGCCACGCTGCGCGCGCCGGCCGAGGGGTGCGCCGCCAGCACCATGGGCATGGTGATGGCCAGCGTGACCGGGGTGAAGCTTTTGACCGGGTCGTAGGGCAGCTTGCGGTACAGGCTCTGGTTCATGGCCAGCGTGGAGTCGATGGCCACGAACAGCGTATGCCCGTCCGGCGCCGCGCGGGCCGCCGCCTCGGCCGCGATGAGGGTGTTGCCGCCGGGCCGGTTGTCCACCATGACGGGCTGCTTCCAGCGCTCGCCCAGGCGCGCCGCCACCGTGCGGGCCACGAGGTCGCTGCCACCGCCGGGCGGGAAGGGCACGATGATGCGGATGGGCTTGCTGGGGTAGGTCTGCGGCGTCCCCGTGCCTGCGGCCACGCCCAGGGCCAGGCAGGCGGTGCACAGCAGGACACCCAGGGACGGGATCGGGGTCGACAGGGCTTGCATGGGGGCTCCCGTGGGTTCAGCGCCGCAGCTGGAAGCCGGCCGCCTCGCGGTCCCAGGTCTGCGCGGTGATGCCGCGCTCGCGCAGCTTGAATTTCTGCACCTTGCCGTTCTCGGTCGAGGGCAGCGCGGCCATGAATTCCAGGTAGCGCGGCACGGCGAAATACGCCATGCGCGTCTCGCAAAAGCGCAGCAGCTCCACCGGGTCCGGCACGGCGCCTTCGCGCGGGACGATGGCGGCCATGACCTCGTCCTCGGCCAGCTCGCTGCGGACGGGGAACACCGCCGCCACGGCCACGTCCGGATGGCTCAGCAGCACCTGTTCGACCTCATGGCTGGAGATGTTCTCGCCGCGCCGGCGGATGGCGTCCTTGAGCCGGTCCAGGAAGGTGAAGAAGCCGTCGACATCGCGCACCACGCGGTCGCCGGTGTGGAACCACAGGTTGCGCCAGGCCTGCACGGTCTGCCCGGGCATGCCGAAGTAGCCGGTGGCGAAGGCGAAGGGTTCGTCGGCGCGCAGCAGCAGCTCGCCGGGCGTGCCGGGCGGCAGCTCCTCGTCCTGCGCATCGGCCACGCGCGCGGTGAAGCCCGGCACCACGCGGCCCATGCTGCCGGGGCGCTGTTCGGCATCCCGGCCGATCACGAAGTTGGTTTCGGTGGAGCCATAGCCGTCCAGCAGCCGCATGCCGAAGCGCTCCTTGAACTGCGCATGAAAGCGCGGCGGCACGCCGGGCGCCAGCGCCATGCGCACGCGGTGCGCGCGGTCCAGCGGCGACGGTGGCCGCGACAGCAGGATGGGCACCATGGCGCCCAGCACATAGGTCACCGTGGCCCGGTGCCGCGCCAGCGCAGCCCAGAAGCCCGAGGCCGAGAAGCGCGGCTCCACCACCAGCGTGGAGCCCGTCAGCAAGGCCTGGAAGAAGGCGTTCAGGGCATTGGTGTGGAACAGCGGCAGCGTGGTCAGCAGCACCTCGCCCTGCCCCGTGCCCGACAGCTCCAGCAGTTGCGCGGTGTGGCGCCCCCACCAGTAGAACTGCGCATGCGGGCAGCACACGCCCTTGGACAGGCCGGTCGTGCCCGAGGTGTAGAGGATGGCCAGCGTCTCGCCGGGCTGCACGCAAGCGGGGTCGGCGAGGGCGTCGTCCGGAACGCCCTCCGTTGCAGGAAAGGGCTCGGTGCCGGGTCCGCCTCCGGGCGGCGGGGGCGCATCGATGCACCACAGGCGCTCCAGGGAAAGGCTGCCGTGGTCCTCCAGCCCTTGCAGCGCCGCCAGGCCTTCGGCTTCGGCCACGAACAGCCGCGCGCCGCTGTTGGCCAGCATGTGCCGCAGCGAAGGGCCGCGCGCGGCGGTGTTCAGGGGCACGGCGATGGCGCCTATCCAGGCGCAGCCCAGCAGGGTCTGCAGGAACTCGGGGCGGTTGCCGCACATCAGGGCCACGCGGTCGCCGGGGCCCAGGCCGGCGGCCCGCAGCAGCGTGCCCATGGCGCGGGCCGCGCGCAGCGCGTCGGCATAGCGCCAGCGCGTGTCGCCGGCCACGAACAGGGTGCGGTCGGCAAAGCGCCGGCATTGCCGCTCCAGCAGTGCCGGCAGGGTGCGCTCGGCGGGCGCGAAGCTTTCAATGGCAGAAGGCATGGCAGGCCTCACATGAACAGTTGCATGTTGCCGAACGCGGCATCGCAGTTGACCAGGTCCACGCGCTTGAGCCGCATGCGCAGGCTGCCGTCACTCTGGCGCACCAGCTCGTGGCCGGCCCAACCCGCATACAGCGTCTGCTCGTCCCGGCGCGTCTCGACGTAGTGGAAGGCCGTGCGGCAGTGGTAGATGCCGGCCGCGTCGTCGCGCGCCACCACGCGCGGCGTCTGCAGCAGGTGGTGGCAGCGGCTGGCGGGCTGCTGCGAGAAGGTGCGCGCGCCGCGCAGCCGCTCTATGCGCACCTGCAGCAGCAGCCGGTCCTCGTACAGCAGCGAGGCATGCAGGCGCGCATCGGTCTGGCCCGGGGCCAGCGGCATCCAGTAGTGGCCGTCGTCGGTGAACAGGGCCAGCCAGTCGTCGTAGCGCAGCGCGTCCAGCAGGGCGGCTTCGTCGAGCACGAAGTCGATGAGCTGCCGGTCGGTGGGCAGGGCCGTGTTCATGGCTGCACCTCCCGCGCCATGCCATCCGTCATGAAACGTGCCCAGGCACGCATCTGGCTGCGCATCTGCCATTCGCTGGTGCCATTGGTCACGGCCTCGTCCTGCGCTTTCTCGGCGGGATCGAACAGGCGGCCCAGGTTCACCCATTGCGCGCCGCGCGAGGCCAGGCCCTGCTGGGCGCGCTCGTACATCTCCAGGTCGTCGTGGCCCACCACCGAGGTGGGCGCGTTGACGAGGCGGTTGTACATCAGCGTGCGCTCCAGCAGCAGGTCGGGCGCGCCGGCCAGGCGGAAGGTCCAGCTCTCCACCAGCGTCCGGTCGGCCGCCAGCGGCTTGAACAGGCGCAGCGTCTGTATCGGCCCCTTGACCATGAGGTTGGGGAAGTAGACGGTGTTGTGCCGCACCTCGCCGAGGATGGCGCGCGCCCGCGCTTCGCCGTAGGCCGCCACCATGCTGTCCCAGTAGCCCGGCGCGGGCGAATAGGCCGCGTGGATGGAGTCGCTGACGCCCGTGTGGCCATGGCCGTTGGGCCAGACGCGGATGCCCATGTTCTCGAAGAACTCGTAGGGGTTCACGAAGGGCGCGAACAGCTCCACCGCCATGGGCCGGGGCGTGCCCTCGGGCGCCTGCTGCCAGACCTTGACGGCCGTGCCGGCCGAGGACTCATGCGCCACCATGGGGTGGCAGGTGTCGGTCTGGTTGTCCACCAGCATCTTCCAGTTGCAGCGGTGCAGGTAGCGCATGACGCCGCCGGCCACCTCCAGCCGGCCCTCGGGCGAGCGGTCGACCATGTTGTCCAGCGTGGACAGCGCGGGGCCGAAGAACTGCGCAAAGCCCATGCCTTCGGGCCGCAGGCGGCAGAAGACGAAGTCGCGGTAGACCTCGACGGCCCCCACGGCCACCATGCCCTGGCTGGCCTCGCAGGCCTCGAAGCCGGTGTGGTCGTAGCCCTTCTTCAAAGGGATGGACAGCAGCCGGCCATCGGTGCGGTAGGTCCAGGCGTGGTAGGGGCAGCGGAAGAACTTGCCCGTGTGGCCGCAGCCTTCGGGCGCGATCTGCACGCCCTTGTGCGCGCAGCGGTTGTACAGCACCTTGATGCTGGCGTCGGTGTGGCGCACCATGACCACGGGCTGGTCGCCCACGGTGGTGGCATGGAAGTCGCCGGGCCGGGGGATCTGGCTGGCGTGGCCCACGTAGATCCAGGTGCTGGCGAACAGCTGCTCCATCTCCAGGGCGAAGATTTCTTCGCTGGTGTAGCAGTCCCTGTGCACTTCGGTATCGCGCACCAGGGCGGCCACGGCCCCGGGGTTGTCGCGGTAGCGGGGGGAGTGGGTCGGGCGGTTCATGGCGTCAGTCCAGGCGGATGTGGGCGTTGCGGATCACGCGGCCCCAGCGCTCGCGCTCCTGGGCGGCGTAGCGCGTGGCCTCGGCGGGCGTGGTGGGCAGGGGCTCGATGCCCAGCGCCTGCATGCGGGCCTTCACGTCGGCGGAATCGAGCGCCAGGTTCAGCGCCTTGTTCAAGGCCTGCACCGTGGCCGGTTTCGTGGCGGCCGGCACGACCAGGGCCTGCCAGGCATAGGCTTCGAAGCCGGGCAGGCCTTGCTCGGCCAGGGTCGCCAGCCCGGGCATGGAGGGCACGCGCTGCGCACTGGCGACGCCGATGGCGCGCACCTTGCCCGCGCCGATGAAGGGGCCGCCGCTGGAGGTATCGACGAACATGAAGGGCAGCTGGCCACCGGCCACATCGGCCAGGGCGGGCGCGGCGCCCCGGTAGGGCACATGGGTCAGTTGCAGGCCCGACTGGCTGCGCAACAGCTCCACCGCCAGGTGGTGCGGACTGCCCAGGCCCGGGCTGCCGTAGCTGGTGCCCTCGGGCGCGCTGCGGGCCCAGGCCAGGAACTCCGCCAGGCTCCTGGCCGGCACCTGGGGGCCCACCACCAGCACCAGCGGGAAGCGCGCGATCATGCCGGCCAGGGCGAAGTCCCGTTCGGCGCTGTAGCCCAGCTTGCCGTAGAGAAACGGATTGGCCGCCAGCACGGCCGAATCCACGGTGGAGACGGTGTGCTCCGGGCTGCGCGTGCGGGCCACGTATTCGGCGGCGATGTTGGCGCCCGCGCCCGGCTTGTTCACCACGATGAAGGACTGCTGCAGGCTCTTGCCCATGGCATCGGCCAGCATGCGCGCCACCACGTCGGAGCCGCCGCCGGGCGCATAGCCCACGACCCATTCGACGGGCTTGCCATCGTTGGCCGGCGCGGGCAGTGCGGCCAGCGAGGCCAGCGGAAAAAGGGCCAGCGCAGCCAGCCGCCTCCAGGTTCTGAGCATCATCGGGGTCTCCTCACGTGGGGTGGGTGGGGCCTCAGAGATCCAGCACCAGGCGCGGCCCCTTGGCGCGCGAGATGCAGATCTGGATCACGTTGCCCGCGGCCTTTTCGCTGGCGCCGAGCACATGGTCGCGGTGGTCTATCTCGCCTTCGAGCACGGGCACGGCGCAGACCCCGCACTCGCCGCGCCGGCAGTCGAACAGCAGATCGCAGCCCTGTTCGATCAGGCAGTCGAGGATGCTCTGGCCCGCCGCCACGGTGCAGCGCCGGCCGCTGTGCGCCAGCACCAGCTCGAAGGCCTGGTCGCCGGCCTGCGGCTGCGCGGCCGTGAACAGCTCGAACCGCACGCGCTCCATGGGCCAGGCGCGGGCCTGCGCTTGCTGCAGCACGGCATCGAGCAGGGGCTGGGGACCGCAGACGTACAGGCGGTCCTCGGGCGCGCAGCGGTCCAGCAGGGCGCCCACGTCCAGCGGCGCGCCCTGCTCGTCGTCGGCGTGCACGCGCAGCGCATCGCCCAGCAGGGCCTGCAATTCGGTCAGCAAGGCCATCTGCCCACGGCTGCGGCCCGCGTAGGCCATGCGCACCGGCCGCCCCAGGGCGTGGCAGCGCGCCGCCATGCTGGCCAGCGGCGTGACGCCGATGCCCCCGGCCACCAGCACCGCGCAGCCCGCGTGATCGGCCAGCGGGAAGTCGTTGCGCGGCGGCACGACGGTGATCTCGTCGCCCTCCCGCAGGCCATGCATGAAGCGCGAGCCGCCACGGCCTTCGGCCTCCAGGCGCACAGCGATGCGGTATGCGACCGGCGCGTCGTCGGCACCGCGCTCCAGGTCGATCAGCGAGTATTCGCGCCAATCGTGCGGGTCGCCGGTCGGGCCGACCCGCACACGCAGATGCGATCCGGCGTCGAAGCCGGGCAGCGGCCCGCCATCGGCCGCGCGCAGCACCAGCATGCGGACCAGGGGGTTGAGCGGCAGGACCTGCGCGACGCGCAGCGTCAGCGTGGGGGGATTTGGGAGAGGGGGGAGCGTCATGGCGTGCTCCCTCGGTCCGCCTGGATGTTCGCGGCCTTCACCACGGCGGCAAAGCGCAGCGTCTCGGCCTGCACGGTGGCCTTGAAGGCCGCAGGCGTGGCCGGCAGGGGCTCGGCGCCCAGCTCGGCGAAGCGTGCCTTGGTGGACGGCTGCGCAAGCAGCTTGTTGATCTCGCCGTTGAGCCGCTCCACCACCGGGGGCGGCGTGCCGGCGGGGCCGTAGACGCCGAACAGCGTGTCGACGGCCACCTCGCCCAGGCCCTGCTCGGCAAAGGCCGGCGTGTCGGGCGCCTCGGGCACGCGCGCCGCACTGGCGACCGCCAGCAGCCTGAGCTTGCCGCCGCGCACCCAGGTCAGCGCCGTGCCGGGCACGAAGGCGTAGTCGATCTGCCCGGACAGCACGGCCTGCAGCGCGGGCTGCGCGCCCCGGTAGGGGACATGGGTGGCCGCGATGCCGGCGGCCTGGCTAAGCATTTCCCCGGCCAGGTGCGGCGTGCTGCCCGTGCCCGGAGAGCCGTAGCTCATGCCCGGATGGCTGCGCGCATGGTGGATGAAGGCCTTGAGGTCGCGGGGCGGCAGGTCGGGCCGCGCGACCAGGAACAGGCGGGTGTTGGCCAGCAGCGCCACATGCACCAGATCCTTGCCCGGATCGAAGGGCATGCGCGAGAACATGGAGGGATTGACCGACTCGACACTGGAGGCCGCGACCAGAAAGCTGTGGCCGTCGCCGCTCCTGGCCACCAGGTCGCCGGCCACGTTGCCCGAGGCGCCGCTGCGGTTGTCGATCAGCACGGGCTGGCCCAGCGCCTCGGCCAGCTGCGGCTGCAGCAGCCGCACCATCACGTCGGCCAGCCCGCCCGGCGCGAACGAGACGACCAGGCGCACCGGCTTGGTCGGCCAGGCCTGTGCGGCAGCCGGCCCGCCGGCCGTGCACAGCAGCAGGGCCAGCAAAGGCCCCACCATGCGGCCCCTTGCCCATCGACGGTGGCGGCCCAGGGTGTTGGTTGTCATGAAGCGGCCTCCTCGATGGACATGCGTGGGTGGAATCAGGCCAGCGCCTGCTCTTGCAGCGCGGCCCGCAGCGCGTGGCCGTGCTCGTCGGCCAGCGCCGCCTCGCGCAGCGCGCGCAGCGTGGCGGGGGCCAGCCGGGGGCCGGCACGCTGCACGGCCTGCATCAGCAGCCCGTAGTTCGCCAGGCCCCGCGCATGGGTGTCGCCATAGCCCTTGACCAGGCGCTGGCACAGGGCGACTTCGACCGCCAGCGCGGGGTTGAACGCGGCCGTGGCGGCGATCTGCGCCAGCCATTGCTCGATGCGCGCGTTCTCGTGCTGGTAGCGCAGCGAACCGCGCCGCAGGCCGCGCAGCCGCGCCAGGCCCCACAGCAGCAAAAAGCCGCGCAGCGAACTCGTGGACACCGTGCGCCCCTGCCGCGTGAAACGCGCCACCAGGCGGTGCGCCGCATGCGGCCGGGCCAGCCAGCGGCCCAGGCCGGCCGGCAGGGTGTCGCAGATCTCCTCGATGCGCGGGTGCATGAACTCCTGGATGGCGATCTGCTGGCCGGGCTGCAGCCGCACCTCGGCCTGGACCCGCGCGAAGCGGCTGGCCCGGGTCTTGAGGTCGGCCACGCGCACCGTGTCCTCGTAGGCCATCCACAGCGCCAGGTGGCGCGCGGTATCGCGCAGCAGGGCGCCCGTGCCATCGTCCGGCAGGGCCTGCACAGCGGCCAGCCGGTCCAGGTAGAGCGCGGCATAGGCCGGGTCCTGGTAGTCGATCAGCCGGCGCAGGCCTTCGGTGATCAGGGCCTGCGCAGGGCCGGGAAAGCCGGCCACGCGCGCCACCAGCGCGGCCACGGCGGGATCGGCCGGGGTGCGTGCGGCAGGTGCCGCAGGCGCCGCAGCAGCATCGGCCGGCTGCGCAGGCTCCGACGCCCGCGACGCCTGCGCATGGGCGATGCCGAAGGCCTTGAGGCTGGACGCCACGCCCACGCCGCCGCGCTCGATGGTGGCCTCGAACTGGGCCCGGCTCCAGGGCAGGGCGCCCGTGGCGGCCAAGGCGCCGAACAGCGCCGCGCTGACCACGCTGGACGCCTGCTCGGCCACCCGGGCCATGTCCAAGCCCACGAAGCGCCGCGCGGCCTGGTTCGCATGGGCCAGCAGGGTGGTGCTGTCCACGCGGCCATCGCCCATGGCGGTCTTCTCGGCGATGGAATAGACGCGGTGGGTGGAGGCCACCAGCGTGGTGCGGTCGGGCGTGACCAGGCCGCGCTGCACGGCCCGGCCGGCCTCCATGAGTTCGGAGGCCAGCACCACGTCCACGTCGCCGGGCAGGGGCATCAGCGCCAGCACGGGCTGGCCGCCCGCCTGGCGCGCCTGTTCGCCGTCGAACAGTTCGACGTAGTAGAGCGTGGCGCCGGTACGCTGCGCCACGCCGGGCACCGAGGTGCTCTGGGCGATGAAGCCGTGGTGCTCGGCCAGGTCGACGATCCAGTCGGCCAGCACGCCGCCGCCCTCGCCGCCCATGGCGAGGATGGCGATCTTGATCGGTTGGCTGTGGGGCATGGCGGGCCTCAGAAGGCAAGGCGGTCGAGCCGGCGCTGGTCGCGGCGCTGCAGCCAGCCGATCACGGCGCCGCGCGCCCGCTGGCGCCAGCGGTCCCAGCGCGTGGGATTGCTGACGATCTGCGCGCGATAGAACGAGGGGCACAGCACGGCCGCATGCGCCACCTCGCCGCACAGGCCGCAGCCCACGCAGCTGTCGATGACGGTGGCCACAGGGTCGCTGCGCAGCGGATCGGGATGGGGCCGTATCGACAGCGAGGGGCAGCCCGACAGGCGGATGCACGAATGGTCGCCCGTGCAGGTGTCCGGGTCCACGCCAAAGCGCTCGCGCACCACGCGCCGGCCGCTGGCGATGGCCTGGCGGACTTTGGGCTTTTCGCGGCGCTGCAGGTTCAGCATGCATTCGCTCTGCGCGATCAGCACCTTGGGGCCCTGCGTGGTGGTGGTCAGCGCCTCGCGCAGCGTGCCCACCATGGCCTGGAGGTCGTAGGTGCGGCGCACGGTCCTGACCCATTGCACGCCCACGCCGCGCACGGCGCGCTCGATGGCATGCCGGGTGCTGCGCGTGGGGTTGGACGCCCGGGACGACAGAATGTCCTGCCCGCCCGTGGCCGAGGTGTAGCTGTTGTCGACGACGATGGTCAGGTTGTCGCTCTTGTTGAACACCGCGTTGGCGATGCCGCTGGTCAGGCCGTTGTGCCAGAAGCCGCCGTCGCCCATGACGGCCACCACGCGCTTGCCGCCCTCGCGCGGCTGCGCGGGGTTGAACGCCGCTGCCCCCGCCGCGCCCAGGCCGTAGCCCATGGTGGTGTTGCCCAGGTTGAAGGGCGGCAGGATGGAGAACAGGTGGCAGCCGATGTCCGCGCTGACGTGGTGCTCGCCCAGCTCGCGCTGGAGCAGCTTCATCGCGGTGAAGATGGGCCGCTCGGGGCAACCCGTGCAAAACCCCGGCGGTCGCGCCTGCACGCTGGCCTCGACCGGGGGCAGGGACGGCACGGGCTTCAGCGGGATGACCCTGCGCGGCACAGGCTGGGGCTGCAGCCTGCCGTGCGCCTGCAGAAAGGCGCGCACGCCCTGGAGCAGGGCGGCCGTGGTGTACTCGCCGAAGGCCGGCAGCATGTCCTTGCCGTGCAGCGCGGTGGCCGAATCGGCCTGGCGCAGCACCGCCGCCACGTTCTGCTCGACGAAGTTCGGCTGGCCCTCCTCCACCACCAGCAGGGCGCGCTTGCCCGCGCAAAAGCGCAGCAGCTCGCTGTCCACCAGCGGATAGGCCACGTTCATCACGTACAGCGGGATGCGCGTGCGGCCATAGGCATCGGCCAGGTCCAGATGCTGCAGCGCCCGGACCAGGCCGTTGTAGCTGCCGCCCTGGCAGGCGATGCCGATGTCGTCCGCATCCGCCGAGAAGAACTCGTTGAGCCCGCGCTCCGCGATGAAGCGCTGGGCGGCGGGCCAGCGCTGGCGCAGCTTTTCCTGCTCATGCACGAAGCTGGCCGGCGGCAGCACGATGCGGCCCACGTCGCGCCGCGGCTCGGCCATGGCCTGGGCTATGGTGTGGGTGGGCCGGCGGTTGTCGCTGGCGATGAACTGGCCATGCACATGGCAGGCGCGGATGCGCAGCTGCAGCATCACGGGCGTATGGCTGGCCTCGGACAGCTCGAAGCCGTCTTTCACCGCCTGCACGATGCTGGGCAAATTGGGGCGCGGGTCCAGCAGCCAGATCTGGGACTTCATCGCGAAGGCGTGGCTGCGCTCCTGCATGATGGACGAGCCCTCGCCATAGTCCTCGCCCACGATGACCAGCGCCCCGCCCTGCACGCCGCCCGAGGCCAGGTTGGCCAGCGCATCGGACGCGACATTCGTGCCCACCGTGGCCTTGAAGGTCACAGCGCCGCGCAGCGGGTAGTTGACCGAGGCGGCCAGCGTGGCCGCCGCCGTGGCCTCACTGGCGCTGTTCTCGAAGCGGATGCCGTGCTCGACCAGGATGTCCTGGGCATCGGCCAGCACGTCCATCAGGTGCGAGATCGGCGCGCCCTGGTAGCCCGCCACATAGTTCACGCCCGACTCCAGCAGCGCCTTGGTCACCGCCAGGATGCCTTCGCCACGGAACACCTCGCCCGCGCCCAGGCGCAGCTTGCGGACCTCTTCGACAAACGAGCGTTCTGCCATCTCGGAATCCTTCGCGGGGACCGCCTCGGTAAGCGGAAATCGATGATTTTGGATGGAATATGACATGCATCAACGGTGAAGTAAATGCATCCAAAATCATGGTTTTCCCAGGCGTCTTGCGCGTGACGGACAGCTAGCGAACAAGCAAAAAAGCAGCACAGACCGTCAGGCCTGTGCTGCTTTTTTGGGACAGTGCGTTTACGCCGTCTGCACCTGGTCCTGCCCGCCAAACTCCTCCCACAGCGCCCACGTATGCGCACCCAGCGCGGGCACGGCGCCCATGGCGGCTTCGGCATCCGACAGCGTGGCGGGCGGCAGCAGGGCCTGGATGCCGCCGCCGGGCGTGGCCACCTCGCGCCAGCGTCCGCGGGCCCGCAGCTGCGGATGGTCCCAGAGATCGTGCATGCCGTTGAGCGGCGCATTGGCGATGCCGCCCGCATCCAGCCGCTGCATGGCCTGCTCGCGGGTCAGTGTGCAAAGGACTTCGGCAACCACCGCATCCAGCTCGGCGCGATGCGCCACGCGCTGCAGGTTGGTCGCAAAGCGCGCATCCTGCGCCAGCGCAGGCCGGCGCAGCACATGGGTGCAGAAGCTGTCCCATTCGCGGTCGTTCTGCAGGCCGAAGATGAGGCTCTGGCCATCGCCCGCCACGTATTGCCCGTAAGGGGCGATGGACGGATGGGTCAGGCCGCTGCGCGCCGGCGCCGTGCCGCCGTAGCGGGCAAAGTTCAGCGGGTAGGACATCCACTCGGCCAGCGCTTCGAGCATGGACACCTCCACGCGCAGGCCCCGCCCGGTGCGGGCGCGCTGCAGCAGCGCCGACAGGATGCCCGAGTAGGCATACATGCCGGCCGCGATGTCGGCGATGGAGATGCCCACGCGCGCGGGCTGGTCCGGCGTGCCGGTGACCGAGATCAGGCCGGCCGCCGCCTGGATCAGCAGGTCATAAGCCTTCTTGTCGCTCAGCGGCCCGCCCTCGCCATAGCCCGAAATGTCGCAGACGATGAGGCGCGGATATTTCTCATGCAGGCTGCCGAAATCCAGGCCCATTCTCTGGGTGGCGCCCGGCGCCAGGTTCTGGATCAGGACATCGGCCTGTTCCAGTATTTTGTGGACGATATATTGGCCTTCTTCGGTCTTGATATCGGCCGCGAGGCTTTCCTTTCCCCTGTTGGCCCAGACGAAGAAAGAGGATTCACCATGGACCTTGTCGTCATATCCTCGCGCAAAATCGCCATCGGGCCATCGCTCCAGCTTGATGACCCGGGCACCCAGGTCTGCCAGTTGCCTGCTGGCAAAAGGCCCTGCCACCGCATGCTCCATGGCCAATACCATCACACCATCCAGGGGACGTGTCTGCATTTTCATTGAATCAGGCGAATATCGATTCACCGAATTCTAGAAGTCCACTGCCAGGCTTGCCAGTCGGCATTTTCTAAGCGCGATTCCAATTTCTCTAAGCCGCGGGCTTTTCCAGCACGTTTTCCTGTGGCAGCTGTTGCGTGGCCACATAGGCCACGAAATCGCGCGCATAGGCGGGCAGGGTGTCGGGATCGCGCGTGACCACCCGCTGCTTGCGTTGCGCCCAGGATTCATCCAGGCGTACGGCGGCCAGGCGACCGGCCTCCAGCGCCGGCGCCGCGATGGAGCGCGGCACCAGGGCAATGCCCACGCCTTCCTGCACGCAGCGCAACACGGCCTCGAATGTGTGTGCGTGCACACGTACACGGGGATGCATGCCCAGCTTGTCCGCCATGCCTTGCAGATACAGGAAATTGCTGGTCTTGCGGCCAATCGAGACCAGGTCGCAGGTCAGCGCGGTCTCCAGCGCAACCGTTCCCTGGGCGACCAGCGGATGGCCCAAGGGAGCCACGAAAACCAGCTCGTCGTGGCCATAGGTGACGGCGTGCAGCCCATGCAGGTCGATGGACCCGGCAACCAGGCCCACGTCGGCGCGTCCCTCCAGCACGGCACGCACGGTGTCTTCGCTCAAATGCTCCTCCAGGTCCACGTTGACGTTGGGATAATGGGCCAGGTAACGGCTGAGCGCGGGCGCGATGCCCGTCAGCGTGCTGCTGTTGGCATGAACGCGGATATGCCCCGATATTCCATTGACATGGCGCTGCATTTCTCCCTGAAGCCGCTCGACGTTGCTGAAAATGGAATCCGCATATTTCTTCACGGTCATTCCGGCGGGCGTGAGCACCATGCCTTTCGAGCTGCGCTCGAAAAGCGATGCCCCCATGGCCTGCTCCAGATTCTTGAGCCGATAGCTGGCCGATGGCGCCGTCAGATGCACCTCGGCCGCGCCGGCGCTGAGGCTTTTGGCATGGGCAATCGCCAGGAAAACCCTTAAATCCGTCAATTCAAACCGCATGGGTGCCATACCTCCAAGGGTATCTCCTGTGTTTTAGACGATTTCTAACCGCCCTATCAAATATTCGACTGGCCGCTTTTTCCATGCATTTCTATAGTCGTCGCCCAGAGACAACGGAAAAGCAACGGAGAAAAGTATGCACTTCAAGACCGCAAGACGCCAAACCCTGATTGCCGCGGCCTGGCTGCTGGCCACAGGCGCGGCCGGCGCCCAGGACTATCCCGCCCGCCCCATCAAGCTGGTGATCCCCTATGCGGCAGGCGGCCCCACCGACGCCTTCGGCCGCGCCATGGCCGAGGTGTGGAGCAGGAAGCTGGGAGCGACCGTGGTGGTCGAGAACCGCACGGGCGCGGGCACCCTGGTGGGCACCGAGGCCGTGGCCCGCGCCGCGCCCGATGGCTACACCCTGCTGCTGACCACGGTGGCGCATGCCGTCAACCCGCACATCCACGACAGGATCGGCTACCGCACCGTGGAGGATTTCGCTCCCGTGGGCCTGGTCGCCAAGGCACCGCTGGTGCTGATCGTGGACAAGCGGCTGCCCGTGCAGAACCTGCCCGGGTTCCTGGCCTATCTGCGCGCGCGGCCCGGCCAGGTCAGCTATGCCTCGGCCGGCGTGGGCAGCGCGCCGCATCTGGGTGCCGAACTGCTCAACCTGATGGCGGGCACCCAGGCCGTGCATGTGCCCTACCGGGGCAGCGCCCCGGCCATCCAGGACCTGATCGGCGGGCACCTGGCCTTCATGGTGGACAGCGCCCCTACCGGGCTGGCCCAGGTCCGCGCCGGCACGGTGCGCCTGCTGGCCACGACCATGGCCCAGCGCCTGCCGCAGACGCCCGACACACCGGCCATCGCCGAGCAGGTGCCCGGCTACGAGGCCTATACCTGGAACGCCGTGTTCGCGCCCGCCGGCACGCCGCAAAAGCTGATCGACAGGCTGCAGGCCAGCCTGCAGTCCACGGTGGACGATGCCGAACTGCAGAAGAAAGCCTACGACATGGGGCTTGTGCTGGAGAAGCAGCCGCGCCCCCAGGCGCTGGCCGCCTTCCTGAACCAGGAACTGGACAAATGGGGCAAGGTCGCCAAGGCCGCCCACATGAGCGCGAACTGAAGGAGCCGCCATGCCACTGCCGCAACACCCATCGCTGTGCGCCCAGCGCTACTTCGAGGACTTCACGCCGGGCGAGGTCTTCCCCCTGCCCTCGCGCACCATGACCGACGCGCTGTTCGCGGCCTTCCAGCTGGCCAGCGGCGACAACCACCCCGTGCACTACGACGTGGAGTACTGCCGCGCGCACGGCATGCCCCACATGCTGGCCCATGGCTACCAGGTGGCCATCCAGACGGCGGCCGGCGCGGGCCTGTTCCCGCACATGGTGGAGGAATCCCTCAAGGCCTTCCTGGAACAGGGCAGCCGCTTCCTGGCGCCCGTCTACGTGGGTGACACGCTGTACTGCACGCTGACGGTGTCCGAACTCGAACCGGGCAACACCACCGGCGTGCTGACGCTGGCCACGCGCGTGCTGAACCAGCGCGGCGAGCTGGTGTCGGACGGGTTCCAGAAGTACCTGCTGAGGAAGCGGGTGCAGCAGCCGTAAGTGCTTCGGGGCTTGGGCCCTATCATCCGGTTTGTCAGCCGGATGGCCTGATCCCGCCGGGATGGGGCTGCCGCGCACCCCAATCCGGAGCGAGATGGCCAGCCTCAATCAGCAGCGCACGCAAAAGTACATCCATGCCCGCCAGCAGCATCCGGCCTGGCTGCTGCTGGCTTCGCGGCGTGCGCCGCTGATGCTCAGTGGCCTGGAGGCACTGTTCGAGCACCAGCGCGATGGCGTGCCTTTTGATCAGGCGGTGCAGGCGCTGGCGGACATGCTGGCGGCCCATGCCAACCAACCCGACTTCGAGATCGACCTGACAGACGTTGCCGCGCAAGCGCGGCGCGAGTTGCGCGAATGGATACGTCGCGCCCTGGTGGTCGAGCGCGAAGGCCGGGTGTTCGAAACCGATGCACTCAAGACCGCCTTGCGCTTCGTGGCGCAGCTGGACCGCCGCATGATGACCTCCACCGCCTCGCGCCTAGCCGTGGTGCAGCGCGAAATCGACAGCCTCGCGGCAGCGCTGGATCCGGATCCGCACAGCCGCGCCGAGCACCTGCAGCGCCATATCGACGATTTGCAGCGGCAGCTCGAAGACGTGCAGGCCGGCCGCCTGCCGACCCTGACCGATGAACAGGCCATCGAAGGCATACGCGAGGTCTATGCGCTGGCCATCAGCCTGCAGGCGGACTTTCGCCGCGTCGAGGACTCCTGGCGCGAAGCCGACCGCATGCTGCGCCAGGCCATCATCAGCGCCCAATACCACCGTGGGGCCGTCATGGACCAGTTGCTCGACGGCCATGCCAGCCTGCTCAGCACGCAGGAGGGCCGCGTCTTCGACAGTTTTCACCAGCAACTGGCGCACCGCAGCGAGCTGGCCGAGATGCGCACGCGCATCCTGGCCATCCTCAAGCACGGTGCCGCAACGCGGGCGCTGGACGACTTGCAGCAAAGCGCACTGCGCCTGCTGGTGCAGCAATTGCTCAAGGAGGCCAAAGTCGTCCAGGCCGTGCGTGCGCGCAGCGAGCGCGAAGTCAGCCAGTTCCTGAAGACCGGCCAGGCGGCAGAGAACCAGCGCGTGGGCCAACTGCTCAATGACGTGCTGCAGCAGGCACTGCAGATCGACTGGCAACGCCAGGCGGTGCGGCGCCAGCCTGCCCCCCTGCCGCCGCTGGGCCTGGCCCTGGCAGGCCTGCCGCTGATCGAGCGGCTGCGCATCAAATCGCTGGAGGGCGGGCAAGAGGCCGAACTGCTGCTGACCACGCAATACGCCGACCTCGATCAGGTCGAGGACGAGTTCTGGCAGGCCTTCGAAGGACTGGACCGCCAGGCGCTTGTGCAGCAGACCCTGCAACTGCTGGAGCAGTCCGGCCATCCGATGACGCTGGCACAGCTGGCCCAGGCGCTGCCGCCGGCAGGGCATGACCTGGAAATGCTGACGCTGTGGCTGGCGATGGCCCGCGAGGCAGACATCGCCTTGCAGGACGGACAGGAAGAGCACATCACCACCGAAGACCAGGGCCAGCCATGGCGCTTCAGGGTGCCGCATGTGGCGCTGCAGGCCCATCTGCTGCGGCCCATCGATTGGGAGCTGTGAATGCACAGGAACGAACAGGACATCTTCGACCAATGGGCCAGCGCCGCACCGGCGTCGGACTTGCCACCTGAACCGGATGAGCCGGCCGATGCACAGGCCACCGGACAGGACACGGACCTGCACGCCACGCCGCCCGCGCTGCGGCGCGCCGTGCAGGAGCTTCTCAAGTACGGCCTGCTGGAACAGGCCGGCAAACCCCATTTGTTTCGCCAGATCGCCAGCGATACCCGCCGCATCGACAGCCTGCTGGAGCCACTGGACCTGCAGGTGCAGGTCGATGACGTGCGTGGCCTGGCCTTTGTGGTCATCCCATCCGGTTACCAACCCGAAGATGCCGAAGAAGACGACTGGTCCCATCCTCTGGTGCGGCGCCAGCGGCTGACGCTGGAGCAGTCGCTGCTGGTGGCCATACTGCGGCGCGAGTTCCTGCAGCGCGAGCAGGAAGGCGGCATCGGCATGCGCGTGCAGCTCGGCCTGGAGCAATTGCTGCCGCAGCTTGAGATCTATCTGGGAAGCACCGGCAGCGACATGCAGGAGCGCAAGCGCCTGGTCAACCTGCTGGAGAACCTGCGCAGCCACGGCGTGGTCTCGGAAATCGATGCGCAGGACCGCTTCACCATTCGCCCGATGATCGTGCATCTGGCCAATCCGCAGAATCTGCAGGCGCTGCTGCAGCGTCTCAAGGAACTGGCCGGACAGGGCCCTGTAGCCGACCCCGACGGCGCTGCGGAGCAAAGATGAACACGCCCACCGCCCTGGCCCCCGCGCCGGCCACCAGCTACATCCTGCAGGAACTGCATCTGTACAACTGGGGCGCCTTTGGCGGCCGGCACCAGGCCGGCATCGACAGCGCCAACACGGCAGTCATCGGCCCCACAGGCAGCGGCAAGACCACGCTGATCGATGCCCTGATGACCTTGCTGTGCGCCAACCCGCGCTACAACCTGGCCTCCACCGGCGGACATGAAAGCGACCGTGACCTGATCTCCTATGTGCGCGGCGCCACCGGCCCCGGCTATGCCGGCGAGGACAGCGGTCACATCGCCCGCAGCGGACGCAGTGTGACCGGCATTGCAGCACGGCTGGTCAGGGCGCAGGGGGAGTCGGTCCTCATCGGCGCGCTGTTCTGGTTCGATGGCAGCAGCTCCTCTGTCGGCGACATGCACCGGCGCTGGTTCTTCGCCCAGGGGCCGCAGCACAGCCTGGATCTCTGGCTGGAAGAGCACCACAGCGGCGGCGCCCGCGGGCTGGGCAAGCTGGAGAAAAACAGTGAAGGCCTGCAGATCTACACCAGCAAATCCGCGTACCTGGCCCGCCTGCAAAGCTTCTTCGAGGTCGGTGCCAACGCCTTCACCCTGCTCAACCGCGCCGCAGGCCTCAAGCAGCTCAACAGCATCGACGACATCTTCCGCGAACTGGTGCTGGACGACCAGTCCGCCTTCGACGACGCATTGGAGGTCGCCGCCAGTTTTGACCAGTTGGCCTCCATCCATGCCGATCTGGAGCTGGCCAACGCGCAATACCTGTCGCTGCTGCCACTGCGCGAGCTGGCGCGTCAAGAGAAGCAGCGCCAGCAGACAGTCCAGCAGTTGCACACGCTGCATGCAGCCTTGCCACAATGGTTCGCGCATCAAGGCGTGCAATTGTGGGGGGAACGCAGCGCACAGTTGCAGACGCAGCTGGACGTGCTTAGTCAACAGCAGGCCAGTGCCGCCGAGGCGCTGAGAATCGCGCGCGAACGCGAGCAGCATCTACTGGAAATCTATCTGCGCTGCGGCGGTGGGGACATCAAGCTGCTGGAGCAAAACATCGCCACGCACCACAAGGCGCTGGAGCAGCGACAAGCCCACCTGACCAGCTATCAGATGCTGGCACGCAACCTGGGCCTGATGCACGATGCAGTGCCCATGAGCGCAGCGCTGCTGGCACAGCACCAGCAGCAGGCGGAGCCAGCGCTGCAGCAACTGGCTGCACAGCACCAGGAATTGGTGGCCGCCGCCGAAGAGGCCGTCGCCCGCGAGCGCAATGCCCATGCCGCGCTCCAGCAGCTGCAGGCAGAGCAGCGTGCGGTCCGCCAGCGTCCCGGCTCCAACCTGCCCTCCGATTTCCAGCAGTTCCGCGCCGCGCTGGCACAGCAGCTGCAATGCGCAGAAGACGAGCTGCCCTTCGTGGCCGAACTCATCGAAGTCCAGAAAACCCAGCAAGCCTGGCGCGGCGCCATCGAGCGCGCCATCGGCAGCCACCGGCTGCGCATCATGGTGCCGCCGCAGCACATGCAGGCCGCACTGGACTGGGTGAACCAGCGCCACAACCGGCTGCATGTGCGCCTGCTCGAAGTCCGCGAGCCGCACACGGCACCGGCCTTCTGGGACGACGGTTTTTGCAGCAAGCTCAACTTCAAGCCCCATGCCCATCTGAACGCGCTGCGCCAGTTGCTGGCGGAACTGGACCGGCATTGCGTGGAAGGGACCGAAGCGTTGCGGTACACGCCGCATGCGATGACGCAGCAGGGCCTGATGTCCGGCAAGGCACTGCACTTCGACAAGCAGGACTACAAACGCATCGACCAGGACTGGATGACGGGCTTCGACAACCGCGACCGCCTGGCGCAGTTGACGCAGCAGGTACAGGAGCAGCAGCAGCAGTGGAGGGCTCTTGAACAGCCCAAGCAGGCGGCCCTGAAGGCCCAAGCCGAAAACGCCCACCTGCGTGACCTGTGGCAGAAGCTGCAGGAGCTGCGTTTTGAAGATCTGGACACGGACGGTGCCCTGGCGCAACTGCAAGGCCTGCAAGAGCGCCTGCAGGCCTTGCTCAACCCGCAATCGGACACAGCCCAGGCCAAAACGCATTGGCTCGCCGCACAATTGCACACCTTGGAAGTGGACAAAGGGTTGCGCCAGCACGAACGTGAGCATGCCAGCCTGCAGGCACGCCATGCACAGTCCAAGGAGCAGCTGGCGCAATGCCAGGCACGGCTGGACATTCAGACCCACACCGCGGACCTGGGACCGCAACTGGCCGCGCTGCTGCCCGCAGGCCTGCCTGCGCTCGACTGCGACCGCCTCGTCGACCAGGAACGCCAGGCGCTGGGCGATGCCCAGCGCCAACTGGAAACACAGCGCGCCCGGCTGGTCGATCTGCACAAGGACATCGTCCGCCAGATGGGCAAGGCCCGGCAGGAAGACCGCGGCGCGCTGACCGATCAGACGCAGGAGGTCGAGGCCCTGCCAAACTATCTGGAACGGCTGGCCGTGCTGGAGGAAGAGGCCCTGCCCGAAAAGCGCCAGCGCTTCCAGGACTACCTCAACACCACCTCCGAGCAAGGCGTCAACGCACTGCTGAGCAACCTGCAAGCCCAGGTCACCGAAATCATCGAGCGCATCGACAGGCTCAACGAAACGCTGGCGCGCGTCGATTTCCAGCCGGGCCGCTACCTGCAACTGAACCCGCAGGCCGTGCAGCACACCAGCCTGCAGAACCTGAACAAGGCGTTGGGCGAGCTGCGCACCGAACGGCTGCGCGACGATGAGGGGCGCAGCCACTACCAAGCACTGCGCCGCATGGTGGAGTTGCTGCGCGAGCACGCGGCCAACCGCCGCACCAAGGCCGCCCAGGCCCTGCTGGATGCACGTTACCGCCTGCAGTTCGCGGTGCAGGTGCTGGACCGCTCCAGCGGCCAGGTGCTGGAGCGGCGCACCGGCTCGCAGGGCGGCAGCGGCGGTGAAAAGGAAATCATCGCCAGCTACGTGCTCACGGCATCGCTGAGCTACGCGCTGTGCCCTGCAGGGCGCAGTCGTCCGGTGTTCGGCACCATCGTGCTGGACGAGGCCTTCTCCAAAAGCTCGCAAGCCGTGGCTGCGCGCATCATCCAGGCCCTGCGCGAATTCGGGTTGCATGCGCTGTTCGTGACGCCCAACAAGGAATTGCGCCTGCTGCGCAACCACACGCGCTCGGCCGTGGTGGTTCACCGGCGAGGCGCCCAGGCCACCCTGGCCTCGCTGAGCTGGCAGGAACTGCATGACCGCGCCCAGCAGCGCGCTTTCTCTCAGGGTGCGGCATGAAGTCGCCGCTCCAGCTGGCCGAACTGCTGGCACGCCAATGGCAGCGTGCCGATTGGCGCGAGCGGCAACTGCTGGGAGGCTCCGCCGCGTGGCCCCTGCCACTGGCCATCGGCCAGCCCGACGCGCGCAACTTTCGTGCCGATGGCGGGCAGTTGCGCCAGCACCTCGATCAATGGCGGCACATCCACGCGCAGGGCCCTGGCCAGGTCGAATGGAGTCCACGCCAGTACCGTGGCGGGGCCGCAGCCGTGGACGTTCCCACCTGCTGGGTGATGCACAAGCCATCGGACTGCATTGCCGCCATCACCCTGCTGCGCGTGCAGGACCACGCCGGCATCCAGGCAACCTACCGCGCACTGGCCGCGATGCTGGGCACGGTGGACAAGACCTGGCACCGCCTGCTGGTGCGCCGCCCGGCACTGTGGCAGCACCTGGCCACCGACCAGGTCGTGCAAGCCACCCGCATCGCCATGCAGCTGGCACCCGGCTGCGCCCGGGGCAAGCCGCTGCGGGCGCTGACCGTAGCCGGCAACGACAGCAAGTTCTTCGAGCGCCACGAAGGCCTGCTCAAGGCCCTGCTCGACGAACGCTTCGAGGGCGAGGCCAGCCGCCAGGGCCTGGCCGCCTTCCTCGGCGCCCTCCAGGAAGGGGAGCATTGGCTGCTGCTGGCACCACTGGCGCACGGCCTGCTGCCCTTCCAACGCATGCGTGTGACGGCCAGCGAACTGCATGCCACCCCCTTGCCCGCAGGCCGTATCCTGCTGGTCGAAAACGAGCGCTGCCTGCACCAGTTGCCCACGCCGCTGCCGGACACCATCGCCATCCTGGGTGCCGGCCTGAACCTGGGCTGGCTCGGCGCCTCCTGGCTGCAGCAGCGCACCGTCGCCTACTGGGGCGACATCGATACCTGGGGCCTGGCCATGCTCGCCACCGCGCGCCGCCACCTGCCCCATCTTCAGGCCCTGATGATGGACCGCGCCAGCTTCGATGCGCACCGGCAGTTGGCCGTTGCGGAGCCGGTGCACGCCGAGGTTCCCGCCGGCGCGCTGATGCCCGAAGAGGCCGCGCTGGACCGGTACCTGCGCACACTGGACAAAGGCCGCCTGGAGCAGGAGTTCCTGCCGGACGCAGTGGTCCGGCAGGCCATGGAGGATTGGCTGGCCTGCGCGCGCCCCAAGGATCGTCCCGCACGCTAAATCCCTGTGTGCCCTGAAAAACGTGCAACAGGGCACAATCCCCACCCCATGAAATCCCCCATCAGCATCGTCGACGTCGACCGCCTCGACACCTGGAGCAAGTACAAGCCCGGCCTGTGCGACAGCTGCGCGGCCAACTGCTGCACCATGCCGCTGGAGGTGCAGTTGCCCGACCTGGTGCGCCTGGGGCTGGTGGACCCGTTCGAGGTGGACAACGTGGAGCCCAGGCTCATCGCCAGGCGGCTGATGAAGATGCGCCTGATCGACCACTACAACCCCAAGCACAACCTTTTCACGATGGCGCGCCGCGCCAGCGGGGATTGCAACTTCCTCGATGCGAAGACGCGGCGCTGCACGGTCTACGAGCAGCGGCCCGAGACCTGCCGCCTGCACCCGAGGAAGGGGCCCAAGCCCGGTTTCTGCGCCTTCGGCCACAAGGCGCGCTGAAGCCTCTCGCCCGGCCTCAAGCCGCCGGCAGGCTGGGCAGCCAGACCCGCGCCTGCAGTCCCGGGTGCGCGTTCTCGAAGCTCAGGCGCCCGCCGTGCAACTGCACGATGGCCTGCACGCTGGCCAGGCCCAGGCCGTAGCCTTCGCGCTCGGATTCGGCGCGGTAAAAGCGCGTGCCCATCTTCTCGCGCGTGGCCGCATCCACGCCCGGCCCCTGGTCCTGGACGATGATTTCCACGCCCCAGGCGCCGCCGTCGATGCCGTGCTCGTGCGCCACGCCTGCGCGCAGCAGCACATCAGCGCCATGCTCGCTGCCCGGCGACGAGCCGTACTTGATGGCATTGTCCACGAGGTTGGCCACGGCGCTGGCCAGCAGGTCGCCGTCGCCCAGCGCCATGGGCGTGCCCTGGACATCCAGGCGCAGCACGCCGCCGGCGTCCTCGACCAGCGGTTCATAGAACTCCACCACGTCGACCAGCAGCGCATGCAGGTCCACGGGGGCGAAGTTCTTGCGGCTGGCGCCGCTTTCCACCTCGGCGATCTGCAGCAGCTTGTCGAAGACCACGCCGAGTTCGGCCACCTCCTGGGCCACCAGCACCAGCGTTTCGTTCTTTTCCTCGGGCGTGGCCTGCTGGGCGTTGCGCAGGCGCAGCAGGATGCGCGTCAGCGGCGTGCGCAGGTTGTGGGCGATGGTGTTGGAGACATGGCGTATGCCGTCCATCAGCAGTTCCAGCCGGTCCAGCATGGTGTTGATGTCGCGGTTGAGCAGGGTGAATTCGTCGTCGCGCCCCGTGACCGGAATGCGCTGGCGCAGATCGCCCGTGGCCACGCGCGCCATGGTGGTGCGGATGTCGGCTGCACGCTCCTCCACCACACGGCGAAAGGCCCCCGCGCCCAGCACGGCCATGCCCAGGGCCACCAGGCCGGCCAGCAGGCTGGCGCGGCCGAACAGTTCCTCCACGTCGCGCTGCGCCTGCATGTCGCTGCCTGCGGCCAGCAGCTTGCCATCGGGCAGCTGGGCCACGGCCACGCGGCCTGTGACGAGCCTGCCGTTGCGCCGCACGCCCAGGTCGCGCACGCCCATGTCGGTGAGCCGACGCGCGGGAACGATGTCGGCGTTGCCGATGATGGGTTCGCCGTCGGCATCCGTGAGGATGAGGATCTCCGTGTCGGTGTTGACGCCGTCCAGCAGGGTCTGCTGGATCTCGGACACCAGGGCGGCCTCGCCGTATTTCTCGCGGTGCTCGACGAGGCGGCGCAGGTGGTTCTCCGCCTGGCGGTCCAGGCGCGCGCGCAGCACGCCCACGGTCTGCACATAGAACACCGACAGCACGATGGACATGGTCAGCACCAGCAGCACCCCGTAGGTCAGCGCCAGCCGGAAGGCGGTGGAGCTCCAGGGCTTGGTCAGCGACATCAGGCGACCTGCGGCAGGTCCTGCGGCCGGTCCGACAGGCTGTAGCCCACGCCGCGCACGGTGTGGATCAGCGCGGGCTCGAAGCCCTTGTCCACCTTGCCGCGCAGGCGGCTGATGTGCACGTCGATGACATTGGTCTGGGGGTCGAACCGGTAGTCCCAGACGGATTCGAGCAGCATGGTGCGCGTGACGATCTGGTGCGCGTGCTGCATCAGAAAGGCCAGCAGGCGGAACTCGCGCGGCTGCAGCGCCAGCGGCTGGCCGCCGCGCTCGGCGCTGCGCGTGAGCAGGTTCAGGCGCAGGTCGGCCAGCCGCATCTCGCGCGCGGGCGCAGGGATCTGGGCGCGGCGCACCAGGGCTTCGAGCCGCGCCGACAGTTCGGAGAAGGCAAACGGCTTGGTCAGGTAGTCATCGCAGCCGGCCTTCAGGCCGCGCACGCGCTCGTCGGTGGCCGACAGGGCGCTGAGCACCAGCACCGGCGTCTGCTTGCCCATGGAGCGCAGGGTCTGCAGGATCTGCAGGCCGTCGAAGCCGTTGGGCAGCATGCGGTCCAGGATGATGACATCCCAGCTCTCGCCCACCGCCAGGGCGATGCCCTGCACGCCATCACTGCACACCACCACCTGGGCGCCCTGCTGGCGCAGGCCTTCGGCGATGTAGCGCGCGTTGAGCGCGTCGTCTTCGATGATGAGGTAGCGGTACATGCGGGCGGCAGGGCCTGTCTCAAAGCTGAGGCAGACACTATAAGGCGCGCCGGGCGCCGCTGGCCCGCAAGCCGGCGTGCCGGCTGCCGGCATGTCCGGCACGTCTGGGGGAATGGGGGGTGCCGGCATGTGGTCCACCTTGATTCAGTCGCCCGCCACCTGCATGGCGGGCATGCCCCTGCGCGCGCGCCGCAGGCCGGGGCCACTCCCTGGGGAATGGCGCTGACGCTTCAGGGCGTGTTCCATGTCGGCAGATCGCCGCTGGCCACGCGCACCTGCCATTCGGCCAGCATCATTTCCTTGACCAGGTCCAGATGCTCCAGGCGGTGTTCGTTGATCGAGCCCAGCGAGTCGATCAGTTCGAGGATGGAGCCCTGGCCAAGCTTGTAGGCATCCTGCGCCATCTGGCTCAGTGGGGCGATCTGCGCCAGGCCCTGCCTTTCATAGGCGCGCACGGCTTCGCGGCGCAGCCTGAGCTGCTTGAGCGCGCGCTGCAGTTCGGTGCGCGCCTCGATGAGGGCGGCGTCATAGCGCAGCTGGGCCTGCTCGGCCTCCACCTGGGCACGCGCGATCGGGCCTTCGCGGCGGTCGAACAGCGGCAGTTCCACGGAGACGCCGATCTGGTTGTAGTTGCCATCGAGCCGATTGCGCACGCGCGCCACGCTCACGCTGGGCGTGGGCAGGGCCTCGCGGCGCTCCAGCTCCACCTTGTGGCGCAGCTGGTCCAGCTCGGCCTGGGCGGCGACCAGGGCGGGCAGGCGCTGGCGTGCGGCTTCCCAGAGCACTTCCTCGCCCGGCAGCTGGGCCACGGGCACGGCCTGCAGGCTGCCCGTGGCGCGCGGCAGCCATTGCGGCAGGGCCGCCAGTGCGGCAGCGCGCGATGCGGCATCCTGCCAGTCCGATTGCGCCTGGCTGACCTGCATGGCCATCTGGGCCTGCTGCAGGTTCAGGCGCGCGCCGTCGTAGCGGCTGCGGGCGCCGGCCTCGATCTGGCCGCGCACGATGCGCCCGGCATTGTCCAGCGCCTGCTGCGCCTCCTGCCAGACCTGCAGGCGCTGCTGGGTCATGAGAAGTTCGATGAAGGCCGTGGCCGCATCGCTGAGGGTCGTGGCCACGGCCACCTCGACATTGGCACGCGCCGCCGTCTCGCCCTTGCGCGCGTTTTCCATGCGCAGGCGCCGCTGGCCGAAGATGGGCAGGGGCTGCTCGATGCCCCACTGCTTCTCGCCCGGCTTGCTGCCGTACGACGCCGTGGGATTGGGAAACGCCGCCGCCGTGCGGCTGTCCGCCTGCGCAATCCCGATCTGCAGCCGCTGCGCCGCCAGCTGCGGCTGGTTGCGCACCACCATCTGCAGATACTCCTGCATGCCCACCGGCTGCTGCGGCGCCGCCGCAGGCGCCACCTCGGAAGCCGGCGCAGCCATCACTGCCTGTTGCGCCAGCGCAGCACCGGCTCCACAGGACAACGCCAACGCCACAACCAAAGTCCGGTAGCGCGCGCGGCCCTTGAAACCGGCACTCTCCAGGCCAGGGATGCCGAGCAAGGGCCGCCCCGCAGCGAGGGCATCGTCCCCCTCCCGCGAAGCGAGAGAGGGGGAAGCGGCGCAGCCGCTCAGGGGGTGCTTACTCTTTTTCATCGAGTTCTTCCTGCGTCAACATGTTCTTGGGGCCCAGGATGGCGTAGAGCACGGGCAGCAGCACCAGGGCCACCAGCGGCAGCACCACCATGCCGCCCACGATCACCGAGGCAAAGGGCTTTTGCGTCTCGCTGCCCACGCCCGTGGACAGTGCCATGGGCAGCAGGCCCAGCAGCGCCAGCAGGGCCACGAGCACGATGGAGCGCATGCGCTCGGCCGTGCCTTCGACCAGGGCCTGCAGCATGGGCATGCCCTGGCGGCGCAGTTCCTCGACGGCCGAGATCACGAGCAGGCCGGCCAGCGCCACCTGCCCCAGCAGGGCGATGAAGCCGATGGCCGCGCTGATGGACAGCTCGATGCCCGCCATGTGCAGGGCCGCGATGCCGCCGACCATGGCGAACGGAGCGCACAGCAAGATGATGGCCGCGCTGCGCGCCTGCCCCAGCGCGCCGAACAGCAGCGCGTAGACGATGAGCAGGGACAGCGGCACGACGATCTTCAGGCGCGCGGCCGCGCGCTGCTGGTTCTCCCACTCGCCGCCCCAGATCGCCTGGTAGCCCTCGGGAATCTTCACGTTCTTCTTGAAGGTGGCCAGCGTGTCCTTGACCACGGAGCCGATGTCGCGGCCTTCCACGTTGAATTTCAGCGCCATGTAGCGCGCATTGCCTTCGCGGAAGATGGAGGAGTTGCCGATCTTGATGGACACCTTGCCCACCGAGTGCAGGGGCACCGAACCGCCGTTGGGCAGGGGGATGGCGATGTTGCGGATGCGCTCCTCGTCCATGCGGTCCACGTAGGGCAGGCGCACGCGCACGGGCACCGGGTACTCGCCTTCCCACAGGGTGGTCGAGATGTTGCCGGCCAGCGCGGCCTCCAGCGTCTTTTGCGCGGTCTCCATGGCGATGCCCTGGCGCGCCAGCGACTGGCGGTCGAACTCCACGTGCACCTGGGGCGCGGGCGCGTCGCGGTACAGGCCCAGGTCCACCACGCCGTCGATGTCCTTCACGAGGTCCACGGTCTGCTGCAGGATGGAGCGCAGCTGCGGAATGTCGGGGCCGAAGACCTTGAGCACCACCTGGCCGCGCGCGCCCGAGGTCGATTCCTCGACGCTGTCGCGGATGGGCTGGGCGAAGTTGAAGGCCACGCCGGGAATCTCGCTGAGCGTGGCGCGCATCTGCTCGATGAGCTGGGGCTTGGTCAGGCCCTTGCGCCATTCGCCATGGCCTTTCAGGCGCACCAGCACCTTGGCCAGGTTCAGCGTCTCGTTGTCGGTGCCCGACTCGGGGCGGCCCTGCTCGGTGGTCACGGTGATGACCTCGGGGAAAGCCTTCAGGCGCAGGCGCACGTCGCGCAGCACCTCCTGGCCTTTCTCCAGCGAGATCGAGGCCGGCATCTGCACCAGCACATAGGCATCGCCCTCGTCGAGTTCGGGCAGGAATTCCGTGCCCAGCCACACGGCCGACACGCCCGCGCCCACCAGGATCGCCACCGAGGCCACGACCACCGTGAAGCGGCGGCGGCCCGCGCCCAGCATGCGCTCGATCCAGTGCTGGTAGCCATGGTGGGCGCGGTCGAAGATCTTGGGCTCTTCCACCATCACGTGCTGGGGCTTGAGCAGCAGCGCGCACAGCGCCGGCACCAGGCCCATGGCGAAGACCAGGGCGCCCAGCAGCGCGAAGCTGTAGGTCATGGCCAGCGGCCGGAAGATGCGGCCTTCGATGCTCTGCAGCGAGAACACCGGGATCAGCGCCGCGATCACGATGGCCATGGCGAACAGCGTGGGCTTGGCCACGGCCACGGCCGAGTCGATGATGATGTGGCGCATGTCCGCCTGGGTCTGCGGCTTGCGCAGGCGGGCGTTGCGGATGATGTTCTCGGCCAGCACCACGGCGCCGTCCACCATGATGCCGAAGTCGATGGCGCCCATGGAGATCAGGTTCGCCGGCATGCCCAGCAGGTGCAGTCCGATGAAGGCCACCAGCAGCGACAGCGGAATCACCGTGGCCACGATCAGCGAGCCGCGCAGGCTGCGCAGGAACAGCCACAGCACGCCCACGATCAGCGTGGCGCCGAACAGCAGGTTGTGCTGCACCGTGCCCAGCGTGTGGCCGACCAGGTCCGAACGGTCGTAGTTGGTCTCCATGTGCATGCCTTCGGGCAGGCCGCCGTCGTTGAGCGCGGCCACCTTGGCATGGATCTGGTCCAGCACTTCCGAGGGGTTCTCGCCGCGCTTGAGCAGCACGATGCCCTGGACCACGTCGTCGGCATCATCCATGCCCACCGAGCCCTGGCGCGGCGTGTGCGACTGCACCACGCGCGCCACGTCGCCGATGTTCACGGGCGCGCCGCCGCGCATGGCCACGACCACGCTCTGGATCTCCTGCGGCGTGCGCAGCAGCCCGATGCCGCGGATGATCAGCGACTGCTCGCCGCGGCGCATCAGGCCGCCGCCCACGTTGCGGTTGGACTTGGACAGCGCCTCGCTCACGTCCTCCAGCGACAGGCCCAGGGCGTAGAGCTTCTCGGGATCGACCTCGACGTGGTATTCCTTGACGAAGCCGCCGATGCTGACCACGTCGGCCACGCCCTGCACCTGCTTGAGCACGCGCACCACGCGCCACTCCTGCTCGGTGCGCAGCTGGGCCAGCGTGTGGCGGTCGCTCTTGAGGCGGTAGTAGAAGATCTTGCCCAGCGGCGTGTAGTCGGGCGCCATCTCGGGCGTGACGCCATCGGGCAGGTCGGCCTGGGGCAGGCGCTGCGACACCTCGGCGCGCGCATGGAAGCTGTCGGCCTGGTCGTTGAAGACCAGGTTGATCATGGCCAGCCCGAAATAGCTCTCCGAGCGCAGCGAGACCAGGCCCGGCGTGCCGTTGAGCTCGCGCTCCAGCGGCTGGGTGATCTGGCGCTCGACCTCCTCGGGGGCCAGGCCCGGCGCCTGGGCGATCACGCCCACCTGCACGTTGGTCACATCGGGGTAGGCCTCGATGGCGGTGTGCAGGTACGAATACACGCCATAGATGGCGATGATCAGGGTGGCGCACAGGGCGACGAGCCGCCGGTGCACCACGAAGGAAATCAGGGAACGCAGCATATGGTGGGAACTCCTGCCGCGTGTCAGAGAAGCTGGCTGGCCGCGCCATCCAGCAGCAGGCCACCGCGCACGACGATCTTCTCGCCGGGCTTGAGGCCCGAGACCACGGGCACCATGCCTCGGGCAGGCCGGCCCAGGCTGACGGTGCGTGCCTCGAACTGCAGCTCGCCCGTCTGCACGAAGACGATGCTGCGGCTCTCATCCTTGATGAGCACGGCCGTCACGGGGATCAGCATCTCGTGCTCGTTGGACACCTGCAGGCCCACGCGCGCCTGCATGCCCGAGCGCAGCACCGGGTTCTGCGCATCGAGCTGCACGATGACGGCGGCGCGGCGCGACTCCTTGTCCAGCGTGGCGCCCAGGTGGCGCACCGTGCCGCTGAGCGGCTGGGGCAGCTGCGGCACATCGACCTGCACCTTGCTGCCCAGCCGGATGCCGGGCAGATCGCTTTCGAACACCTCGGCCACGACGTTCATCGACGTGGGATCGCCCACCTGGAACAGCTCGCCGCCGGCCTCCACCGAGGCGCCGACCACGGCCTTGCGCTCGGCCACCACGCCGGCACGCGGCGCGCGCAGCACGATGCGGTCGCCACCGCCCTGGCCCAGCAGCGCGGCCGTGCCCTGGGCACGTGCCAGCTCCTGGGCGCTCTCGCGCAGCTTGGCCTGGGCGGCGCGCAGATCGACCTCCACGCCCACGCCCTTGTCCACCATGGTCTGCTGGCGGCGCACTTCCACCGTGGCCACGTCGTGCGCGCTGCGCGCCGCCTCGACCTCGTAGCGCACGCGCAGCGCATCGGGGCTGACCAGGGTGGCCAGCTCATCGCCGGGCTTGACGATATCGCCCACATGGGCCCGCACCGACTGCACCCGCGCCGCCACGGGCACGGTCACCGTGGCCACGCGGTCCTCCGCGAAGGCCACGCGCGCGGGCGCCCAGGCCATCTGCGTGCCCTGGGGGTCCGCCACGACGGCGATGCTGAGCATCTTCAGCGACTCGGGCTTGACCTGCACCACGCCCGCAGCGCGGGGCGCCTGCGCCTGGGGCTGGACCTGTGCCTGGCCGGAGGCCTGGGACGCATCGCAGCCCGCCAGGACGCAGGCTGCCGAAATGGCGACGCACACAGTCGCCACCGGAAGTCGGGCCGCCGTCTGCAGGCCCGCGAATGTCTTGATCATCTTGCCCCCTTCGATCCATGCCTGGAGCACAGGGACTGCGGCAGGCCGGCCCTCTCTCCTGAGATGAACGCATGCTAGGAAGCGCCTCGCCGGGCGTGCGTGAAGCCTTCATTACCGTTTGGTAAGCCAGCCGCCCGGCCGCGCAAGCGCCGGGGCCGCGCGCACGCCATGCGCAGGGCAGGCGCGCCGTCCCAGGCCGGCAGGATGCGGCATCGCACGGACGCGCCGGGCCCAGCCGCGCCCGGCTGTGGAAAAACCGATGGACAACTGGCTGCGCCACCCCGGGGGTTGCACACACATCCGGTTATCCACAATGGTGACAACTGCCAGCACACAGGCCTTTGCACCGATCCGAAGAAATCCACCAGAAAACCATTGAAAAACAACGCGGAACCACCAGAATCAACAGGCTCATCCACAGGCATGAAAACACCATTTCCACAGGCCTGGCAGCGGCTTCCTGCGCGGCAGGCCGGTGCACAAGCCTGTGAACAAGCCGGTGCAGGCAGGCATCACCGGCATGGGGAACAAGTCAGGAACAGCTGGTGGATAAATGCACCCTATACCCACCTGGCTGGGCATGCGATTGATGCGGCATGCACTACATGCGACACCCAGCTTGTAGGCTGTACGGCATACGGAACAGAGGCTTTGTATGCCGTATTCCATAAGATTTCGCATCTTATTTGATACATATCTCTGTACGAATTCATATAAAACACAGGGGCCAGGGTGCCTCGGTGGCAAAAAATCGTTGAAATGCATGAAAAAAAATGGGCTGACCAGGCCCTGAAATCCTTTGATGACGTGGTCGGGGCCATGCCGGGGTTCCGCAGCCGTGAGGGGCAGCGAAAAATGGCGGCCCGGATCGCGGAGACCTTCAGCCAGGCCCAGCTGGGAAAAATCGATGAAGGGGCGCCGGAGCCCGTGCGGTCCATTGCCGTGGTGCAGGCCGGAACCGGGGTCGGAAAATCGCTGGCCTACAGCATTCCGGCGATCTCGATGGCGCTGTCGCGCGGCACCCGGGTGCTGATCTCGACGGCCACGGTGGCCTTGCAGGAACAGTTGGTGAACAAGGACCTGCCGGCGCTGGCCCAGCAGCTGGAGCAGCCCTTCAAATTCGCCCTGGCCAAGGGGCGCGGCCGCTTCGTCTGCAAGCTCAAGCTCGAACGGCTGGCCAGCACGGGCGAGGCCCAGGACGAAGAGCTGGACATGGATGACCTGTTCGCCGAGGAAAAGGCCCAGGCCCAGAACCGCGTGGCACGCCCCGCCCAGGAGCTGGAGGCGCGCATGCAGTTCTACCGGCGCATGGCCGATGCGCTGGCCACCCAGGCCTGGGATGGCGACCGCGACTCGCTGGAGACCCCGCCCGAGGCGGAAGCCTGGAGCCCGGTGGCGGCCGAATCCTCCTCGTGCACCGGCAAGCACTGTCCCGCATTCAGCCAGTGCGTCTATTACGAGCGCCGCAAGGACCTGGTCGCGGCCCAGGTCATCGTGGCCAACCACGATCTGCTGCTGTCCTCCCTGGGCGCGCGGCTGCTGCCCGAGCTGGACAACTGCCTGCTGGTGCTCGACGAAGCCCACCACCTGCCGGGCACGGCGCTGGACCAGTTCGCGGGCGAGATGGATCTGAGCCGGCTCGGCTGGATCGACAAGCTGGCCAGCCGGGCCTTGCGGGTCAACGCGCTGGCCGAGGTGGAGGAGCTGGCCGACCTGCCCGCCCATGCCAGCCAGCTGCGCCAGCAACTGCAGGAGCTGGCGCGCCTGGTGCTGGAGCAGTACGAACATGCGCTCAAGGGCCAGAAGGACCGCTGGGGACCTGCGCGCGTGCGCGTTCCGCGCGGCATGCTGGCCGAGCCGCTGCTGCAGCCCCTGGGCCGCATCGCCCACCACGCCAATGGATTCCTGGATGCGCTGCGCGCCATCTCCAAGACGCTGCGTGCCGAAATCAAGAACCGTCCAGAGGAAGCACGCAGGCTGTCCACCGTTTATGCACAGGTGGGCGCCCTGGCGCCCAGGCTGGAATCGGTCTACGACACGGCCCAGTTGCTGATGCAGCAGCCCGTGGAAGATAACGACGACAGCCGCATTCCCAATGCGAAATGGTTCACGTTGGAGACAGATGGCGACTACATCGTGGTCAAGGCGCATGCCAGCCCCATCCTGCCGGGGGCCACGCTGCGCCACCATCTGTGGTCGCAGGTGCGCGGTGCGGTGCTGACATCGGCCACTCTGACCAGCTGTGGACAATTCGATTTCTTCCTGCGCGAGGCCGGCCTGCACGACGACGCGGCCGTGACCACGCTGGAAGTGCCCAGCCCCTTCGACTACGCCCGCCAGGGCACGCTGGTGGCGCGCGAGACGATGGCCGATCCCAAGGATGCGGCACGCTTCACCGAGGAAATGGTCGATGCGCTGCTGGGCGACCTGTCCCGCGTGCAGGCCGGCGCCCTGGTGCTGTTCACCTCGCGCGAGCAGATGCGCCTGGCCGTCGATGCCTTGCCCACCGCCATGCGCTCGCAGGTGCTGGTGCAGACGGCGCTGCCGCGTGCGCTGCTGCTGGCACGCCACCGCGATGCCGTCGAGACGGGCGAGCCTTCCATCATCTTCGGCATGCAGTCCTTCGGCGAAGGCCTGGATCTGCCCGGCGCACTGTGCGAGTCGCTGTTCATCACCAAACTGCCCTTTGCACCGCCCGACGATCCCGTGGGCGAAGCCCGGGCCGAGTGGCTGCGCAGCAGTGGCCGCAACCCGTTCAACGAGCTGGTCGTGCCCGCCACGGCCATCCGGCTGGCCCAGTGGGTGGGCCGCGCCATCCGCACCGAGGAAGACCGCGCCCACGTCTACTGCTATGACAAACGCCTGGTGACCACCAGTTATGGCCAGCAGCTGCTCAAGGGCTTGCCGCCCTTTGCCCTGCAGCGCAGGCCCGCACGCTAGCGCCCACTGCACGAAAACCTGTGGAAAAGCGGTGGACGGGACTTCAGGGGAAACGTCCTGCCCGCAGTCCTCTTCTTTGAAAAAGCATGCCGGCTTGTCCACAGCCGGCCCGTCCACAGGCTGTGCATGCCATGGGCAGGCCCGTGTCTGGCCTGCATGTCGCATCCGGATCCGGCCAGCGGCATCTTCGGTTGCCGCCCGCCAAGGCATGCCCGTGCGGCCCCCTGCATGCGCCTCAGACGCGCCTTCAGCGCCTGGCCGGGGGTGGACATGTGCCAAGGCCCCGATCGCTTCCAAGCCCGCAAAAAGCATTTGCATTCCCGCAGAAGCCGGTTCGTCCGGAGCCATCACTTTCCGTGATTGCCCTGCGGCACAGGCTGCCTGCCGTTTTCACCCGGGTGGCAAGCCCGGCCGGTACGAACGGGACGAGGGTTGAATTTTTTTGAATGAATCGTGCGCAGGTTCCGGCCTACGCCCTTTGCCTTCACGTTCACGTTTGCGCATGGCGGCGCGCCTGGCCATCGTCCGATGGATGAAAAAAACGGCATGGCTGCTGAACTTTCAAGCACTGCCATCGGCGATGGCCCGGTTTTCCCGGCCCTGTCCACTGCTGAGGTGAGCTGGACAGACGCGCCAATTTCCCTGGAGACAGCAGTGTCCGCCATTGGTCCGGGCTCCAGCGATCTACGCGCGCCATGCCGGACAGGCTGCCATCCGCTTCCCGAGGCGCCGGATGCGCCTGGCCCCTGGTTGTTCTTTGGAGCTCTTAAAAAAAATAGTCGTAGTAGTAGAGCCTGCATATCTTTGTGGATAAGTCACTATTTCCTTTCGACTTCAACAAGTTGGCATTCTGATAAAGCTGTTGACATGGCCCTGTTGCCGTTGTCCTTCCAACGGGGATAGATTGGAAATTCCTGCCATCCATGTGGATAACGTTGAAGTTGATCAATAGCTATCCACAGTTTTCCATGGCGCACTTCTGCATCTCCAAAAAACATTAAGTTATTGATTTTCAATATTTTTTTTGAATTTCTAGCCAGTTCTCACGTTGGCTAGGCTTGGATGGACACACGCATTCCATGCGCTGTGTCCATTTTTTCGGGGCTTTTTTTGCCGGCTCAGGTGGCTTTTCGCTGCTGGTGCACTGCCCGCGGCTGTGAAAAACTGCGCATGGCTGTTATTCCTATCTCTCTTATTTTTTAGTTAGTGATAGTAGTAAGCAGGTCGCTTAAGTGTTGATAACAACATTTTCTCTTTATGAATCATGTACTTAGGATAAATCAAAGTCTGTGGCCCGCAGTACGCTGCTGGTGCGCCCGTTTTGGGAACAACTTTCCCGCAAGGCAAAGTCCTGTGGAAAACTGATTGCTTACGCTTTTTTTATGCCCAGGTTTATCAACAGGTCGAAAAAAAGCCACCGCTGTCGGTGGCCTGGGGTGCAAGAGGGGGATGGGGCGCCGGCGGGGGCTAGAAATGGCGTGCGTAGCGCAGCTGCAGGAAGTTTTCGCCGGGGTTGGGCTTTTTGATGCCGGCGTTGGAGTGGTGCTCCAGGCGCAGCACCAGTTCGTGCTGGCGCTGGGCGCCGAACAGGTAGCCCACGCCCAGATGGGTGGCGAAGTTGTAGCGCGTGGAAAATTCCTTGTCGTCGGTGATGTATCGCCGGTTCAATGCCCAGCTCACACCGACGCCGGCCTCGGCGAACCAGGGCGACTGGCCGCCGTCCCCGCGCCAGCGCACGGTGGGATTGATGCCGATGATGGAGGTGCTGCGGTGGCGGCCATCGAGCGGCGCGGACCAGCGTCCCGCCCACAGATCCCAGTAGCCGGTCAACTGCCCGCCCCACAGCGCGCGCCGCCAGTCCCGCCAGGGCACGGTGACGCCCAGGGTCCAGCTGTCGGCGCTGTGCTCTGCGGCGCCGTACTGGAGATAGACGGCAGGCGAATCATTGGATGGCTGGGCCTGGGCCTGGGCATGTGCCTGGGGCAGGGCTGCCATGGCGAGCGCCAGCAGCGCAAGTGGCCGCACAAGGCCGGTGGGAAGGCTGCGCGATGGGGTGGGGCAGGGCATCGGGAAGGGGAAGCTGCGAGCCATGGTTTTCTCCGGATGGGTATTTGTTGCTGGTTGTTTTCTTTCCCACTCTAGGCAAGCTGGAGAAATCGGGCGCGTCAGCAAAACAGCCCTCGTGCTGTCGGCCGCCTTGCAATGCGGCCCGCCGAGGGCTGTCGTGAAAAAAAGGCCCGCCCGGTGATATCGGGCAGGCCAATGAGGATGCGCTTATTGGGCCGGGGCCGGGGCCGGCGCGGGACGGGGCTGGCCCGGCTTGTGGTCATGGCGCGGGCCGTGGCCCATGCCATGGTGACCGTGCATGCCCTTGTGCAGCGTGGCCGCGTCGAAGGTCTTTTGCTGGCTGGCATCCAGCTGGGCATAGAAGGCCTTGGTGGCTTCGCCCCGGCGGTCGGCTTCGGCCGCGTGCTGGGCACGCATCTCGCGCATCTTGTCGATGCGCTGGGGCGTGGTCAGCTTGGCGAAGTCCTCGCGCTCCATGCGCTGGGGACGCTCGCCGGGCTTGAGGCTGGCCACATAGGTGTTCCACGCGCCTTCCTGGGCGGGCGTGAGCTTGAGGTCGGCCTTGAGCTTGGCGATGCGCTGCTGCATGTGCTCGCGGAAATCGCCGCGCTTGTGTCCGGCATGGCCAGGTTGGGGCGCCGAGGCGGCGGCGGGCGCGGCCGGCGCGGCGGTCTGCGCGAACGAGGGCAGGGCCAGCGATGCCAGCAGGGCGGTTGCGGTTGCGGCGCTGGCGAGGGTGCGGCGGAAAGTGGTGGTCATTCCAAGATCCTTTCTGGAGAGGGTGACTGAAACCGCTGGCAAGGCGCTTGGCAGACCTGTGCAGCGGATGGGGCAAGTGTGGTCCTGCGATGTATCGGGGCAGTGAGGTTTTGCGCACGGCATGTAAAGAATTGACAAGCTTGTGCGATACCGGCCGCCTGCCGGGCATGCACAATGGCCGGGCAGGGCGCCGCATGCCGGGGCGCCATCTCTTTTTCCTGTTTTCCCCGATGCATGGAGGCTGCGCGGCCAGGCCGCCGCCGTCCGTGCGAGAAAAGGTTTTCGATGTTCAAGAACATGATCGTCTATCGCATTGCCGAGAGCTGGCAGGGCGATTTGCAGCAGCTCGAAGAAGCGCTGGCCAAGAGCCCCTTCGCCGAATGCGGCGCCACGCAGGAGCGCAGTGCCGGCTGGGTGCCGCCGCGTGGCGAGGCCCATGGCCCGCTGGCCGAATCCGTCGCCGGCCAATGGGTGATGCGCTTCATGACCGAGGCCAAGATGCTGCCGGCCAGCGTGCTCAACCGCCGCGTCAACGAGAAGGCGGCGCACATCGAGGCCACCGAAGGCCGCAAGCCCGGCAAGAAGGAGAAGAAGGAACTCAAGGAAGAAGCCAAGCTGGACCTGCTGCCCATGGCCTTCACCAAGCAGGGCGCGATGTGGGTCTGGCTCGATCCCCAGGCCCGCACCCTGGTGCTGGACACCGGCAGCCAGGCGCGCGCCGACGAGGTGGTGAGCATGCTGGTCGAGGGCCTCACGGGCCTGGCGCTGGCCTTGGTCGATACCCAGACCAGTGCCCAGGCCGCGATGGCGCACTGGCTGATGACCCAGGAGCCGCCCGCGGGCTTTTCCATCGACCGCGAATGCGAGCTCAAGGCCGCCGACGAATCCAAGGCCGTGGTGCGCTATGCGCGCCATCCGCTGGACATCGATGAGGTGCGCCAGCACATCGAGCACGGCAAGCTGCCCACGCGCCTGGCCATGACCTGGGATGACCGCGTGAGCTTCGTGCTGACCGAGGGCCTTCAGGTGCGCAAGATCGCGCTGCTCGATGCCGTGATGGAAGGCCAGTCGCAGGACGATGGCGGCTTCGATGCCGACGTGGCCATCGCCACGGGCGAGCTGTCCAGGCTGATCCCCGACCTGATCGAGGCGCTGGGCGGGGAAGGGCGCACGGGCCTGGGCCAGGGGCTGCCGACATCGCTGGAGACGCCGGCCGTGGCGGCCAGGCCCGCAGGCCGGGGCACGCTGACGGGGCCGGCCATGGCCCCGGCGGACACGGCCCCGGAAGAAGCACCGTTCTGATGCCGCATGGCTACCGCAAACTGCAATGTTTCACATGAAACATGAAGAGGGGCCATAGCGCATGAACTAGGCATGGCCCAACTCAGGGACACCGAGGAAGGGCCGCCCCGCACCGAGGGTGTCGTCCCCTCCCCCGTGAAGCGGGTAGAGAGGGGGGAAGCGGCGCAGCCGCTCAGGGGGAGACTCTTTCAAACACCGCGGCGATGCCCTGGCCGCCGCCGATGCACATGGTGACCAGCGCATAGCGGCCGCCCGTGCGATGCAGTTCGGCGATGGCCTTGGTGGTGATGATGGCCCCCGTGGCGCCCACCGGGTGGCCCAGCGAGATGCCCGAGCCGTTGGGGTTGACCTTGGCCGGGTCCAGCGCCAGTTGCTGGATCACGGCGCAGGCCTGGGCCGCGAAGGCTTCGTTGGCCTCGATCACGTCCATGTCCGCGATCTTCAGGCCCGTGCGCTGCAGCACCTTCTGGGTGGCGGGGACCGGGCCTATGCCCATGTAGGCCGGCTCCACGCCGGCATGGGCGTAGCCGACCAGGCGGGCCAGTGGCCTGAGGCCCAGGGCCGCCACGCGATCGCCCGCGGCCAGGGCCACGGCGGCGGCGCCGTCATTGATGCCCGAGGCATTGCCGGCCGTCACGGTGCCGCCTTCCTTGCGGAAGGCGGGCTTCATGGCGGACAGCACCTCGATGGTGGTGGCGGCGCGCACATGCTCATCGGTGTCGAAGACCACGGTGCCCTTGCGCGTGGCGATTTCCACGGGGACGATCTGGTCCTTGAAGTAGCCGGCCTCGATGGCGGCCGCCGCGCGCTGGTGGCTGGCGGCGGCCAGTTCGTCCTGCATCTCGCGGCTGATGTGGTAGCGCTCGGCCACGTTCTCGGCCGTGATGCCCATGTGCATCTTCTGCCAGG
>JBHIXF010000062.1:0-36844 GCA_041984925.1 Comamonas sp.
GCTGGCCCTGCAGGTCATGGCGCGCCTGGCCTGCGGCCACCACCGTGAGGTAGCGGCTGGAGCGCGTGTGCTGCGCCAGGGCCAGCTTGAGCTGGTCGCGGTCGATGGCTTCGGGGTGGGCTGCCAGCAGGTCCTCGAAGATGCCGCGCTTGAGCGGCAGGGGCTGTTCGCCGAACAGCCGGGGATGCCATTCGGCCAGCTGCGCCAGCAGCGGATGCTGGCTGCGCGCGGGCCGCGCGGCCTGCGCCTGGGCGGCGCCGGCCGCTGCGGGCGCGGCGGCGGACTCGGCGCTCTTGCCCTTGTTGCGGCCGCGTCCGCCGCGGCGCGAGCGTTTGCGGCCCTGGCCATCGGCACTGGCGGCCGCCTGCGGCGCGGTGCCGGGGGAGGCGGCGCCTGGGGTGGCGGCGTCCGCCGGCAGCGCGGCATTCTGTTCTTGCGGTTCAGGCACGGATTCAGTCATGGCAGAGCCCATGGGCTTGGAAAAACGAAACCCCGCATCATGCCAGCATTGCAAGGGCATGCGCGGGCAGAGCCCCCATGGCGTCGCGCAGGCAGCACAGTCGCGGCGGCCGCCTCAGGCAAGCAGGGCGTCGTCGAGCACCTCGATCCAGTGCCGCACGGGCAGGTCCGTGCCGTTTTGCAGGTGCACGATGCAGCCCATGTTGGCCGAGAGAATGGCCGCCGGCGGCGCGTCCGCGAAGCCTTCGGCCAGCGCGGCGATCTTGCGGTCGCGCAGCTGGTGGGACAGCCCGGGCTGCAGCACCGAGTAAGTGCCCGCGGAGCCGCAGCACAGGTGGGACTCGGTGCGCGCCACGCGCAGGTCAAAGCCCAGGCGGGCCAGATGGGTTTCCACGCCGCCACGCAGCTTCTGCCCATGCTGCAGCGTGCAGGGCGGGTGGTAGGCCATGGGCGCGGCGGGCGCACGGACCTTGCCCCGCAGCCGCTCGGCCAGCTCGGGCAGCAGTTCGGGCAGCAGCTCGCTGAGGTCGCGCGTGAGCGCGCTGATGCGCGCGGCCTTGTGCGCATACTGCGCATCGTCCCTGAGCAGATGGCCGTATTCCTTGACGGTGACGCCGCAGCCCGATGCGTTCATGACGATGGCCTCGACGGCGCCGCTGTCCACCTGGGGCCACCAGGCATCGATGTTGGCACGCATCTGCGCCTTGCCGCCTTCCTGGTCGTTGAGGTGGAATTTCACGGCGCCGCAGCAGCCCGCCTGGGGCGCGACCACGGTCTGGATGCCGGCCGCATCCAGCACGCGCGCCGTGGCGAAGTTGATGCGCGGCATCATGGCCGGCTGCACGCAGCCGGCCAGCAGCAGAACCTTGCGCGGGTGTTCCCGCACAGGCCAGGCGCCGGCCTCCTGCGGCTGGGGCACTTTCTCGGCCAGGGCCTCGGGCAGCAGTCCGCGCACCGCCTGGCCCAGCCTGAGGGCCGGCGCGAACAGCGCCGAGTTCATGCCTTCCTTGAGCGCCCAGCGCCGGGCGCGCTCGCCCAGCGGGCGCGGCACCTGCTCCTCGACGATCTTGCGGCCGATGTCCACCAGATGGCCGTACTGCACGCCGCTGGGGCAGGTGCTTTCGCAGTTGCGGCAGGTCAGGCAGCGGTCCAGGTGCTGCTGGGTGGCGCGCGTGGGCGTCTCGCCCTCCAGCACCTGCTTGATCAGGTAGATGCGTCCGCGCGGGCCGTCCAGCTCGTCGCCCAGCAGCTGGTAGGTCGGGCAGGTCGCCGTGCAAAAGCCGCAATGCACGCACTTGCGCAGGATGGCTTCGGCCTCCTGGCCCTCGGGCGTGGCGCGGTACTGGGGTGCGAGTTGGGTCTGCATGGTGGGGCTCTTTTTATGGATATCGGGAAGCGGTCAGGCACGCGGCGTGGCGCGGCGGCCCAGCAGCAGGGGCAGCCTTGCGCGGTCGGCCCACAGCGGCGGCAGGGACAGCAGGCACAGCACCACGGCCAGCGGCACGACGAACACGAAGCCCAGGTGCCGGAACCCCAGGGCGCCCGCGATGCCGCCCAGCAGGAACATGGCCAGCAGGCCCGCGAACAGCCGCAGCCGCGCATGGTTGGCGTGGACGCGGTGCTCGGGCGGGCTGCCGTGGCGGTTCCAGTACAGCGCGCGGCCCAGCTCCATGCCCAGGTCGGTGATCACGCCCGTCATGTGGGTGGTGCGGATCTGCGAGGACGACATCTTGGTCACCGTGGCGTTCTGCAGCCCCATGATGAAGGACAGCAGCAGCACGGCCAGCGGCACGGCAAACGGCGTGGGCCAGGCCAGCATGGCCGCGCCCAGCAGGCCGAACAGCAGCATCAGGCCGGCTTCGAGCAGCAGCGGCAGCGCATAGCTGCTGCGCAGCCGGTGGTGGCGCGCCCAGTTGACGAGCAGCGCCGTCACGGCCGCGCCGCACAGGAAGGCCAGCAGCGCGCCGCAGGCGCTGAGCGCCAGGGCCGTATTGCCCAGCACCAGGTTGTCGGCCAGCAGCGAGACGAAGCCCGTCATGTGCGATGTATAGGAGTGCACCAGCAGGAAGCCGCCTGCGTTCACGGCGCCCGCGTTGAAGGCCAGCAGCAGGCCCAGCGCGCGGTTGCTGGCCACCGTGCGGTGGCGGTCCGTGAGCAGATGCAGATGGTGGCGCATGGACGTGACGGCCTCGCCCGGGCTACCAGGCGGCGGCCATCCGGCCGCGGTTGAAGATGCCCGCAGGATCGAAGGCCTGCTTCAGGCGCGCATGCAGCAAGGCCGTGGCATCGCCCGCCTGGGCCTCGAAATCGGGCTCGGCGCCGGGCTGGCCCGCGGTCTCGGAGCGGAACAGGGTGGCGGACCCTCCCGCCGCGCGGGCCAGCGCACGCAACGCGCCGCCCAGCGCGCGCGGCGCCTGCACCCAGCGCAACGCGCCATGCCATTCGACCAGGGGGTCCGTGCAGCCGGCGGGCAGCGCCAGCGCGGGTGCGGTCTGCGGCAGGGACAGGCGCCACAGCGCATGGCCCGGCGCACGCGCGGCGAACCAGGGCAGTTGCTGCTCACGGCAGGCCTGCCAGTCGGCCGCCGCGTTCTCGACACGCTCTCCGCCCAGGCGGGCACAGGCGGCCTGCACCGCGGCGCGGGCGCCACGCAGGCGCAGGTACAGCAGGCCCGCTCCCGTCCCGTCCTCGCGCAGCCAGCAGCTGGCATTGAGCGGCAGCGGCTGGCCGCCCCAGGCATTGAGCCGGTCCAGCGCCTGCTGCTGCCCGCATTCGAAGCGCAGCGTGGCCTCGGCCGGCGCCAGGGGCAGGACCTTGAGGCTGGCCTCGGTGACCAGGCCCAGCGTGCCCCAGGAGCCCGCCATCAGGCGCGCGACGTCATAGCCGGCCACGTTCTTCATGACCTGGCCGCCGTAGCGCAGCAGCTCGCCCCGGCCGTTGACCATCTCCAGCCCCAGCACGAAATCGCGCACCGCGCCCACGCTGGCGCGGGACGGGCCCGACAGGCCCGCGGCCACCATGCCGCCCACGGTGGCGCTGGCGCCATCGCCAGCGAAGTGCGGCGGCTCGAAGGCCAGGCACTGGCCCTGCGCGGCCAGCAGGGCCTCCAGTTCGGCCAGCGGCGTGCCGGCGCGCACCGTGACGACCAACTCGCTGGGTTCGTAGCTGACCACGCCGGCCAGCGCCCGCGTGTCCAGCAGCTCGCCCTGAAGGGCCAGGCCGTGGAAGTCCTTGGTGCCGCCGCCGCGTATGCGCAGCGGCGTGGCGTCGGCCGCGGCGGCGCGCACGCGCTCGGCGATCTGGATGAGTTGGCTTTGGGCTGAATCCATGGCCCGCATCGTAGCGGCTCGGCACTTTCGCGCCCCGGTGCGCAGCCGTGAATTTTTTGAATGGTGTGCTTGAAGTTTCCGGTCAGGGCAAAACACCCGCGCCGAAAAGGCAAAAGCAGCAGCGGCCGCCACTGCCGATGAAATGGCCAATGAAAAAAGGCCCCGGTGCGAGCACCGGGGCCAATCCGCAATGGAATCCCTGAAACCTGGCTCAGCGGTAGTAGGCCACCTCCCCGTGCGAGGTGATGTCCAGGCCCTGGCGCTCGGATTCCTCGCTGACGCGCAGGCCGACGAGCAGGTCGCAGATCTTGTAGGCGACGGCGGCCACGACGCCGGACCAGACGATGGTCAGCAGCACGCTCTTGACCTGCACCCACACCTGGTGGCCCATGCTGAAGTCCGCGGGCTCGATGCCGCCCAGGCTGGAGGCGCAGAACACGCCCGTCAGGATGGCGCCCAGGATGCCGCCCACGCCGTGCACGCCGAACACGTCGCAGACGTCATCGACCTTGAGCAGCTTCTTGAGGCCCGACACGCCCCACAGGCAGACGGGGCCGGCGATCAGGCCCATGACGATGGCGCCCATGGGGCCGACGAAGCCGGCCGCCGGGGTGATGACCACCAGGCCGCCCACGGCGCCGGAGGCAGCGCCCAGCATCGAGGCCTTGCCCTTGTGCAGGGCCTCGGCGGCCAGCCAGGAGACGGTGGCGGCGCCCGTGGCGACGATGGTGTTGATGAAGGCCAGGCCCGCGATGCCGTTGGCCGCGCCCGCCGAGCCGGCGTTGAAGCCGAACCAGCCCACCCACAGCAGCGAGGCACCGACCATGGTCAGCGTCAGGCTGTGCGGAGGCAGGGCTTCCTTGCCGAAGCCGATGCGCTTGCCCAGCATGTACGAACCGACCAGGCCCGCGATACCGGCGTTGATGTGCACCACGGTGCCGCCCGCGAAGTCCAGCGCGCCGTCCTTGCCCAGCAGGCCGCCGCCCCAGACCATGTGGGCCATGGGGATGTAGCTGAAGGTGAACCACAGCACCGAGAACAGGATCACGGCCGAGAACTTGATGCGCTCGGCGAAGGCGCCCACGATCAGTGCCACGGTGATGGCCGCGAAGGTGGACTGGAAGGCCACGAACACGTACTCGGGGATGGTCGGCAGCGCGCCGGCCAGGGTATCGGGCGCGATGCCCTTGAGGAAGATCTTTCCGAAGCCGCCGAAGAAGTTGCCCTCGCCCGCGAAAGCCAGCGAGTAGCCGTAGACGGCCCACAGCAGCGTGATCAGCGAGAAGATCACGAAGACCTGGCACAGCACGGACAGCATGTTCTTGGTGCGCACCAGGCCGCCGTAGAACAGGGCCAGGCCCGGGATCACCATCAGGATCACCAGCATGGTGGAAGTCAGCATCCAGGCCGTGTCACCGGCGCTGAGCGCAGGCGCAGCAGCTTCGGCGGCGGGCGCGGCGGCAGGGGCTGCCGCAGCGGCGGCATCGGCCACGGCAGCGGCGGCGGCGGGCTCCTGTGCCAGGGCGGCGGCGCCTGCGGCCAGCAGGCCCAGCCCCAGGCCCATGGAAAGAAGTCGTTTGGTCATGTCAGTCTTTCGGGATACGGGGTTGGAACTCACAGGGCGCTGTCGCCGGTCTCGCCGGTGCGGATGCGCACGGCCTGCTCGATGGGCAGCACGAAGATCTTGCCGTCGCCGATCTTGCCGGTGCGCGCGGCCGCCTCGATGGCGTCGATCACGCGGTCCACCAGCGCATCGGGCACGGCGGCCTCCAGGCGCAGCTTGGGCAGGAAGTCGACCACGTACTCGGCGCCGCGGTACAGCTCGGTGTGGCCCTTCTGGCGGCCGAAGCCCTTGACTTCGGTCACGGTGATGCCCTGCACGCCGATGTCCGAGAGCGCCTCGCGCACCTCGTCCAGCTTGAAGGGCTTGATGATGGCGGTCACCAGTTTCATGATGCTTGGCTCCTCAGGTCCGGTTACAGGGTCTTGGTCAGCGTCACGATCAGGCGCGCCTTGTTGACGTCGCCGAAGTACGCCTTCTTGTTCGCGCCCGTGACGGCCGCGCCCAGCGACAGGCCGTCGCCGAAATCGTAGGCACCGCCCACGCTGTAGTCCATGTAGTTGGGCACGCCCAGGCCCTTGATGTCGCTGGCAAAGCGCGTGAAGCCCAGGGAGGCCTTGACCGTCACCTTCGGCATCACCTCCTGGCTGAAGCCCAGCCACAGGTAGCCGGTGTTGCGGCCCGACAGGCCCGAGCCGCCCTTCTCGCCGGCCCAGTTGAAGTAGTCCTTGGAGACGGTGTGCGAATACTTGGCCGTGAACGGGCCGTAGGTGGCCGCGCCGTACAGCTCGGTGGTGTTGCCCGCGGAGTTGCCCGAGTACAGGTATTGCAGGGCTCCGAAGTCCAGGTCCACCTCGCCGGCCTTGAACTTGTAGCCGCCGTAGAAGTCGGTTTCCAGCGAGTTGCGGGGCAGCCAGTCCACGCTGGAGTTCCAGTTGCCGATGTACCAGCCGCTGTCGCCGAAGCTGTAGTCGAAACCGCCTTGCAGGGCCGGCTTGACGGCCTTGTTGCGTCCCGCATCCTGGTCCTGTCCGCGGAACTTGTAGTTCGTGGTCAGGGACACATTGGCCGTGAGCTGGGCATGGGCCCAGAGCGGAGCGATGGCGACACAGGCGATGGCGAGCGACTTGAGGCTGGCACGGGACATGGGATCCTCCGGTTTGAAAAAATTCGTGACAACCGGGTTAAGCATGGACCGTGCCAGTTTTTTGCGCAGGGGTGGTAACCCTGCAGGCCACCAATGCGGCACTGCAACAACCAATGGTGCACCAGTCTTGTGCAAAAAACATGCACCGAGCCGGTGATAGCGTGTACTCACATGAAAAAACGCCAGAAACGCACCAAAACAGTGCAAACCCATGGCCTGGGAACACAAAAAAGGCCCGTTCCGGCACATCGGAACGGGCCTTTGGCGCGCGAAGCGATCAGAACGTCGCCGAAGGCAGGTCCTGCCGCGTGAACACCAGGGACACCCTGGCTTGCTCGGGAATGGGCGGCAGCGACGCATCCCAGGCCTGCCAGGCCTGGCGCAGTTCGGCCAGGCGCGCGGGCTCGCGGTCGCGCAGGTTGGCCCGCTCGCGCGGGTCCCGCGCCACGTCGAACAGGTATTCCACGCCCTCGATCTGCAGGTACTTCCAGTCGCCGCGCACCAGCGCGCGCTGGCCGCGGTGCTTCATGCGCCAGCACAGGTCGCGCCCGGGGTCCCAGGCGGCATCGTCCATCAGCGGCAGCAGGCTGACGCCGTCCAGCGGATAGTCGGGATGGCCGTCCACGCCCGCGGCGGCCAGGAAGGTGGCCGACCAGTCCATGGTCAGGTTGGGCGTGTCGCTGACGGCGCCGGCCGGCATGCGTTCGGGCCAGCGCGCCAGCAGCGGCACGCGGATGCCGCCTTCCAGCAGGTCCATCTTCTGGCCGACGAAGGGCCAGTTGTTGGAGAAGCGCTCGCCGCCGTTGTCGCTGGTGAAGACGATGAGCGTGTTGCCGGCCATGCCCTTTCGCTGCAGCGCATCCAGCACCCAGCCGATGCCCTCGTCCATGTGGTGGATCATGCGCTGGTAGGTCTCGATGGAGCCGCCATCGGTGTGCTTGCCGAAGCCGCCGATGCGCCGCGACTCCTCCAGGTCCTCGCGCGTGAGCCAGGGCCAGTGCGGGGCGCTGTAGTGCAGCGACAGGTAAAAGGGCTTGTCGGCCGTCTGGCGCTCGATGAAGTCCACGGCGCGGCGGCTGAGCAGGTCGGTGAGGTAGCCCTCCTCCTCGTGCGGCTGCTCGTTGATCCAGAAGTCGGGGCGGCCACGCGGATCGCAGTGGGCGAAGTAGTCGGCACCGCCCGCGTGGAAGCCGTAGAACTCCTCGTAGCCCGACAGGCGCGGGCCGAAGTGCGGCGGGTAGCCCAGGTGCCACTTGCCGACCAGGGCCGTGGCGTAGCCCGCGTCGCGCAGCAGCGAGGCCACGGTGGGGTGCTCGGGCGGCAGGCCCAGCACCTTGTCGCCGTGCACGCTGGCAATGGGTTCCTCGGCCGCGCCGCGCAGGCGGTACTGCCAGCGGCCCGTGGCCAGCGCGAAGCGCGTGGGCGAGCACACGGCCGAATTGGAATAGCCGCGCGTGAAGCGCATGCCCTGGGCGGCCATGGCATCGAGGCGCGGCGAGACGTCGGTGACGCGGCTGTGCGCATCGCGCGCGCCCGTGCAGCCGAGGTCGGCGTAGCCGAGGTCATCGGCGAGGATGAAGATCAGATTGGGGCGCTGGGTTGCCATGGAAGCCGGGAAACAGTGGATGCGTCGGAGAGGGGAGTATCGCCAAAACGGCCGTAACTTCGGGGCTGATTCAGTCGCTGGTCAGGTGGATGCGCCTGACCAGGGCCGCCCATTGCGCGGACTGGCCCTTGGCACGCGCCTGGGCCTCGGCCACGGTGGAGCCCACCATCTCGATGTCCAGGGCCTTGGCCCGCTCTTTTTGCTCGGGCGCGCGGATGGCCTCGTTCATGGCATCGACGAAGCGCTTTTGCACGGCGGCCGGCACGCCCCTGGGCGCGGCCAGCAGGATCCAGAAAGTGCCGTCGAACTCGGGAAAGCCCGATTCGGCAATGGTGGGCAGCTCGGGCGCCAGCGCCGAGCGCGTCTTGCCCGAGGTGGCCAGGGCCACGAGCTTGCCGCTTTGCACCTGGGGCAGGACCGTGGGGCCGGCCAGGAAGCCGCAGTCCACCTGGCCGCCCAGCAGGTCCTGCATGGCCGGCGCCGGGCCCTTGTAGGGCACGTGGACCATCTTCGCGCCCGAGGTGGCCAGCAGCGCCTCCATGACCAGGTGGCCGGGTGAGCCCGCGCCGCCCGAAGCATAGGTCAGCTCGCGCGCCTTGCTGGCGGCCACCATGTCCTTGACGGACTTGAAGCCTGTGCCCGGGCCGCAGACCAGGGTCTGGGAAAAACGCGCGGCCACGACCAGGGTTTCCAGCGCATCGGCCTTGTAGCCGAGGTTCCTGTAGACATGCGGGTTGACGGTGAGCACGGGGTCCATGGCCCACAGCCAGGTGTAGCCGTCCGGGGCCGAGCGCGCGACCTCGGCCGCGCCGATGTTGCCGTTGGCGCCGGGCTTGTTGTCCACCACCACGGCCTGGCCCAGCGCCGCCTGCATGGCGGCGGCCACGGGGCGCAGCGAGATGTCGGACGGGCCGGCCGGCGGATTGGGCACGACGATGCGTATGGGCCTGGCCTTGGGCCATTCCTGGGCCAGGGCGGGCGCGGCGCACAGGCCGGCGGCGGCCAGTGCCACGGCAGTGCGCGCCAGGCGTGCGAGGGGGCTGGGCATGCTTGTCTCCTTGTCTGGGTCTTGCGGAGACTGTACGCAGGCGGCGCACAATGCATCTAATCCATCATCCCCGGCACAAACCCGCACTCTCCTGCACTCTCCCGCACTCTTCGCCCCTGCCTTGCGCATGAACGACACCCACCGCTGGCGCGACCCCGCCGTGCTCGACGACATGTTCCTCTACCACCTGGCCCGGCTGCAGGCGGCTGCCGGCTCCCGGGTGGTGCGCCTGTGCGAGGGGCGCTACGGTATCACGCGGCGCGAATGGCGCATGCTGGGCCTGCTGGCGGAAGCCGGGCCGCTGCAGCCCTCGCAGCTGGCCGAGCAGGCCCAGTTGGACCGCACGCGCACCTCGCGCACGGTCACCGCCCTGCTGGCCAAGGGCCTGGTCTGGCGCGAAAGCCAGGCCGGCGACGCGCGCCGCGCGCTGCTGCGCCTGAGCGACACGGGCCGCGCCCTGCATGCCGAGCTGTTCCCCCAGGTGCAGGCCATCAACCGCGAACTCATGGACGCCGTGCCCGAGGCCGAACTGCAGGCCATGGCGCGCGCCTTCGAGCGCATCCGCGAGCGGGCGCGGGCCATGGACGCCCACAGCCCGCCGCCCAAGGCGCCGCGCAACCGCAGGAAGCCGGCCGCGCCCTGAGTGGCTGTCAACCCTGCAGGTACACCACCTGCGTGTGCGTGTACTCGTACAGCCCGTGCTTGCCGTCGGCACCACCCACGCCCGACTTGCGCACGCCGGCATGGAAGCCCTGCATGGCCTCGAAGTTCTCGCGGTTGATGTAGGTCTCGCCGAAATCCAGCTCGCGCATGGCCTGCATGGCCTTGGACAGGTCGCGCGTGTACAGCGACGAGGTCAGGCCGTACTCGCAGTCGTTGGCCAGGGCGATGGCCTCGTCCAGGTCCTCCACCACCTGGATGGGCAGCACCGGGCCGAAGATCTCCTTGCGCATGATCTCCATGCCGGCCGTGCAGCCGGCCAGCACCGTGGGCAGGAAGTGAAAGCCCGCGCCCAAACCGTCCGCCTGCGCCACCTGCCCGCCCGTGACCAGCTGCGCGCCCTCGGCAATGGCCTGGCGCACCTTGGCCTGCACGGCGTCCAGACCCTTGCGGTTGATGAGCGGGCCCATTTCCACATCGGGGCGGGCAAGGGGGTCGCCATAGCGCGTGGCAGCCATGGCCTGGGCGATGCGGGCCGTAAATTCGTCGGCCACCTGGCGCTGCACGTAGACGCGCTCGGCGCAGTTGCAGACCTGGCCGGTGTTGATGATGCGCGAGTCGCGGATGGCGCGCACGGCCAGGTCCAGGTCGGCGTCGGCCAGAACGATGGCCGGGGCCTTGCCGCCCAGCTCCAGGTTGAGCTTGGTGATGTGGGGCGCGGCAGCGGCGGCGATGCGCTCGCCCGTGGCCACGCTGCCCGTGAAGCTGACCATGTCCACGCCCGCATGCCCGGCCAGCGCCGCGCCCGTGCCGCCTTGGCCGTAGACCACGTTGAACACGCCAGGAGGCAGCTCGCACTGGGCCAGCAGCTCGGTGAAGGCGTGGCAGTTGATGGGCGTTTCCTCGCTGGGCTTGATGACGATGGTGTTGCCCGTGAGCAGGGCCGGCGCCATCTTGCGGGCGATCAGGAAGAAGGGAAAGTTCCAGGGCAGGATGCCCGCCACCACGCCCAACGGCTTGCGCAGCAGAAAGATCTGCTCGTTGGCGCGGTCGCTGGTGATGACCTCGCCCTCGATGCGGCGCGCCCATTCGGCCATGTAGTCCAGGTAGTCGGCGGTGAAGTTCACCTCCACCTCGGCCAGGCCCAGGACCTTGCCCTGTTCCTCGGTGATGGTGCGCGCAATGCGCGCGGCGTTGTCGCGGATGCGGGCCGCGATGCGGCGCAGGTACTGCGCGCGCTCCACGGCCGGCCTGCGCGCCCAGGCCTTGTGGGCGCCGCGTGCGGCGGCGAGGGCGCGGTCCACGTCAGCCTGGGTGGACAGGGGCGAGCGCGCCAGCACCGCGCCCGTGGCGGGGTTGGTCACCTCATGCAGTTCGGCGCTGTCGGTGAAGGCACCGGCGATGAAATTGCGCAGCACGGGAAGGGATGCCATGGAGTTCTCCTTGGGTTTCAGTAGGTGCGGGATGCAGGGGCTGCCTGGTCCATGGCTGGCGTGGCGCGATAGCGCCCCAGGTTGGCCAGCGCGGCCTGGCGCAGCAGGCTGATGTCGATGCCCACGGCGATGAAACGGCAGCCCCAGGCCGCATAGCGGCGCGCATCCTCCTCGCGCGGCGCGAGGATGCCGCAGGCTTTGCCGGCGGCCAGCGTGGCCTCGCCGGTGCGGCGTATGGCCTCCTGCACCTCGCCTTGGCTGGCATCGCCCGCATGGCCCATGCCCGTGGACAGGTCGGCCGGGCCGATGAAGACGGCATCCACGCCATCGACGGCCGCAATCTCGGCCGCATTGGCCACGCCCCGGGGCGATTCGATCTGCACGATCAGGCACAGCTGCTCATGCGCCGTGCGGATGTAGTCGGGCACGGCATCCCAGCGCGTGGCCCGCGTCAGGCCGCCACCCACGCCGCGCACGCCATGGGGCGGGTAGCGCATGGCGCGCACCAGCTCGCGCGCCTGTTCGGCCGTCTCCACCATGGGCACCATCAGCGTCTGCACGCCCACGTCCAGCAGTTGCTTGATGAGCACGGTATCGCCCTGCACGGCGCGCACTACCGGGTGCGTGGCGTAGGGCGCCACGGCCTGCAGCTGTCCCAGCAGCGTGGGCACGGTGTTGGGGGCGTGCTCGCCATCGACCAGCATCCAGTCGTAGCCCGTGGTGGCGATGATCTCGGCCGCATAGGGCGTGGCCAGACCGGCCCAGATGCCGTACAGCGGCTCGGCGCGCCGCAGCGCGGCCTTGAAGGGGTTGGCAGGCAGTTGCATGGCAGGCATGGCGGTCCTTTCAGTGCGTGTAGGGGCGGTGCAGGGCACATTCGGGATTGAGCTCCACGCCGAAGCCCGGCTTGTCCAGCACCGACAGGCGCATGCGCCCGTTGACCGGCACCGGCTCGCCCAGCAGCTGCGGATGGAACATGGGCACGACCTCGTCGGCCTGGGGGGCCATCATCAGGAACTCGGCAAACGGGCTGTTGTGGCGCGTGGCCACGAAGTGGTAGCTGTAGACGCTGGAGCCATGCGGGATGACCAGGGCCTGGTGGGCATCGGCCAGGGCCGAGATCTTGAGCAGCTCGGTGATGCCGCCGCACCAGCCCACGTCGGGCTGGATGATGTCGCAGCAGCCCATCTCCAGCAGCTGGCGAAAGCCCCAGCGCGTGGCCTCGTGCTCGCCCGTGGTCACCAGCATGCCGGTGGGCACGTTCTTCCTCAGCGCCGCATAGCCCCAGTAGTCGTCGGGCGGCAGGGCCTCCTCGATCCACTTGAGGCCGTATTCCTGCGCCCCCTGCGCCAGGCGCGTGGCGTAGTTCACATCCAGGCTCATCCAGCAGTCCAGCATGAGCCAGAAGTCCGGGCCCACGCGCTCGCGCATGGTGGCCAGCTCCTGCAGGTTGCGGCGCAGGCCCTCCTCGCCCTCGGCCGGGCCGTGGTGCAGCGGCAGCTTGCCGCCGATGAAGCCCATCTTCTGCGCCAGGTCGGGCCGCGCGCCCGTGGCGTAGAACTGCAGCTCGTCGCGCACGGCGCCGCCCAGCAGCTGGTGCACGGGCTCGCCGCGCACCTTGCCCAGCAGGTCCCACAGCGCCAGGTCCACGCCCGAGATCGTGTTGATGACGATGCCCTTGCGGCCGTAGTACAGCGTGGACAGGTACATCTGGTCCCAGATGCGCTCGATGTCGGTGACCCGGGCGCCCTCCAGGAAGCGCGCCAGGTGCTTCTCGACGATGAAGGCCGCGGGCTCGCCGCCCGTGGTCACGGCAAAGCCCACGTTGCCGGCGCTGTCCTCGATCTCCACCACCAGCGTGCCCAGCACGTTGATGCCGAAGCTGCGCCGGCTCTGGCGGTACTCGGGATACTTGGCCATGGGCGTGGCGATGTGGTCGTCGATCCAGTGGCCGTCGGACTGGTCGTGGTAGTCGGCGCCACCGCCCTTGAGCGTGAAGGCGCGCACCTGCTTGATGGTGGGGATGTGTGTCATGGGATGGTGTTTTCTCCGTGTACAGGGGTTCAGGCGGCGGAAGGTGCCGCCACGGCCGGCGCCAGGCGTGCGCGCACGCCCGGCACCAGGGCGGCGGCCAGCAGCGTGGTGGCCGACAGCAGGTACAGGCCCGCCGCCGGGGAGTGGAAGAAGCCCTCGGCCCAGTTCTTCACGATGGGGGCGATGAAGCCGCCCACGGCGCCGAGGGAGTTGATGAAGGCGATGCCGCCGGCGGCCGCGGCACCGGCCAGCGTGTTGGCCGGAAAGGTCCAGAACACCGGCTGCACCGCGATGAAGCCGGCCGCCGCCAGGCACAGCGCGGCCACGCCCAGCAACGGGTTGGAAAAGCTCACCGAGGCGGCCATGCCCACGGCGGCCATCACCAGGGTCAGGCTGGCAATGCCGCGCGGCTGTCCCGTGCGTTCGGCATGGCCCGGAATCCACCAGGCCGCCAGCAGCGCGCACAGCCAGGGAATGGCCGAGACCACGCCCACCAGCAGCCCCACCCTGGTGCCCAGCAGGCCCGCCACCTGGCTGGGCAGGTAGAACACCACGCCATAGACGCTGGCCTGGATCAGCAGGTAGATCAGCGCCAGGTAGAGCACGCGCGGCTGGCACAGCGCGGCCAGCAGGCTGTGGCCGTGGCTGCCCTTGGCGCGCTCCTCGCTGTCCAGGATGTCCTGCAGCAGCGCCTTGTCCTCGCGGCCGAGCCAGGCGGCGTCGGCGGGGCGGTTGTCCAGGTAGAAGTACGACCAGATGCCGACGGCCACGGCCATCAGGCCCTCGACGGCGAACAGCCATTGCCAGCCATGCCAGCCGCCCAGGCCGTCCATCTCCAGCAGCAGGCCCGACAGCGGGCTGCCGAAGATGAAGGCCAGCGGCGCGCCGAAGTAGAAAAAGCCCATGGCCTGCGCGCGGTGCGCGGCCGGGAACCAGTAGGTCAGGTACAGGATGACGCCGGGAAAGAACCCCGCCTCGGCCACGCCCAGCAAAAAGCGCAGCACGTAGAAGGCGGTCTCGTTGTGGGCGAACATCATGGCCGCCGACACCAGGCCCCAGGTGACCATGATGCGGCACATCCACAGGCGCGCGCCCACGCGGTGCATGATCAGGTTGCTGGGCACCTCCAGCAGCGCATAGCCCGCGAAGAACACGCCCGCGCCGAAGGCGAAGGCCGCATCGCCGATGCCGGTGTCGGCCTGGAAGGCCAGCTTGGCGAAGCCCACGTTGGCCCGGTCCAGGAAGGCCATGATGTACATGAGCAGCAAGAAGGGCAGCAGGCGCCAGGAGATCCGGGCGAGCAGGGGGGCGGGAAGTTTTTCCACCGCCGGGCCGCCCCAAGCTGAAAAAGCGGCCCCCTCGGGGGGCAACGGACCTTGCGAAGCAAGGGGAGTGTGGGGGGAAGAGTTCATGACGTGTCCTCGCAGGCAATGGATGGCCATCACGCCCGCAATGAGGCGGGCGCTGAAGGCGTGCTTTGGGGAAGGCCGAGGCGGGCGCGGCACGGCGGCCGGCCGCGTCAGCGCGTCATGAGCAAGGCGATGGGCGGTGCATGTCTTGTCTCCTGTATGGGCGGTATTTCTTCTTGTGGGAAACCCAATGTACGGCGCATGATCGATGCCCTGCAAATCGAATTTCGTTCACATCCGATACCCTGCGCTTATGGCTTCCGAGACACCGCCCGCCACCCCGCCCGTGCTGCACCGCAGCCTGCTCAACCGGCTGCGCTACAAGCACCTGCACATGCTGGTGGCCCTGGGCTCCAGCCTGAACCTGCACCGCGCATCGATCGGCCTGGCCATGTCCCAGCCGGCGGCCACGCGCATGCTGCGCGAGATCGAGGACATGTTCGGCTGCCAGCTGTTCGAGCGCCTGCCGCGCGGCATGCGGCCCACGGCCCTGGGCGCGCAGCTGGTGCGCTTTGCCGAGGCCTCGCTCAACAGCCTGGACCGCTGCGCCGAAGACCTGGCCGCGCGCCGCCAGGGCGGCTACGGCTACCTGTCCATCGGCACCATCATGGGCGCCGCCCCCGACCTGGTGATGACCGCCGTGGCACGCATGAAGGCCGGCAACCCGCAGCTGCGCATCCGCATCATGGGCGACACCAGCGACCAGGTGCTGCGCCTGCTGGACCAGCGGCGCATCGACCTGGCGATCGCACGGCGCAATCCTTGCGCCGAGGGCGGTCCCTACACCTTCGAGGAACTGGGCAACGAGCGGCTGCTGGTGGTGGTGCGCAGCGGCCATGCGCTGGCACGGCGCCGCAAGCTCGCCTGGGAGGAATTGCTGCACGGCTGGCCCTGGATTCTTCAGCCGTCCACCAGCCCGGCCCGCATCGCGCTCGACCAGCTGCTGCAGCGCCTGGGGCTGCCGGCACCGTCAGACATCATCGAATGCAGCTCGGTGTATTCCATGCAGCAGCTGGTGCAGCTGACCGATGCCGCCATGCTGCTGTCCGAATCGGCCTTGAAGGACTATCTGCGCATGGGCCTGGTCACAGCCCTGCCGCTGCGGCTGGATGCCCCCTTGGCGCCCTTCGGCATCCTCACGCGCGCCGACGAGGCGCCCACCGAGGAACAGCAAAAATTCATCGATCTGCTGCACGCCCTGGGCCGCAAGCCGTGATGCGCTGGCACGCAGCCGGGCGCACGCCCCCGTCAGCGCAGTTGCCTGCTCACAACGCTGCCAACTGGAAATCGTATGAAACGCAAGCGCATCGACGCAATCTGACCCAAGCGGCCGCGCCGGCAGGCCCACGGTGCCTCAAACTGGCGGGTTTGAGCCCATGCCATGGGCGAGATCGACCTGCCTGCCACCCATGTCTTGCGTTTGCCCTGCGCGCGATTGCGCTTCCCGCTGGATGTTCCTGGACAGCTTGCGCGGACTGGCGCTGGCCTGGATGACGGTGTTCCATTTCTGCTTCGACCTGAGCCATCTGGGCTGGTGGCGCCAGGACTTCTACGGCGACCCGCTCTGGACATGGCAGCGCAGGGCCATCGTCACGCTGTTCCTGCTGTGCGTGGGCCTGGCGCAGGCGCAAGTGCAGGCCAGGGCCGCGCAGGCCGCCATGCCATGGCGGCGCTGGGGGCATGTGGCCGCTTGCGCACTGGCGGTGTCCGTGGCCTCGTACGCCCTGTTTGCGGACCGCTACATCTACTTCGGCGTGCTCCATTGCATTGCCCTGCTATCGCTTGCGCTATGGTGGATGCGGCGCTGGCGCGATACGGGCCTGCTGGCCGTCGCAGTGCTGGCCCTCGCCGTGCCGCCGCTGTACCAGGCCCTGGCTGCCAGCTGGCCCGGCCCGCTGGTGCAGATGCTCAACGGCAGGGCCGGCAGCGTGCTGGGGCTGGTCACGGAACTGCCCCCCACCGAGGACTATGTGCCGCTGCTGCCCTGGCTGGGCGTGGCCATGCTGGGCCTGTGGATGGGGCGCCGGCCGGCGTTGCGGAAATGGGCGCGGCAGGCGCAGGGGCAGCCCGTCACGCTGCCCCTGCCTCTGCGCCTGCCCCTGCGCCTGCTGGCCTGGCTGGGCCGGCACAGCCTGCCGTACTACATGCTGCACCAGCTGGTGCTGATGGGCGGCCTGATGGCGCTGCGCGCTTGGCTGCCTGCGTAGCCTGGCTGCAGCGGCCTGGCGGCGCAAAGCGGGCGCGCATGGGCGGACTGTTTGAGCACCCGGCCCCTGGCCGCCTTCGCCAGTTCAGCCCCGCCGGGCCAGCACCGCCCCCATGGCCGCCTGGAAGCGCGCATCCAGCATGGCGCCGGCATTGCAGCGCGACCAGCGCGAGAGGGCCGAGGGGTCGGCATGGAAGATGCGCCCCGGCGCCATGCCGACATGGCGCGCCGCCAGTTGCCGGGCCAGCTCCAGCGAGTCCGGCACGCCGGGGAAGGCCACCCACAGGTACAGGCTCTGGGGGCTGCGCGCGAAGACCTCGCAGCCGTGGGCGTCCAGCCAGTCCAGCGCCTGCGCCGTGGCCTGGCCCAGCCTGCGGCGCAGGCGCACGAGGTGGCGCTCGTAGTGGCCCTCGCGCAGCATCACGTCGACCATGCGCTCGCAGTACTCCGATCCGCTGACGTGGATCAGCGCCTTGAGGTCGGCCAGGTCGCTGGCCAGCGCGCCGTTGCAGGCGATGAAGCCCACGCGCAGCGCGGCCGAGAAGGACTTGGAGAAGCTGCCGATGTAGAGGGTGCGCTCCAGCTGGTCCAGCGTGGACAGGCGCACGGCCGAGGTGGGCTTGAAGTCGGCCAGCGGGTCGTCCTCGACGATGAGCAGGTTGTGGCGCTCGGCCAGCCGCAGCACCTCGCGTGCCTTGGCCTCGGAGATGTCCGAGCCCGTGGGGTTGTGCGCCAGCGACTGCGTGAAGAACAGGCGCGGCCGGTGGCGGGCCAGCAGCGCCTGCAGCGCGGCCACGTCGGGGCCGTCGGCCAGGCGGGGCACGCCCACGATGTGGGCGCCGGCCAGCCGCAGCTTGCCGAACAGCGGGTAGTAGCCGGGCTCGTCCACCAGCACCGTGGCGCCGGGCGGCACGAAATAGCGGATGACCAGGTCCATGGCCTCGTTGGCGCCCTGCGTGAGCACCAACTGCCCCGGCGCGGACTGCAGCCCGAAGTCGCCCAGCTTGCGCACCAGGCTGTCGCGCAGCGGCGCGTAGCCGTAGCGGTTGCCGTAGCGAAACAGCGCGCCCAGCCCGGTGCGCACCACCTTCTGGTGGTAGCGGTCCAGCCGCATGTCGGCCAGCCATTGCACGGGCGGAAAGCCGTCGCCCACGGCCACGCCATCGGGCCGGGCCTTGAGCTGCTCGCGCATCAGCCAGACGATGTCCATGGCGCGGCCCAGCGAGCCGGCATCTTCGTCGGGCCGCTGCGTGCTCCGCCCCGGCCCCAGCACATAGAAGCCCGAGCCACGGCGCGGCTCGACCATGCCGCGCGAGACCAGCAGGTCGAATGCCGACACCACGGTGTTCTTGGCATAGCGGTGCAACTGGGCCAGCTCGCGCAGCGAGGGCAGCTTGTCGCCGTCGCGGTAGACCCCCTCGGCGATCTGCCGGCCGATGAGATCGGCCAGTTGCTCGGCGATGGGGGCCGAGCGTCCCTTGCCTGCGGCCATGGTCCCTCCCTGGATGCGCCAGTGCGCGGCGCACTGTTCCCCGAAACTGTACCTTTTTCAAACGGTACGGCCTGCCTACAGTCCGGCGACCAGATCCCAGGAGATGCCGCCCATGGTTGCCGATTCCCGCCTTCCCCGTTTCCGCACGCTCACGCCCGCCCAGCGCCGGGATTTCCTCGCCCGGGCCTGCGGCCTGTCCGAGGCCGAGCAGGCCCTGCTGGCCACGCCCGGCGCCCTGCCGCCGGCACTGGCCGACGGCATGGTCGAGAACGTGTTCGGCAGCTTCGAGCTGCCGCTGGGCGTGGCGGGAAACTTCCGCGTCAACGGGCGCGACGTGCTGGTGCCCATGGCGGTGGAGGAGCCCTCGGTGGTGGCCGCCGCCTCGTACATGGCCAGGCTGGCGCGCGAGGATGGCGGCTTTCAGACCTCGAGCACGCTGCCGCTGATGCGCGCCCAGGTGCAGGTGCTGGGCATGGCCGACCCGCATGGCGCGCGCATCGCCGTGCTGCAGGCCGGCGAGCGCATCATCGAGCGCGCCAACGGCCGCGACAAGCTGCTGATCGGCCTGGGCGGCGGCTGCAGGGACATCGAGGTCCACGTCTTTCCCGACACGCCGCGCGGCCCCATGCTGGCGGTCCACCTGATCGTGGACGTGCGCGACGCCATGGGCGCCAACACCGTCAACACCATGGCCGAGGCCGTGGCGCCCCTGGTCGAGGAGATCACGGGAGGCAGCGTGCGGCTGCGCATCCTGTCCAACCTGGCCGACCTGCGGCTGGCGCGGGCCCGCGTGCGGCTCACGCCCCGGACCCTGGCCACGCAGGAGCGCAGCGGCGAGGAGATCATCGAAGGCGTGCTGGACGCCTGCACCTTCGCCGCCATCGACCCCTACCGCGCGGCCACGCACAACAAGGGCATCATGAACGGCATCGACCCCGTCATCGTGGCCACGGGCAACGACTGGCGCGCGGTCGAGGCCGGCGCCCACGCCTATGCCTGCCGCGGCGGCCGCTACACCGCGCTGACGCGCTGGGAAAAGGATGGCACGGGCGCCCTGGTCGGCAGCATCGAGCTGCCCATGCCGGTCGGCCTGGTCGGCGGCGCCACCAAGACCCACCCGCTGGCGCGCCTGGCGCTGAAGATGATGCAGGTGCAGTCGGCCGGCGAGCTGGGCGAGATCGCCGCCGCCGTGGGCCTGGCCCAGAACCTGGGCGCCCTGCGCGCCCTGGCCACCGAGGGCATACAGCGCGGCCACATGGCGCTGCATGCGCGCAACATCGCCCTGGTGGCCGGTGCCATCGGGGACGAGGTGGATGCGGTCGCCAAAATGCTGGCCGCCGAGCACGACGTGCGCACCGACCGGGCGCTGGAGATCCTGGCCGCGCTGCGCGCCGCAGGCTGAAGGCGCGTTGAGCCGGTGCACGGCCCCCAGGAAAACCCCTGCCGGCCCCGCCACTGTCCTCGCAAACTGTACCCCCTGCGGCAGGTACAGCCCACCTACAGTCTGCACAGCGCCCACCGAGGCGCCCGGCCGGGACCGGCCCCGGCCAGGCACGCGACAGGAGACACGCACATGCGCACATTCATTCTCGGGAAATGCAAGGCCCTGGCCCTGGCCACCGTGCTGGCCGCGACGGCCTTCCAGGCACGGGCCCAGGACATCAGGATCGGCTTCAACGCCGACCTGTCGGCCAGCGGCGTGGCCGAGCTGGGCCTGGCCGCGCGCTGGGGGTTCGAGGCCGCCATCGAGGACATCAACCAGTCCGGCGGCGTGCTGGGCCGCAAGCTGGTCGCCGTGGTCCGCGACGACCTGGGCACGCCGCCCAAGTCGATACAGAACATGACCGAGCTGATCGACAACGAAAAGGTCAGCGCCGTCGTGGGGCCGGCCAACTCGGGCAATGCCCTGGCCTGGCTGCACATTCCCCAGCAAAAGAAGATTCCCGTGGTGGTGCCCATCGCCACCGGCACCGAGATCACCACGCGCTATGCCGGCCAGGCGCAGAACTACCTGTTCCGCGTCTCCATGGTGGACCGCGAGCAGGTGGCCCTGCTGGGCGCCTATGCGGTCAAGTCGTCCAAGTCCGGCAGGATCGCCATCCTCGCCGACTCCACCGGCTATGGCCAGGGCGGCATCAAGGACGCCACCGAGGTGCTGGCGCTGCATGGCGTCAAGCCCGTGGCGGTCGAGAAATACGGCCCCAAGGACACGGACATCACCTCGCAGCTGTCCAAGATCAAGGCCGCCGGCGCCGACACGGTCATCGTCTACGGCATCGCCGACGGCACGGCCCAGGTGCTGCGCAGCATGGAAAAGATCAACTACCTGCCCACCACCCTGGGCACCTGGGGCAACCTCAGCGGCCTGCTGCCCAGGATGGCGGGCGCCAGGCTGTCCGAGCACCTGATCCTGGCCGCCTCCACCACCGAGGACACCAATGCCAGGACGCGCGCGCTGGGCGAGCGCGTGCGCAGGAAATTCCCCGAGATGACCACCTTCCCCTGCGCGGCCCAGGCCTATGACGCGGTGATGCTGATCGCCGCCGCCATGAAGCAGGCGAACAGCACCGACGGCGAGAAGGTGGCCGCCGCGCTGGAAAGCGTCAGCGGCGTGCAGGGCGTGATCAAGACCTATGACAGGCCTTTCAGCAAAACCCAGCATGAGGGCCTGTCCGTCTCGGACTTCTACCTGGCGCGCTGGAAGAACGGCGCCCCCGCACGCTACGAGGATGCGGTGACCCAGGCGCTGACCGCCGCCGACCTCAAGCGCTGAATCCCCAGGACCGACAGCACATGACGGCAAGCATCCTCCAGGCGCTGTTCAGCGGACTGGCCCTGGGCAGCATCTATGCGCTGGTGGCCCTGGGCTTCAACATCACCCACAGCACCACGCGCACCTTCAACTTCGGCCAGGGCGAGTTCCTGGTGGCGGGCGCCTTCGTCGGCGTGACGGCCGTGATGCTGCTGGCCGGCAAGGGCCTGGGCGCCACGCTGCAGCCGCAGGACGTGGGCATGGCCCGCTACGTTGCGGCGCTGCTGCTGACGGTGGTGGTGCTCGGCGCGCTGGGCGTGCTGCTGTACCACGCGGCCGTGCGGCCCTTCATCGGCCAGGGCGGGCTGGCCTGGGTGATGAGCACCATCGGCTTCGGCATCATCATCCAGAACACGGCGCTGGCCATCTGGGGCCCCTCGCCGCTGGTCCTGCCTTCGCCGCTGGGCAACGAGGTGATCCGCATCGGCGGCGCGGGCGTGCTGCCGCAGGAGATCCTGGTGCTGTGCGCCAGCATCGCCATCATGGTGGCGCTGGATGGGGTCATGCGCAAGACGCGCCTGGGCAAGGCCGTGCGCGCCGTGGCCCACAGCGGCGCCGCCGCTACGCTGATGGGCATCAACGTCACGGCCATCGTGGTGCTGGCCTTCGTGGTCAGCTCGGCCCTGGCGGGCATGGCGGGCCTGCTGATCGCGCCCATCACCACGGCATCGGTGTTCATGGGCCTGACGCTGGCGCTCAAGGCCTTTTCGGCCGCCATCTTCGGCGGCCTGGGCAGTCCGCGCGGCTGCATGCTGGGCGGCTTCATCCTGGGCCTCATCGAGGCGCTGGTCGGCCTGTGGCATGCGGAGCTGCGCGAGATCAGCATCTTCGTCCTCATCATCCTGGTGCTGGCCATCAAGCCCGAAGGGCTGCTGGGCCGGCGCATCGCCGAGAAGGTGTAAGCCATGGGAATGCGCCATGCACATCGGGCGGGCGTGCTCGCCTGCGCCCTGCTCATCGCCGTGCTGCCGCTGGCCACGGACAACGGCTTCTACCTGAAGATCGTCTTCCTCATCGCCGTCAACTACCTGGCCGCGTCGGGCCTGAACGTGCTGGTGGGCTATACGGGCCAGAAGTCCCTGGGCCATGCGGGACTGTTCGCCGTCGGCGCCTATACCGTGGCCCTGCTCACCACCCGCGCCGGCTGGAACCCCTGGCCGGCCTTCGCGGCGGCGGGCGCCATGGCCGGCCTGTTCGGCGTGGTCATCGCCTTGCCGGCCCTGCGCGCCAAGGGACCCGCGCTGGCCATGATCACCATCGGCTTCGGCATCGTGGTGGAGAAGGTGGTGTCGGAGTGGCAGGACGTGTTCGCGGGCCAGCAGGGCATCTATGGCGTGGTGCCGCCCTCCATGGCCGGGGCGCCATTCGAGATGCGCCACTGGGTCTGGTTCGCGGGCGCGCTGGGCCTGGCGGCCCACCTCATGCTGCGCGCACTGCTGCACGGCAAGTTCGGCCGGGCCTTCATGGCGGTGAACACCGGCGAGATCGCCGCCGAGAGCGTGGGCGTGTCGGTCTACCGCTTCAAGCTGCTGGCCTTCGTGATCAGCGCCGTCACCTGCGGCCTGGCAGGGGCGCTGATTGCCCAGCAGAACCAGTACATCAACTCCGACTTCATCCACTTCAACCTGTCCATCTTCTTCCTGCTGATCGTGCTGTTCGGCGGCAGCTCGGTCTACGGCCCCCTGGTGGGCGCCATCGTGCTGACGCTGCTGGACGCCTTCCTGGCACGCTGGCCCGAGGTGCAGCACTTCACCTACGGCGCCCTGCTGCTGTTCGCGCTGTACGCCATGCGCGACGGCCTGGCCGGCGCCCTGGGCCGGGCCGCCCGGGCGCTGCTGCCGGCGCTGCGCCGCAGGCCTGCGCTGTCCGCGCCGGTGGCCGCATGGCGCCTGCAGGCGCAGCAGGCCGCGGTGGCCGACCGCCCGCTGCTGGAGGCACGCCAGCTCTACAAGGCCTTCGGCGGCGTGGTGCCCACCAACGGCGTGGACCTGAGCCTGCGCAGCGGCCATGTGCATTCGCTGATCGGGCCCAACGGCGCGGGCAAGACCACGCTGCTCAACATCCTGTCCGGCGTGATCGCGCCGGACCGGGGCGGCATCGCCTTCAACGGCCGCAGCACGGCCGGCATGGCACCGCACCGCATCTGCCGCCTGGGCATGGGCCGCACCTTCCAGAACCTGCGCCTGTTCGCCGACATGTCGGTGCTGGACAACGTCATGCTGGGCCTGCACACGCGGCTGCGCCAGGGCTTCTTCAGCTGCCTGCTGGGCCTGCCCGGCGCACGGCGCGAGGAGGACGCCGCGCGCGGCGAAGCCTTGCAGATCCTCGCCTTCCTGGGCATGGACGACAAGGCCCATGAGACGGCGGGCAGCCTGCCCTACGGACTGCAGCGCCGCCTGGAGCTGGCACGCGCCCTGGCCACCCATCCGCGCCTGCTGCTGCTGGACGAGCCGGCCGCGGGCCTGAACCCGCAGGAGACGCACGACCTGGCCGGCGTGATCCAGCGCATCCGCGACCTGGGCATCACGGTGCTGCTGATCGAGCACCACATGGACCTGGTGATGGCGATTTCCGACCATGTCATCGTGCTGGACTACGGCGAAAAGATCGCGGAGGGCGCGCCGCAGGACGTGCAGCGCAACCCGCGCGTCGTCACCGCCTACCTGGGCAGCGATGAGGAAGAGGACGAACCTGCCCTGCCCCTGGAGGCCCGCCATGCATGAGGCCACACCCATGCTGCAGATCGAAGGCCTGCAGGTGCGCTACGGCGCCGTCGAGGCGCTCAAGGGCATCAGCCTGCAGGTGCATGCCGGCGAAGTGGTCACCCTCATCGGGGGCAACGGCGCGGGCAAGAGCACGCTGATGAAGGCCATCTCGGGGCTGGAGCCCGTGGCGGCCGGCCGCATCCTGTTCGAGGGGCGGGACATCACGCGCCTGCCGGGCCACCGCCGCGTGGCCCTGGGCATCGCCCAGTCGCCCGAGGGCCGCCAGGTATTCGCCGACCAGAGCGTGCGCGACAACCTGGTGCTGGGCGCCTACCACCGCAGCGCCCGCCATGCCGAGATCGAGGCCGACATCGAGGCCCGGTTCCAGGCCTTCCCCCGGCTGCGCGAGCGCCAGCACCAGGCCTCGGGCACGCTGTCCGGCGGCGAGCAGCAGATGCTGGCCATCGCCCGCGCGCTGATGGCCAGGCCCCGGCTGCTGCTGCTCGACGAACCCTCGCTGGGGCTGGCGCCGCTGATCGTCAAGGAGATCTTCGGCATCGTGCGCGGCCTCAGGCGCCAGGGCATGACCGTGCTGCTGGTCGAGCAGATGGCCAACCAGGCCCTGGCCGTGGCCGACCGTGCCTATGTGCTGGAGACGGGCCGCATCACGCTGCAGGGCGCGGGGGCCGAGCTGCGGCGCGATCCGAAGGTGCGCTCCGCGTATCTTGGGTAGCCCCCTGAGGCGCTGCGCGCCTTCTCCTGTTGCAAGCGATTCGATACTTCATGGATCAGCGCATGGAAAGCTTTGACTACGTCATCATCGGCAGCGGTGCCGGGGGTTCCATCGTGGCCAGCCGGCTGGCGCAGGAGCCGGGGGCCAGCGTGTGCGTGCTGGAGGCGGGGCCAGCCGGCCGACTATGACCGCTGGGCCGCGCGCGGCAATCCGGGCTGGAGCTTTGCCGAGCTGCTGCCCTATTTCCAGCGCACCGAGCGCCGCTTCGGCGTCTCGTCCTACCATGTCAATGGCACGGCCCGCATGGGGCCGGCCGATGATGCAGGCGCGGTCGTCGATGCGCGGCTGCGGGTCCATGGCCTGCAGGGCCTGCGCATCGCCGACGCCTCGGTCATGCCCGACATCCCGTCCGCCAACACCTGCGCCGCCACCATGATGATCGGCGAGAAGGCCGCCGATCTCCTCCTCGAAGATGCACGCCGAGCCTCGGCGGCATGACCCCATGACCCAGCGACATGATTGAACTCGACCCCCACACCACCATCGGCCAGGCCCTGGAGCGGGCCGCCGAACGCTATGGCGACCGCCCGCTGCTGGCCGTTCCCGCCCACCCGCAGCGTGACTACGACGGCGAAGGCCGCGAGATCTCGTTCACGCAGGCGGCCGAAACCGTGCGCGCGCTGGCCCGGCGCTATGCCGCCGCAGGCTACGGCCTGGGCCACCGCGTCGGCCTGCTGCTGGAAAACCGCCCCGAGCACCTGCTGCACAAGCTGGCGCTCAACAGCCTGGGTGCCTGCTGCGTGCCCATCAACCCCGACTACCGCCCGCGCGAAACCGCCTACCTGGTGGACCACGCCCGGCCCGACCTGCTGCTGGTGCTGCACAGCCGCCGCGCCGATGTGGATGCGGCCCTGCAACTGAGCGCGCACCGCCCTGCCGTGGCCGGGCTGCAGGCGCTGGACACGACCTCCCTGCCCCGCTGCGCCACGCCGGCCCAGGCCGGCGCCGTGCAGGCCGACACGCCGGCCAGCATCCTCTACACCAGCGGCACCACGGGCCGGCCCAAGGGCTGCGTGCTGTCGCACCGCTACGAGCTGGCCTCGGGCCTGGCCTACGCCACGCGCGGCGGCCTGGCCACGCTGCACGAGGGACAGGAGCGCATCTACAACCCGCTGCCGCTGTTCCACGTCAACGCCTCCATCCTGTCCTTTTTCTGCGTGCTGCTCACGGGCGGCTGCCAGGTGCAGTCCGACCGCTTCCATCCGCTGCGTTTCTGGCAGGAGGTGCGCCAGACACGCGCAACGGTCGTGCACTACCTGGGCGTGATCGTGCAGATGCTGATGGCCCAGCCGCCGTCCGCCCAGGACCGCGCGCATGCGGTGCGCTTCGGCTTCGGCGCCGGGGTCGAGCCGCAGCTGCATGCGGCTTTCGAAGCGCGCTTCGGCTTCCCGCTGCTGGAGCTGTGGGGCATGACCGAGATGGTCCGCGTCCTGGTCGACTGCCATGCGCCGCGCCAGGTGGGCACGCGCGCCTTCGGCCGCCCGCTGCCCGAGGCCGGCGTGCAGGCGATGGTGGTGGACGAGGCCGGCGAGGAGGTGCCGCGCGGCACGGTCGGCGAGCTGGTCGTGCGCCACTCGGCCGAGACACCGCGCCAGGACTTCTTCAGCGGCTACCTGGACGACCCCGAGGCCACCGAAGCCGCCTGGCGCGGCGGCTGGTTCCACACCGGCGACCTGGTCACGCAGGACGGCGGGGGCATGCTGCATTTCGTGGACCGGCGCAAGAACATCATCCGCCGCTCGGGCGAGAACATCGCCGCCGCCGAGGTCGAGGCCGCCCTGCTCACCCACCCCTGGGTGCAGCAGGCCGCCGTGATGGCCGTGCCCGACGACATCCGCGAAGAGGAAGTCCTGGCCTGCGTGGTGCTGCAGCCCGGCCTGGACCCGGGCCTGCCCGCGGACGCGGCCCGGGCGCTGTTCGCCCACTGCGATGCCCAATTGGCCTACTACAAGCCGCCGGGCTGGATCTGCTTCGTGGACCGCATCCCGACCACGGGCACGCAGAAGATCCAGAAGCACGCCATCTTCCCGGGCGGCATGGATCCGCGCCAGGCGCCGGGCGTGGTGGACCTGCGCAACCTGAAAAAGAAACGCTAGACTGCGCGCACCCCACCCCTGACCCCCACCGGAGGCACTGATGCCCAAGATCGGAATGCAGCCGATCCGCCGTTCCCAACTGATCCACGCCACCCTGCAGGCCATCGACCAGGTCGGCATGGCCGATGCCAGCATTGCCTATATCGCCCAGCTGGCCGGGGTCTCCAACGGCATCATCAGCCACTACTTCAAGGACAAGAACGGCCTGCTCGAAGCCACCATGCGCCATGTGATGCAGGCCCTGGCCGGCGCCGTGCGCGAGCGCCGCGCCGCGCTGGCGGACCCGGGCCCGCGCGCGCAGCTGCGGGCCATCATCGAGGGCAATTTCGACGGCAGCCAGGTCAACGGCCCGGCCATCAAGACCTGGCTGGCATTCTGGGCTGCCAGCATGCACCACCCCGCGCTGCGCCGCCTGCAGCGGGTCAACGACCGGCGGCTGTACTCCAACCTGTGCTGCGAGCTGCGCAAGGAGCTGGAACCGCAGGCCGCCCGCACCGCCGCCAGGGGCCTGGCCGCGCTGATCGACGGCCTGTGGCTGCGCAGCGCGCTGTCCGGCGACACCGACACCCGGCAGTCGCTGCGCATTGCCTGCGACTACCTCGATCTGCAGCTGGCCCAGGCGCGGCGCTGATCCGCGCCCAGGTTGCCTCACGGCCCGGGCGGCGGCGGCATGTCGGCGCGCATCGCCTTGAGCAGGGCGGCGATGTACAGCAGCAGCACCGCCGAAAACGGCAGGCCGGCCAGCACCACCACTGTCTGCATCGCCGTGAAGTTGCCGGCGAACAGCAGCCCGACGGTCACCAGGGTGACCATCAGCGACCAGAAGATGCGCAGCCAGGAGGGCGCATCCCGGTCCAGGTCGCCATCGCGGCGCGACAGGTTGGCCAGCATCACCGAGCCGGAGTCGGCCGGGGTCAGGAACAGCACGAAGCCGACGCAGATGGACAGGCCGATCACCGCCTTGGCCATCGGATAGTGCGCCAGCAGCAGGTAGATGGCCATCGCCGGCTGCTCCAGCGCCGCCTTGCCCAGGCCGGCAGCACCATGCTGCATCACCAGGTCCAGCGCGCTGTTGCCGAACACCGAAAGCCAGGCCAGGGTGAATCCCAGCGGAATCAGCATCACGCCGCAGACCATCTCGCGCACCGTGCGGCCGCGCGAGATGCGCGCGATGAACATGCCGACAAAGGGCGCCCATGAAATCCACCAGGCCCAGTAGAACAGCGTCCACAGTCCCAGCCAGGCATCGCGCTGGCCGGGGGTGCCGGTGTAGACGTAGAGATCGAAGGTCTTGAGCACCAGTCCGTTGAGGTAATCGCCCAGGTTCTGCACCAGGCTGTTGAGCAGGTGCAGGGTGTCTCCGGCCAGCAGCACGAACAGCAGCAGGGCGCAAAACAGCGCGACATTCAGGTTGGACAGGCGGCGGATGCCTTTTTCAATGCCCGAGACCGCAGCCAGCGTCGCTGCCGTCGACATGGCCAGGATCACCGCCAGCAGCGCCCCCTGGCTGTGCGGCAGGCCGAACAGGTACTCCAGGCCCGAGGACACCAGCAGCGCGCCGATGCCCAGGTTGGTCACCAGGCCCAGCAGGGTCACGACGATGCCGAAGCTGTCCACCGCATGGCCCACGGCGCCACGCGTCAGCCGCTCGTCGAACAGCGGATAGAGCGCCGAACGCAGCGCCAGCGGCTGCTGATGGCGGTAGGCGAAGTAGCCCACGGCCAGGCCCACCAGCGCATAGATCGCCCAGCCGTGCACGCCCCAATGCAGGAGAGCCAGCTGGACGGCCTGCCGGGCCGCCGCCCTGGTGCCGGGCTCGCCCTGCGGCGGGTGCTGGAGGTGGACGATGGGCTCGGAGGCGGCAAAGTACAGCAGCGAGATGCCGATGCCCGAGGAAAACAGCATGCCCGCCCAGGCGCCATAGCTGAACTGCGGCCGCTCGTCCTCGGCGCCCAGGCGCAGGCGGCCAAAGCGTGAGAACGCCAGGTAGAGCACGCACACCAGATAGGCCGCGATGGCCAGCATGTAGTACCAGCCCAGGCTGCGCGACAGCCCTTGCTGGGCCCATTGCAGCCAGCGCCCCGCCTCCTCGGGCCACAGTATCAGCGCCGCCGTCAGGGCCAGTATCCACAGGGTCGAGCCGAAGAACACCAGCGGGTTGAGGTGCGCCTTCGGCGCGGCGTGCAAGGCAGGGGAAACGGTGGGCATGTGGCAACGGACTCCGGGGCAAAGCGGGCACGCCGCAAGGCGCGGTGGCGGCCTGCGCCGTCCATGGTGGGCAGCTTATTCTTCATTGTTTGAACGTTCAATAAAAATAAAGTAGGCTTGGGTCCAGCGCCCTGGGACAAGGTCCGGGCCTCTCAGGGAAAACACTGACCAGGGACCGCACGCAAGCCTGCGGCCCGCGCGCCCGGCCGGAAAGAAAGGATGAGCACCCATGGCCAGATTCGCACCACAGCAGCTCTACATCGCAGGCCGCTACGCCGAGGCCGGCAGCGGCGCCAGCTTCGAGACCGTCAACCCCGCCAACGGCGAAGTCCTGGCCCATGTGCAGCGCGCCGGCCAGGGCGATGTCGAGCGCGCCGTCGCCAGCGCCCTCGAAGGCCAGCAGGTCTGGGCGGCCATGACCGCCATGCAGCGCTCGCGCATCCTGCGCCGCGCCGTGGACCTGCTGCGCCAGCGCAACGACGAACTGGCCCTGCTGGAGACCCTTGATACCGGCAAGCCCCTGTCCGAGACCCGTGCCGTGGACATCGCCACCGGCGCCGACGTGCTCGAATACTATGCCGGCCTGGCGCCTGCCATCGAGGGCGAGCAGATCCCGCTGCGCGAGACCAGTTTCGTCTACACCCGCCGCGAGCCGCTGGGCGTGGTCGCCGGCATCGGCGCCTGGAACTACCCGATCCAGATCGCCCTGTGGAAATCCGCTCCCGCCCTGGCCGCCGGCAACGCCATGATCTTCAAGCCCAGCGAAGTCACTCCGCTGACGGCCCTGAAGCTGGCCGAGATCTACACCGAGGCCGGCCTGCCCGACGGTGTGTTCAACGTACTCACCGGCAGCGGCCGCGAAGTCGGCCAGTGGCTGGCAGCGCACCCGCTGATCGAGAAGATTTCCTTTACCGGCGGCACTGCCACCGGCAAGCAGGTCATGGCCAGCGCCAGCAGCTCATCGCTCAAGGAAGTGACCATGGAGCTGGGCGGCAAATCGCCGCTGGTCGTGTTCGACGACGCCGACCTCGACCGCGCCGCCGACATCGCCGTGATGGCCAACTTCTTCAGCTCCGGCCAGGTCTGCACCAACGGCACCCGCGTGTTCGTGCCCGGGCCCCTGGCCGCCGCCTTCGAGGCCAAGGTGCTCGAACGCGTCCGGCGCATCCGCCTGGGCCACCCCGAAGACCCCGCCACCAACTTCGGGCCGCTCACCAGCTTCGCCCACATGGAGCGCGTGCTCGGCTACATCGAGGCCGGCCGCGCGCAAGGCGCCCGCCTGGTCACCGGCGGCGAGCGCGTGACCGCAGGCGAGTTCGCCCGGGGCGCCTACGTCGCCCCCACCGTGTTCGCCGACTGCCGCGACGACATGGCCATCGTCCGCGAGGAAATCTTCGGCCCGGTGATGAGCATCCTCACCTACGAAACCGAAGCCGAGGCGATCCGCCGCGCCAACGCCACCGACTATGGCCTGGCCGCCGGCGTCGTCACCCGCGATCTGGCGCGCGCGCACCGCGTGATCCACCAGCTGCAGGCCGGCATCTGCTGGATCAACACCTGGGGCGAATCCCCCGCCGAAATGCCGGTGGGCGGCTACAAGCAGTCCGGCATCGGCCGCGAGAACGGCATCGCCACCCTGGCCCATTACACCCGCATCAAATCCGTGCAAGTGGAGCTGGGCGACTTCGCCTCGGTGTTCTGAGCGCCCTGCGCCGCCACCTGCCCCGGCCGCCCGCACGGCGGCCCCCCGCGCGACGCACCGGGCGTCGCGCATTGCAAAGGATGGATCCATGGAATTCGACTACATCATCGTCGGCGCCGGCTCCGCCGGCAACGTGCTCGCCACCCGCCTGAGCGAAGACCCCGATGTCAGCGTCCTGCTGCTGGAGGGCGGCGGCCCCGACTACCGCTTCGACTTCCGCACCCAGATGCCCGCCGCCCTCGCCTACCCGCTGCAGGGCAGGCGCTACAACTGGGCCTACGAGACCGACCCCGAGCCCCACATGGACCAGCGCCGCATGGAGTGCGGGCGCGGCAAGGGCCTGGGTGGCTCCTCGCTGATCAACGGCATGTGCTACATCCGAGGCAACGCGCTGGACTTCGACCACTGGGCCCGCGATCCCCTGCTGCACGACTGGACCTACCGGGACTGCCTGCCCTACTTCCGCAAGGCCGAGGCCCGCGACACCGGCGCCAACGCCTACCACGGCGGCGATGGCCCGCTCAGCGTCGCGACACCCAGGCACGGCAACAACCCGCTGTTCCACGCCATGGTCGAGGCCGGCGTGCAGGCCGGCTACCCGCGCACCGACGACCTCAACGGCTACCAGCAGGAAGGCTTCGGCCCCATGGACCGCACCGTCACCCCGCACGGCCGCCGCGCCGCCACCGGCCGCGGCTACCTGGACCAGGCGCGCAAGCGCCCGAATCTGACCATCGCCACCCACGCCCTGGCCGACCGCGTGCGGTTCAGCGGCCTGCGCGCCATCGGCGTCGATTACCTGCAGGGCGGCGGCAGCCAGCGCACCGCAGCCCACGCCCGCCGCGAAGTGATCGTCTGCAGCGGCGCCATCGCAACGCCGCAACTGCTGCAGCGCTCGGGTGTCGGCCCCGGCGCGCTGCTGCGCGGGCTGGACATCCCCGTGGTCCACGACCTGCCCGGCGTCGGCGCCAACCTGCAGGACCATCTCGAAGTCTATTTGCAGTACGCCTGCAAGCAGCCGGTTTCGCTGTATCCGGCCCTGCAATGGCAAAACCAGCCGGCCATCGGCGCCGAATGGCTGTTCCAGGGCACCGGCGTGGGCGCCAGCAACCACTTCGAAGCGGGCGGCTTCATCCGCACCCGCGCCGAATTCGCCTGGCCCAACATCCAGTTCCACTTCCTGCCCGTCGCCATCAACTACAACGGCAGCAACGCGGTCAAGGAGCACGGCTTTCAGGCCCACATGGGCCCGATGCGCTCACCCAGCCGGGGCCGCGTGCATGTGAAGTCCCGCGATCCGCGCCTGCCCCCCAGCATCCTGTTCAACTACATGTCCCACGCGCAGGACTGGCAGGAGTTCCGCGACGGCATCCGCATCACCCGCGAGATCATGGCCCAGCCCGCCCTCGACCCGTACCGGGGCCGCGAACTGAGCCCCGGCGCGGACCGGCAGAGCGACGACGAGCTGGATGCCTTCGTCCGCAGCCACGCCGAAACCGCCTACCACCCCTGCTGCACCTGCAAGATGGGCAGCGACGGCATGGCGGTGGTCGATGGCCAGGGCCGCGTGCATGGCATGCAGGGCCTGCGGGTGGTGGATGCCTCGATCATGCCGGAGATCATCACCGGCAACCTCAACGCCACCACCATCATGATCGCCGAGAAAATCGCCGATGCCATCCGCGGCCGTCCGCCGCTGCCGCGCAGCACCGCCGCCTACCATGTGGCCGGCAGCGCGCCGGTGCGGGGGCAGGCGCTCAGGGCCTGGGCCATGGGGGCGAGCGTGCCCACGGCCTTGTAGCCGCGCCGCCGTCCAGGCGGGCCTGCGGAGCCATCCCGAACAGAGGGGCCGGCGGTGGAGGCCGGCTGTGGGCGCCGGGTAGGCCGCTCGAAAAGCATGGATTTCCCATGCCTGCACGGCCGGGCGTCTGATTTTTGCGGCGAACGGATCAGACTATTCTGAGTTTTGCTGCCCGGCCCCACAAAACCCGCAGACCCTGCTCATACTTGGGCTGCGGGGCCGCCGTACTGCGTGCGGCCTCTGCCTTGTTCGTGCCTGATGTTTCAGCGAGGTGCCCATGGGTCTGGCCCTGGTTCAAAGTCGCGCGCTGCTGGGGCTGGATGCGCCACGGGTCACCGTGGAAGTGCATCTGGCCAGCGGCCTGCCATCGTTCACTCTGGTCGGCCTGGCCGATGTCGAAGTCAAGGAGGCGCGCGAGCGCGTGCGCTCGGCGCTGCTGAATTCGGGGCTGGAATTCCCGAACAACAAGCGCATCATCGTCAACCTCGCGCCGGCCGACCTGCCCAAGGACTCGGGACGGTTCGACCTGCCGATCGCGCTGGGCATCCTGGCGGCCAGCGGCCAGATCGACGGCGCATGCCTGGACGAATACGAGTTCGCGGGCGAGCTGTCGCTGTCGGGCGCGCTGCGGCCGGTGCGTGGCGCGCTGGCCACGGCCCTGGCCCTGCACCGCCAGCAGGACGGCGCCTGCCTCGTGCTGCCCCCGGGCAGCGCGCAGGAGGCCGCCTTCGTGCCTTCGGCGCGCGTATTCTGCGCCCACCATTTGCTGGACGTGGTGCGGCGCTTCATCCGCCGCGCGGACGATGGCCCGCAGGAGGACGGCTGCAAAGACCCGGACGGCCCGCCCTCCAGCGACGCGGACCTGGCCTGCCCGGGCCCGGGCTGGCATGCCGTGCAGCCCCGGCCCGTGGAATGCAGCGCCAGCGGCCCCGATCTCAGCGACGTGCGCGGCCAGGCCCAGGCCAAGCGCGCCCTGGAGATCGCGGCAGCCGGCGGCCACGGGCTGCTGCTGGTCGGGCCGCCGGGATCGGGCAAGTCCATGCTGGCCCAGCGCTTCGCAGGCCTGCTGCCGCCCATGGACGACGACGAGGCGCTGGAGGCCGCCGCCATCGCCAGCCTGGCCGGCCGCTTCACGCCCGAGCGCTGGCGCCAGCGGCCCACGGCCAGCCCGCACCACACGGCCAGCGCCGTGGCCCTGGTCGGCGGCGGATCGCCCCCGCGGCCCGGTGAAATCTCGCAAGCGCACCACGGCATCCTGTTCCTCGATGAATTCCCCGAGTTCGCGCGCAGCGCGCTGGAGGCGCTGCGCGAGCCGCTGGAGACCGGCCAGATCACGATCGCCCGGGCGGCCCAGCGCTGCGAGTTTCCCGCGCGCTTCCAGCTGGTCGCGGCCATGAACCCCTGCCCCTGCGGCCACTGGGGCTCGACCGTGCAGCGCTGCCGCTGCACGCCCGACAAGGTGGCCCGCTACCAGGCCCGCATCAGCGGCCCGCTGCTGGACCGCATCGACCTGCATGTGGAAGTCGCCGCCCTGCCACCCCAGGAACTGCTGGCCGTGCGCAGCACCGAAGGCAGCCAGGCCGTGCGCGAGCGCGTGGTCCAGGCGCGCGCGCTGGCCGTGCAGCGCCAGGGCTGCGCCAACCACCAGTTGCAGGGCCAGGCACTGGACGAACACCTGGGCCTTTCGCCCGAAGCCCTGTTCTTCGCCCACAAGGCCGCCGCACGCCTGGGCTGGTCGGCGCGCAGCACCCACCGCGCGCTGAAGGTGGCGCGCACGATTGCCGACCTGGCCGGCAGCGGGGCCGTGGAGGCCGGGCATGTGGCCGAGGCCATGCAATACCGGCGCGTGCTGAGGCTGCCGGCCTGAATGCGTCACCGACTGCGCCAGGGCACCGGCGGCTTTTGCCTGCGGCGGCGATGCGCCTGGTGGATCGCCCGCGCAGCGGGCGCCGCATTGTACGAAGGCCCTGAACAATCACCTGGCAACTCTCAGCAATAGGCAGGACGAAGCCAATTACTCTTTGTTTGTGAAATTTCCATGACAAACAAGGGGATTCAATGAACGACAGAGTGGCAGCGGTCGTGTCCGCTGGAGTATTGGAGCGCACGGCCTCGCACGCATGGCGCGTGAATGCCACGCAGGATGTGCAATACGAAGTTCTCCAATTGGACGGGCTCTTTGATCGCCAAAGCCGCCAATTGCTGGACGTCTGCGCTGCGGCAGGCGCCTGCAAGCGGCATGTCGTGGTGATTGATGCGCGCGTGGACGCCCTGTATGGCGACGAAATCCGCGAATACTACGCACACCACGGCATCGGCCTTGACGCACTGGTGCTGTCCGTATCGGAGGAGACCAAGGATGCCGAGGCGACAATGAAGATCATTGCCCATCTCGAGGCACAGGGCGTTCTGAGACGCTCCGATGCACTCCTGGGCATTGGCGGCGGGGTATTGCTCGACATGGTCGGTTTTGCCGCCAGCCTCTACCGCCGTGGCATTCCCTATATCAAGATCCCCACCAATGCGATGGCGATATGGGATGCCGCCATTGGCGTCAAGACGGCCGTCAATGTGCTGGGACGCCGCAATCGCATCGGCTCCTATCACGCGCCCAGCAAGGCATTGCTGGACCGCCGCTTTCTGCGCACGGTGGAACGCCGCCATCTGTCCAATGGCATGGGCGAATTGCTCAAGCTGGCCGTGATCAAGGATCTGCGTCTTTTCTCGCTGCTCGAAGACCACTCGGCCATGCTGCTGGACCAGGCCTTCCAGGACGCCGTGGTGGCGCCAGAAGTGATTGCGCGGGCGGTCCAAGGCATGCTGGAGGAGTTGGCTCCCAATCTGTGGGAACTCACGCTGGAGCGTTCGGTGGACTTCGGGCACTCGTTCGCGCCCCTGGTCGAGATGCTGGCGCTGCCCGAGCTGCTGCACGGAGAGGCTGTCGCGCTGGACGTGCTTTTTTCCTGCCGCATCGCACGCCGCCGCGGCCTGCTCGCTGCCGCAGATATGGAGCGCGTCGCCGCGGTCATGCGGGCGATGGAGCTGCCGCTGACGCACCGGCTGTTCGAAGATCCAGCCACGCTGGAAGCCGCGCTGGCCGACACCATGAAGCACCGCGATGACCTGCAGCGTCTGCCCATGCCCGATGGCATAGGACAGTGCGTGTTCCTCAACGACGTGAGCGCGCAGGAGATTCGCCTGGCGGCGCTGGAGATGGCCAATGGCGGGCGCTGAACCGATGGACACGCCGCTGTCCGGCGAAGCCGCCGCGCAACTGGCCGAACGCGCGTTGGCGATGGCGACCTCCCTGGGGCTGGAAGTCGCGGTCGCGGTGGTCGACGAAGCCTGCCAGCTGCTGGCCTTTCAGCGGCATCGCGGGGCCTTCCCCGCCGCCGTCGATCTGGCCCAGGCCAAGGCCCGTACCGCGGCGGGGTTGCGCCGGGACACGCTGGCCATGCAAAAGAGCCTGGAGCAGGGACGCTCCTCCTATCTGGCCATGGTGGGAGCGTTGCCCCTGGGCGGAGGCGTGCCGCTGCGCAGCGGCGCGGCCTGCGGGGGCGCCATGACCTTCTTGGTCTCCTGCGCCTGCCGCAGGTCGTAGTCGCGCTTGCGCTGCGGGATGCCGACGAGATTGGCGTCGTAGACCGGGACGTGCAGCTTCTTGTTGACGAAGTCGCGGGCCGCCTGAGGCGAGGCGACGCGTCGTCGCAGCGACTCGCCGTCGCGCGCCACCAGCAGGAGCGTCGTCTGCGTGACGTGGGTCTGCGGCTCGATGTACGCCTCGACGCCCTGCCGAGACTCCGCGAACCGCTTGAGCGCTGCCAGGTCCTCCTTGCTCGACGACCGGTCGGACACGACCGCACCGGCTGCGGTGCGGGTGCGTCGTCGGCTGAACAGACCCATGGCACCAGTGTGCCGGACGGCGCCTCAGACCCGGTGGCCGACGGGTTGACGTGAGTGACAAGATGGGTTGGGAGTCACTCACGAAGGGGACAGATCGTGGCCGATGGAGCCGGCAAGTCGTTCGACATCGTCATCCTCGGCGGCGGAAGCGGCGGCTACGCCTGCGCGCTCCGAGCCGTGCAGCTCGGCAAGTCCGTGGCCCTGATCGAGAAGGGCAAGCTGGGCGGCACGTGCCTGCACAACGGCTGCATCCCCACCAAGGCGTTGCTGCACTCGGCCGAGGTCGCCGAGAACGCGCGCGATGGTGAGCACTTCGGCATCAAGTCCACGTTCGAGGGCGTCGACATGGTCAAGGTCAACGCCTACAAGGACGGCGTGATCGACCGCCTCTACAAGGGCCTGCAGGGCCTCATCAAGTCCGGCGGCATCACCGTCGTCGA
>JBHIXF010000063.1:0-36175 GCA_041984925.1 Comamonas sp.
GATTTCGCCTTCGGCCCCGAGCTGATGGCCGAGATCGAATCGCGCGTGGCCAAGCTGGTGGTGCTGGACCACCACAAGAGCGCGGCCGAGAAGCTGGCCGGCTACCAGTGCCGCTGCGGCGCCGTGCACTTCGACATGAACAAGTCGGGCGCCCGGCTGGCCTGGGAGTTCTTCCAGGCTAGCAGGCCGGTGCCGGGCCTGATCCTCTACATCGAGGACCGCGACATCTGGAAGTGGGAGTACCCGCAAAGCGCCGGCTTTCTCGCGGCGCTGGACATGGATGTGCGCAGCTTCGAGCGCTGGGCCGAGATCGCGGCCTTCACGCCCGAGCAGGAGGCCGCCTTCATGGCGCGCGGCGGCGCCATGGACGAGAAGTTCCAGAAGCTGTGCGCCGACATCTCCGAGGCGGCCCAGCCCCTGGTGTTCAACGGCATCCAGGGCCTGATGGTCAACTGCCCGGGCATGTTCCACAGCCAGGTCGGCGATCTGCTGGCCCGCAAGAGCGGCAGCTTCGCGCTGATGTGGCATGCCAGCACCAAGGGCGTGAAGGCCGGCCTGCGTTCGCGCTCCGAGTTCAATTGCATCCCGCTGGCCGAAAGCTTCGGCGGCGGCGGCCACGCCCAGGCCTGCGGCTTCAAGATGGGCAACGAGCGCCTGGTGGAACTGCTGTCGGGCGTGCTCAAGGCCGACCCCGCGGCCGATTATGCCTATGTGCCTGCGCCGGGCCTGGAGCCGTCCGGGGCGCAGGACGACGCGGCGGCTCCTGCCGCCAGGTAGGGCGCCACGTCCTCGGGCAGGTCGGCGCAGACCTGCCAGCCCGGCAGGGCGCACAGCGCGCGCCAGTGCGCCACGTCGGGCAGATGCGGCAGGCTGCGCCAGTCGGCCGACAGCTGCAGCGGCTCGCCCGTCATGGGGTGGGGCATCTCCAGCGCATGGGCATGCAGCCACAGCCGCTGCAGGCCCAGCCGCTGGGCCCACCAGCGGTTGAGCGGTCCCTTGCCATGCGTGGCGTCGCCGATGATGGGATGGGCCACATGCTTGAGGTGGCGGCGGATCTGGTGGCGCCGCCCCGTGGCCGGCAAGGCCTCGACCAGCGCGATCCGCGTGCCTGCATGGCGCGCGTCATAGGCCTCGAGCCAGTCGAGCCGCGCCAGGCAGCGCAGCGCAGTCTGCGCCGGCTGGGCCGGCGCGTGCGGTGCGGCGTCATCGGGCCTGAGTGCGTGGTCTACGTGCACTGCGCCGGCAAGCCATCCCCGCGCCAGCGCCAGGTACTGCTTGCGCACACCGTGGCCGGCGAAGGCCTGGCCCAGCCGCCGTGCGGCCTCGGCATGCAGGGCCATCACGAGCACGCCGCAGGTGCCCTTGTCCAGCCGGTGGACCGGATGGACGTGGCAGCCCAGCTGGTCGCGCAGGGTCTGCAGCACGAAGCGGGTCTCGTCCGCGTCCAGCCCCGTGCGGTGCACCAGCCAGCCTGCGGGCTTGTAGACCGCGACCAGATGCTCATCGCGCCACAGGACCTGCAGCGGCCCATGGTCGGGCCCGGCGGCGGCCTCAGTCCTGTCCCGCACGCGCGGCGTCCTCCAGCCGGTCCACATCGCGCAGCGGCTTGAACAGCGCCATCCAGCCGCCGACCACGCCCAGCGTGCACAGGCTGCCGAACACTGCCGCCGGCACCGCGCCCAGCAGCGAGGCACTGGTGCCGGCGCGGAATTCGCCCAGCTCGTTGGACGAGCCGATGAACAGCATGTTGACCGCGTTCACGCGCCCGCGCATGGCATCGGGCGTGGAAAACTGCACCAGGGCCGACCGGATGTAGACGCTGACCATGTCGGCCGCGCCGGCCAGCACCAGGGCCGCCATCGAAAGCCAGAACCAGTGCGACAGCGCGAACACCAGATTGGCCACGCCGAAGAGGGCCACGGCGCCGAACATCACGCGGCCGACATGGCGCTGGATGGGGCGGGCCGACAGCCACAGGCCCATGGCCACTTCGCCCACGGTCATGGACGAGCGCAGCAGGCCCAGGCCCTCGGGGCCGACCTTGAGCACCTCATGGGCATAGACCGGCAGCAGCGCCACGACCCCGCCCAGCAGCACGGCGAACAGATCCAGCGAGATCGTGCCCAGGATGATGGGCCGCGTCCGGATGAAGTGGATGCCTTCGCCAAAGCGCTGCCACAGCGAGCCTGTGGCCGGCGCCATGGCGCCGGCAAAGCGCACCGGCACGGCGGACAGCAGCAGCACCGCCAGCACCAGCGCCGCGCCGCAGACCGCATAGGTCAGCACCGCGCCTCCCCAGGCGTACAGCAGGCCGCCGAGCACGGGCGCGGCGATGGCGGCCGTGCGCATCAGCATGCTGTTGGTGGCCAGTGCCTGGGCCAGCTGCCCGCGCGGCACGATCTGGGGCAGCAGGCTTTGCAGGGCCGGACCGGTGAACGCGCGGCTGCAGCCGAACAGCACCAGCACGGCGTAGATCCAGTGCACGTCGTGGACGGCGGCGCCTTCGTGCCAGGAAAGCCACAGCAGCAGCAGCGAACACAGCGCGGCCACGGACCAGCTGCCGCCCAGCAGGCGCTTGCGGCTCATGCGGTCGCTGAGGTCGCCCGCCGGTATCAGCAGCGCCAGCATGGGCAGGAACTGGGCCAGCCCCACATAGGCCAGCGACATGGGGTCGCGCGTGAGGTCATAGACCTGCCAGGCGACGACCACGGCCTGCATCTGCTGGGCGAACATGGACAGCATGCGCGCCATGACGAAAGGAACGAAGGCGCTGTGGCGCAGGCCGGCGGGCGCGGGTTCGGCCTCGGTGGGGGGAAGCTGGGAGGAGGACAAGATGGGCGGGCGGTGGGCGGAAATCGGCGGCGCGTCCATGGCGGGCGGCGCGGGCAGGCGCAAGTATGTGCGAAATGGCGCCGGCCTGCAGGCCGGCGCATCTGCGCGCCGCTGCCGACGCAGGCTTGCGGCCTGTTCCCACAATGCCAGCAATGCCCAGGCGCGACGATGTGCGCGATCGCCTGAAACAATGGCAGGAGACAGACGGGGCTTCACAGGAGCAAATCATGTCCATGTTGTCCATGCAGTACGCGGGAACGCTCTTGGGGCGCGACGCGGTCATCGACTTCCCCGACAGCAGGGCGCAGGTGCGCTACGGCCCGCGGGGCGAGATGGCCTGGCGCGTCGTGGATTCCCAGGGCCATGTGTCCGAGGGCTGCGAGCAGCTCAGCTATCTGCAGCTCAGCGACAGCCTGCATTTCCTCAACTGGATGGAGAAGACGGGCTTTACTGTCAGCCAGGTCATCGATACGGCGCGGGGCACGGTCCAGGCTTTCTGGTCCTATGCCGATGCGCGGTACGAAGGCGGCCACCGCTCATCGATGTTCGTCGAAGGGCGCTTTCGCCTGCGATGAACGCCAGGCCTGGCGTGGAGCGTGGAACATTCCCGCGCCGCCAGGCAGCGCCAGCGGCCTGCCTGTTTTTTGGGCGCCCCCCGCAAACCCTTGCCCGGCGCGCCCGTTCAGGGTTGTCCCGAAGCTTGTCCACAGGCGGACCCACAGGCTCTGGGCATAACCGGCCGGCCCCTGCGGATGTGATCCCGTCGGCTGGATGTGTGCGTGCACTCTCGCCGAATATGCCGGGATTCAATGGGGTTTCGCGTTCTTCCTGCGGCAGCAGGCGCCGGCTGCAGCCATCCCTGCGGCCGTGGAACATCGGCTGGAGCGGACACCGCCTGTATGCTTGCCGGCCATGACCTGGCTGCTTCTGGCACTGCATGTGCTGCTCATCATGGGTTTCGGGATGCGCATTCTGCTGCGCGATGACATGCGGCCCGATGTGCGCATGGGATGGCTCACGGTGATCGTGCTGCTGCCCTACGCGAGCTGTGCGCTGTATTACCTGTTCGGCGAAGTGGCGCTGCGCCGCCACGGGCGGCGCAAGTACCAGCGGGTGCGCGACTATGCGCTGGCCCATGGGGCGGGGGTGGCCGGCACTCCGGTGGCCGGCCTGCGGGGGGCGGGCATCGCGCCGCAGTGGCAGGCGGTGTTCGCCTATGCGGCCTCGATCAACCACTTTGCGCCGCTGCCCGGCAACCGCGCCGAGCTGATGGCCGATGGCGGCGAGGCCCGGGCCCGCATGCTGCAGGACATGGATGCGGCGCAGCGCGAAATCCACGTGCTCTACTACATCTGGCTCGCGGATGGCACGGGCACGGCGGTGGCCCAGGCCCTGATGCGCGCGGCCCGGCGCGGCGTGGCCTGCCGCGCCATGGTCGATGGCGTGGGATCGTGGGCCCTGATCAATTCCGAGCTGTGGCGCCAGATGGCGCAGGCGGGCGTGGAGCTGGCCGTGGCGCTGCCCGTCAACCGCCCGTTCCGCGTCATGCTGACCAGCCGCCTGGACCTGCGCAACCACCGCAAGATCACCGTGATCGACAGGCGCATCACCTACTGCGGCAGCCAGAACTGCGCCGACGAGGCCTTCGCCCCCAAGGCCCGCTATGCGCCCTGGGTGGACATCATGCTGCGGCTGCAGGGGCCGGTGGTGGCGCAGATGCAGATGGTGTTCGCCAGCGACTGGGGACAGGCCTCGGGCCATTCGCCTGCGCCCCTGCTGCCGCTGCAGGAGGCGCCCGCGCCGCTGGAGGGCGGATTCGCGGCCCTGGTCGTCGCCGAGGGGCCGACCGAGCGGCCGCGCTGCACGTCCCAGCTGATGTCCACGCTGCTGGCCAGCGCCCGGCGCGAGGTGGTGATCTCCACCCCGTATTTCATTCCCGACGCCACCACGCTGGAGGCACTGTGCGCCGCTGCCTGGCGCGGCGTGCAGGTCACGCTGATCCTGCCCGCGCGCAATGATTCATGGATCGTCGGCGCGGCCAGCCGCAGCACCTACCGCTATCTGCTCAAGGCCGGCGTGTCGCTCTACGAATTCCGGCCCGGCCTGCTGCATGCCAAGACCCTGTGCGTGGATGGGCAACTGGCCCTGGTGGGTTCCACCAATCTCGACCTGCGCAGCTTCGACCTCAATTTCGAGAACAACGTGCTGCTGCAGGACGAGGCCACGGTCCAGGCCATCCGCGAGCGCCAGCGCCTGTATGTCAGCCAGTCCGACCCGGTGACCGCCGAGCAGGTCCAGGCCTGGCCGCGCCACCGCCGCATCTGGAACAACCTGCTGGCCATGCTCAGCCCCGTGCTCTGAGCGCGGCGCCAATGAAAAGGCCTGCGCGGGGCAGGCCTGGGGCAGGGCAGGCGCGGCGGGTCAGGGGGCCACGCGCTCGGTCTCGACCACCATGTCCAGCACATAGGCATGGGCCGACGCATCGGCGGGCACGTTCTGGCGCGTGTAGCGCTGGATGCGCAGCACGTTGCGGATGCCGGGCTGGTGCTGGTAGCCTTCGATCTCGCTGTAGAAGTTCTGCCATTCGCCGGTGGAGGCCTTGACGCCGCTGTCCGCATAGCGGACCTCGCGCACGCGCAGGCATTGGTAGTCCTTGATCAGCGGATGGCTGCAGGCCACGCGCTGCGGGGCCACTTCGAGGAAGATGCGCTCGCCGGCGCTGCCGTACTGGGTCTGGGCGGTAGGCGTGCCATCGAGCTGCCAGCGCGAGCCGTCGATGAAGGTCAGCGTCAGGCGCGGCGCCTGGCTGCCTTCGCCCAGCTGCACCGCCCACTGCTTGGCCTGGGGCAGCACGCGGGCCACTTTCTGCTCCAGCGCCATCACCTGGTCGTCGTCGCAGGCCATCAGCGTGCTGGCCGGACGCTGCGTGGCGATGCGCGCGCCTTCGAGGCTGTAGCCGGCGGTGACCACGTTGCACAGGTTCTTGACCACCAGCCGCCTGTCGGCGAAGTCCAGCTGCAGCGGCGCCTTGCCCGAGCCCGGCGGCAGGAACCAGCTCTGGTCCTCTGCGCCCTGGGGGGTGAAGGCCTGGGCCAGCTTCCAGTGGTAGGCGGTCAGCGACCGGGCATCGCCGGCCGGGCCCGTGGGTGCCGATGCGGCCTTTTCCTTGCCGCCGCCGCTGCTGCCTTCGAGGTGGCTGCAGGCGCCCAGGCCCAGGGTGGCGATCAGCGGCAGGCACCAGGTCCAGCTTGGTTTCATATGTGTTCCTTGAATTCGAAAGTGCGATGAACGCGTTGCGTTCCTGCGGGAAGATGCGCCGTGCGCCGACGCATCCCGGTGGAGTCGATCCCGCACCATAACCCGGAATGCGGCGCAGGCCTGTCGGTGGAGGGCGCAATTCACATTCATTTGCATCCCTGGAGCGCATCGATGGACGTGATTGGGCGAAGTTGCGCTCCGATGCGCCTGGCTCAGGCGAGAATATGCGCTGAAGCCACTGCCGGCAGGCAGGGCGGCAATGGATGCAAGGAGCAGGTTCGTGGAGCGACGTTCGAGTGCAGCAGATGGAGTGCGCGGCAGGCGGGCCGCGTGGATGGCCGCAGCTGCTGCGGCCATGGCGGCCGCAGGCCTGGCGGGCTGTGGTTCGACCTTGCCGCAGCAGGTGCCGCTGCAGGAGAGCTTCGGTTCCACGGAAACCTTCTCGCGCATGTTCGACGCCACGCCAGCCCAGACCTGCGAGGCAGCGCGCCGCGCCCTGCTGAGCCAGGGCTACATCGCCAACGCGCGCACCGCCGACCTGATCGAGGGCAGCAAGAGCTTCCAGCCCGACCCCGAACTGAACCTGCAGATGAACATCCGCGTGGTCTGCGTGCCCGAGACGGCCGACGGCCAGGCCAGCATCGGTTTCGTCACTGCGCTGCAGGACCGCTACACGCTCAAGAAAAGCGCCAACTCGGCCAGCCTGGGCGTCGGGGCGCTGGGCTCGGTGTCGCTGCCCTTTTCCTCGGGCAGCGACTCCATGGTCAAGGTGGGCAGCGAGACGATTTCCAAGACCGGCTTCTATGACAGCTTCTTCGAGCTGGTGACGCGCTACCTGCAGCAGGACCGCGAGTCCATCAGCGTGCCGGAGAGCAGCACCGCGGGCCGGCTCTGAATTCAGGCGGGCAGGAACAGCGCCGGGTCCACCATGCTGCGGTTGAGCATCACGCCCCAGTGCAGGTGGGGGCCGGTGACGCGCCCGGTGGCGCCGACCTTGCAGAAGGCATCTCCCGTCTCCAGCCGGTCGCCGACCTTGCACTGCATGCTGCTCAGGTGGCAGTACATGCTCAGCAGCCCGCCGCCATGGTCCAGCCAGACGGTGCCGCCGTTGAAGAAATAGTCGCCCACATCCACCACCTTGCCGGGCAAAGGCGCGACCACGTCGGTGCCCGTGGCCGCGGCGATGTCCATGCCGCTGTGGGGATTGCGCGGCTGGCCGTTGAACACCCGGCGCAGGCCGAAGCTGCTGCTGCGCCGGCCCGGCACGGGCTGGCGCATGCGCAGGTCGCCCAAGGGGGCTGGCGGCTCGGTGAACAGCGCCATGACCGTCTGCTGGTGCGCGCGCTCGCGCTGGTAGCGTGCCTCGTCCTCGGGCGAGAGGTCCACGGTCTTGGGCGAGACTTTCAGGCGCTGCTCCGTGTATTTCTTGTCGCGTACCTGGTAGGACAGGGTGCGTGAGGCGCCTTGCGCCTGCACCGTGACGCTGTGCTCGCCCGGCGCCGCCGACAGGGCGATGCCCACCAGCGCCGTCCATTCGATCATGTCGCCCACGACCAGCACGGGCACATCGCCCGCCATGGCCTGGGGCCGCCGGGCCGCAGGCCCCAGGGACAGGCGGGCCACCCCGCCAGGCACACGGCTGTCATGCGGCCAGACGGCCTCTGCCGAGGCCTTCGCAGCCCAGGCAGGCACGGACAGGCCTGCGCTGGCAGCGCACAGGGATTGCACGAAATGGCGGCGGGAAGCAAGAGGTGGCATCGCTGTCTGCATGAGGAAACGGGAAGGGGCAGGCCCGGGGCAGGGCCATGGCCGGGCATCCCATTGTCGCCCATGCGCCGCGGCTCACCGGTTGCGGCGCTCATCGCGGCCGCCGCGCCGTTCCTGGGGGTGGGGGGCGGCGGCCATGCGCTGCGCCTGGCGCTGTTCCTGCTGCGCGCGGGCCTGCTGGCTGCGCTGCCGGGCTGCCTCGAACTGCTGCCGCTGCGCCTGCATCTGTTGCTGCTGCTGCGCCTGCATCCTGGCCTGCGCCTGTTCCTGCGCGCGTGCCTGCTGTTGCTGGCGCACCTGTTCCTGGGCGCGCTGCTGGGCCTGTTCGCGTGCCTGCTGTGCTGCAGCACGCTGCTGTTGCTGTTGCTGTTGCTGTTGCTGTTGCTGTTGCTGTTGCTGTTGCTGTTGCTGGCGCGCCTGTTGCTCGTCGCGCACCCGGGCGCTCTGCCTTTCCATCTGCTGCTGTTGCTGTTGGCGCAGGCGGGCGGCATCGGCCAGGCTGCGGTCGGGCCCTTGCGGCCTGTCCAGGGGGGCGGTGCGCTGCGGTGGGGGAGTGGCGGCGGTCCATGCCGGCACCCTGGGGTCGCGGCCCTTTTCGCCCGCGATGGCGGCCTTCGGGAATGCCGGCGCGGATGCCGAGGCCGGTGCTTGCGCCGACGTGGGCGGTGTGCGCGGCGGCCATGTGCCGAATGCGCCCGGCTGCGAGGGCGGTATGGCGGCCAGCCTGCGCTGCGATGGCGCCTGCGGCTGCAGGTCGGCGCGTGCGCGTTCGCCCCGCTCGGGCCGCGGAGCCGGGCCTGGCGCGCCGCCTGCCGGCGCCATGCGCTGGGGGGCCGGCGCCGGGCCGCCCTGGGGGGGCTTCAGGCCCGGGCGCTGCCCCATGCCAATGCCCTGGGCCGCGCCCGGGGCTGCGGCTGCGGCTGCCATGCCAGCCATGCCTGCCAGGCCGGCGGCGCCGGCCAGCGCGGTCGCAGGCGCGGCGCCGCTGTGCGCGGGGGCGTCTTCGGGGTGGGGGCCGGGGCGTGCGCCGTTCGCGGGGCGCGTGACGTAGGTGTTGTGGATGTTCTGCACCACCGTGGTCGAGCGCGAGACATAGGTGTTGTCGTTGTAGATCACGGCCGGCAGCCTTGCGGGCGGCGGCGCGTCGCGGCGCCAGCGGTAGCCGGGTTCGCCCCAGCGCATGCCCCAGGCATTCCAGCCCCAGGGCCGGCGGTCCACCGCCTCGGCCAGCACCACGCCCGCACCGAAGCCGATCAGCCCTGCCACCACCGGCGCGGCCGTGGTGCCCACCACCACGGGCCTTGGCGCCACGACGGGGCGGTAGCCGCCATAGACCGGCATCGGTTCGCCGTAGACCACGCCCGGGTCGTACTGTGGAACGAAGACGGTGCCGGTCTGCGCGGGCGCGATTTCTATGAGTTGCGGCGGCGTGTCGATCACGGGCACCGGCAGCATGGAAGACAGGGGCTCGCCGGCTGGCTGCGCGGCGGGCGCGGGCGTGCCGTGCGGGCTCACGGCCACCTTGAGCCGGCTGGAATCCTTGAGCGTGCCGGCCTGGTAGGCGCGCTGTCGCATCACCTGGATGGCGTTCATCACGTCGGCCGGATCGTTGTAGTAGGCCTTTCCCAGCGCCGTGGTCCAGGGGATGTTGGACGACAGCTGCGCCAGCACGTTGGGAAACTCGGCCAGTGACTTGACCGAGGGGTCCCAGTCCTGGTCGTTGACGGCATTGCGCAGTTGCTGGGGCGTGAGGCCAGGGTTCTGCCCTATCCAGGCTTCGGCCGCGCCGACCTGGTCGGGATAGGTGGAGGCCGCCAGCACCTGGGCCACGAGCTTGTCCGGGTACAGGGCGATCGGCGCCACCATCTGGTAGAGCGTCTCTGCCGGGGGCGGCACGTAGGCGGCCGGCGTGGCAGCGGGCTGCGCGTTTTGCGTGGCCGGGGGCAGCGAAGCATCGGCGGCCTGGCGTGGCGCGTCCCCGGATTCGTTGCAGGCGCCCAGCGCCAGGGCCGCGGCCAGGCCCAGCGCCGTCAGCCGAAGGCGTGGGCCGGGGAAGAGGGCGCAGGGGATGCGTGCAGGCTGCACGGTGCAAGAAGGCATGGTGTTCTCCTGAAACAGGAATGCCTTGCACGCCCGGGCGGCTGCAAGGCCATGCCATTTGAACGCCTGCGCCAGCGGCGCGTTGACACCGGCCTGTCGGCCAAGGCCGACAGGCCGCGCAATTTGTGTGACGCGCTGTTGCTCAGGCTGTTGCTCAGGCCGCGATCAGGCGGGCCTGGTAGCTGTCGGCGCCCTTGGACCAGGCCAGCAGGCGGTCGATGTTGGGGTGCTTGCCGGGGAAGGCGATGGCGTCCTGCGTGTGTTCGGCATACCACTCCAGGCCCAGGCTGGCGGCGGCCGGCGTGATGCTGCCGCCGTACAGCGCGGCCAGCGCATGGTAGACGGCCAGCGAGCCGGTCTGGCCGGGCTTGTTCTCGATGGTGGCCACGACCTGGCCCTGGGCATCGGTCAGTTGCAGCGAGGCGAGGTGGGTGACGGCGGGCAGCTGCTGCAGGCGTGCGGAAAAGTTCATGGTGGGCAAGGAATGCAAAGGAAAACGAAAGGGTCCAGCAGCGGCTCAGGCCTTGAAGGCGATCCAGGCGCACCAGAACAGGCTGGAGAAAAAGCGCTTGGAGCCGCTGAACCCGGCCTGGGCCAGCATGTGCTCGACCTCCTCTTCGGAGGCGGGCGCAACGGCGCCCTGCCGGATCTTGCCGAGTTTCGCATGGACGGTGGCCTCGTCGGCGCCTGCCATGCGCCAGCGCATGGCCCAGGCATCGAGGAACAGCGGCTCGCTGTCGTAGCGGTAGCGGTTGCAGGCCAGGATGAAGGGTGCGCCCGGTGCCAGCCGGTCCGCCACGGCCTGCAGCAGCCGCTGCTTGTCCGCGTCATCGGGAATGTGGTGCAGCACGCCGATCAGCGTGGCCGCGTCGAACACCTTGCCGGGCGCAAGATCCTCGACGGCGCAGGGCGCAGCCTGCACGCGGTCCGACAGGCCCGCTGCCGCGATGCGGTCCAGGGTCTGTCCGAGCATGGGCTCCGAGGGGTCCACGGCCGTGAAGCGCCACTGCGGCCGAAGGCGGGCGGTGGCCAGGATTTCCTGGCCCGTGCCGCCGGCGCCCCCGACCAGCACGGATTTCGGCGTGTCATCGAGGCTGGCGGCCAGCAGGCAGGCCGACAGGTCGTGGCAGGCGTCATAGCCGGCCAGGGCGATGCGGCTTTGCGTCTCGTATTCTGCGGCGCGGGCGGTGTCGAATTTGGCGGCGGAGGCGGGCTGGTTCATGGCCCGGCATTGTGCGCGGGCCCCCGCCATCGGGAAAGCGCCAATGCGCGATGGCCCACCCCTGCAATGCGCAAGAGCGGGCCATCGGTGTGCGCAGGCGAAGGGCTTACTTGCCCCAGGAATCCTTGAGCCCCGTCACGCGGTTGAACACGGGCTTGCCGGGGGCGTGGTCCTTGCGGTCGGCCACGAAGTAGCCGAAGCGCTCGAACTGGAACTTGTCGTCAGGCCGGGCATGGGCCAGGGAGGGCTCCACATAGGCGGTGACGACCTTGAGGCTGTCCGGGTTGAGCAGGGCCAGGAAGTCCTTGCCGCCCGCGTCGGGCTGCGGATCGGTGAACAGGCGGTCGTACAGCCGCACCTCGGCCTGCACGCCATCGGCCGCGCCCACCCAGGTGATGGCCGCCTTGACCTTGACGCTGTCCGCACCCGGCGTGCCGCTCTTGGTGTCGGGCACCACGGTGGCCAGCACCTTGGTCACGTGGCCATCCGCATCCTTTTCGCAGCCCGTGCACTCGATCACGTAGCCGCCCTTCAGGCGCACCTTGTTGCCGGGGAACAGGCGCTTGTAGCCCTTGGGCGGCACTTCGGCGAAATCCTCGCGCTCGATCCAGACCTCGCGGCCCAGCGTGAAGCGGCGCACCGGCACCTGCTGGCCTTCGGCCGCATGGGGCAGGGCGGGCAGTTCGCAGGCTTCCAGGTGCCCGGCGCTGCCGAAGACCTCGGCCCAGTTGGTCAGCTCCAGCTTGAGCGGGTCCAGCGCGACCATGCCCCGGTGGGCCTGGTTCTCCAGGTCCTCGCGCAGGCAGCCCTCCAGCGTGGAGTAGTCGATCCAGGCGTAGTCCTTGGTCACGCCGATGCGTTCGCAGAAAGCCTGGATGCTCTGGGGCGTGTAGCCGCGGCGGCGCAGGCCGACGATGGTGGGCATGCGCGGATCGTCCCAGCCGCTGACGATGCCGTTGTCCACCAGGTGCTTGAGCTTGCGCTTGCTGGTGATGACGTAGGTCAGGTGCAGGCGCGAGAACTCGTACTGGCGCGGCTGCGGCGCGGCGATCAGGCCGCCTTCGCGCAGGTGGTCCAGCAGCCAGTCGTAGAACGGGCGCTGGTCCTCGAACTCCAGCGTGCAGATGCTGTGGGTGATGTGCTCCAGCGCATCCTCGATGGGGTGGGCGAAGGTGTACATCGGGTAGATGCACCACTGGTTGCCGGTGTTGTGGTGCTCGGCATGGCGCACGCGGTAGATGGCCGGGTCGCGCAGGTTGATGTTGGGCGAGGCCATGTCGATCTTCGCGCGCAGAACGGCCGCGCCATCGGGCAGCCTGCCGTCGCGCATCTCGCGGAAACGCGCCAGGTTCTCGGCCACCGTGCGCGCGCGAAACGGGCTGTCCACGCCGGGGCGCGAGAAGTCGCCGCGGTTGGCCTTCATGTCGTCGGCGCTTTGCTCGTCCACGTAGGCCAGGCCTTGTTCGATCAGGTACTCGGCGGCGCAGTACATGAAGTCGAAGTAGTTGCTTGCGTAATAGAGGTTTTCGTGGCCGTCGGCCTCTTTCCAGCCGAAGCCCAGCCACTGCACGGCATCGATGATGCTGTCGACGTACTCCTGGTCTTCCTTTTCGGGATTGGTGTCGTCGAAGCGCAGGTGGCAGGCACCGCCATAGTCGCGCGCCAGCCCGAAGTTCAGGCAGATGGCCTTGGCATGGCCCACGTGCAGGTAGCCGTTGGGCTCGGGCGGGAAGCGCGTGCGGATCTTCGCCGCATCGATCGGGCCTTGTTCATGGTGGGCGGCATCGCCGGGGCTGCCGCCCCAGCGGCGCTGGGAATAGGTGCCCTGGGCCAGGTCGCCTTCGATGATTTGGCGCAAAAAGTTACTCGGTTTGACCGGTTCTTTGGTGGTGTTGGATGCGTCGGCGAAGCTCATCGCGCCATTGTAGGCGCCCGCCCGCGCCCCCGCTCGGGCCGCGGGGCGGCGGCGCGGCTGAGGCAATTGGAAACAATCTTTTCGGCCAACCGTGCCATCCTGCGCGCCGTGTCGTGCGTTGAATAGCCATCAGGATGGATGCAGGCAGGATGCGGCAACGTACCCGCCCCTGCGGCAGATCGCCCGGTGCGTTCCCTGCTGCGTATCCATACCCATGATGGGGCGCGCAGGCGCCTGTCCAGACTTCCAGGAGCAATCTCATGAAAAGCAAAAACTCCCCATGGATGGCCAAGGCCGCAGCCGCCGGCGTGGCGCTGGTGGCACTGATGGCGGCCGGCGCGGCCCAGGCCCGTGGCGACATCTACTGGTCCGTCGGCGTGAACTCTCCCGGCGTGGCCCTGGGCGTGGCCAGCGCCCCCCCGGTGTATGTGGCGCCCGCGCCCGTGTACGTGGCTCCCCCGCCCCCGGTCTACATGGCGCCGCGCCCCGTCTACTACGGCCCGCCGCCCGTGTACTATGCGCCGCGCCCGGTCTACCGGGCCGCGCCGGCCGTGGTGGTGGTGCCGGGCTACGGCTACGGCCATGGCCACCGCCATGGACACTGGCGCGGCTACCGTTGAGCCCGGCCGGCGGTGAGCAAAGGCCGCTGCCCGGCGGCCCGGCTGCCGCCGCGCCGCCATAATGCCTCCCGTTCCAAGTGTGGAGTGCATTGCCTTGAAAACCGTCTACGTCCTCAACGGCCCGAACCTGAACCTGCTGGGCCTTCGCGAGCCCGCCATCTACGGCTCCCAGACCCTGGCCGACGTGCGCCAGCTGTGCGAAGCTGCCTGCGCGCGCCATGGCCTGGCGCTGGAGTTTCGCCAGAGCAACCATGAAGGCGAGCTCGTGGACTGGATCCACGAGGCGGGGCGCGTGCATGCCGAGCAGCGGCTGGCCGGCCTGATCTTCAACGCGGCGGCCTACACGCATACCAGCGTGGCCCTGCTCGATGCCGTCAAGGGCACGGGCGTGCCCCTGGTGGAGCTGCACATCAGCAATGTCCATGCGCGCGAGAGCTTTCGCCACCACTCCTACCTGTCGGCCGCGGCGCGCGCCGTGATGTGCGGCTTCGGCGTGGCCGGCTATGGCCTGGCCATCGACGCCGTGGCCCAGTGGTGAATATCCCTGATTCGATAGAGCGCCTGGCGTCCCGGGCGCGCCGGCTGACCACGCCGCTGCTGCCCGGCCAGCCCGGGGCCGGACACATGGTCTGGCATGTCTGGGGCGACTTGCGCGCGGGCGAGCTGCCGCTGGTGATGCTGCACGGCGGCAGCGGCAGCTGGACGCACTGGCTCGGCTGCATCGATGCCCTGCTGGAGCGGGGCCGGCAACTGTGGCTGCCCGACCTGCCGGGCTTTGGCGACTCGGACACCGTGCCCGGCGGCGTGGATGTGGACACCATGATCGAACCGCTGCGCCAAGGGCTGCGCATGCTGCTGGCGCCTGGTGGCGCGGCTGGCGCGCCGCTGTGCGAACTGGCCGGCTTTTCGTTCGGCGGCATGGCGGCCGGCCTGCTGGCCGCGGCCGACGCCGGGCTGGCGCGCCGCCTGGTACTGGTCGGCGCGCCCGGCATGGGCATCGGCAAGGGGCTGGCCGTGCGCCTCAAGGGGTGGCGCCATCTGTCCACGCCCGAGGCCCAGGAAGCGGCCCATCGTCACAACCTGCAGGCCCTGATGCTGCACGATGCGTCGGCCATCGACGCCGGTACGCTGGCCCTGCATGTGCGCAATGTGCAGCGCGACCGGCTGCCGCGCCGCCGGCTGTCGCACACCGATGTGCTGGCCCGGGCGCTGCAAGCCGTGGCCTGCCCCGTATGGGCCATCTATGGCGAGCACGATGCGCTCTACCCCGGGCCGACGATGGCCGGGCTGGCCCAGGCCTTCGCGCGCCATGCGCGCGATTTCCGCGGCCTGGCCCTGGTGCCCGGCGCGGGCCACTGGGTGATGCACGAGCGGCCCGAGGCCTTCGTGGCCCGGCTGACCGCCGCGCTCGATGGCTGAACGCATGAAGCCCATCGCGCTGCACGAAGTGCAATGGACCGCCATGCGGGCCCAGGGCGCGGGCGGGCAGAACGTGAACAAGGTCTCCAGCGCCGTGCACCTGCGTTTCGATGTGCGCGCCTCGCGCCTGCCCCAAGCCGTGCAGCAGCGCCTGCTGGCGCTGCGCGACGGCCGCATCACCCAGGAGGGCGTGGTCGTGATCAAGGCGCAGCAGTACCGTGCGCAGGAGCAGAACCTGCGCGCCGCGCTGCAGCGGCTCAATGCGCTGGTGGCCGCGGCCTATCCCGAACCCGTCCTGCGCCGCGCGACCCGGCCCACGCTGGGTTCGCAGCGCAGGCGCCTGGACAGCAAGAGCCGCCATGGCGCGACAAAGGCCTTGCGCGGGCGCCTGCGCGACGATTGACACGGCCAGCGCAACAATGTGTGCTGCCGGCGCCGGCTTGGCGCAGGCCGGTGGCGTCCCTACATTAACGGCATGCAAGATACCCATGCTTTTTCCCGTCCGGACGCTGGCGCGCGGCTGCCCGTGCTCTACGTCTCCCATGGCTCGCCCATGTTCGCGCTCGAACAGGGCGAGACCGGCCCCGCGCTCACGCGCTGGGGCCGCGCGCTGCGCCAGGCGCACGGGCCGCTGCGCGGCGTGGTGGTGATGTCGCCGCACTGGATGGCGCATGGGGTGGAGGTCATGTCTGGCGGCGCGCCCGCGACCTGGCACGACTTCGGCGGCTTCCCTGCGGCCTTGTACGCGCTGCAGTACCCGGCTCCGGGCGCGCCGTGGCTGGCGCAGGATGTCATCGGGCGCCTGCGCGGCGCCGGCATCCCGGCCACGCCCAATGGCGAGCGGCCCTTCGACCACGGCGCCTGGGTGCCGCTCATGCATGTGCTGCCCGAGGCCGATGTGCCCGTCGTCCAGGTCTCGCTGCCCGCCTCTGCGGGCCCGGCCGAGACTTATGCGCTGGGTGCGGCCCTGGCCGGGCTGCGCGAGCAGGGGGTGCTCATCGTCGGCTCGGGCAGCATGACCCACAACCTGCGCGAGTTCCGGGGCGGCACGGGCGAGGCGCGGATGGACGTGGCCAGCGCCGTGCAGGCGCTGCACGGCACGCTGCGCGATGCTGCGGCAGCCGGTGCTGCGGCAGCCGATGCCGCGGCGGGCGATGCCAGCACCTCGCTGCCCTATGTGCAGGCGTTCAGCCGCTGGATCGAGGCGCGGCTGCGCACGCATGACCTGCCGGCCCTGCTCGGCTACCGGACGCAGGCCCCCGATGCCCGGCGCGCCCATCCCACCGAAGAGCATTTCATGCCCCTGTTCTTCGCCCTGGGCGCCGCAGGCGCGCAGGGGCGTGTGCGCTACCTGAGCCGCGAGGTCCAGTACGACATGCTGGCCATGGACGCCATCGCCTTCGATGAGGCCTTGGCTGACACCAACGCGTAGGCCGTGGCGGTCCGCGCCGGCACGTCGGCAGGCCACAATGGCATGCGGGGCCCGGTGCATCGTGCGGCCGGGCAGCAAGCCACAAGACATCAAGGAGTCCGCAATGACCGATCTGCCTTTGGCCGCGCTGGAGCGCGCCGCCCAGCCCGCGCCCGGCCGCCAGCCCTGGCTGCTGGTGCTCATGCATGGCGTGGGCAGCAATGAAATGGATTTGTTCGGCCTCGCTCCCTATGTGCCGCCGCAGTTCCATGTGCTGAGCCTGCGCGCGCCCTTCACCATGGTGCCGGCCTCGCACGCCTGGTTCCAGTTCACGGTGGATGCCGACGGCACGCGCCATATCCATGCGGCGCAGGAAGAACGCAGCCGCGCCCTGGTGGCGCAGACGGTGCAGGCGGCGGCCGCGCAACTGGGCATCGGCGCCGACCGCGTGGTGGCCGGCGGCTTCAGCCAGGGGGGCATCATGGCGCTGAGCCTGCTGCTGACGCGCCCGCAGCTGTTGCGCGCTGCCATGGTGCTGCATGGCAGGCTGCTGCCCGAGGCGCTGGCGCAGCAGGCGCCGGACGCCGCCTTCGAGGGCAAGGCGCTGTGGGTCAGCCATGGCGTGCACGACAACGTCATTCCGCTGACCAGCGCCCATGCGATCCGCGATCACGCGCAGCGCCTGCCGCTGCAACTGAGCTGCCACGAATACCCGGGCGTGCACGAGATCCGTCCTGCCGAGCTGCAGGGCGCCATGGGCTGGCTGGAGCAACTGTCCACCGGGTCCGGCGCGGCCTGATCCGCCGCACCGGGCGCTGCACCGCCCAGGCAGGGCCTTTTTGAGGGGCTGGATGCCACCCGGGCCGGGAACATGGGCGCCGTTTCCCGGTCGCACCCAGGGCATGCCTGTTTGACTGAAAGGAATTGCCCATGCCGGAACGCGACGCACAAGACTTCCGCCCCCGCTCCAGGCCCTCGCGCGCAGCGCCCGCCACGGCTGCCGTGGTGGCCGTGGCGGTCGCCGCTGCCGCCTGGTGGTACTGGCAGCGCCCGTCTCCCGTGGCGGAGACTGCGCCGCCGCCCGCCGCCGGGCCTGCCCCGGTGCCCGCACCGGCGCCCGCGCCACAGGCGGCGCAGCAAGCCACGGGACCCCAGAACCCCGTGGATGCGCTGGGGCCGCCGGCCGCCTCGCTGCCCGCGCTGCAGGACTCCGATGCCCATGTCGCCCAGGCCCTGGCGGGCCTGCTGGGCCGCGATCCGGTGGAGCGTTTCCTGCAGACCGACGGCTTCGTGCGCCGCGCCGTGGCCACGGTGGACAACCTGGCGCGGCCCCAGGCGCCAGCGCGGCTGTGGCCCGTGCAGCCGGCGCCGCAGCGTTTCCTGGTCGAGGGCGGCGAAGGGCAGGAAGCCATCGCCGCCGCCAACGCCGCGCGCTACCGGGCCTTCGTGGCCTTTGCCGAGGCCGTTCCCCTGGACGGCGCGGTGCGGCTCTATGCGCAGCTGTATCCGCTGTTCCAGGCGGCCTATGAGGACCTGGGCTATCCGCGCAGGTATTTCAACGACCGCCTGATCGCCGTGATCGACCACCTGCGCGCGGCGCCAGAACCCGCGGGCCCGCTGCAGGTGCGGCTGACCAGGGTCGAGGGCGAGGTGCCTTCGCTCCAGCCCTGGGTGCGCTATGAATATGCCGATCCCGCGCTGCAGTCCCTGTCCAGCGGCCAGAAGATGCTGGTGCGCATGGGGCTGGACAACGAACGCCGCCTCAAGGCCGTGCTCGGGCAACTGCGCCGCCGCCTGGCGGCAGTTGAGCCGGCCAAGCCCGCCGGCTGACTTCAGCCCGGCGCCGGCAGGGGCAGGGCGGTCTTGTAGCGCACCTGCTTGAGCGCAAAGCTCGAGCGGATTTTCTCGATCCCGGGGATGGGGGTGAGCTGCTCGACGATGAAGTGCTCCAGCGCGCCGATGTCGGCCAGTGCCACGCGGATCAGGTAGTCGGAGTCGCCGCTCATCAGATAGCACTCCATGACCTCGTCGTGCTCGGCGATGCGCCGCTCGAAGTCGGCCAGCGCCTCCTTGGCCTGGGACTTGAGGCTGATGCTGATGAACACGTTCAGCCCCAGCCCCAGCGCCGTGGCATTGGCCAGCGCCACATAGCGCGCGATCACGCCTGCGGACTCCAGCGCCTTGACGCGCGCCAGGCAGGGCGAGGGCGACAGGTGCACGCGCCGCGCCAGCTCCACGTTGGACAGCGAGCCGTCGGCCTGCAGTTCGGCCAGAATGCGCAAGTCGATGGTATCCAGCTTCATCTGCCGGATTTTAGGTTGCCGCCGGCATGAAATGCCGGGATCGAGCGTTTTCCTGATCTGCAAACGGTTGCTCATGCCGCCCCGGCCGTCCTAAAGTGGCTGGCATGAACGCACCCACGCCGCTGGCCGCGCTGGCCGACATCGACACCGATCCCCTGGAAACCGCCGAATGGCGCGACGCTTTCCTGGCCCTGGTGGCCACCGAAGGGCCGCAGCGCGCGCGCTTCGTGCTGCAGGCGCTGGCCCGGCTGGCGCGGGAGCAGCGGCTGGGCTGGCAGCCCGAGCTGAACACGCCCTACCTCAACAGCGTCGCGGCCGAGGCGCAGCCGCTGTTTCCCGGCGACCTGGCCCTGGAGGAGCGGCTGGCGTCCATCATGCGCTGGAATGCCCTGGCCATGGTGGTGCGCGCCAACCAGGCCTATGGCGAGCTGGGCGGCCACATCGCCAGCTATGCGAGCGCGGCCGACCTGTTCGAGACCGGCTTCAACCATTTCTTCCATGCGCGCGAGGGCCTGGCGCCGGGCCAGCACCGGGGCGACCTGGTGTTCTTCCAGCCCCACAGCGCGCCCGGCGTCTATGCGCGGGCCTTTCTCGAAGGACGCCTGAGCGAGCGGGACCTGCTGCACTACCGCCAGGAGATCAGCGCGCCCGCCGCCGGCGCCCAGGGCCTGTCCAGCTATCCGCATCCGTGGCTGATGCCCGATTTCTGGCAGTTCCCCACCGGCTCCATGGGCATAGGCCCGATCAGCAGCATCTACCACGCGCGCTTCATGCGCTACCTCACGCACCGCAACCTGCTGGACTGCCAGGGGCGCAAGGTCTGGGGCGTGTTCGGCGACGGCGAGATGGACGAGCCCGAAAGCATGAGCGCCCTCACGCTGGCCGCCCGCGAGGGGCTGGACAATCTGGTCTGGGTGGTCAACTGCAACCTGCAGCGCCTCGATGGCCCGGTGCGCGGCAACGGCCGCATCGTCGACGAGCTGGAGCGGCTGTTCGCGGGCGCGGGCTGGAACGTGGTCAAGCTGCTGTGGGGCAGCGACTGGGACGGCCTGTTCGCCCGCGATCTCACGGGCGCGCTGGCGCGGACCCTGGGCGCCACGGTGGATGGGCAGATGCAGACCTTCGCGGCCAAGGACGGGCGCTACAACCGCGAGCATTTCTTCGGCCAGAACCCCGAGCTCGCGGCCCTGGCCCAGGGCCTGACCGACGAGCAGATCGACCGCCTCAAGCGCGGCGGCCATGACCTTGTGAAGATCCACGCCGCCTATGCGGCGGCCGCCGCCCACCGCGGCCAGCCCACGGTGATCCTGGCCCACACCAAGAAGGGCTACGGCATGGGCTCTGCCGGCCAGGGCCGGATGACCACGCACAGCCAGAAGAAGCTGGACGACACCGACCTGATCGAATTCCGCAACCGCTTCAACCTGCCGCTCAGCGACGCGCAGGCCAAGGGCCTGCAGTTCTACCGGCCTGCGGCCGACAGCCCCGAGATGCAGTACCTGCATGCGCGCCGCAGCGCGCTGGGCGGCGCACTGCCGCGCAGGCAAACGGCTTGCGATGCGGTGCCTGTGCCCGCTGTGGAGAAGTACGCGCAGTTCGCGCTGGCCGCCGGCGGCAAGGAGATGAGCACCACCATGGCCTTCGTGCGCATGCTGGGCTCCCTGCTCAAGGATGCGCAGCTGGGCCCGCGCATCGTGCCCATCGTGGCCGACGAGGCGCGCACCTTCGGCATGGCCAACCTGTTCAAGCAGGTGGGCATCTACAGCAGCCTGGGCCAGCGCTATGCGCCCGAGGACATCGGCTCCGTGCTGTCCTACCGCGAGGCGCTGGACGGCCAGATCCTGGAGGAGGGCATCAGCGAGGCCGGCGCCATCGCCAGCTGGACCGCCGCGGCCACCAGCTACAGCGTGCACGGCCTGGCCATGCTGCCGTTCTACATCTACTATTCCATGTTCGGCTTCCAGCGCGTGGGCGACGCCATCTGGGCCGCCGCCGACCAGCGGGCGCGGGGCTTTCTGCTGGGCGCCACCTCGGGCCGCACCACGCTGGGCGGCGAGGGCCTGCAGCACCAGGACGGCTCCAGCCACCTCGTGGCCGCCACCATCCCCAACTGCAAGGCCTATGACCCGGCCCATGCGGGCGAGCTGGCCGTGATCATCGATGCGGGCATGCGCGAGATGCTGGTGGAGCAGCGCGATGTCTTCTACTACGTCACGCTCATGAACGAGAACTATGCCCAGCCTGACCTGCCCGAGGATGCGGCCCAGGGCGTGCTGCGCGGCGCCTATGTGTTCGGCCGATTCGGCCAGGTCGGCACGGCCCGGGGCCATGCCACCTTGCTGGGCTCGGGCGCCATCCTGACGGAAGTCCTGCGGGCGGCGCGGCAACTGGCGGCCGAAGGCCTGGCCGTCACCGTGCTCAGCGTGACCAGCTGGAGCGAGCTGGCGCGCGACGGCGCCGCCTGCGAGCAGCGCATGCTGGCCGGCGAGGACGGCGGCACCCCCTGGATCACGCAGTTGCTGCAAGACACCCAGGGGCCGGTGATCGCCGCCACCGACTACGTGCGCGCCGTGCCGGAAACCGTGCGCGCCTTCGTGCCCGCAGGCCGACGCTACCTCGCGCTGGGCACGGACGGCTTTGGCCGCAGCGATACCCGTGCCGCGCTGCGCAGGCATTTCGGCGTCGATGCGCACAGCGTGGCGCATGCCGCGCGCAGGCTGCTCCAGCCCTCCTGACAACGGCCTGAAGGCCGCCCCGCAGGCCCTGCCCGGTGATCCGGGCAGGGCCTTTTGCATGCCCCTGCGGCTGCGCAGGCCGGATCGAGGATTAAGCCAGCGTTAAATGAATGGAGTGGCTTATCGTTTACCTCGAATATGCTGATATTTTATTGGCTTGGGCTCTAGAATTGATATATATAAAAATATACCGCCTTCCATGAATCGACGGGGATCATTTGCCATGCGTGCAAAATGATTCGAAGTATCGTCCAGATCCATTCTCGCCTCTGCCAATAATAATTTTCTTTCTTTCGATGGATTGATGACGATGAAAATCACCTTGAAACGCAGCGTGCTGTGCATGGCCGCGCTGTCCGCCGCTCTCTGGCAGCTCGCCGCCGCGCGGCAGGAGCCGGCCCCAGGCCATGAATCCATGCCCCGCGTCATTGATGACCTGCCTGCCGACTATGCCGCGGATCTGGCGCCTGAGCAAAGGCTGCTGGTCGACCGTGGACGCTATATCGCCCGCCTTGGCGACTGCGTGGCCTGCCATACGGGAGACAAATCCCAGCCCATGGGGGGTGGCCTGGCATTGGAGACGCCATTCGGCAAGATCTATTCGACCAATATTTCTCCGGATGCCGAAACCGGCATGGGCAAATACAGCTTCGAGCAGTTCGACCGGGCCATGCGCAAGGGCGTGGCGGCCGATGGCCGCAACCTGTACCCGGCCATGCCCTATCCCTCCTACGCCAAGATGACGGCCGAGGACATGCAGGCCCTGTACGCCTATCTCATGCAGGGGGTGGCGCCCGTGAAGGCGGCCAACAAGGCGTCCGAGCTGGGCTTTCCGTTCAACCAGCGCTGGGGGCTGTCGCTGTGGAACTGGCTGTTTCTCGATGGCACGCCTTTCGAGCCCCAGCCCCGGCAAAGCGCGCAGTGGAACCGCGGCGCCTACCTGGTCCAGGGGCTGGGCCACTGCGGTGCCTGCCATACGCCGCGTGGCGTGGGCTTCCAGGAAAAGGCCATGACGGGCGAAGGCAGCAAGGGGCATCTGTTTCTGGCGGGCGAGACCGTGGAGAACTGGCGCGCCCTGAGCCTGCGCGATCTCTGGACGCCCGAGGAGACCGCGCAACTGCTCAAGACCGGGCGCAACCGCCACGGGACGGTGTCGGGCAACATGGTCGATGTGGTGCAGCACAGCACCCAGTACATGAGCGACGAAGACCTGCTGGCCATCGGCACCTATCTCAAATCCCTGCCTGCGGGCAAGAACGATCTGCCCATGCAGGCCGCGCAGGGGCCGGCGCCGGCGATCGCCCCGCATGGCGCGGCCCCGGTGTCCTCGGATGTTCCTGCCGACCTCTACGCCAGCCGTGGCGGCCTGGGCTACCTGCAGTTCTGCGCCGACTGCCACCGCTCCGACGGCGCGGGCGTCAAGGAGGTGTTCCCGCCGCTGGCCGGCAATTTCTCGCTGCAGTCGCAGGACCCGTCCACGCTGATCCACCTGATGCTGGCGGGCTGGAAGGCGCCTGTCACGCAAAGCCATGCGCGGCCGCTGACCATGCCGGCCTTCGCGCAGCTCAAGGACGAGGAAATCGCCGACATCCTGAACTTCGCCCGCAAGAGCTGGGGCCGCGCCGATGCGCGCCCGGTGCAGGCCAGGGAGGTTGCGGCCATGCGCAGGCAGCTCGATGCCCGGGGCGAAAGCGCGCGGCCTTTCGAGACGCCGCGCCTGGCCGCCATGCTCGATGAGAAGAACGCCAGCCAGCTGGTCTATGGCGCGCGCCTGAACATCGAGACGCGCGATCTGCTGCCCAGGAACGTGGGCAATGCGCTCAACTGCGCCAGCTGCCACTTGAACGCGGGCACCGTGGCCGATGGCTCGCCCTATGTCGGCGTCTCTGCCTTCTTCCCCAGCTATGCGCCGCGCGCCGGCCGCGTGATCACGCTGGAGGACCGCATCAATGGCTGTTTCCTGCGCTCCATGAACGGCAAGCCGCTGCCGCTGGAGTCCGAGGAGATCAAGGCCATGGTCGCCTATTTCGACTGGATGCGCCGCGAGACCCGGCCCGAGGACAAGGTCGAAGGCCGGGGCGTGGGCAAGATCAGCCGTGACATCGTCCCCAACGTGGACAACGGCAGGAAGGTCTATGCGGCCCAGTGCGCGGTCTGCCACGGAAACGAGGGCGAGGGAATCAGGAACGCCCGGGGCCAGTGGGTCTATCCGCCGCTATGGGGCGACGAGTCCTTCAACATCGGCGCGGGCATGGCGCGCACCTACACGGCGGCGGCCTTCGTCAAGCGCAACATGCCGATCGCCTTCCATGGCAACTTCCCGCTCGGCCAGGGCGGCCTGAGCGACCAGGAGGCCGTGGACGTGGCCGAGTACTTCAGCCACCAGCCGCGCCCGGACTTTGCCAACAAGCACAAGGACTGGCCCAGGGACAAGAAGCCGGCCGATGCCCGGTATTGAGCGAAGGCCGGATGAGGCACGGCCGGGCGCGGGTCCGCTTCTCGCCCGGCCATGTGCCTTGTGCGCGCGGTTTCCCGCGCAGGGCGGCTGCTTCATTGCGCCGTGCGCTCAGGCCCCGCGTCGGAGCAGCGCCGGCACCGACGAGGCCAGCAGCGCCGCGCCCGAAAGGCACAGCAGCCCCAGCACGATCTGCCGAAAACGCGCCTCGCTGATGCCGATGTAGAGCCTGGAGCCCAGCAGCGAGGGGATCAGCATGGCGGGCGCCACGATGGCGAACAGCGGCAGCATGCTGCGCGTGACCATGCCCGTGGCCAGGTAGGTGCCCATGGTCACGGCGAGCATGGACAGGTTGAAGTTCTGTATCACCGAGCGCTGCACGTCCTTGGGATAGCCGCGCAGCGTGCACCACAGCGTGGGCAGGGTGCCCGTGAAGCCGCCCAGCCCGCCCATCACGCCGCCGGCCAGGCCCACCGATGCGTCGGCCAGCCTTGCGCCGCGCGCAAGCCGGGGCAGCCTGCCGGACAGCAGCATCACGGGGCACCACAGCACCAGCATGCCGCCCAGCAGCGCCTTGAACCAGGCCATGTCCAGGTGCGGCAGCAGCATCACGCCCAGCGGAATGCCCGCCAGGCCACCCAGGATGAAGGGCAGCAGCCGGGCCATCTCGAAGCCGCGGCGCACGGTGATGGCCTAGATCACCTGGCCCACCAGGGAGCCGAACACCGCGAGCGCCGCGGCATCCTGGGGCTGCAGCACCCAGGCCCAGAACGACATGGCCACCATGCCGAAGGCAAAGCCGGACAGGCCCTGCACGAAGCCTGCCGCTGCCGCGCCCAGCGCGATGACCAGATACAAACCGTCCATCTTCCTGCTCTGCCTTTCCGCTTTTTGCTGTCGAGTGCGGAAATTCTGCAGCGCACACATAAGCAGAAATTCGTTTGTTTTTATTGTTCAATATGGTTTTGATTATGAAAGATGCCATGCCGGAAAACCCGCAACCCCCCAGCGCCAACCCGTTGGCGCGCCGCATGGTCACGCGCCTGCGGATGAAGCACCTGCTGCTGCTGCGCTCCATTCACGAGCTGGGCACGCTGACCCGCGTGGCCGAGCGCATGGCCACCAGCCAGCCCACCGTCACCCAGGCCCTGGCCGAGCTGGAGTCGCTGTTCGGCGCGCCCCTGTTCCTGCGCTCCTCGCGCGGCATGGAACCCACGCAGCTGGGCGAACTGGTGCTGGCGCGTGCCCGGAGCATGCTGGCCGATCTGGACCACTGGGTGCAGGATATCGAGGCCTTGGGCCAGCAGCGCGCGGCCCACCTGCACGTGGGCGTCATCCCCTTCCTGCCTGCCCGCATGCTGGCCGACGCGATCGGCCGCACCCGGCCCCAGGGGCGGCGCATCACCGTCACGCTGCATGAAGACACCAGCGACCGCCTGCTGGAGAAGCTGCGCGCGCATGAGCTCGATTGCGTCATCGGCCGCACCTCCGCCGTGCTGGACATGGCGGGCATACGGCACAGCGTGCTCTACGAGCAGGAGCCGCGCCTGATCGCCCACCACCGCCTGGCCACGCGGCTGGGGCGCCGGCCGCTGCAATGGGACGAGCTCACCGGGCTGGACTGGGTTCTGGGCCAGCGCCGCACGCCCATGCGCGAGCAGATCACCGATTTCTTCCTGCGCGCCGGCGTGGAGCCGCCGCCGCCGTTCGTGGAAACGCTGTCGGCCAAGGTCATCGGCGAGCTGGTGGCCGCCAACGAGCGGGCCGTGTCCATCGTGCCGGCCGACATCGCCGAGGAACTGGTGCGTATCGCGGGCGTGGGCATCGTGCGCCACCGCTTCGGCTGGACCTTGCCGCCCATCACCTTGTTCGAGCGCCAGGCCGGCGGGCAGTATGAGGAGCAGCGCCTGTTCGCCCAGTCCCTGAGGGAGGTCTGCGCCGTTTAGCCCTGTGCAGGCTTGAACAGCGCGGCCAGCAGAGGCTCCAGCGTGGGAAATTCCTGGGCGAAGCGCGCGCGGTCCACGAAGAAGGCCTCGCAGGCCACGGCGAAGAATTCGGCGGGCGCGGTGGCGCCGTAGTCGTCCAGCCAGGGCCATTGGCCGCTGAAGCGCTCGGCGATGGTGACCTGCTCGCGGAAGGCGTCATAGGCCGGCGCCCAGGCGGCCTGCCAGATCTCGCGCGCCTGGCGCGCCGAGCCGCTGCCCATGAAGCCCGGTGGCAGGGGCGGGCAGCCATCGGCGCCGCCGTTGCGCATGTCGATCTTGTGGGCGAATTCGTGGATGACCACATTGGCCGCCTGGCCGCCATGGCCGTGCGGGCTGGCATGGCCGCCGCGCCCTGCGTCGACGGCCTGCCAGCTCAGCATGACGGGGCCGCCCTCCATGGCTTCGCCCATGAGGACCTCGTCATAGTGGTGGATCACGCCGGCCTCGTCCATGCTCTCGCGCCGTGCCACGGCGTCGCCCGGATGCACGACGATGCCGACGAAGTCGTCATACCAGGCCAGGGCGCGCTGTGGTTCGCCCCAGTGCAGCAGCGGCAGGCAGGCCTGGGCGGCGATCTCCAGCGCCATGGCGTCCGTGACCTCCAGCCCGTGCGCGCCGTGGAAGCGCTTGCGCTGGAGGAAGGCGGCGGCCAGCGCACGCAGCCTGGACTGCTCCTCCAGCGTCAGCGAAGCGAGGAAGGGATAGGCAGCCAGCGTGGACAGCCACAGCGCGGCGGGGATCTCGGGCAGCGGGGCGACGGTGGCGCGTGCGCGGCGGCCCAGCCGCCGGACCCAATGGCCCAGTTGCTGCCACAGTTTCATCGTGCGGCCGCCTGTTCGAGCACCCGGGCCAGCGGCAGGCGCCGCAACCCGCGGCCACGCTCCCAGCGCAGCACTTCGGCGCGCGGCACGCGCGCGGACAGGTCCCAGTCGCTGAGCACCACCCGCCGCAGGCCATCGCCCAGGTCATGGTCGGCGGGGCGGTGCGTGTGGCCGTGGATCAGGGTCGCTGCTGCGGCGGCGCGCAGCCAGCTGCGCGTGGCCTCGGCATCGAGATCGGCGTAGGTGGGCATGCCGGCATCGTCGTGCACGGCTGCGGACCCGCGCTTGCGGGACTCGCTTTGCTCGCGGATGCCGCGCGCCTGCGCGCGGCGCTGCGCCAGGGGCTGTGCCAGGAAAGCCTTCTGCCAGGCCGGCGAGCGGGCCATGGCGCGAAAGCGCTGGTAATCCACGTCGTCCAGGCACAGCGCATCGCCATGGCTGAGCAGCAGGCGCTCGCCGCCGCAGTCCAGCACGGTGGGGTCGGCCAGCGTGACCGTGCCGCACAGGGCATCGAACTGCGCGCCTGTGAGGAAATCGCGATTGCCCTGCATGAAGAACAGCGGGCGCCGGCGGGCGGCCTCATGCAGCATGGCCGCGCATGAGGATTCGAAGCTGCCGGGCTCCAGCAGCGCGTCGTCGCCCACCCAGACCTCGAACAGGTCGCCGAGAAGGAACACGGCGTTGGCCTGCGTGGCGCGCAGATAGCGCTGAAACGCCTCGACGGTGGCGGATTCGTCGGCCTGCAGGTGCAGGTCGGAGATGAAGTCCAGCGTGTTCCATGGCGCGGGAACCTGCCGTTCGGCCACGGCGGGCAGGGCGGGACAGGAGCGGGGCGCGGCGGTCATGGCGTGGTAGGGCCGCATCCCGAGGGGCGGCTGTGTGGACTGTTGCCCATGGACACGGTGCAGGCCATGCCCATGGGCAACAGGGCGGCCGGCGGCCGCCCTTCGCGGCGCGTATTAAAGGGCGACGGCCTTTTCGATGACCACGTCATCCTTGGGCACGTCCTGGTGGAAGCCGCTGCGGCCGGTCTTGACGCCGCGCAGCTTGTCGACGATCTCCGTGCCCTTGACGACCTTGCCGAACACCGCATAGCCCCAGCCCTGCGGGCTGGGCGAAGTGTGGTTCAGGAAGCCGTTGTCGGCGACGTTGATGAAGAACTGGGCGGTTGCCGAGTGCGGGTCGCCGGTACGGGCCATGGCGATGGTGTACTTGTCGTTCTTCAGGCCGTTCTTGGCCTCGTTCTCGATCGGGGCATCCGTGTCCTTTTGCTTCATGCCGGGCTCGAAGCCGCCGCCCTGGATCATGAAACCGTCGATGATGCGGTGGAAGATGGTGTTGTCGTAGTGGCCCTTGTTCACATAGGCCAGGAAGTTCTCGGTGCTCTTGGGCGCCTTGCCGGCGTCGAGTTCGAGGGTGATGACGCCGTGGCCGGCGATGTGGAGTTCGACTTGGGGATTGCTCATGGCGTTTCCTGTGGGACTGCGGGGGGAGGGGCGCGCCGCGGCAGGCGTGGCGCGCGGTTGGCGGATTACTTGACTTCGGTGGCCGAGACGATGGTCACCGGCTTGGTGGGTACATTCTGGTGCATGCCCTGGTTGCCCGTGGCCACCGTGCGGATTTTGTCCACCACGTCCATGCCCTGCACCACGCGGCCGAAGACCGCGTAGCCGTGGCCATCGGGCTTGGGCGCATTGAGCATCTCGTTGTCCACCACGTTGATGAAGAACTGCGAGGTGGCCGAGTTGGGATTGGATGTGCGGGCCATGGCGATGGTGCCACGGTCGTTCTTGAGTCCGTTGCCGGCCTCCAGGGCAATGGGTGCGCGCGTGGGCTTTTCCTTGAGGTTCGCGTCCATGCCGCCGCCCTGGATCATGAAGCCGTCCATCACGCGGTGGAACACCGTGCCGTCGTAGTGCTTGTCGCGCACGTACTGCAGGAAGTTGGCGACGGTCTTGGGCGCCTTGGCCTCGTTGAGCTCCACCACGATGTCGCCCATGCTGGTCTTGAGCTGCACCTTGGGGGCGGCGCCCTGGGCCCAGGCCGGCAGGGCGGGGAAAAGGGAAGCGGCCAGCGCCAGGCCGGCAAGGGAAAGCGACGCTTTGCGGCGTGTGGTCATGCGGATCTCCTGTAAAGCCAAAGGCTGGGGGATGGAGTGGGAAAGGCCCGGCAGGTTCCGGCAGGGCCGCTGGCGGCCTTGCGGACAGAGCCCGGTCTGCGGACTTGCCGGGCTACTTGGCGCCCGGCGTCAGCGGCAGCAGCAGTTCGCGCAGCAGCTTGAGCTTGGGCCGCACGCTGGCCGCGCGGCCATCGAGGCCCTGGGCCTTGGCGTAGGCCTCGTAGGCCAGGCGCGCGTGGATGTCGCCCAGGTTCTCGTAGGCGACGCCATAGCCGGGATTGTTGCGCACCGCGTTCTCCAGCAGGGAACGCGCCTTGTCGAGCTGGTTCTGGCCGGCGTAGATCACCGCCAGGTTGTTGTAGGGCTCGGGCAGCTCGGGGTAGTCCTCGATGAGCTGGGTCAGCGCGGCGACGGCTTCATCGGTCTTGCCGCTGTCGGTCAGCGCCACGGCCTTGAGAAAGCGCATCTGCGGATCGCGTGCGTTCTTGGCCAGGTAGGTGTTGGCGCGCTCCAGCGCCTGGGCGGTCTTGCCGCTGCGCAACAACTGGTTCACTTCGGCATAGTCATTGGCCCAGGCATGGCCACTGGCGAGCAGTGCCGCCAGGGCCGCAAGGCGCACAGCGGAGCGAAACGAGTTGCAAAGAGGCATGTAGGTGCTTTCATGGCCTCGGGGGATCGCCCCGCGGCGCGGGCTTATACTGCGGCGGATTGTAGCTGAGGGGTGTGCTGGATCACACGGGCTGCGCGCCTTGCGTGCCGGCCCGCCGCGCAACAAGCCACCTCCGGCGCCAAGGGTCCGGCGGCGCGCGTGGACAGTGCCCCCTGCAGCGATCCTTTCTCCCCTGATAGACACCCATGAGCTTGCGTATCTACAACACGCTGTCGCGTGCATTGGAAGCGTTTTCCCCCATCGAACCGGGCCATGTGCGCATGTACGTCTGCGGCATGACCGTGTACGACCTGTGCCACCTGGGGCATGCGCGTTCCATGGTCGCCTTCGATGTGGTGCAGCGCTGGCTGCGCGCCAGCGGCCTGCGCGTGACCTATGTGCGCAACATCACCGACATCGACGACAAGATCATCCGTCGCGCCGTCGAGAACGGCGAGACCATCCGCTCGCTGACCGACCGCATGATCGACGCGCTGCACCAGGATGCCGATGCGCTGGGCATCGAGCGGCCCACGCACGAGCCGCGCGCCACGGAATACGTGCCGCAGATGCTGTCCATGATCGGCCGCCTGCAGGACAAGGGCCTGGCCTACCAGGGCACGGACGGCGACGTCCATTTCGCGGTGCGCAAGTTCCCCGGCTACGGCAAGCTGTCGGGCAAGTCGCTGGACGAGTTGCAGGCCGGCGAGCGCGTGGCCGTGCACGACGGCAAGCAGGACCCGCTGGACTTCGTGCTGTGGAAAAGCGCCAAGCCCAGCGAGCCCGAGGAGGTCAAGTGGACCAGCCCCTGGGGCGCGGGCCGTCCCGGCTGGCACATCGAATGCTCGGCCATGGGCTGCGAGATGCTGGGCGAGAGCTTCGACATCCACGGTGGCGGCGCCGACCTGCAGTTTCCCCACCATGAAAACGAGATCGCGCAGAGCGAAGGCGCCACCGGCAAGCCTTTCGCCCAGGTGTGGATGCACAACGGCTTCATCAACGTGGACAACGAAAAGATGTCCAAGTCGCTGGGCAACTTCTTCACCATCCGCGACGTGCTCCGGGAATACGACGCCGAGACCGTGCGCTTCTTCGTCGTGCGCAGCCACTACCGCAGCCCGCTCAACTACAGCGACGCGCACCTGAACGACGCGCGCAGCGCCCTCAAGCGCCTGTACACGGCGCTGAGCCTGGTGGCGCCGGCGCAGACCGGCATCGACTGGAGCAATCCCTTCGCTGCGCGCTTCAAGGCCGCCATGGACGAAGACTTCGGCACGCCCGAGGCCGTCGCCGTGCTGTTCGAGCTGGCCGCCGAGGTCAACCGCAGCAAGAGCGCAGCGGCGGCGGGCCTGCTCAAGGCGCTGGGCGGCTGCCTGGGCCTGCTGCAGGGCGAGCCGCAGGCCTTCCTGCAGGCGGGCACTGCCGGCGTGGACGTGGCCGCCATCGAGGCGCAGATCGCCGCGCGCGCGGCGGCCAAGGCCGCCAAGGACTGGGCCGAAGCCGACCGCATCCGCAAGGCCCTGCTGGAGCAGGGCATCGTCCTGAAGGACTCCGCCGCCGGCACGACCTGGGAGGCAGCCGCCAAAGGCTGATCCGTATGCCCTGCCAGATGAGCCGCGCCAGATGCGGGGAGGTGCTTTGATGGCCTCCGCCAAACCCCTGGACACCATGGATTTCGAGCAACTGCCGCTGGTGGCCGACCTGCCGGTGCCCGAGCAGCAGCCGGCGCCCCTGCCCGTGGTGACGCTGGGCGCGCGCACGGGCTCGGCGCCGGCCACCGCCGCAGCCGCCTCCAAGGGCAGGATCTCCCTGCCGGCGCCGCCCGAAGGCGCGCCCGCCTACTGGGCCGAGGCCTGCCGCCAGCTGGTGCGCCGCGACCGCGTGATGAAGCGCCTGATCCCGCGCTTCGCCCACCTGGCGCTGCAGCCCGGCGGGGATGCCTTCGCCACGCTGGCCCGCTCCATCGTGGGCCAGCAGATATCGATGAAGTCCGCGCAGGCGCTGTGGAACAAGTTCGCGAAACTGCCCGCGCAGATGACCCCCGAGCTCGTGCTCAAGCTCAAGGTCGACGACATGCGTGCCGCGGGGCTGTCTGCGCGCAAGGTGGACTACCTGGTCGACCTTGCCATGCACTTCACCGAGCACCGCCTGCACCAGGACGACTGGCAGGACATGGGCGACGAGGCCATCATTGCCGAGCTGATGTCCATCCGCGGCGTGGGCCGCTGGACCGCAGAGATGTTCCTCATCTTCTTCCTGCGGCGGCCCAACGTGCTGCCGCTCGATGATGCTGGTCTGATAGCGGGAATCAGCCAGAATTATTTTTCGGGCGATCCCGTCAGCCGCAGCGAGGCGCGCGAGGTCGCCGAAGCCTGGAAGCCGTGGTGCACCGTGGCGACTTGGTATATTTGGCGCTCGCTCGAGACGCAGCCCGTGGCCTGAAGACAACCCGATCACACCCGATCACCCCCCGTTTTCCGGCCTGAACGCATGCACCGTGCCTGGCTGGGACAAGGAGAATTACGTTGGCGAAAAAGAACTTTCTGGATTTTGAGCAACCGATCGCCGAGCTCGAATCCAAAATCGAGGAACTGCGCTATGTGCAGACCGAAAGCGCGGTCGACATCTCGGAAGAGATCGAGCAGCTCAGCAAGAAAAGCCTGCAGCTGACCAAGGACATCTACAGCGACCTGACGCCCTGGCAGATCACCAAGATCGCGCGCCACACCGAGCGCCCCTACACGCTGGACTATGTGCGCGACTGCTTCACCGACTTCGTGGAAATGCACGGCGACCGCCATTTCGCGGATGACCAGTCCATCGTCGGCGGCCTTGCGCGCTTCAATGGCGTGGCCTGCATGGTCATCGGCCACCAGAAGGGCCGCGACACCAAGGAGCGCACGCTGCGCAACTTCGGCATGACGCGCCCCGAAGGCTACCGCAAGGCGCTGCGCCTCATGAAGACCGCCGAGAAGTTCGGCCTGCCCGTGTTCACCTTCGTCGACACGCCCGGCGCATTCCCCGGCATCGATGCCGAGGAGCGCGGCCAGTCCGAAGCCATCGGCCGCAACATCTACGAGATGGCGCAGCTCGAAACCCCGATCATCACCACCATCATCGGTGAAGGCGGCTCCGGCGGCGCACTGGCCATCGCCGTGGCCGACCAGGTGCTGATGCTGCAATACGCCGTGTATTCGGTGATCAGCCCCGAAGGCTGCGCCTCCATTCTCTGGAAGACCGGCGAAAAGGCCCAGGACGCGGCCGACGCCATGGGCATCACGGCCCACCGCCTCAAGGCGCTGGGCCTGGTCGACAAGATCGTCAACGAACCCGTGGGCGGAGCGCACCGCGACCCCCGCCAGATGGCGACCTTCCTCAAGCGCGCCCTGGGCGACGCCTACCGCCAGCTCGCCGACCTCAAGCCCAAGGAACTGCAGGAGCGCCGCTACGAGCGCCTGCAAAGCTACGGCCGTTTCGCCGATACCAAGGCCGACAACCGCTGAGCGGCGGGCGGCCCCAGGCTCCAGGCTCCAGGCGCGCACCGGCGCACGGGACGGCTCCTCAGGGAGCCGTTTGCTTTGGCGCCGCACCCTTTTTCATCGCATTGCAGCCATGGAGGCAACGACCATGAACTTGCCGCACCCCCCTGCGGCCCACCTGCTGGACCAGGCCCTGCAGCGCTTCGCCCCCCCGCTGCCGCTGGCCATCGCCTTCAGCGGCGGCGCGGACTCGACCGCGCTGCTGCTGGCGTGCGCCGAGCGCTGGCCAGGCCAGGTCGTGGCCATCCATGTGCACCATGGACTGCAGGCTGCGGCCGATGGCTTTGCGGCGCAGTGCGAACGGGTCTGCGCAAGCCGGGCGATTGCCTTGAAGGTCTGCCACATCGACGCCCGCCATGCGCCGGGCCAAAGCCCCGAGGACGCGGCGCGCCGCCAGCGCTACGCGTGCCTGATTGCGGCGGCGCAAGAGCCCTGGCCCGCGCTGGACAGGCCCGTGCGCAGCCTGGCCCTGGCCCAGCATGCCGACGATCAGGCCGAAACCCTGCTGCTGGCGCTGTCGCGCGGCGCCGGCGTCGCGGGGCTGGCCGCCATGCCGGCGCGCTGGAGCAGGGCAGGGCTGCAATGGCACAGGCCCTTGCTGAATGTGCCCGGACATGCGCTGCGCGATTGGCTGCGGGTGCGAGGCCAGGAATGGGCAGAAGACCCGAGCAACACCGATGTGCGCTACACGCGCAACCGCATCCGCGCGCAATTGCTCCCCGCCCTGGAGCAGGCCTTCCCGCAATTCCGCGCCACTTTCGCGCGCAGCAGCCGCCACTGCGCGGAGGCGGCGCAGCTGCTGCGGGAACTGGCCGAGTCCGACCTCGCCCAGGTCGGCATTCCGCCGCAGATCGTGCAGTTGCAGGCCCTGAGCCGCGCGCGCCAGGCCAACGTGCTGCGCCATTGGCTGCACAGCGCGCATGGCACGACGCCCAGCGCGGCGCAACTCGATCAACTGCTGGCCCAGATCGATGCCTGCCGCACGCGGGGGCACCATATCCACCTGAAGGCGGGCAGCGGCCACGTGCAGCGCAAGGGGCATGTGCTCGATTGGTACAATTGACAGGTTTTGGTCCAACTTTGCACGAAAACCGGCGGCGCGCCAAAACTCCCCTTGTCGTACAGCGCCGTGGCAAGCAGTTTCGTCACCCTGATATCCAATGGCACTGATCGTTCATAAATACGGCGGCACCTCGATGGGCTCGACAGAGCGCATCCGCAACGTTGCCAAGCGCGTGGCCAAGTGGGCTCGGGCCGGTCACCAGATGGTGGTCGTCCCCAGCGCCATGAGTGGCGAGACCAACCGCCTCCTGGGCCTGGCCAGCGAGCTCGCTCCCGGCTCGGCCAAGACCGCCTACTACCGCGAACTCGACATGCTGGCCTCCACGGGCGAGCAGGCGTCCTCGGCCCTGCTGGCCATCGCGCTGCAGGCCGAAGGCCTGGAGGCGGTGAGCTTCTCCGGCTGGCAAGTGCCCGTGCGCACCGACAGCAGCTTTACCAAGGCGCGCATCGAGTCCATCGACGACAAGCGCGTGCGCGCCGAGCTCGACGCCGGCCGCGTGGTCATCATCACGGGCTTCCAGGGCATCGACCCCAACGGCAACATCACGACGCTGGGCCGTGGCGGCTCGGACACATCGGCCGTGGCCGTGGCTGCCGCACTGAAGGCGGCCGAATGCCTGATCTACACGGACGTCGACGGCGTCTACACCACCGACCCGCGCGTGGTGGCGGCCGCCAAGCGGCTGAACACCGTGAGCTTCGAGGAAATGCTGGAAATGGCCAGCCTCGGCTCCAAGGTGCTGCAGATCCGCTCGGTGGAATTCGCCGGCAAGTACAAGGTGCCCATGCGCGTGCTCTCGAGCTTCACGCCCTGGGACATCGACCTGGAGGAAGAGTCCACCTCCGGCACGCTGATTACTTTTGAGGAAGACGAAAAAATGGAAAAGGCCGTCGTTTCCGGCATCGCATTCAACCGCGGCGAAGCCAAGATCTCCGTGCTCGGCGTGCCCGACACGCCCGGCATCGCCTTCGGCATCCTGGGTCCGGTGGCCGAGGCCAACATCGAAGTCGATGTGATCATCCAGAACATCAGCAAGGATGGCAAGACCGACTTCAGCTTCACCGTGAGCCAGGGCGACTACCAGCGCGCCATGGAACTGCTGCGCGACAAGGTGGCTCCCGCGCTGGGCGCCGCCGAAGTCGTGGGCAACACCAACATCGCCAAGGTCAGCATCGTCGGCATCGGCATGCGCAGCCACGTGGGCGTGGCCTCCACCATGTTCCGCGCCCTGAGCCAGGAAGGCGTGAACATCCAGATGATCTCCACCTCCGAAATCAAGACCTCGGTCGTGATCGACGAGAAGTACCTCGAGCTGGCCGTGCGTGCCCTGCACACCGCCTTCGGCCTCGACAAGACCGAATAAAATTGCCGTTTTCCCAAAACCGGCAAAAAAGCACGTTACAATAACGTCATTCCGGAAACGTGACCGAGTGGCCGAAGGTGCTCCCCTGCTAAGGGAGTATGGGGTGTAGAGCCTCATCGAGGGTTCGAATCCCTCCGTTTCCGCCAAGATGGAAAAGCCACCCGCAAGGGTGGCTTTTTTTATGAGAGGGTTGCTTCGGTGGCCTGATCGGGTGGCTGGGTTGATGTCCTGGTTGTCCATGTGGGGATTCTTGCTGTCTGTGTTGAAAAACGTGATACACTGGAAGGCTCTGCTAAAGAGAAGCGAGCTGCACCTCGCTGGCGGTTGAGAAGATCGAAGAAATTTGATTGAAACGACGCTGAAAACTGTGCTAGAATTCAAGGCTTCGCTGATCGCAGCGAGTCGGAGGCAAGGAAAAAATTCCTCGCTTCGATCCTTAAAAACATACAGCCGATAAGCGTGGGCGTTTGATGCGAACAGCCAAGTTCTTTGGAACTAGGCTCTTTGAAGCCAAAAAACGCTCATGAGAATAGAAGTGAAGTTCACTTCAATTCCGTTTTTATGAGTTGGTCGAAAGACCTTAAATTCAAGATCGAACT
>JBHIXF010000064.1:0-35955 GCA_041984925.1 Comamonas sp.
AGCAGCGCACCCCGGGCGTCGATGGCCGCGCTCACGTCCATGAGCTGGCCCGTGCCCTTGGGCTCCCACTGGTGCTCCTGCTCGCGCGTGAGCTGCACGCGCACGGGGGCGCCCACGGCCATGGACAGCAGGGCGGCGTCGGCGCAGACATCGTCGGCACAGTTCCGTCCATAGCAGCCTGCGGCTTCCAGGCGCACGATCTCGATGCGCTCTTCGCCCAGTTGCAGCAGCCGGTCCAGGTCGGTGCGCAGCATGTGCGGGTTCTGCGTGCCGGCCCAGAGCTTGAGCCGATCCTCGTTGAAATCGGCCACGGCGCAGGAGGGGCCAATGGAGGCATGCATCTGGTAGGGCCAGACATAGCTGCGGTGCAGCCGGGTGGCCGCGCCGGCAAAGGCGTCATCCACAGGCCCCTGATCCACCAGTGCGCGGTGCCGGGCGGGATGGGTGCGGATGGCAGCGGTCAGGTCGGACAGATCGGGCGCGGCGGGCACGGCCCTCCAGTGCACGCGCAGTGCGCGCATGGCGGCAATGGCCTGCTCTTCGCGATCGGCGACCACGCCGACGAAGTCGCCCTCGATCACCACCTGCACCTTGCCGGGCAGGTGGGCCACGGAGTCCCGGTCCACGGACACCAGGCAGCGACCGATGAAGTCGCCGCTGTCGCGGCCCGGATGCGGCGGGCGGATCACGCGGCCATGGCGCATGCCGGGCACGCGCACATCATGGACAAAGCTGAGTTCGCCCGTGGCCTTGGCGGGAATGTCCATGCGTGCCGCGCCCTGGCCCACCAGTCGGTAGTCGCTCGCAGGCTTGAGCTTGACCTCCTGCTCGGGTGGGGCCAGTTGCAGCTGCAGTTGCTTGCCTCGCAGCAGCTCTCCATAGCCGATTTGGCGGGCATCGCTGCCGTCGGCAAAGCGCACAATGCCGTCGCTTGCCCGGAGTTGGTCCGCCCTCGCGTTCCATCGCTGCGCGGCCAGCGCCAGCAACTGCTCACGCGCCTGGGCGGCGGCGCGTCGCAGCGGAATGGCCGAGATCTGGATGCTGGCGCTGGCAATGGTCGGCCCCTGGTTAGGGGCGGCGGCCGTGTGGCCCAGCACCATGTCCAGGTGCTCCAGCGGCACTTCGAGCTCCTCCGCCACGATCTGCGCCAGCGCCGTGCGGATGCCCGTGCCCAGATCCACATGTCCATTGAAGGCCAGGGCGCGCCAGCCCAGCGGGGCATCTTCGTCGGCCAGCACGGCGACGAAGATTTCGGGGGTGGACTGCACATAGTCGGTGGCCGTGCCGGGCTGGCCGGGAGCGGGGCGCGGCGGTGCCACCGGCTGGCGCACCACGAGCAGGGTGTCGGCGCGCGTGAGCAGCTGTGTGTGCTGGGTTTGGGGCTGGGGCAGGGTCATAAGAGCGAATGTGGGACATGCGGGCGTGCCGAGAGCGACGGTTTAGCGCGGTTTGCAAATCCACGGTGCCAGCGAGGGCGGCTGCGCAAGATCACGCAGGGCCTTGAGCGGGAGGCACCGAGGAAGGGCCTATGCCGGCCGCACCGCCTCGCACCGAGGGCGCCGTCCCCCTCTGGAGGATGCGGCAAGGCCACTCAGGGGGAGGTCAGTTTGCCGGGACGTCGGTTTCGGAGAGGGCCTGGCAAAGCGGCATCACGGCGGCATACTTCTGTGCCATGTCGAACAGGTTGGCTTCGTGCGGGCCCAGTGCGCGGTCGCCGCAGCAGTCGGCCACCACCAGCGGGCGAAAGCCCGACTGCATGGCATCGACCACGCTGGCGCGCACGCAGCCGCTGGTGACGCAACCGGCCACCACCAGGGTCTGCACGCCGCGCTGGGCCAGCCAGGGCGCGAGCATGGTGCCGAAGAAGGCCGATGGCGTGCTCTTGCGCACCACATATTCGCCCGGGGCCGGCGCCAGCTGGGGCACGATGGCGCTGGCAGGGCTGTCTTCCTTGAGGGTCAGCATGCCGGGCACCTTCAGGCAGAAGATGTTGTGGTCGGCGTCATCGTCGGAGAAAACGATTCGGCTGTGCGCCACGGGCCAGCCGCGCTCGCGCGCATGGGCCAGCAGGTGCTGCGTCTGCGCGATCGCCTCGGGGATGTTGCCGCCGCCGAAGACGGCCGGGTCGGCGAAGCCGTTGACGAAGTCGATGATGAGCAGGCCGAACGGTGCCTTCAGCGGCAGCGGCGTGCCGAAGCCCTGGCGTGCATAGGCGGAGATGTCTCCCTGCGCACTCCCGGTCGGGATGCTCTGGGCGCCGGTGGCCGGCAAGGTGGTGGTTGTCATGCGATGTCCTTTCCTGGCTTGGACCGTTTGGCGGCGCGCGCCAGTCCTTCTTCGTCCTGCACCACGCCGTGGATGACTGTGGGCTTGTCGTCCAGTGCCACCGTGCAGTGGCGCATGGGAATGTCGATGTGGCAGGCCGTGGTGCGGCTGCCGCCGGCCTCGTTGTTGGGGCCCATGGACCACAGGAAGTTGCCCTCGAAGGCGCGGGCGTCCATGCCGATGTGCGTTTCCTTGTCGTAGTGGGCCAGCATGGACCAGTGGGCGCGCGGCTGCAGCCCCCAGCCGATGTGGGACACGGCATAGGCCTCGGGATCTTCGTAGGAGGCCATGTACTCCTTGAGGATGTCGGCCTGCAGGCCGCCGTGGATGCGCGTGACATAGCCCTTCTCGATGACGAGCTCGATGGGGTCGGTCACGTAGTCCTTCATGGGCAGCAGGATGTCGCCCCGGTCCAGCACCACGCGGCCGTTGCTCTCGCCTTCGTCGGGCCAGGTCAGCACGAAGCCGCTGGGCCAGTGGTCCCAGCGGCCGGGCCGGTCCACGAAGCCGTATTCGCAGATGGCCGGGAAGCTGCCGATCCGGCAGCGCAGGTCGGTTCCCGCGGTCGAGGTGATGTGCATCTGGCTGGCGGCCTCGATCAACCTGGACGCGGCCTGCACGCGTGCGCGGTCGCCCTCGGTGGGCACCAGTCGGCACAGCACCTCGGGCGGCTCCACGGCCAGCAGGATCTTGGTGCCGGTCTGCAGGATCTCGTGCTGCTCCGGCGAGAACAGCAAGGTCATCAGGTCCAGTACCAGGTCGCTGGCCTTGAGCGCGGCGATGGCGGCGGGGTTGCCGGTCAGCGGCGTCGTGCCCAGGTAGGCCAGCGAGTCGCGGCTCAGGGATTTTTCGGCGTTGACGGGCGGCAGGTCCAGGCGATTGACGCGCGCGCCCATCTCACTGGAGGCGGCGATGGCGCAGCGCAGCGTCTGCGGGTGTGTGTCGGCGCCTGTGAGCACGGTGACGGTCTGGCCGGCTTCGAGACGGGACAGCGTAAGCACCTGCTTCCAGGCGTGGATCAGATCGATATCGCTGACGGACATGGTCGGCTCCTTGGTGTCGCGATGAAAGGGGGGAGGCGGCGAGTGGGCATTCAGTCCACCCGTGCACCCAGGAAATCGCCCAGGGCCTCATAGAACCCGGCCTCGTTGTCCCAGGGAATCATGTGGCCGGCACCGGGCACGCGCACGTGCTCGGTCTGGGGTGCCAGGCCCTGCCACTCGGCCACGTCCTCGCCGCGTACCACGTCGCCGCGCTCGGCAGTGACCAGCAGCAGCGGGTGCGGGATGTGGGGCAGGTCGGCATGGATGTCGTCGCGGCCGAAGTCCTCGAAGCTCTGCACGATGGCCGGCTCGTGGCAGGTGTGCAGCCATTGGGCGCGCAACTGGCGCTGCTCTTCGGTCCAGGTGGGGCAGAAGGCACGCATGGCCTCCGCATCCATGCCCAGCGTGGCCTGGCGGATGGAGTCCACATACCAGGGCAGGGCGGCCGGGTAGGCGCGGCGGCCCGGGCCGGACACCGGTGGATCGACGATGACCAGGCGCGTGAGCCCGGCCGGCTGGCTGCGCGCAGCGCGCACGGCAATGCGCCCGCCCATGGAGTGGCCGATCAGCGCCCAGCGCTGAAGGCCTAGCGCCTGGGCGAAGGCGGTCACGTCGGCCGCCTGGGCATCGAGGCTGTAGTCCAGGCCGGGGCCGGAGGATGAGAGGCCGCGCCCGCGCACGTCGAGCACATAGGTGTCGAACTGGAAGCCCAACTGCTCGGCCACGAAGCCCCAGGTCACGGCTGGGCTGGTAATGCCGGGGATCAGGATGACGGCGTCGCGCTGCGCGCGTTCGCCCTCGGCGCCGCCGTAGCGCAGGTAGTGCTGGCGGATGCCGTTGGCGTGGACGTTGCCGCCGTAGCGGAATGTGCTGGGGGGGCTGGAGTGGCGGGTCATGCGTGTGTTCCTCAGGCCTTGGCCGCAATGTTGCGGCTGTCGTAGGGGTAGGCGCCCGACAGCAGCGCGCCCGCGCCCGGCACCACGGGGTCCAGCCCCAGTTCCTTGAGGATGGCGTAGGTGGTGGCGATGGAGGCGGTCAGCACGGGCTTGCCGGTCTGTGCCTCGACCTGGGCCACGGCCGGCAGCGAGGGCATCTGCACGCAGGCCGACAGCACGATCACGTCGGCGTCGGCGTAGTTCATGCCGGCCACGATGCCGGGCAGCCTGGCGGGGTCGTGGCGGCCCACGTCCAGGTTGTCGGGGATCTCCAGCGCGCGCCAGTCCACGATCTCGAAGCCTTCGGCGGCCACGTAGTCCATGACCAGCTGGGTCAGCGGAATCATGTAGGGCGCCACCAGGGCGATCTTCTTCGCGCCCATGACCTTCAGGGCCTCGACCAGGGCGCCCGCGCTGGTGATCACGGGGGCGGTGGCGCCATTGCTCTCGGTGCGCTCGGTCAGGCGCTTTTGCGAGACGCGGTGGTAGCCCTTGCCCATGGCCATGATGGCCACCAGGCAAGCATAGCCCAGCACGTCGACGCGCGCGTCCGACAGCTCCAGCGCGCAGCGGTCGCTCTCGGCGTCCATGGCGGCCAATTCCTCCTTCTGGACCTTCTTCATGCGCATGCGGCTGGAGTGGAAGGTGAAGCGGTCCTGTGGGCGCAGCGTGGAATGGGCCTGCAGCATGGCCGGCACCTCGGTCTCCATGGTGGTGTTGGAGCTGGGGACGATCTGGCCGATGCGGAATGTTTGGGTCATGGACTTGCCTTTGCGGAGATTCGAGGGTTTCTGATCAGAATCAACTGAGTGTGTACGCTTTATTCTTGCAAAAGACGTGCCTCCTTGCAAATGAGAATTTTCTCGGGGTTTGTACTGATTTGGTGCAGAAATTGCACCAAAAATGACGAAGTTCAATTTATTCTGCCGCCCTGTGGTGCACGCCTTGGGTCGAAAAATTCAAGTGCATACACCTGAATTAAGTGTTTTGTTGCCTGGCACGCTTCCTGCTGTTGACCCTGCATGGACGCGCCGAAGCAACGGTGGCCCCGTCTGAATCCCAACATTCCTGCAAGGAGAAAAACTGTGTCTCAATCCCCTCGTATCGCCGTGGTCGGCGCCGGTCTCGGTGGGGCGGCAGCCGCCAAGCTGCTGCTCCAGGAAGGCTTCAATGTCCGTGTCTATGAGCAGGCGCCCAGCTTCTCGCGCCTGGGGGCCGGCATCCACGTCGGGCCCAATGTGATGAAGATCCTGCGCCGCATCGGCATCGAGGACGCGCTCAACGGGCAGGGCTCGCACCCCGACTACTGGTACAGCCGCCACTGGCAGACCGGCGACGTGCTGGCCCAGATCCCGCTGGGCGACTACGCAGTCAAGGAATACGGCGCCAGCTACCTGACCGTGCACCGCGGCGACTTCCACGCGCTGCTGATCGAGGCCCTGCCCGACAGCGTGATGGCCTATGGCAAGTTCCTGACCAAGGTCGAGGACCGCGGCCACGTGGTGGTCATGCATTTCGCCGACGGCACCACCGAGGAGGCCGACATCGTCATCGGCGCCGACGGCGTGAACTCCCGCATCCGCGAGGAACTGCTGGGCCCCGAGCTGCCCAAGTACGCGGGCTACCTCGCCCACCGCGCCGTGTTCCCCACGCCCGAGGTCAAGGCCGGCATGCTGCCCTTCGATGCCTGCGTGAAGTGGTGGAGCGATGACCGCCACATGATGACCTACTTCGTCACCGGCAAGGCCGACGAGCTGTACTACGTGACCGGCGTGCCCGTCGAGCACTGGGACCTCAACGACCGCTGGCTGCCCAGCAGCAAGGAGGAGATGCGCGAGGCCTTCTCGGGCTGGCACCCCACGGTGCAGGCGCTGATCGACGCCACCGTGGAAGTGACCAAGTGGTCGCTGCTGGAGCGCGACCCGCTGCCGCTGTGGAGCCGTGGCCGCCTGGTGCTGCTGGGCGATGCCTGCCACCCCATGAAGCCCCACATGGCCCAGGGCGCGGCCATGGCCATCGAGGACGGTGCCATGCTGGCGCGCTGCCTCAAGGAGGTCGGTGCCCACAACCACGGGCTGGCCTTCGCCCTGTACGAGGCCAACCGTGCCGAGCGCGCCAGCAAGGTGCAGCGCATCTCGCACGACAACACCTGGCTGCGAACGAACGAGGACCCGTCCTGGTGCTTCGGCTACGACGTGTTCAACGTGCCCCTGGTCGAGCCCAAGGTCAAGGCGGCGGCCTGATACTCGCTGCCTGCGCCGCGACGGGAGGGCCATCCCTCTTGTTGCGGCGCCGATAGCCGACATTCCGAACAGCAGCCAGAGACCGTTTTTCCATGGGAACACCCGCCACTCCAGCCAGCGCATCCGCCAGCACCCGTCTGCAGGTCAACGGGCGCGCATGCGACGTACCCGCCGCGCCCGATGCGGCGCTGCTGCATGTGCTGCGCAACGACCTGGAGCTCAACGGGCCCAAGTACGGCTGCGGCCTGGGCGAGTGCGGCGCCTGCACGGTGCTGATCGACGGCGTGGCGGCGCGCTCCTGCGTGATCCCCGTGCGGGCGGCCGTGGGCCGCGAGGTGACCACGCTCGAAGGACTGGGTTCGCGCCAGTGTCCCGGCCCCACGCAGCAGGCCTTCATCGACTGCCAGGCGGCCCAGTGCGGCTACTGCCTCAACGGCATGATCATGACCGTCGAGGCCCTGCTGCGCCGCAACCCGCAGCCCACCGAGCAGGAGTTGCGCAACGAGCTGCACCACAACCTGTGCCGCTGCGGCACGCATGTGGAGATCATGCAGGCGGCGCTGCGCGCCGTGCAGTTGCGCGCGCAGCGCCGCACCGGCCCGGATGGGCTGTGCGGCACGCGGGGGACGCAGGCATGAGCCGGCCATCCCTTGCCCTGGCGAACGCCTGCGGCGTGGCGCCCGCCATGCCCGCGGACCTGCTGCACGGCCTGGCCCTGCGCCCGCCGCGCATGGCCTGGGACGGCCTGCGCTACCAGGGCATGCGGCTGGCCGCTGCCCGGCTGGCCGAGGTGCGGGCCATGGCCGGCGTCGTGGCCGCCGTGCAGCGCGCGGATTTCATCGGCGTGGTCGCCGTGGCACAGGTCCATGCCCGCCAGGCGGCCGCCAGCCTGGAGCCCGCCTGGCAGGATGCCGTGGACTGCGCGCCCCGGGCCCGCGAGGGCCAAGCGCCCGCCGACACCTTCATCTGGCGCGCGCCGCGCACCGACACGCCTGCCGGCTCCCAGGTGGTGGCCTGGTGCGTGCAGGGCCATGCCCGCCTGTGGCTGCCCGATTGCGCACCCGGCGTGCAGGCCCTGGTCGCAGGCGAGATCGCAGCCCTCTTGCAGATCGCCCCTGCAGCCGTGCAACTGCAGATGCGCAATGCGCCAGCCCCGCATCCGCTGGCGCTGATGGATGCGGCTGCCGATGCCGCCCTGCTGTCGCGTGCGGTGGGCCGCCCTGTCAGCGTGGCCTGCGAGGCAGGCCGCGAGCCAGCCGAACTGGCGCTGCACATCGCCCGGCCAGGCGCCGGAGCGGCCCCTGGCATGGCTGCGGCTGCGCTGCGGCCGGGCGGCGGCGCTCAAGGCGAGGGTGGCGGCGCGCAAGGCCAGGGCGGCGAGGGTGCTGCGCAGTCCCCCGCCACTTTCTCGTCGGACCATCCCTGGTCCGTGCGCCCCAGCCTGGCCCGGCTGCTGAGCCAGCCCGGCATGGCACGTGCCGCGGCCCGTGCCAGCGTGGTGGACGCCGGCATGGTGCAAACGCGCGGGGCCGCTGCCGGCCTGGCGCAGGCGGGCGTGGACGACCTCAATGCGGCCCAGGTCTTCGCCAGCGAAAGCCTCTGGCACGACCAGGCGCTGGCCCAGGGCCAGGACCCGCAGGCCTGGCGCCTGCAGCATCTGCCCGAAGGGCCGGTGCGCGATCTGGCCGAGCGCGTGGCCCGCAGCGCGCCGTGGAGCGGGGACGCGCGCAGCGCCGATGGCCGCCTGCACGGCCGAGGCTTCGCGACGGCGCAACTGCAGGTTCCGGATGCCGATGGAGCGGACCGGCTGGTCTGGAGTGCCTGGGTGGCCGAAGTTGCCGTGCATCCGCAGACCGGCGAGATCGAAGTCACGCGCGTGGTCGCCGGCCATGACGGCCAGCACCTGCGGCCCGCGCAGGGCGCCGGACTGCAGGCGCAGATCGTGCAGCAGGACCCGCGCCTGCTGGCCGATGCGCAGCGCCTGCTGGGCACCCCGGCAGCCTTCGACGAATGGACGAGCCCCTCCCCGGCCGCAGCGCCTGAACTGGGGGGCGAGCTGGTGGCCGGCGCTGCGCCGCAGGGCGCCGTCATCACGGACGGCAGGCTGGAAATGGACGGCGTGGCCACCTTGCCGGCCGCCGCCGCCATTGCCAATGCCATCCGCCATGCGACCGGCGTGCGGCTGCGCGAGGTGCCTTTCCAGCCCGGGCCATTGCGCCTGGCGCTGGCGGGGGAAGGGGCCTTCCCGGCACCTGCGCGCCCGGCGCGCCGCTGGGGCTGGCTGGCCGCGGGCGCGGCCGGCATCGCGGGAATGGCCGCCATGGCCTGGCCCCTCAAGCCCGCGCTGCCGCTGACCGATGGCGCGGATGCATCGCTGTACTCGCCGCAGGCCATCGAGCGCGGGCGGCTGGTCGCCGCGGCGGGCGACTGCGTGGTCTGCCACACGGCACCAGGTGGCGCCGCCAATGCGGGCGGCCTCGGCCTGGAGACGCCGTTCGGCACCATCTACTCCACCAACATCACGCCCGACAACGAGACCGGCATCGGCCGCTGGTCCTATGCGGCCTTCGAGCGCGCCATGCGCCACGGCATCCACCAGGACGGCCGCCAGCTCTATCCGGCCTTCCCCTACACGGCCTTTGCCAGGCTCAGCGATGGCGACCTGCAGGCGCTGTACGGCTATCTGATGACCCAGCCCGCCGTGAAGGCCAGGGCGCCCGAGACGAAGCTGGCCTTCCCCTACAACCTGCGCCCGGCCATGGCCGGCTGGAACCTGCTTTTCCACGACGCCACGCCCTTCAAGGCCGATCCGGCCCGCAGCGCCGAATGGAACCGGGGCGCCTACCTGGTGGAGGGGGCCGGGCACTGCGCGGCCTGCCATTCGCCGCGCAATGCGCTGGGGGCCGAGAAGACCGGCCTGCACTACCTGGGTGGCGGCGAGGCCGAAGGCTGGCGCGCCCCGGCCCTCAACCAGCTCGCGGGCGGCAAGCTGCCCTGGAGCCGCGACGAGCTGTTCCAGTACCTGCGCACCGGCTTCTCGGCACGGCATGGCGTGGCCGCCGGCCCCATGGCGCCCGTCATCCATGGCCTGTCCGAGCTGCCCGAGTCCGATGTGCGCGCCATGGCCACCTACCTGATGGAACTGCCGGGCCAGGCACCGCAGGCATCCGCTGCCGCCGCACCCGCGCAGGGCGCCGTCCAGGCGCCCCCGGCCAGGGTGTTCGAGCGCCATGTCAACGGCGAGCGCATCTACCAGAACGCCTGCGCCGTCTGCCATGAGGCCGGCAGCGGCCCCACCCTGTTCGGCGCCAAGCCGCTGCTGGGCCAGAACACCAACCTGCATGCCGCCGCGCCGGACAACCTGGTCCAGGTCATCCTCAACGGCATACGGACACCTGCCAACGACGCCCTGGGCTACATGCCGGGCTTCAGGGACAGCCTGGACGACCGGCAGATCGCCGATCTGCTCGGCTATTTGCGCGAACGATTTGCACCGGAGGAAAAAGCTTGGCCAGACGATACGACGACGATTAGCCGGCTGCGTGCGCAGGCGCATGCACACCAGCACTAGGGTGGCAACGGGCGGCGGCACGGCAGTGCCGCGGATACGCAAGGCGGGCCGGGTGCCCCGCTTTGCGCAGATCTGATGCTGGACCGGGGCAGCGGCCATTGCGGCCCATGCCGGGGTTGCAGACAACGACAGGGTTTTTCGTGATCGGACCATGTGGATGGTTCCGAGGGGGCTTATTGCGCCAGAGGTTTTCTGGCAAGGCGCGTGCCGCTGGGCTGGCGCGCCTTGGCGGAATGCGGATTCAACAGCTTTGCGGTGACTGAAAAGAGGAGTTCCTACATGTCATCTACATTTGTTTCGGTGGAAAAAGGCATCCAGACAGCGGGTGTCGGCAAGTTCCAATATCGGCTCTTCGTGATCTTCGGACTGGTCTGGCTGGCGGACGCCATGCAGGTGCTGTCCATCGGCTTCAGCGCGCCGTCGATCGCCAAGACCTTCGGCAAGACCGTGCCCGAGGCACTGCAGACCGGCACCTTCTTCTTCATCGGCATGCTGATCGGCGCCTTCGTGTTCGGCCGCCTGGCCGACCGCATCGGACGGCGCCCGGTGCTGATGATGGCGGTGGTGATCGATGCCTGCGCGGGCGTGGCCTCGGCCTTCGCGCCCGAATTCGCCTGGCTGCTGGTGCTGCGCTTCATCACCGGCATCGGCGTGGGCGGCACCCTGCCCGTGGACTACACCATGATGGCCGAGTTCCTGCCCAGCGACCGCCGCGGCCGCTGGCTGGTGCTGCTGGAATCGTTCTGGGCCGTGGGCACCATCTTCCTGGCCATCCTGGCCCTGGTGGCCGTCGCCTGGGGCGACGACGCCTGGCGCGTGATCTTCTTCGTGACCGGCCTGCCGGCACTGATCGGCGTGGTGCTGCGCTTCTACATCCCCGAGTCGCCCATGTACCTGAACCGCAACGGCAAGTCCGAGCAGGCGCGCAAGGTGCTCGAGCGCGTGGCCAAGGTCAACGGCAATGCCGTGCAGATCCCGCAGCTGCAGCCCGAGGCGCAGGTGCGCAAGTCGCTGGGCGCGCTGTTCTCCTCCGAGCTGCGCCGCCGCAGCCTGGCGCTGTTCATGGCCTGGGCGCTGATCTCCATCGCCTACTACGGCGTCTTCGTCTACCTGCCCGTCAAGCTGGGCAGCGAAGGCTTCGCCTTCATGCGCGGACAGGTCTTCCTGGTGGTGCTGGCCCTGGTGCAGCTGCCCGGCTTCGCGCTGTCGGCCTATGGCGTGGAACGCTGGGGCCGCAAGCCCACGCTGATCGGCTTTCTGCTGCTCAGCGCCGTGGGCTGCATGTTCTACAGCCTGGGCTCCTCGCCCTTCGTGGTGATCGGCTCCACCCTGCTGATGAGCTTCTCGCTGCTGGGTACCTGGGGCGCGCTGTATGCATTCACCCCCGAGGTCTACCCGACCGACCTGCGCGCCAGCGGCATGGGCATGGCCGGTGCCGTGGCCCGCTTCGGCGGCCTGTTCGCCCCCGCCATCATCGCGCCCATCATGGCCACCCACTTCACGCTGGCCCTGGCCGTGCTGTCCGCCATGCTGGTGGGCGGGGCACTGTCGATCTGGGCTGTGGATGTGGAGTCGCGCAACCGGGCGCTGGATTGATCGCGGGACCGTTCCATTGAAAAAGGCTGCAAGGAATGTTCCTTGCGGCCTTTTTTGTTTCCCCCAGGGGATGGGTCGGGCGCCTGCGGCTTTTTTCAACCGCGCAGCCGGCCTGCCACCAGTTTCATGCCCGGCATCAGCTCGGCGGCCAGCTCGGGCCGCTCCAGTGCGTACTCCAGGTTCATGCGCGCTATCTGCACATGCTCTTCGCCCAGGGCCTGGGCGCGGTACCCCTGGCCCCGTTCCACGGCCTGCACCATGGCGTGGTGCGTGCGATGGGCCTGCTGCATCGATTGCTGTCCCTCGTGCATGGAGGACTGCATGGGCAGCATGGCGCTGGGTGAGGCGAAGGGCTGGCTGTTGAGCCATTCCATGATGCGCTTGACGGCTGCGTTGCCGCAGCCTTCGACCACGAGCCGGTGGAAGCGGTTGTTCATCTCCACGTAGTCGGCATAGTCGTCCAGCTCCATGGTGGACTTGTTGACCGTCTTGTCGCCCTCTTCAAGGCATTCGTGCAGTTCGCGCAGCAGCTGGCGTGGCGCGCCGTCCTCGGCCAGCAGCCGAAGTGCCAGTCCTTCGATGACACCGCGTACCCGGATGGCATCGTCGATCTCCTGCGAGGTGAAGCGCCGCATCTGGTAGCCGCCTGCAGGCGAGGGCTCGATCAGCCCTTCGTGCTCCAGGCTGGCCAGCGCCAGCCTGACCGGCGTGCGTGATGCCCCCAGCTTTTCGGCCAGGGGGATCTCCGCCAGGCGCTCGCCCGGGCCGAATTCGCCTTTCAGGATCATGTCGCGCAACTGAACGAGTACGCGGGATTGTTGGGAGTCCATGGTCGGGCAGGTTGCATGCAAGAGAAGGTTTGGAAATTCTAAGCATCTGCGATGCGGCATGCATTGTTTTGAGAGTGAATTCGTATTGCATGCATTGACAGTGCATCGACTGATCATTTGACGGATTCTTGGTGGAATTTTGCAAGAAACCTAGGGTTTTTTCGGGTATCTGCTGTGTTTTCCTGGATTGACTCGGCTCGGTGAAAAGCAAGAATGCATTCCATTGCATGCAATGGTATGCGATGAAAAGCACAAACCGGAGGCCACGATGATCAGCCCCAGCCAGAACGACTTCATGACCCGTGTCGGTCCGGGAACACCCGCCGGCAGCCTGCTGCGTCGCTATTGGCAGCCGGTGGCTTTGTCCGAGGAGCTGGCAGGGCCGCGTCCCCTCAAGCCTGTGCAACTGATGGGCCAGCATTTCGTGCTTTTTCGCGACGAGGCGGGGCGCCTGGGCCTGCTTGACCGTGACTGCCCGCACCGTGGCGCTGACCTGGCCTATGGCCGGCTGGAAGATGGCGGCCTGCGCTGCGCTTTCCATGGATGGCTGTTCGATGCCATGGGGCAGTGCATGCAAACGCCTGCCGAGCCTGCCGGCAGCAAGCTGTGCACGCGCATCCGGCAGGGGGCCTATCCGGCCGTGGAAAAAAGTGGTGTGGTCTTCGCCTATATCGGAGGGGACGCCCCCCCGGCCTTTCCCGATTTCGACTGTTTCATCGCCCCTGACAGCCATACCTTCGCTTTCAAGGGCCTGTGGGAGTGCAACTGGCTGCAGGCCCTGGAAGTCGGCATGGATCCGGCCCACGCCTCGTTCCTGCACCGTTTCTACGAGGATGAGGACACTTCCGAGGGCTACGGCAGGCAGTTCCGTGGGGCATCGGCGGACTCCGAAATGGCCATCACCCAGGTGCTGCGCGAATACGACCGGCCCGATATCACGGTTCAGGCGGCGTCCTATGGCATGCAATTGACCACGCTGCGCAAGTTGAGCGAGCGCCAGACCCATGTGCGTGTGACGAACGTGGTATTCCCGCAGGCCTTCGTGATTCCCATGAGCTCGGAGATGACCATCTCCCAGTGGCACGTTCCGGTGGACGATACGCACTGCTACTGGTTCGCCATCTTCACCAGCTTCACGGGGGCCGTGGACAAGCAGCAGATGCGCGAGCAGCGCCTGCAGACCATCGAGCTGCCGCACTACACCTCGCGCAAGAACCGGCGCAACGAGTACGGCTACAGCGCGCAGGAACAACGCACCCAGACCTATACCGGCATGGGCATGGACATCAATGTGCATGACCAATGGGCCTGCGAGTCCATGGGGCCGATCCAGGACCGTACGCGAGAGCATCTGGGCACGACAGACAAGGGCATCAGCATGTTCCGCCGCATGCTGGTGAAGGCCATAGAGGCTGCGCAGGCCGGCGAGGAGTTGCCCATGCGCCCCACGGCCGAGCAGGCCGGCGCTTTGACAGGGCCGCCATCGATCGACGGCGTCGCGGCCGCCGATGAGGCGGACCGCTACTGCATGCAGGCCGACGCCCTGCGCCGTCAGCGGTGCGAATGGGCCTCGGCCCGGCTGAAGGGTTGACATGGTCGACTTCGTCGAACGCTTCGGCCTGTGGACAGGCGCGCAGCGCGACCAGGCCCAGGAGATCGTCGGTCGCATCGACGCCGGCGAACTGGACGTGCTGCGCTTTGCCTGGCCGGACCAGCATGGTGTGCTGCGCGGCAAGACGCTGCTGGCCAAGGCGGCGCGCGGCGCGCTGGCGAATGGCGTGAACCTCACGAGCACGCTGCTGGCCAAGGACACTTCGCACCGCACCGTGTTCCCGGTGTTCTCTGCCAATGGGGGGCTGGCACTGGACGGGCTGCAAGGAGGTGCCGACATCACCATCATCGCGGACCCGGCCACTTTCCGCATGCTCCCCTGGACTCCGCGCACGGGCTGGGTGCTGTGCGATGCCTTCATGAAGGACGGCCAGCCCTGCCCCTTTGCCACGCGCCGCATCCTGCAGCGTGCCTTGGAGCGGCTGGGCAGGCACGGACTGGAGTTCGTGGCAGGCCTTGAGGTGGAGTTCCATGTCTTCAGGCTGGACGATGCGTGCCTGCAGCTCGCCGATGCGGGCCAGCCCGGCACGCCGGCTGCGGTCTCCTTGCTCACGCAGGGCCATCAGTACCTGACCGAGCTGCGCTATGACAGCGTGGATGCGCTGATGGATCTGCTGCGCCGCCAGCTGCAGGCCCTGGCCATGCCGCTGCACTCGCTGGAGATAGAGTTTGGCCCCAGCCAGTTCGAGCTGGTGTTCGGCCCGATGGCGGGCCTGGCGCCCGCCGACACCATGGTGCTGCTGCGCAATGCGGTCAAGCAGATCTGCCGGCGCCACGGCTACCACGCCACGTTCATGTGCCGCCCGCGCATCCCCCACGTGATGTCCAGCGGCTGGCATCTGCACCAGTCCCTGCGTGAGCAGGTCAGTGCACGCAATGCGTTCATGCCCGGCGTGGATACGCCCGGCGTGGATACGTCCCGCGTGGATACGTCCCGCGTGGATACGCCCGGCGTGGACGTGCGTGGCACGCATCCATTGAGTCCGCTGGGCATGCAGTACCTGGCCGGTCTCAAGGCCCATGCCTGCGGTGCAGTGGCGCTGGCCAGCCCCACGTTGAACGGCTACCGGCGCTACCGGCCCTTCTCGCTGGCGCCCGACCGTGCCATCTGGGCCTGCGACAACCGGGGCGCCATGCTGCGCGTGCTCGGGGCCGCCGGCGACCCGGCGTCGCGCATCGAGAACCGCATCGGGGAGCCCACGGCCAACCCCTATCTCTATCTGGCCTCGCAGATCTTCTCGGGCCTGGATGGCATGGAGCAGGCGTTGGACCCCGGCCCGTCAGCCGACGTGCCCTACGAGACGCCGGCCCCGCAACTGCCGCATTCGCTGCAGCAGGCCCTGGATGCGCTGCGCGCCGATGCCGTGCTGGTGCAGGGCCTGGGGCAGTCCTTCGTCGACTACTACTGCCACATCAAGCAGGCCGAGATTGCGCGCTTCAACCTCGAGGTGACCGAGTGGGAGCAACGCGAGTACTTCGACATTTTCTGAACCCTTGTCGTGCGCATTCCCGAAACCCAGGTGTAGATCCGGATGGCTGCTCCCCTCGTCATCGTCGGTGCCTCCCATGCAGGCGTGCAGCTGGCAGCCGCAGCAGGCCGGCGTGGCCTGCGATGCCGGCATTTGGGTGGACGGCCTGGGACGCACCAGCGCACCCGGCGTGCTGGCGCCTGGACACGCTGGCCGATGTTCCCGTGGCCGAGCTGGCCTATGGAAAGCAGCGGCTGCTGGAGATCGCGCTGGCATTGGCCGCGCGGCCACGCATCCTGCTGCTCGATGAGCCCGCCGCCGGTGTGCCGCACGGCGAGAGTGGCGAGCTTTTCGAGGCCATCGCCGACCTGCCCGATGACATCAGCGTACTGTTCATCGAGCACGGCATGGACCTTGTGTTTCGTTTCGCCCGGCGCATTTCGGTGCTGGTCGCGGGCCGCCTCCTGGTCGAGGGCGCCGCGGCCGATGTGGGCAGCGATCCGCGCGTGCGCGAGGTCTACCTCGGCAGCGCCTGCGTCGATGTCCACCAGGAGCGTGCCCATGGATGAGCTGCTGGCATTCGAACAGTTGACGGCCGGCTATGGCGATGCCGTGGTGCTGGAGCGCCTGGACTGGCGGCTGCGCGAACGCCGTCGCAACCAGGGCAGCCAGTTGTCGGGGGGAGAGCAGCAGATGCTTGCCATAGGCCGGGCGCTGATGACCAATCCCCACCTGCTGCTGCTGGACGAGCCCATGGAGGGCTTGGCTCCCGTCATCGTGCAGGAGCTGGCCGGCGCCATCCGGCAGCTGTGCGCCAGCGAAGGCCTGGCTTGCATCGTGGTCGAGCAGCATCCCGTGCTGGCGCTGGAGATGACGCACCAGGCCATCGTGCTGGAGCGGGGCAGGGTGGTGCACGCCGGGGCCAGCGCGGCGCTGATGGCAGACAGGCCGTTGCTGGACAGCTTGCTCGGTGTCGGCATCCGTGCAGCACAGGCCCCGGGAGCGCATGGAGCCGCCGCATGAAGCCGATCGCCGTTTTTCAGCATGCCGAGCCTGGAGCGCCAGGAAAGCGCATTCCCATCCTTGCAGGCCGGCAACGCGCTGGGACCGGGCCTGCAAGCCCGCTTCAGGGCTCGGCGCTGCGCCCAGCCTGCTCTCCGCTCTCCAGCATCTTCCTCAGCAGGAAATCCAGCGCCAGGCGCTCGGCCGGGTTGAGCTTGCCGTAGGTGCTTTCGGTGATCTGCCTGGCGAAGGGCTCCATGTCGCGCACCAGGTCCTGGCCGGCCTCGGTGAGGTTGATGACGACCTTGCGGCGGTCGATGCGGTCATGGTCCACCTGCACCAGTTCGCGCTGCTTGAGCCGCTCGACCACGCCGCGGATCGTGGCCTGGTCGATGACCGTGGCCTTGACGATGTCGGCCAGCGAACTGCCGCTGTTGTCGCGCACGGAGCACAGCACCACGAATTGCGCGGCGGTGAGCTGGGAGTCGGGGATGTATTGCTGGAACAGCGCGGTGTGCCGTTGGTAGACGCGCCGCAGCAGGTGGCCGATCTGATCGGAGAATTGGTACCCATCCTGGCTGGAGGTGGCGGGAGGCGCGTGGTTCATGGTGCGCAGGAGCTTATCAAAGATCGGAAAAAAGCAGGAGCGCGGCAGGCCCGGCAGCCGGGCGGCGCGTGCACGGGCGGGCGGGGCGGGCATGCCGTCATTTGTGGATTGAATGGCGCAATCAGTGGATTGAATTTGACGCAGATCGATGGCGCGCTTGAAATGGCTGCAGAGACAAGCCCCGCGCGTGCCAGTGCAGCATTGCAAGCCCGCGCGGTGTTCCCACAAAGACAGCCAGCAGGGACCGCCCATGCCAGCCACCCACGGGGACTTCATCCCCATTTTTCCTGACGCTTCCCTTGCCCCGCCGGACAAGCGCCGGTGCCCGGCCTGGGAGCCGGCCGTGGACCATGCCATTGCCGGCCATGCCCACCGGCCGGGCGCCTTGATCGAGCTGCTGCACGCCGTGCAGGATGCGCTGGGCCACATCCCCGAAGCCGCCGTGCCGCGCATTGCCGATGCGCTGAACCTCTCGCGTGCCGAGGTCCATGGCGTCATCTCCTACTACCCCCATTTCCGCACTGAACCGGCGGGCCGCCATCTGCTGCAGGTCTGCCGGGCCGAGGCCTGCCAGGCGCGCGGCGCCGATGCGCTGCTGGCGCATGCGGGCCGGGTGCTGGGCTGCACACCGCATGGGCATGGCACCAGCGCCGACGGCGCCGTCACGCTGGAGCCCGTGTACTGCCTGGGCCTGTGCGCGTCGTCGCCGGCCCTCATGCTGGACGGCCAGCCCCATGCGCATGGCACGCCTGCCGGCCTCGATGCGCTGATCGCACGGTGCCGCGTGCCGGAGGCGCCCGAGGCCGTGGCGCCAACCGCCGTGGCGGCGCTGGGCGTGCGCGTCTATGTGCCCCGCGATGCGGCCGCACTGGCGGCAGGGGCGGATGCCGTGGCCCAGGCGCTGCGGCACGAGTGCGCGGCGCGCGGCCTGCCGGTGCGGATCGTGCGCAATGGCTCGCGCGGCCTGCTGTGGCTGGAGACGCTGGTGGAGGTCGAGACGCCCGAAGGCCGTGTGGCCTACGGCCCGGTGACGCCCGAGCAGGTGCCCGGCCTGATCGATGCCGGACTGCTGCACGGCGGCAGCCATGCGCTGCGCCATGGCCTGACCGATGCCATCCCCTACCTGGCGCGCCAGGACCGCCTGACCTTTGCGCGCGTGGGCATCACCGACCCGCTCGACCTGGACGACTACGCGGCCCACGGCGGCTGGCAGGGCCTTGCGCGCGCAGCACGCATGGCGCCCGGGGAGATCGTGCAGGAGGTGCTCGACTCCGGCCTGCGCGGGCGCGGCGGCGCGGCGTTTCCGGCCGGCATCAAGTGGAAGACGGTGGCCGCGGCCGCGGGGCCGCAGAAATACATCGCCTGCAATGCCGACGAGGGCGACTCGGGCACCTTCGCCGACCGGCTGCTGATGGAGGGCGACCCCTATGCGCTGATCGAAGGCATGGCCATCGCGGGCCTGGCCGTGGGGGCCACCCAGGGCTATGTCTATGTGCGCAGCGAGTATCCGCATGCCATCGCCACGCTGGGCGAGGCCATTGCGCGCGCCGACGCCGCGGGCTGGCTGGGCAGGGATGTGGCCGGCAGCGGGCGCGCCTTCCGCCTGGAGGTGCGCAAGGGCGCGGGCAGCTATGTCTGCGGCGAGGAAACGGCCATGCTGGAGAGCATCGAGGGCCGGCGCGGCATCGTGCGCGCCAAGCCGCCGCTGCCCGCCGTCCAGGGCCTGTGGGGCCGGCCCACGGTGATCAACAACGTCATCACGCTGGCCACGGTGCCGCTGATCCTGGCGCGCGGCGCGGCCTTCTACCAGGGCTTCGGCATGGGCCGCTCGCGCGGCACGCTGCCCTTTCAGCTGGCCGGCAACATCGCGCGCGGCGGCCTGGTGGAGAAGGCCTTCGGCGTGAGCCTGCGCGAACTGGTCGAGGACTTCGGCGGCGGCACGGCCACGGGCCGCGCCGCCAAGGCGGTGCAGGTGGGCGGGCCGCTGGGCAGCTACGTGGCGCCCGCCGACTGGGATGCGCCGCTGGACTACGAGGGCTACGCGGCCCGGGGCGACGTGGTCGGCCACGGCGGCATCGTCGTGCATGACGACACGGCCGACATGGCGCGGCTGGCGCGCTACGCCATGGAGTTCTGCGCCATCGAGTCCTGCGGCAAGTGCACGCCCTGCCGCATCGGTTCCACGCGCGGCGTGGAGGTCATCGACCGCATCGCCGGGGCAGGCGCGGACCACGCGGCGCAGGTGGCGCTGCTGGAAAGCCTGTGCGACACCATGCAGCACGGCTCCCTGTGCGCCATGGGGGGCATGACGCCGTACCCGGTGCGCTCGGCGCTGAACCACTACCCCGCCGATTTCGGCATCGCCCCCACACCTGATCACAAGGAGCAGCCATGCTCGACCCTCTGAAGCAAGCAGACTGGGGCACGCCCGCCAGTGCGTCCGAACGCCTGGTCACTCTCGAAGTCGACGGCCGCGAGGTCACGGTGCCCGAGGGCACCTCGCTGATGCGCGCCGCCATGGAGGGCGGCGTCAGCGTGCCCAAGCTGTGCGCCACCGACAGCCTAGAGCCCTTCGGCTCCTGTCGCCTGTGCCTGGTGCAGATCGAGGGGCGCAAGGGCTTTCCCGCCTCGTGCACCACGCCGGCCGAGCCCGGCATGAAGGTGCGCACGCAAAGCCCGCAGCTGCAGGAGCTGCGCCGAGGCGTGATGGAGCTGTACATCTCCGACCACCCGCTGGACTGCCTGACCTGCAGCGCCAACGGCGACTGCGAGCTGCAGGACATGGCCGGCACCGTGGGCCTGCGCGAGGTGCGCTACGGCTTCGAGGGCGCCAGCCATTTCAAGGGCGAGGCGCGCGCCGCGGTCGATGACTCCAATCCCTACTTCAGCTACGACCCCAGCAAGTGCATCGTCTGCAACCGCTGCGTGCGCGCCTGCGAAGAGACGCAGGGCACCTTCGCGCTGACCATCTCGGGCCGGGGGTTCGATGCGCGCGTCACCGCGGGGCAGGGCGGCAGCTTCATGGACAGCGACTGCGTCAGCTGCGGTGCCTGCGTGCAGGCCTGCCCCACGGCCACGCTGCAGGAAAAGACCGTGATCGCGCTGGGCCAGGCCGGCCACAGCGCCACCACCACCTGCGCCTATTGCGGCGTGGGCTGCGGCTTCAAGGCCGAGATGAAGGGCGAGCAGGTGGTGCGCATGGTGCCCTGGAAGGACGGCCAGGCCAACGAGGGCCATGCCTGCGTCAAGGGGCGCTTCGCCTGGGGCTATGCCACGCACAAGGACCGCATCACCCGGCCCATGGTCCGCGCCAAGATCACCGACCCCTGGCGCGAGGTCAGCTGGGAGGAGGCCATCGCCCACACGGCCAGCGAGTTCCGGCGCATCCAGGCGCGGCACGGCAAGGACTCCATCGGCGGCATCACCTCGTCGCGCTGCACCAACGAGGAGGCCTACCTCGTGCAAAAGCTCGTGCGCGCGGCCTTCGGCAACAACAACGTCGACACCTGCGCGCGCGTGTGCCACTCGCCCACGGGCTATGGCCTGGGCCAGACCTATGGCACCTCGGCCGGCACGCAGACCTTCAAGTCCATAGAGCACACGGACGTGGTCATGGTCATCGGCGCCAATCCCACGGCCGCCCATCCGGTCTTCGGTTCGCGCATGAAAAAGCGCCTGCGCGGCGACGGCCGGCGCGCGGGCGCACGCCTCATCGTCATCGACCCGCGCGAGATCGAGCTGGTCAAGTCGCCCCACATCCGCGCCGACTACCACCTGCAGCTGCGGCCCGGCACCAACGTGGCCCTGATCACCGCGCTGGCCCATGTCATCGTCACCGAAGGCTGGCTGGCCGAGGACTACATCGACCAGCGCTGCGACGCCAAGTCCTTCGCGCAGTGGAAGGAGTTCGTGGCACGGCCCGAGAACTCGCCCGAGGCCACGGCCGAGGTCACGGGCGTGGCCCCGGACCTGGTGCGCGGCGCGGCACGCCTGTATGCGCTGGGCGCGCCGGACCACCCCGAGGGACGGCCCGTGAACGCGGCCATCTACTACGGCCTGGGCGTGACCGAGCATGCGCAGGGCTCGACCATGGTCATGGGCATCGCCAACCTGGCCATGGCCACGGGCAACGTGGGGCGCGAGGGCGTGGGCGTGAACCCGCTGCGCGGCCAGAACAATGTGCAGGGCTCCTGCGACATGGGGTCCTTCCCGCACGAGCTGCCGGGCTACCGCCACATCTCGGACAGCACGGTGCGCGCCGAGTTCGAGGGCGCCTGGGGCGTGGCGCTCAGCCCCGAGCCCGGCCTGCGCATTCCCAACATGTTCGACGCGGCCCTGGCCGGCAGCTTCATGGGCCTGTACTGCGAGGGCGAGGACATCGTGCAGTCCGACCCCAACACCCAGCATGTGACGGCCGCGCTCTCGGCCATGGAGTGCGTGGTGGTGCAGGACATCTTCCTCAACGAAACCGCCAAGTACGCCCACGTCTTCCTGCCCGGCGCATCCTTCCTCGAAAAGGACGGCACCTTCACCAATGCCGAGCGCCGCATCTCGCGCGTGCGCAAGCTCATGTCGCCGCTGGCCGGCTACGCCGACTGGGAGGTGACGCAGCTGCTGGCCAATGCGCTGGGCTACCCCATGGCCTATGCGCATCCGCGCGAGATCATGGCCGAGATCGCGGCGCTCACGCCCAGCTTCGCGGGCGTGAACTACGACAAGATCGACCGGCTGGGCAGCGTGCAGTGGCCCTGCAACGACAGCACCGAAGAGGCCGGCACCCCCATCATGCACAGGGACCGCTTCGTGCGTGGCAAGGGCCGCTTCATCATCACCCAGTACGTGGCCAGCGACGAGAAGGTCACGCAGCGCTTTCCGCTGCTGCTCACCACCGGGCGCATCCTGTCCCAGTACAACGTGGGCGCGCAGACGCGGCGCACGCACAACGGCCGCTGGCACAGCGAGGACCGGCTGGAGATCCATCCGCACGACGCCGAGGACCGGGGCATACGCGATGGCGACTGGGTGGGCATCTCCAGCCGCGCGGGCGAGACCGTGCTGCGCGCCACCGTCACCGAGCGCATACAGCCGGGCGTGGTCTACACCACCTTCCACTTCCCCGAATCGGGCGCCAACGTCATCACCACCGACAGCTCGGACTGGGCCACCAACTGCCCCGAGTACAAGGTCACCGCCGTGCAGGTGACGCCGGTGGCGCAGCCTTCGGACTGGCAGCGCGGCCATGCACGCCTGCACGACGAGCAGATCGGCCTGCTCAAGGCCGCCCAGGCCCCGGCCGCCATGGCGGGAGGCCAATGATGGACAGCGACAACCTGGTGCGCATGGCCAACCGCATCGGCGACTTCTTCGAGGCCATGCCCGAGCGCGACGAGGCCCTGCACGGCATCGCCGAGCACATCCGCAAGTTCTGGGAGCCGCGCATGCGCGCGCGGCTGGCCGGCGTGCTGGCCGACCCGCACGAGGCGCAGGCGCTCAAGCCCATCGTGCGCGAGGCCCTGGCGCAGCACCCGCTGCCGGCGCCCGCGCAGGGCTAGCCGAAGCGCTTCTTCCTCGCCATCTCCCTTGCCAGCTCCACGAAGCCCGCCGCCGCCGGCGACAGGCGCTGCAGGCTGCGCACGGCCAGTCCGGTGACGCGGCGCTGGCGCGGGGACAGGCTGCGGTAGACCATGCCTTCGGGCGGCTGCCCGGGCACGGCCAGGCGCGCGGCGATGGCGATGGCATGGCCTTGTGCCACGAAGCCCTGCATGGAGGACATCTGCTCGAAGTGGTAGAGGGCGGCGGGCTGGGCGCCCGCCTCGGCCAGGAAGCGGTCGATCTGCGCGCCCGAGCCTGCCGAGGTGCGCACGAAGGCCTCGCCGTGCAGGTCGGTGGCGCGGATGCTGCGCTGGGCAGCGAGCCGGTGGGCGGCGGGCAGCAGCGCCACCAGCTCGTCCTCGACCAGGGGCACGGTATCGAAGCGTTCGTCGGGCAGGACCACGAAGCCGATCTCCACGCGCCGCTCCAGCAGCCACTTGACCACGGTGTCGTCGTTCTGCTCGTCGATCTGCAGCTGCACGGCCGGCTGGCGCCGCCGGTACTCGGTGATCAGCGGCGGCAGCAGGCGCAGCGAGGAGGTGGCGCCGAACGAGGCCACGCGCAGCGTGCCGCGCGCCATGCCGCGCTCGGCATCCGCCTCCTGCTGCAAGGCCTCTTTTTGCTGGAGGATGTCGTTGGCGCGCTGCAGCAGCCGTGCGCCCGCGTCGGTCAATGGCGACTGGATGCCCTCGCGCCGCACCAGTTGCACCTGCAGCTCGCCTTCGAGCGCGCGCAGGGCGTGGCTGACGGCGCTCTGGGTGATGCCCAGCAGCGCGGCCGCGCGCGAGAAACTGCCGGCGCGGGCCAGGGCCGCGAACACTTCGAGCTGGGTAAACGTCATGGGTGGGATGCCATCGTGGTCATGAGCATTTGCTCATTTGTCTATGAATCGATATGAGCACATAGTACGCGCCATGAATTCCTCCCGTTTCTTTGGACCGCACCTGCGGCTCGTCGGCATGGCCCTGCTGTGGGGCGCTTCCTGGCCTGCGGGCCGTATCGTCGCGCAGAGCATGCCGCCGCTGGCGGCGGCCAGCCTGCGCTTTCTGCTGGCGGCCGCCGTGCTGCTGCCCTGGCTGTACTGGGCCGGCGGCATGCAGGGGCTGCGGGCCTGGAGCGCCCGGCGCTGGCTGGGCATGGCGGCGGCCGCGGCCACGGGCGTGTTCGGCTATGCCGCATTCTTTCTCATGGGGCTGCAGCATGTGCCGGCCGGCAAGGCGGCCCTGGTGATCACGCTCAATCCCGTGCTCACGCTGGCGCTGGCCGTCTGGCTGTTCCGCGAACGGATCAACCGTACCATTGCGCTGGGCATGGCACTGGCGGCCTGCGGCGCCGTGGTGGTGATCTCCCATGGCCGGCCGCTGCAGCTGCTGCAGGGCGCGGTGGGCCTGGGCGAGCTGCTGATCCTGGGCTGCGTGGCCTGCTGGGTGTCGTACACGCTGATCGGCCGCTGGCTGCTCACGGGCGTGGATGCCCTGTCCACCACCGCCGTGACATCGACCATGGGCGCTCTCATGCTGCTGGCGGCCAGCCTGGTGGTCGAAGGGCCGGCCGGCCTGCAGGCGGCCGTGCATGGCAATGGCCTGGCCTGGGGGGCGTTGCTGTTCCTGGCCTTCGGCGCCACGGCCCTGGCCTATGCCTGGTACTTCGACGGCGTCAAGGCGCTGGGGGCGGGCGCTGCATCGGGCTACATCACCCTGGTGCCCGTGATCGGCGTGCTGCTGTCGGCCCTGTGGCTGGGCGAAAGCATCGATGCCAGCATCGTGCTGGGCGGCGGCATGGCCGTGGCGGGCACGGCGCTGATGAACTGGGGGCGCAGGCCGGCGCCGGCCGTGCGCATGCAGGGCGGGCAGGCGCCAGCCCGCGGTTGATGGAGGTCAGGGCCGGCGTCTGGAGGAGACCGCGTCCCGGGCGGAGCGCAGCAGCCTGCGCTGGAGCCAGGTGGCTGCCAGCACGGCCACCGCCACGATGAGCCAGTGGTGAAACGCGAAGCCCGGCTGGTGAAAGCGTACGGGCAGATCGACGGCCTCCACCACGACGCCGGCCTCGACAAGCGCCAGCAGGCTGGCGACGACGCCGGGCCAGGCAGGTTGCCTTGGCGCGCCAGCCGCCTGTGCCCGCCGCTGGCGCCCCGCCAGCCGGAAGAAGATCCCCAGGGCGATGGCCCCCAGGATCAGCGCCAGCAGCAGCTTGCCCAGCAGGCTGGCGATGGCCGCGCCACTCAGGGACAGGGCAAGGCCCGCGATCTCGGCGAGGGCTTCGAACCGGGCCGCGATGGCCTTGCGGGTTCGGGACAGCATGGCAGCCGCTCTTTCAGCGCCTGTGCGCCCGTGATGGACCTGAAGGCCTTGATGGCCGTGAGCCCGTCCGTGGTGATGTCCTGTGCCTGTGCATCCCGTCCCCTGATTGCGTGATCGGCAGAGCCTACCAAAACCGGGAGGGCGGGCAGGGCGGCCGGCCGTTGGCGCCGGCCCGGCCGCCCGGCGGATCAGTCCATGCTGATGTTGCGCTCCGTGATCACCTTGTTCCAGCGCACGGTCTCGGCCTGCAAATGCTTTGCGGCTTCTTCCGGCGTGGAGCCGACGACCTCGGCGCCGATGGCCTTGAAGCGTTCGAGCACGTCGGGCTGCTTCATCTCGGCGACCAGGACCTGGTTGAGCTTTCTGACGATGGCCGGCGGCGTGCTGGCGGGCATGAAGACGGCGAACCAGGGCGAGACCTCGTAGCCCTTGATGCCGGCCTCTTCCATGGTGGGCACCTCGGGCATGCTCGACGAACGCCTGGCCGTGGTCACGGCCAGGGCGCGCAGCTTGCCCGACTGGATGTGCGGGCGCGCCGAGGTGATGGAGTCGAACATGTAGTTGACCTGCCCGCCGAGCAGGTCGGAGACCGCCGGACCCGATCCCTTGTAGGGGATGTGCAGGATGTCCACGCCGGCCAGCGAGTTGAAGACCTCGCCCGCCAGGTGGATGGAGGTGCCGTTGCCGGCCGAGGCATAGGTCAGCTTGCCGGGCGAGGCCTTGGCGGCGGCGATCACGTCGGCCACGCTCCTGACGTTGGGCTGGGTGGAGTTGGTGACCAGGATGTTGGGCACCACGGCCAGCACGCCCACGGGAGCGAAGTCCTTGATCGGGTCGTAGCTGAGCTTGCGGTACAGCGGCTTGTTCGTGGCCATGCCGATGGAGGTGATCATCAGCGTATAGCCGTCGCCGGGCTGCTTGGCCACGAAGTCGGCACCGATGTTGCCGCCCGCGCCGGGGCGGTTCTCGATCACGAAGGGCTGGCCCAGCGTGCGGCCGGCCTTCTCGCCCAGCGTGCGCGCGATGGCGTCCATGGCGCCGCCTGGCGGAAAGGGCACGATCCAGCGGATGGGCTTGTTCGGCCAGCCGGCCTCGGGCGCCTGGGCATGGGCGGCGGGCAGCAGGGTGGACAGGCACAGGCCTGCGGCGGCGGTCAGAAAGCGGCGTTTCACGTCAAATGTCTCCGGAAAATCTGGTGGGTCGTGGTTCAGGCAATGGCCGAGGGGTGCTTTGCCAGCGGCGTGACCTGGATCTCCATGTAGGGGAACAGGGGCAGGCCCTGCAGCAGCTCGTGCAGCTCGTCGTTGGAGGCCACGTCGAACACGCTGTAGTTGGCATACTCGCCGACCACGCGCCAGATGTGGGGCCAGCGGCCGTCACGCTGCAGTTGCTGGGAGTAGGCCTTCTCGCGGGCCTTGATCTCGGCTGCCACGTCGGCGGGCAGGTCGTGGGGGATCTTCACGTCCATGCGGACCAGATAGAGCATTGGTGTCTCCGGAAAGGTGGAAAAGGAATTCAGGATGCGGACTGGGCCTGGCCCCGGCCCAGGTCCATGTGCAGGGGCTGGCGGCCGGCCTTGGCGCGGTCGAAGCGGTCGAGCTGCCGCAGGTCCACCTCCACGCCCAGGCCGGGGCCGTCGGGCAGTTGCAGCGCGAAGTCGCCGATGGGCATGCGTTCGGCCACGATGTCATCCACCAGCAGCTGCGGGCCGAACAGCTCGCAGTTGTGGTGCCGTCCGCCCAGCGTGGCGAAGACATGGGCCGATGCGGCCGAGCCGATCGAGGTCTCCAGCATGGTGCCGCCGTACCAGCCGATGTCGGCCGCCTGGGCGATGGCCGCGACCTGGCGCGTGCGCAGCAGGCCGCCGTGCTTGGCCACCTTGAGCGAGAACACGTGGCAGGCCTGCTCGCGCGCCAGGCGCATGGCGTCGTAGGGCGTGCACACGCTCTCGTCGGCCATGACCAGGGCGCCCTGCAAGGTGGCGGTCAGTTCGCGCAGCGCGGGCACGTTCCACCCGGCCACGGGCTGTTCGATCAGGGTGACGCCGGCCTCGATGAGCTGCGGCAGGAAGCGCCGCGCCGTGGCGCCGTCCCAGGCCTGGTTGACGTCCACGGTCAGCGTGGCCCGGCCTTGCAGGCCGCGCGCGATCTCGCCGACGTGGGCCACGTCGGCCTCGGGCGTGCGGGCGCCGATCTTCATCTTGAAGATGCGGTGGCGCTTTTGCTCCAGGCGCAGATGGGCCTCGGCCAGGTCGCGCTCGATGTCCCCGCTGGCCAGGGTCCAGGCCAGGGGCAGGCTGTCGCGCTGCTTGCCGCCCAGCAACTGCCACAGCGGCAGCTCCAGGCTGCGGGCCACGGCGTCCAGCAGCGCCATCTCGACGGCGCTCTTGGCGAAGGCATTGCCCTTGCAGGCCAGGTCCATGCGCGCGAGGCAGGCCTCGAAGCGCGCGCCGTCCTGGCCGATCAGCGCCGGCGCCAGGTGGTTGGCGACGGCATGGTGGATGCTCTCGGGCGACTCCTCGTTCCACGACGGGCCGCCGATGGTGGCGGCCTCGCCGAAGCCCGTGGCACCGTGGCGCAGCCACAGCTGAACGATCACCGGGCTTTGCCGGCTGATGGCCCCGAACGACAGCTTGTGCGGCCGGATGGTGGGGATGTCGAGGATGCGCGCCTCGATGCGCTCGATCAGAAAACGGTCGTGCATGCCGCAAGCGTAGTGGCATGCATTGCGTTGATCCATTGAATTATTTGTGAGAAATCATTCGATATAGTCGATGGTTTGATGTGGCCATCGTTTCAAAGCGGTGCCGATGCCGTCAGAAGCCATGCATCCGGCCCGTGGAGAACACCCTGGCTTGCGCCGGCCAGTCATTTGCCGCAGCAGTGGCTGCCGGTCCGTCCAGCGTGGCGCTTGCTGCGCTCGGACTGCCGGTGCCCGGCAACGCCAGCCCGAGCGCACATGCAGGCGCTGCAAGATCTGCGGCTGCCTTCGCGGTGCCGGTTCCGAAGCGGTCGCAATAGCCGGGAGGGCGTAGTCCAGCGGATAGCAGTGGCCGGGATGCCTGTGCCCTATGAAAAAAAGGCGGAGGAGAAAATGCCGGTAATTTGGTGAATTGCGATGTAGTACCATTCGCTGCCGATTGGAGGTCCATTGCATTGAAATAGGCCGGCGAATAGAGTGACTCATTGGAGGGTGATATGTCTGTGTTCAGGAATGGGTTGGCGGGAGCCGGTTTGGCATTGGCATGCATGGCATCGCTTTCACAGGGGCAGACCTTGTCTGCCACAGGTTCGGGACAGGGCTCCAGTCAGATCGATCCCCATGCCCAGGCTGTCCAGCAGATGGAGGCCATTTTGCTGTGCAAGCCGGGGGCGACATTCGATGCCAGGGCGGTCGAGGCGCGGTGGGAGGCCTTTGGCATGCGAAAAGGGCATGATGGCATTTTCCTGCCTCCTGCGAATGCGCCGGCTGTCTCGCTTTTCGGAGATGAGGTTGTGGCCGCCTTGGTCACCGATGCCGATGGTGAAAAAAAGGCAGTGGTCTATCTGAAGAAGCAATCAGGCAAGCAGCTGGCGAAGAAGCTGGGCGTCAAGCGGATCGATGAGTATGCCAATACGGACGGGCCTTCCTATTTCAAGGAGACTGGCAAAAAGACCACCTTGATGATAGGTTCCGCGGATGAATTGCAGGTGGGCGCTGCAGGAAAAAGCGTTCGATACAATGCCTCGGTCGCCTGCCAGCTGATCAAATGAACAAGGGCATTGGTTGCATCGGCTGATCCAGCTTGCCGGGCAGGCATCGCCCAGTCCCGATGGCGCAGCGCCAGCCTGCTGCGCGCCCTGCCGGATCGGTGCAATGCGTGGTTGCGCCTGGAATCGGCGCCTGCGATGGCGCCGACGTTTGCGACGCGCCGGAGGTTGGCTAGGGCGGATACCCTGGACACCCATGCATCGACCTGATGGGCAGGCTATTCACGGTACGGCACCAGGGGCAGAGGCTGCCGCTGGGGCCGGGGCCATGCCGTAGGGGGTGAAGCGGCTCTGGTTTTCATCCATGTCCAGCGGCCGGCCCACGTAAGGGAAGGCGCGCTGCGGGCAGGCCGCGCGCTCGCAGACCTTGCAGCCCATGCCGATGGGCGTGGCCGCCTCGGGGTCGAGCAGGTCCAGCCCTTTGGCGTAGGCCAGGCGGGCGGCATGGCGGATGTCGCAGCCCAGGCCGATGGAGAAGGTCTGGCGCGGCGCGCCGAAGCCGCGCGGCCCGCGCGAGACCGACTGCGCGATCCACAGGTAGCGCCGGCCGTCGGGCATGCTGGCCAGTTGGCGCAGCACCTGTCCGGGCTGGCCGAAGGCCTCGTAGACATTCCACAGCGGGCAGGTACCGCCCGTGCGGCTGAAGTGGAAATGCGTGGCCGACTGGCGCTTGGAGATATTGCCCGCACGGTCCACGCGCACGAAGAAAAAGGGCACGCCCGGCGCGCCGGGGCGCTGCAGCGTGCTGAGCCGGTGGCACACGGTCTCGAAGCCGACGCCGAAGCGCTGGCCCAGCAGGTCGATGTCGTAGCGCAGCTGCTCGGCGGCCGCGAGAAATTCGCCGTAGGGCAGCAGCAGCGCGCCCGCGAAGTAGTTGGCCAGGCCCACGCGCGCCAGCCGGCGCGCGGCGGCATCGCCCGTGAACGCGGCGGTGGCGGTCAGCCGCTGCAAGGTGTCGCCCAGCTCCAGCAGGGCCAGTTGCGTGGCCAACTGGAAGGCCTGCTGGGCGGGCTCCAGGGCCGAGGACAGCCGCAGGCTGCGCGTGGCCGTGTCGAAGTGGCGCTGGCCGTCGCGCGCATCCTGGGACAGATGGACCTGCACGCCGTGGCGCTCGCGCAGCCGGGCCGTCAGCCAGGCGGCCAGGGGGCCGCCGTGCGCGCGCGCCTCGCCGGCCAGGGCCTCGGCCGCGCGGTCCACCGCGTCGAAGTGGTTCTGGTGCGCGAAGAAGAAGTCGCGCACGGCCTCGAAGGGCATGGTGCGCGGGGCGGCGGCTTCGCTGCGGTCATCGCCCAGGCGCAGCGACAGCGTTTCCAGCCGCTCCATGGCTTCGAGGTGGCGCCTGTGCAGGGCCATCACGGCGCGGCCCAGCGCCGGCATCTGGGCGGCGACCTCCTGCAGCTCGGGCAGGGCGATGGCCTCGGGCGCGTCGGCCAGCGCCTCGCGCAGGCCCGCGACCAGGCGCGCTTCCTCGTCTTCCGAGAACGCCTGGATGTCCACGCCCAGTTCGCGGTTCAGCCTGAGCAGCACGGAGACCGTCAGCGGCCGCTGGTTCTGTTCGAGCTGGTTGAGGTAGCTGGGAGACAGGCCCAGCGCATGGGCCAGCGCGATCTGCGACAGGCCGCGCTCGGCGCGCAGCTTGCGCAGCTTCACGCCCATGAAGGTTTTTTTCATCGCCGGGCCGCCCCAAGATGGAAAACGCCCCCTCGGGGGAGCAGCGGACCTTGCGCGGCAAGGGGAGCGTGGGGGCCATTTTTCATTTCACCATGACTCCAGCACCGAACTTCGCTGGACTACGCCGAAGCCCGATACAGCAGGTTTATCAATAACTTAGGCGAGTTCAACATATGCCGGTGCTTTCCGAAACCTGACCTGGCTTCCCCTCTGCTGGCCCCTACAAGGCTCCTGGGAATCGGGTCTTTTCCGAGGAGTCATCATGGCGAAAATCAAGCTCACCAAGTCCGCAGTCGATGCGGCACAACCCCAAGCGCAGGCCATCGAACTCCGGGACACGCTGGTGCCCGGCTTCCTGTGCAAGGTTACACCAGCGGGCCGCAAGGTGTTCATGCTCCAGTACCGCACGAACGCTGGCGAGCGACGCAAGCCCGCCCTGGGCTTGTATGGGGAACTGACGGTCGAACAGGCCCGCTCGCTGGCCCAAGAATGGCTGGCCGAGGTTCGCCGAGGCGGCGACCCCAGCGCGGCCAAGGCCGCCGCCCGTTCAGCCCCCACGGTCAAGGAGCTGTGCACCAAGTTCATGGAGGACTACTCCAAGCAGCGCAACAAGCCCAGCACCCAGCGCGGGTATCAGGCCGTCATCGACCGCTGCATCGTTCCGATGCTGGGCCGTTTGAAGGTGCAGGACGTGAAGCGGCCGGACGTGGCCACAGCGATGAAGAAGATGGCCCACAAGCCCGCCGAGGCCAACCGTGCTTTCAGCGTGATGCGCAAGATGTTCAACCTGGCCGAGGTGTGGGGCCACCGGCCGGACGGCACCAACCCCTGCCGCCACGTCCCGATGTACCCCAACGGCAAGGCCACGCACCTCATCAGCGACGAGGACATGGGCAAGCTGTTTCGGCGACTGGAGCACATCGAGGCCGAGGGCCTGGAGAACTACGTCATCCCGCTGGCGATCCGCCTGCAATTCGAGTTCGCCGGCCGCCGCTCCGAAATCGTGACGCTCCAATGGGATTGGGTGGACCTGGACAACCGCCGTGTGATCTGGCCCGACAGCAAGACCGGCGGCATGTCCAAGCCCATGAGCGAGGTAGCCTATCGGCTGCTCGCGACGGCGCCGCGGCCGGAAGGCATTCCCTACGTGCTCCCGTCCCCGAGCCATCCGGGCAAGCATCTGACCACGGGCGAGTATTACAACGGCTGGAGCCGCGCCCTCAAGGCGGCGGGCGCCACGCACGTCGGCACGCACGGTATCCGCCACCGCTCGGCGACCGACATTGCCAACTCGGGCATCCCGGTCAAGGTCGGCATGGCGCTGACGGCGCACAAGACCGTGGCGATGTTCATGCGCTACGTCCATACCGAGGATGATCCCGTGCGAAAGGCCGCCGAACTGGTGGCGAACCGGCGCAAGACGATTGCTGAGGCGCAACGTCCCGCAGAGGTAGCAGCATGACCAGGAAGACGCATGCGGCGGTGCTAGCCGCACCCGCTGCTTTGCCTGCCGGCTACGCCGGCATCCACAGCGGCATCGTGGATCTGCTTGACGCTGCGCGCCAGGCGGCGGCGCGCAGCGTCAATGCACTGATGACGGCGAGCTATTGGGAGATTGGTCGCCGCATCGTGGAGGCTGAGCAACAGGGCAAGCGGCGTGCGGGTTATGGTGAGCAGTTGATGGAGCGACTGTCCAGCGACCTCACACGGCAGTTCGGCCGCGGGTTCAGTCGCCAGAACCTGCAGCAGATGCGATCATTCTTTCTGACCCGGCCAATTCGCCAGACAGTGTCTGGCAAATCTTCCCCGAAGCCCATGCGGCCGTGGCGGCTTGACGAGCTGGCACAGGTCTTCACGCTGCCTTGGTCGGCCTACGTGCGGCTGCTGTCGGTCAAGGACGAGCATGCGCGCCAGTTCTATGAAGCTGAGGCCCTGCGCGGCGGATGGAGCGTGCGCCAATTGGATCGGCAGATCGGCAGCCAGTTCTACGAGCGCACGGCGCTGTCGAAAAACAAGGCGGCGATGCTGGCCAAGGGCGCGGTGGCCAAGCCCGAGGATTCCGTCGCGCCCGGCGATGCCATCAAAGACCCGTATGTGCTGGAGTTCCTCGACCTCAAGGACGAGTATTCGGAATCCGATCTGGAAGACGCCTTGATCCGGCGGCTGGAAGACTTCCTGCTGGAGCTGGGAGAGGGATTCACCTTCATCGGGCGGCAGCGCCGGTTGCGTATCGACCAGACCTGGTATCGGGTGGACTTGCTGCTGTTCCATCGCCGGCTGCGCTGCCTGGTCATCGTCGACCTGAAGCTGGGCAGCCTGAGCCATGCGGACGTGGGCCAGATGCACATGTACTGCAACTACGCCAAGGAGCACTGGGCCTACCCCGAGGAGAACCCGCCCGTGGGCCTGATCCTGTGCGCCGACAAAGGCCATGCGCTGGCAAGGTACGCGCTGGAGGGCTTGCCCACCAAGGTGATGGCGGCGAACTACCGCATGGTGCTACCGGATGCCGAGCTGCTGCAGCAAAAGCTGGAGAGCACGCGGCTTTTGCTCGAATCTCGCGCGGCACTTTCCCACAAAGAACGCAAGCCATAGCTGAGCGTCCTCGCGTTCCTCCGTCGGGCGTCGCTGGTTGCGTCCGAGCCTCGTGCCGAGTCACGGCCATTCGCCTTGATTCCTGACGCCTCCGGCCCTTGCCGAACCGCATGCGTTGCCCCAAGTAAGCAAAAGTAATGTACGATTGACGTACATCGTCAATTCTCTCGCGCCAACGCTGATGAATCACGGGAAGCGAGGGGGCGATAGCCTGTTCATTTTGAGGTCAATATGACTGCGGCAGTCCATCAACCGGGTGAAGTTCTCGCACAAAGGCTGGAAGCCATTGGCGTGTCACCGACTGAGTTGGCGCGCCAGCTTAGCGTCCCCGCCAATAGGATTACTCAGATCATCAATGGCAAGCGAGGGATTACTGGCGATTCAGCGTTGCGGCTTGCCCACTGGTTCGGGGACACCCCGCAATTCTGGATGAGCCTGCAAGTGCAATCCGACCTTGAACTGGCGGAAGCTGAGTCGGGGCTAGCCATCAGAGCGCTCCCTACTGGTCCGGTCGTTCGCGGCCATAAGGCCCACAAGCAGGTGAAGACTGCATAGGAAAGGACTTATGACGGGGGAGAACAAAACCTTATCTCACGGTGGTGGGTGTGTTTGTAAGGAGAGCATCGCGTGACCGATGCCGCTACAGACATCACGTTCCACTATCCGCCGGAGCTGTTCAATCTCCTGGTGGATGTTGTCCCATTGCTCAACCGATCCAAACAAGATGTGCTTGTCTTCTTTCGTGGCGCAGGTGTGTCTGACACCACGACTGCGGACATAGCCGCTCATTTGAGAAGCGCGCCAAAGGACGTCAACAAGTACCAAATGGTGCGCACCGTGCTGGAGCGCCTCAACGCGAAGGGGGAAGCCGCTCTTCGCGAGCGACGTGAGGTGCTGCGGCGTGTCGTGGACTTTGCAAACTTCGATTCGTGCTGGCCCGACGATCAGCTCAAGGCCAAGGGCCTTGTCGCCAGCATCCGTGAAGTCGTCAATCAGAAGGATGCCTTCACACGAATGAACAACGCTCGTGAAGAAGAACGGCGAGCGCGCCTCGCTGAGACGCAGCGAATCGCTGCGGAGAAGCGCGAGCGCACTTCCAGGATCGAGAATGCCAAGCAGGGTTTGTATGCGCTGTTTGGTACTTCAGCGACGGCACAGGAACGCGGCAAGATGCTGGAGACCGCTCTCAACAATCTCTTCCAAGCCTATGGCGTTCTCATTCACAAAGCCTTCCATTTGGTCGGCAATGCTGGGGAGGGGATCGTTGAGCAGATCGACGGCGTGATTGAGCTTGGTAGCACCTTGTACTTCGTTGAAATGAAGTGGTATCGCAACCCGGTGGGAAAACCCGAGATATCAGAGCATCTTGTTCGTCTCATGTCGCGCGCAGAGGTTCGAGGCATTTTCATCTCTGCCAGTGACTACACCGATCCCGCGATTCACACGGTACGTGAGTTCCTGCAACACAAGGTCTTGATTCTTTCGACTCTGCAAGAGCTGGTGCATCTACTCGAACAACAGGACGACCTCGCAGAGTTCTTCACGAAAAAAGTCCAGGCGGCGCAGATACACAAGAACCCGTACTTCCGTCCTCATGATGGCCAAGGAGAAGGTGCGTTATGACGGCGAGTTGGAAAAACATCAACAAGCCGTCGAGTCCCACGACCGCGGTCACCGCAGCGCAGGTGGCGAACGGTCCCGTCATTCCACCACAGCAAAGGCTGTTGACCTACTCGCCAGACGAGTGGGAAGGCTTCGTCGAAGAGTGGGCCTACTACTGTCTCCCGGCGAAGTACAAATATGTCCAACGCTTCTCGGGTGCTGGCGACATGGGAATTGACATTGCCGGATTCGCCGACGACAAGCGCCTCAAGGGTGTATGGGATAACTACCAGTGCAAGCACTATGACCACGCCCTTAGGCCCGGCGATGTCTGGGTTGAGTTCGGCAAGGTCATCTGGTACTCGTACAGCGGTGAGTACGCCGCACCCCGTCATTACTACTTTGTTGCCCCCCGAGGCGCGGGCACATCGCTCAGTCGCCTGTTGGCGAACGCTGCGAAGCTGCGCGAAGAGCTGATTGCCAACTGGGACAAGCACGTAAAGGACGAGATCACGGGCACACAAGCGGTGCCGCTCGATGCAACGCTCCGCGCCTATGTGGATGCCTTCGACTTCTCTATCTTCGACGCCAAGACAGCGCTCCAACTTGTTGACGATCACCGCGCCACGCCGGTTCATACAGCGCGCTTTGGCGGTGGGTTACCAGCGCGGCCTGCTTCCGAAAAGCCGCCCCAGGAAGTCGCCGCCACCGAGAGCCGTTATGTGACGCAATTGCTCGGCGCATATGGCGAGCACACGGGGTCGATCGTGACCCATCCCTCGGCCCTGTCCGTACCAAAGCTCAAGGATCATTTCCGTCGCCAGCGCGAAGCGTTCTATGAGGCGGAGTCGCTGCGCGTCTTTGCCCGCGATAGTGTGCCGCCTGGCACCTTTGAATCCTTGCTCGATGACATCCACGGCGGCGTCATCGACACGCACGACGCGAACCATGCTGATGGCTACGAAAAGGTCTGTGCCGTCACCAAGGCTGCTCGCGATATGCAAATCACGGCGAACGCCCTCATCACCTGTACGAACCCCAAAGATAGAGATGGAATCTGCCATCAACTCGCGAATGAGGATCGCCTGCGGTGGACACGATCATGAGCCTGGAACGCAAGCCGATCACATTCAATGGGCCGCTTGAGGCCGGTATCCGCGCGGTGTCAATTCTGGCAGCCGCCTTTCCGCAGACCTACGACCTTCAGCGACTTG
>JBHIXF010000065.1:0-35317 GCA_041984925.1 Comamonas sp.
GGCGGTGTTGATCGTGATGCCGCGGGCCTTTTCTTCAGGTGCTGCGTCGATCTGGTCGTAAGCCTTGGCTTCGCCGCCGAACTTCTTGGACAGGACGGTGGCGATGGCAGCCGTCAGGGTCGTCTTGCCGTGGTCCACGTGACCGATGGTGCCGACGTTGACGTGCGGCTTGGTACGCTCAAATTTTTCTTTAGCCATTTTTCCGACTCCGAAAAAAATCTAAATCACTACAACAGGATTTGGCGCAACCCCATCTAGCGAGCGCACCAGAGAGAATGGTGCCCATGGGCAGGATCGAACTGCCGACCTCTCCCTTACCAAGGGAGTGCTCTACCACTGAGCCACATGGGCGTTGAGGCCACCAAAGGCAACCTCGGTAAAACTGCGCTCAAACTGGAGCGGGAGACGGGAATCGAACCCGCGTCATTAGCTTGGAAGGCTAGGGTTCTACCATTGAACTACTCCCGCACAGATTGACTGCACGTCGCCACCTTCTCAGGCGACTTCTCTTCTGAACCATTTCTGGTGGAGGGGACTGGATTCGAACCAGTGTAGGCGTAAGCCAACAGATTTACAGTCTGCCCCCTTTAGCCACTCGGGCACCCCTCCGAAGAGATTTGAATTGTAGCACCGTTTTTTCTTCAAAAAAAATTCAGCGCATTTTTTTCTCAGGCCACCCGGGCAGCCCAAGAACAATCCAGGCCATGTGGCGCGGCTGGCGGGGATCGAACCCACGACCCTTGGCTTCGGAGGCCAATACTCTATCCACTGAGCTACAGCCGCTCAAGGCATCACTGCCCTGCACAAGCCGATCATTGTCGCATGACTTTGCCTGCGCGCGTACAAGCCCGTGCAGCGCGCTCAGGGCGGCGGCTCGCCCTTGGGAAAACCGAGGCCGCGCAGGTAGACATCGACCGCCTGCCAACCCACCTGCTTGAGATCGAAGGCCCGCCCCAGCAGCCAGTTCTGGATCAGGCCATCGAACAGCGCGCACAGCGCGATCGATGCTTCGCGCGGCTGCATGGGCATGTCGATGCCATGGTCTTGCGCCGCCGCCGTCAACGCCAGCTCCAGCTGCCTGGAGAAGGAGTCCAGGGCCGCGAGGTTGCGCTCCTGCACGGGCATGAGCTCGCCTACGTACTCCACCTTGAGCAGCAGGATTTCGAAGACGCGCCGCGTCCGGTCGTCATCGACGATGCGCCCGAACACCAGTGCGATGAGGCGCCGCACATATTCCAGCGCATCGCAGGCGGCCGCCTCGTCGCAGCCACCGTATGCCGCCTGCTCCAGCGGAAGCGTGACACGCTCCAGCATGGCGTAGAACAGGTCCAGCTTGTCTTTGAAGTGCCAGTAGACCGCGCCTCGGGTGGCTCCGGCGCGCTGGGCGATTTCACTGAGGGATGCCCTGGCGACACCCTGCTCGTAGAACACCAGTTCGGCGGCGTCCAGCAAACTGTTGCGCGTTGCAAACGCATCTTCCTTGGTTCGTCGTGCCAAGATGCACCTTCCTTCCTTGGGGCCCGGCCATGCCACGCCACGCTTTCATGCCGCCACGCAGCGACCGAAGACATTATACATTCATGCATGTATGTATATAATCCAGTGCATTGACCATGAAAAAGGCCCACCGGATAGCGCTGACCGGCGGGCCATCATCGTTTTTTGATTCAGCACAAGGACTCACCATGCCCAGCACACGCAGCAATGTGTCAGCCGCTCCGTCCCCCTACCACAGTTTGCGCCTCACCACCATGGCCGTGTCCATTGCCGCTGCAATGGCCCTGGCCGCGTGCGGCAAGAAACCTGAAGAACAGGCCGCCGCACAGCAGCAGATGCCTGCCGTGCCCGTCGGAGTCGTCGTTGCCACGCCCGCCGACGTCGGCCTGGTCACCGAACTGCCCGGCCGCGTGGATGCGCGCCGCGTGGCCCAGATCCGCGCCCGCAGCGCCGGCATCCTGCAGGAGCGACTGTTCAAGGAGGGCAGCGACGTCAAGGCCGGCCAGGTGCTCTACCGCATCGATGCTGCGCCCTATCAGGCCACGCTGCAAAGCGCCAAGGCGACTTTGGCGCGCGCCGAGGCCAACCAGGCGCAGGCGCAGGCGCAGTTGGAGCGCTACCGTCCGCTGGTCGCGGCCAATGCCATCAGCAAGCAGGACTTCGTCAATGCCGAGGCCGCATACAAGCAGGCCCAGGCCGACGTGGCGGCAGGCAAGGCAGCGGTGCGCACGGCCGAGATCAATCTGGGCTACACCAGTGTCACGGCCCCCATCTCCGGCCGCATCGGCCAGTCGCTGGTGACCGAGGGCGCCCTGGTCGGCCAGGGGGAGGCCACTCCGCTGGCCGTGGTCCAGCAGATCAATCCCGTCTATGTGAACTTCACGCAGTCGTCCAGCGAAGCCTTCCGGCTGCGCCGCGCGATGGAACAGGGCAAGCTCAAGAAGGCGGACGGCGCCGAGGCCGCGAGCATCGAGGTGCGCCTGGACGATGGCACGCCCTATGAGCTCAAGGGCAAGCTGCTGTTCACCGACCTGACCGTGGACAGCTCCACCGGCCAGGTCACGCTGCGCGCCGAGGTGCCCAACCCCAAGGGGCTGCTGCTGCCAGGCATGTATGTGCGCGTGCGCATGGAGCAGGCCCAGGCCTCCAACGCCATCGCCGTGCCCCAGCAGGCGGTGACGCGCACCGAGACCGGCGACACCGTGAGCGTGGTCAGCGACGACGGCAAGATCACCAAGCGCCAGGTGAAGGTGACCACGGCCCAGAACAACCAGTGGCTGGTCAGCGAAGGCCTGCAACCGGGCGAGAAGGTCATGGTCGACGGCTTCCAGAAGCTGCAGATGCTGCCGCCGGGCACGCCGGTCAAGCCCGTGCCCTGGCAGCCGGAAGCGGCGGGCGACTCCGGCGCCAAGCCGCAGGCCGCAGCGCCCGCTGCGCAGGCCGCAGCCGAGGCCAAGCCCGCAGCCCCGGCAGACAAGAAGTAATCAAGAGGCTCAGCAATGGCCAAGTTCTTTATCGATCGACCGATCTTTGCATGGGTGATCGCGCTGTTCATCATCGTCATCGGTGGTCTGGCGCTCACCAAGCTGCCGATCGCTCAATACCCCAAGGTGGCCCCGCCGGCCATCGTCATCAACACGGCCTATCCCGGCGCGTCGGCCCAGGTGCTCGAGGACAGCGTGCTGTCCGTGATCGAGCGCGAGATGAACGGCTCGCCCGGCCTGGTCTACATGGAATCGGTGGCCCAGGCCGACGGCACGGGCAGCATCACCATCAACTTCGAGCCCGGCACCAGTGAGGACCTGGCCCAGGTGGATGTGCAAAACCGCCTCTCGCGTGCCACGCCGCGCCTGCCCGCGTCCGTGACGCAGCAGGGCGTGCGCGTGGACAAGGCGGCCCGCAACTTCCTGATGTTCATCATGCTGTCCTCCGAGGACACCAAGGCCTACGACACCGTGGCCCTGGGCGACTACGTGTCGCGCAACGTCGTGCCGGAAATCCAGCGCGTGGCCGGCGTGGGCCAGGCCCAGCTGTTCGGCTCCGAGAAGGCCATGCGCATCTGGTTCGATCCGGCCAAGCTGCAGGGCTACAAGCTGTCCATCGAGGACGTGACGGCCGCCATCCGCAGCCAGAACGCCCAGGTGGCCAGCGGCGCCATCGGCGACCTGCCCAACGTCACGGGCCAGAAGATCGCGGCCACGGTGACGGTCAAGGGCCAGCTGTCGTCCGTGGACCAGTTCGAGCGCATCGTGCTGCGCGCCAACGCCGACGGCTCGACCGTGCGCCTCAAGGACGTGGCCACGGTGGAGATCGGCGGCCAGAGCTATGCGACCTCGGCGCGCCTGAACGGCAAGGATGCCGTGGGCATCGGCGTGCAGCTGACCCCCAGCGGCAATGCGCTGGCCACGGCCAAGGCCGTGCACGCGCGCATGGAGGAGCTGCAGAAGTACTTCCCCAAGGGCGTGAGCTATTCCATCCCCTACGACAGCTCCAAGTTCGTGAGCATCTCCATCAAGAAGGTGGCCCAGACGCTGCTGGAAGCCATCGTGCTGGTGTTCCTGGTGATGTTCCTGTTCCTGCAGAACTGGCGCTACACGCTGATCCCGACCATCGTGGTGCCGATCGCGCTGCTGGGCACCTTCGCCGTCATGCAGGCCGTGGGCTTCTCGATCAACGTGCTGGCGATGTTCGGCATGGTGCTGGTCATCGGCATCGTGGTGGACGATGCCATCGTGGTGGTGGAGAACGTCGAGCGCATCATGAGCGAGGAAGGCCTGTCGCCGCGCGACGCGGCCATCAAGGCCATGGGCCAGATCTCGGGCGCCATCGTGGGCATCACGCTGGTGCTGATCGCGGTGTTCATCCCGCTGGCCTTCTTCACGGGGTCCACGGGCAACATCTACCGGCAGTTCTCCATCGTGATGGTGGCCTCCATCGCCTTCTCGGCCTTCATGGCGCTGACGCTCACGCCCGCGCTGTGCGCCACGCTGCTCAAGCCCGTGGAGGCCGGGCACAACCATGAGAAGAAGGGCTTCTTCGGCTGGTTCAACCGCACGTTCGCACGCTCGGCCAAGTCCTATGAGGGCTGGGTGGCGCGGCTGCTCAAGCGCTCCGTGCTGATGATCGGCGTGTACCTGGCGGTGATCGCCGCCACCGTGGTGGTCTTCCGCGGCCTGCCGACCTCGTTCCTGCCGACCGAGGACCAGGGCTACTTCATCGTGAACGTGCAGCTGCCCCCTGGCGCCGCCAAGGAGCGCACGCTGGAAGTCATGAAGCAGGTGGAGGACGCCGTGCTGCCGCAGCCGGAAGTGGCCAACATGGTCAGCGTGCTGGGCTTCAGCTTCTCCGGCCAGGGCCAGAACGCCGCGCTCGCCTTCGTGCCGCTCAAGGACTGGTCCGAGCGCAAGGGCGCCGACTCCACGGTGGACGCGATGACGGGCCGCATCATGGGCATGACGGCCGGCATCCGCGACGCCTTCGTGTTCGCGGTGAACCCGCCGCCCATTCCCGAGCTGGGCAACGCCGTGGGCTTCTCGTTCCGCCTGCAGGACCGCGCGGGCCACGGCCATGACGCCCTGATCAATGCCCGCAACATGCTGCTGGGCATGGCCGGGCAGAGCAAGGTGCTGACCGGCGTGCGTCCCGACGGCCTGGAAGATGCGCCCCAGCTGCGCATCGAGATCGACCGCGACAAGGCCAATGCGCTGGGCGTGGATTTCACGGCCATCAACGCCGCGCTGTCCACGGCGCTGGGCTCGTCCTACGTCAACGACTTCCCCAACCAGGGACGCCTGCAGCGCGTGATCGTGCAGGCCGATGCACCGGCCCGCATGCAGCCCGACGACCTGCTGCGCCTGAACGCGCGCAACGCCAAGGGCGATGCCGTGCCGCTGTCGGCCTTCGCCACGACCAAGTGGGTCAAGGGCGCCCAGCAGACCGTGCGCTACAACGGCTACCCGGCCGTGCGCCTGGAAGGCTCGGCCGCACCCGGCTACAGCTCGGGCGACGCCATGGCCGAGATGGAGAAGCTGGCGGCCAAGCTGCCCGAGGGCTTCGGCTTCGAATGGACCGGCCAGTCGCGCGAGGAAAAGCTCGCCGGCTCGCAGGCCATATTCCTGTATGCCTTCGCCATCCTGGCCGTGTTCCTGTGCCTGGCTGCGCTGTACGAGAGCTGGTCCATCCCGCTGTCGGTGATCCTGGTCGTGCCGCTGGGCCTGCTGGGCGTGGTGCTCGCCACCTTGCTGCGCCACTACTCCAACGACGTGTACTTCCAGATCGGCCTGGTCACGGTGATCGGCCTGTCGGCGAAGAACGCCATCCTGATCGTGGAGTTTGCCAAGGACCTGCAGGCCGAGGGCAAGGGCCTCATCGAGGCCGCGCTCGAAGCCGCCCACCTGCGCTTCCGCCCGATCATCATGACCTCGCTGGCCTTCGGCCTGGGCGTGGTGCCGCTGGTGATCGCCTCGGGCGCCAGCTCCGCCAGCCAGCGTGCCATCGGCACCGGCGTGCTCGGCGGCATGGTTACCGGCACCGTGCTGGCCGTGCTGTTCGTGCCCACCTTCTTCGTCGTGGTGCGCAAGCTGTTCAAGGGCAAGATCAAAACGCACAACAAGCCGTCCGCACCGGCCGGCAAGGAGGCCTTGAGCCATGATTAATCGCAGTAGCCCGGTGGCCGTCGCCACCGCCCTGCTCCTGGCGGGATGCTCGTTCATCCCCACCTACGAGCGCCCCGCCGCTCCGGTCGCGGCCCAGTACACGCGCGCCGATGCCACCGCTGCCGCAGCGGGCGGCACGGCCGCCGCCCAGCTGGGCTGGCAGGACTTCTTCCAGGACCCGCGCCTGCAGCAGCTGGTGCGCATCGCGCTGGACAACAACCGCGACCTGCGCGTGGCCGCGCTCAACATCGAGCGCGCCCAGGCCCAGTACCGGATCACGCGCGCCGACCAGTTCCCGACGGTGGGTGCCGGTGTCAATGCCAGCCGCTCCCCGAACACCACGGGCTCGGGCAGCAGATATGTCAACAGCTACCAGGTCGGCCTGGCGGTCAGCTCCTGGGAACTCGACTTCTTCGGCCGCATCGGCAGCCTCAAGGAAGCGGCCCTGGCCCAGTACCTGGCCACCGAAGAGGCGCGCCGCGCCGCGCAGACCAGCCTGGTGGCCGCCGTCGCCAGCGGCTGGTACACGCTGCTGGCCGATGAGCAGTTGCTGAAGATCTCGCGCGAGACGCTGCAGACCCGCGAGGAATCGATCAAGCTGACCAAGCTGCGCTTCGACACGGGCGTGGCTTCCGAGCTGGACTACCGCCAGGCCGTCTCGCTGACCGAGGCCGCGCGCGCCACGCTGGCGCAGCAGCAGCGCCAGCGCGCGCTGGACGAAAATGCCCTGGTCCTGCTGCTGGGCCAGGCCCTGCCCGCCGAGATCAGTGCCAGCCTGGGCTCAGGCCAGGGCCTGCGCGACACGGCCGACCTGCCGCCCGTGCCGGCGGGCCTGCCCTCGGACCTGCTCACGCAGCGCCCCGACATCCGCCAGGCCGAGCAGCAGCTGATCAGCGCCAACGCCAACAACGGCGCCGCGCGCGCGGCCTTCTTCCCGCGCATCACGCTGACGGGGCAGTTCGGCACCGCCAGCAATGAACTGTCGGGCCTGTTCAAGAGCGGCAGCTGGGGTTTTTCCCTGGCGCCCTCGGCCCTGCTGCCCATCTTCGATGCGGGCCGCAACTCCGCCAACCTGGCCGTGGCCAAGGTCGAGCGCGAAGTGGCCATCGCCCAGTACGAGAAGTCCATCCAGAGCGCTTTCCGCGAAGTTTCCGACGCGCTGGACAGCCAGGACACGCTGCGCGACCAGATCACGGCCCAGCGCGCACAGCTCGAAGCCGAGCAGGCACGCCTGAAGCTGTCCGATCTGCGCTACAGCAATGGCGTGGCCAGCTATCTGGACCTGCTCGATGCGCAGCGCTCGCTGTTCGCGCTGGAGCAGTCCACGGTCAGCGTGCGCCTGGCCCAGCTGCTCAACCAGATCGAGCTGTACAAGGCGCTGGGAGGCGGCTGGAACGAGAGGACGGCCACGGCCTCCGCCACGCCGGCGCCCGCGCAGTAAGGCCTGCCGCATGGCAAGCCAGGGGTGTCCGCCGCAAGGCGGCCACCCTTTTTTCATGCCTGGACCGCCTACCCCAGGGCCTGTCGCCGGCAAAGCCGGGATGGCGACATTTGCGATTTGCTTGATCCATCTCATGGCATATGTACGCCCCAGGTCAACCCGGGTCTGCGCGCAGTGTCTGCAAAGGGTGCGTCGATATAATTTGTTGTTGACTCACGCCCCCGACAACACAAGAGGACTTCATGAGCGCAACCCACACAGAAGAAGCCCATACGGGCCCGATCAAGAATCCCAGGCAGCTGCTGATAGCAGTGTTTTTCTCGTTCGTGGTCCCCGTGTTCGTCATCATCGGCCTGGTGCAGTACGTGAGCTCGGCGGACAAGTCCGGTGCCGGCGCCTCCCAGACGGAGATGGCCAAGGCCCAGCGCCTGCAGAAGGTGGGGCTCGTGGAGATCCGTGACGCCAACCGCCCGCTGCGCTCGGGCGAGGATGTCTACAAGGGCCAGTGCGCGGCCTGCCACGCCACGGGTGCGGCCGGCGCGCCCAAATTCCAGGATGCCGCGGCCTGGGGACCTCGCCTGACCCAGGGGCTCGAAGCGCTGGTGCACTCCGCCTTGAAGGGCAAGGGCGCCATGGCGCCGCAGGGTGGCGGCGATTTCAACGACACGGAAATCGCACGCGGCGTCGTCTACATGGCCAATGCCGCCGGCGGCAAGTTCGACGAACCGCAGGCCCCGGCCGCCGAAGGGGCCGCAGCAGCCCCCGCACCCGCCAATTGAATGCGCACCCCCTGAAAAGCCGGCATCAGCCGGCTTTTTGCATCTGGGGGCTCAAGACGAAACCGTAGCGCTGCGGCAGGTCATCGCCCGGCACCTGCCTGCAATCAGGCAGGGCGCCAGCCTCCAGCGCCGATGCCGCATCGAGCATATCCTGCGTGTGCACCAGGCCCAGTCCCTGCGGCAGCTCCAGGTACAGGTGTCCTTGTTCATCGGCCAGGCAGTCCATCACCTGCTCCACCGGCACCGGCACGCCCGTATGGCTGTGCAGGCGCAGTGCGCCGCCATCCCAGCACAGGCGCCAGACCCAGGGGGCACGCTCCAGCTCCACATAGACGCGCTGCGGCCCGTTCTGGAAAAACCAGCGGCCATCCGGCTCGGCCATGTAGTTGCGGCCAATGAAGCCGGCCAGCTTGTCATGGCGCACCACGGCCCCCCTGGCCCCCGGCCGGCCGCTGCGGAAACCGCCGCAGGCCTGGGCCTGCTCGTCGCGCAGATGCCATTGGCCGCGCGCATCCAGGCCCAGCCAGCCGGCACAGGCCGGCACATGGGGCCACTTGGCCATGGCCTGCCTCACGATATCGTCCATTGCATTCATCCTTTCCCGCTGTGCGCCAGCCACTGCATGACGGCCCGGGGCATGGCCAGCACATGGCCCGGCCAGCGCCCCTGCGCGAATCCTACATGTCCACCGTGCGGCGGCTGCCATAGCGCCACCTTCGGCCCGATCTGGCGCGGCCCCGGCAGGCTGTGCGAGGGAATGAACGGGTCGTCCAAGGCATTGAGCAGCAGCGCCGGCACATCGATGGCGCCCAGCACGGGCATGGCAGACGCGCGGCGCCAGTAGTCAAGCGCATCACGAAAGCCATGGACAGGCGCCGTGAAGGCGTCGTCGAACTCCCGCAGGTCGCGTGCACGCAAAACGGCGTCGCGGTCGAAAAGCCCCGGAAACTGCTGCCACTTGGCCAGCGCCTTCGGAACCAGGGTGCGCAGGAACATGCGTGTGTAGATGTGCCGGTTCAGGCCCCGCCCCAGCGCCATGCCGCCCGCCACCAGGTCCAGGGGAGCGCTGACCACGGCCAGCGCCTGCACGACGCTGCGCGCGCCAGCGGCCTGCAGTCCCGCCCAGCGGGCCAGGGCATTGCCGCCCAGCGACACGCCCATGGCATAGAGAGGGCCTGCCGCCCTGGCTCGGAGGCGCCGCAGCATCCAGTCCACCTCGTCGGCATCCCCCGAATGGTAGGCGCGGGGCGCACGGTTGATCTCAGCGCCACAGCCACGGAAATGCGGAACGGCCAGATGCCATCCCCTCTGGGCAGCCACATGCGCGGCGGCCTGGACATAGTGGCTCGCCACCGACCCTTCGAGGCCGTGGAAAAGCACGAGCCAGGGCGCATCGGCGCGTGGCTGCCCGCCCAGGCTCAGCGCCACGTCGACGAAATCGCCATCGGGCGTGTCCCAGCGCTCCCAGCGCCACAGCGGCAAGGCATGGCCCGCCGGCAGGCGCCGCCCGAACAGCGCGGGCCAGATAGTCTGTGCGTGCCCTCCGGGCAACCACCACACGGGCATGAATTCCTGCATGGGCAGCAGCCCTCCTTTCCGGCACGCCTGCGCCAATCTCCTTTTGCCCTACACCGGCCATGGACACGGGGCGGCACAATCTGCGGCATTGCGTTCGACGCCGCCGAGAGGCTGACATCTTATGAAACGTCTTCTTGCCATGCTTGCCACAGCCCTTTTGCTGACGGGCTGCGGCTACAACGAATTCCAGCGCCTGGATGAACAGACCCGGTCCGCCTGGAGCGAAGTGCTCAACCAATACCAGCGCCGCGCCGATCTCGTCCCCAACATCGTGGCCTCGGTCAAGGGCGAGGCCAACTTCGAACAGGAGACCCTGACCAAGGTGGTCGAGGCGCGCGCCAAGGCCACGGCGATCCAGGCCACGCCCGAGCTGGTCAACGACCCGCAAGCCTTCAACAGGTTCCAGCAGGCGCAGGGCGAGCTGTCGGGCGCGCTGTCGCGCCTGATGGTGGTGGCCGAGCGCTACCCCCAGTTGCAGGCGAACCAGGGCTTTCGCGATCTGCGCGTGACGCTGGAAGGCACGGAAAACCGCATCACCGTGGCACGCAACCAGTACATCCAGGCGGTGCAGGCCTACAACGTGCTGGCGCGCAGCTTCCCTACGAACCTCACGGCCAAGCTCTTCAGCTATGCGCCCAAGCCCAGCTTCACCGTGCAGAACGAAGCCGAGATCTCGCGGCCACCGACCGTGGACTTCGGAACCAGATAAGCGCCCGCCGATGTCCATGGCACTGATATGGCGTGCGCTGTGCACCTTGGCTCTCGCAGCCCTGCTGCCCTGGGGCGCGGCGCAGGCGCAGGCGCTGCAGGCCGTTCCCGCGCTGTCGGGCCGGCTGATCGACCAGACCGGCACGCTGACGGCAATGCAGGCGGCTTCCATCGAGCAACGCCTGCGCGGCATCGAGGAGAAATCCGGCTCGCAGCTGGTGGTGCTGATGGTGGCGAGCACGGCCCCGGAAGACATTGCCGCCTACGCCTGGCGCGTGGCCAGCACCTGGAAGATCGGCCGCCGCGACGTGGGTGATGGCCTGCTGATCGTGGTCGCCAAGAATGACCGGCGCATGCGCTTCGAAGTGGCGCGCGCGCTGGAAGGCGCAATCCCGGACCTGGCGGCGGCGCGCATCATCGACCAGCAGATGGCGCCGCGCTTCAGGCAGGACGACTATGCCGGCGGCATCCTGGCAGCGCTGGACCAGGTTGCGGCACGCATCGCGCACGAGCCACTGCCTGCGCCCGCCGGCAACGCCTCCCCCGCCCAGGCCGAGCGCAGCTTCAATGCGGACGATCTGCTGCTGTTCTTCTTCATCGGCGTGGTGATTCTGGGACCGATACTGCGCGGCATCGTCGGCCGCCCCCTGGCATCGGTGATCACCGGTGGCGTGGCGGGCGCCGCTGCCTACGCCTTCACCGCCAGCTTGCTGCTCGCAGGTGGCGCAGCCGTGGTTGCCTTGCTGTTCACGCTGCTGGGCAACGGCCGCTCCGGCGGTGGCGGCCACTGGGGCGGCGGCCCGGGCGGCGGATTCGGCGCAGGAGGCCTGGGCAGCCCAGGCCGTGGCGGCGGGGGCTTTCGCTCTGGCGGCGGAGGCAGTTTCGGAGGCGGCGGTGCCTCGGGGAGCTGGTGAGATGGCGGAACAACCGAGAGGCCTGATACAGCGCCTGGCAAGGCTGCTGCGCCACCGCTGTGCCGACGGCCTGGTACGCCGCGTGCTGCCGGCGCAAAGCCTGGCCGAGCTCGAACGCCTGATCGGCCTCAGTGAAAAACGCCATACGGGCCAGATCCGCATTTGCGTGGAGCCCGGCCTGCCCTTGAGCTACATCTGGCGCGATGCCACGGCGCGCGAGCGGGCCATCACGCTGTTCGGCAAGCTGCGCGTCTGGGACACGGAGCACAACAATGGCGCGCTGATCTATCTGCTGCTGGCCGACCATGCCATCGAGATCGTGGCCGACCGTGCGCTGGCGCGCGTGCTGCCCGCAGAGCAATGGCAGACGCTGGTCAGCGACATGGGCGATGCTTTCCAGCGCAACCAGCACGCGCTCGGGCTGACGGCGGCGCTGGAGCGCGTCAGCCTGCTGCTGGAGACCCATTTCCCGCGGGAGCCGCAGCAGGCCGGCGCCGCTGCAGAAGACGAACAGCTTCCCGATGCCCCCGTGATCGGGCGGCAGGGCTGAGGCCTTCGCGGCACGGGACGGCGGCAGCCCTTATTCCACTTTCGGCGGCAAGGCCGCTGTGATAGCGTCACGCCATTTCACCAAGGAGCATCCAGACCATGAAGAACACCCTGACACGACTGGGCCTGCTGGCCGCCGTGCTGGCCCTGAGCGCCTGCGCCAGCCCCGTGCTCGACGACTCGCAGGAGTACGACTACGTGCTCAGCTGCAAGCTGCGCGAAGACGATCCCAAGCGCTGCGAGCAGCAGATCCGTGCCCTGTGCCCCGTTCCCGCCAAGGCCGTGACGCACAAGTCGCGCACGGTCGACCCCAAGGACAACGCGGTGACCTACGTGTACCAGGCGCGCTGCGGCGACTGAGCCCGGCAGGACAAAGAAAAAGCCGCCCGAGGGCGGCTTTCTTGCGGCCGGGCCACGGGGGCTCAGCGCTTTTGGCGGAACTTGCGCAGGGCAGCGATCTGGGCGGCCATGACAGCCAGCTCGGACTGTGCACGCGCCAGATCGATCTCGCTCTTGGCGTTCTTCAGTGCTTCCTCGGCTTCGAGCTTGGCCTTCTCGGCCTTCTCGGCGTCCAGGTCGGCGCCGCGGATGGCGGTGTCGGACAGCACGGTCACGCAGTTGGGCTGCACTTCCAGGATGCCGCCGGCCACGAAGACGAACTCTTCGCTGCCGTCGGCCATCTCGATGCGCACCGAGCCGGGCTTGATGCGCGTGATCAGCGGCGTGTGGCGGGGAAAAATGCCCAGCTCGCCGGCTTCACCGGGCAGGGCGACAAAACGCGCTTCACCGGAGAAGATGGACTCTTCGGCACTGACCACATCAACGTGGATGGTGTTCATCTTTGCTCCTCAGAAAAGGGGTCTGGAACCTGAAACTGGCGTGGCCCAAGCCAGGGATGCCGAGCAAGGGCCGCCCCGCAGCGAAGGCATCGTCCCCCTCCCGCGAAGCGAGAGAGGGGGAAGCGACGCAGTCGCTCAGGGGGTGCCTCATCTTCAAGCCGCCAGCTTCTTGGCCTTCTCGAAGGCTTCGTCGATGGTGCCAACCATGTAGAAGGCCTGCTCGGGCAGGTGATCGCACTCGCCGGCGCAGATCATCTTGAAACCACGGATGGTCTCGGCCAGCGACACGTACTTGCCGGGAGCGCCGGTGAACACTTCGGCCACGTGGAAAGGCTGCGACAGGAAACGCTGGATCTTGCGGGCGCGGGCCACGGTCAGCTTGTCCTCGGGAGCCAGTTCGTCCATGCCCAGAATCGCGATGATGTCGCGCAGTTCCTTGTAGCGCTGCAGCGTGCCCTGCACTTCGCGGGCGACCTGGTAGTGCTCGGCACCGACCACCTGCGGGTCCAGCTGGCGGCTGGTGGAGTCCAGCGGATCCACGGCGGGGTAGATACCCAGGGCAGCGATGTCACGCGACAGCACCACGGTGGAGTCCAGGTGGGCGAACGTCGTGGCGGGCGAGGGGTCGGTCAAGTCGTCGGCAGGCACGTACACGGCCTGGATCGAGGTGATCGAGCCCACCTTGGTGGACGTAATACGCTCTTGCAGGCGGCCCATTTCCTCGGCCAGCGTCGGCTGGTAGCCCACGGCGGAAGGCATGCGGCCCAGCAGAGCGGACACTTCGGTACCGGCCAGGGTGTAGCGGTAGATGTTGTCCACGAAGAACAGCACGTCACGGCCTTCGTCGCGGAAGGCTTCGGCCATCGTCAGGCCGGTCAGGGCCACGCGCAGACGGTTGCCCGGCGGCTCGTTCATCTGGCCGTAGACCATGGCCACCTTGGAGTCGCCCAGGCTCTCCTGGTTGACCACGCCGGCGTCCGACATTTCGTGATAGAAGTCATTGCCTTCGCGGGTACGCTCACCCACGCCGGCGAACACCGACAGACCGCTGTGGGCCTTGGCGATGTTGTTGATCAGCTCCATCATGTTCACGGTCTTGCCCACGCCGGCGCCGCCGAACAGGCCCACCTTGCCGCCCTTGGCGAACGGGCACACCAGGTCGATCACCTTGATGCCGGTTTCCAGCAGTTCCTGCGAGGGGGACAGTTCGTCGTAGGCGGGAGCCTTGCGGTGGATGGCCGCCGTCAGCGACTGGTCCACGGGGCCGCGCTCGTCGATGGGGTTGCCCAGCACGTCCATGATGCGGCCCAGGGTGGCCTTGCCCACGGGCACGCTGATGGGGTTGCCGGTGTTGGTCACCATCAGGCCGCGCTTGAGGCCGTCCGAAGAACCCAGGGCAATGGTACGCACCACGCCGTCGCCCAGCTGCTGCTGCACTTCCAGCGTCAGGGCCGAGCCTTCGAGCTTGAGCGCGTCATACACCTTGGGCATCTGGCCATGCGGGAACTCCACGTCCACCACGGCGCCGATACATTGAACAATCTTGCCTTGTACTTGAGCCATTTTTCGCTCCAATTTGTTGGTCTGTTAAAGCCGTTTACACCGCAGCGGCGCCAGCCACGATTTCCGACAGTTCGGTCGTGATGGCTGCCTGGCGCGTCTTGTTGTAGACCAGCTTCAACTCGCTGATGACGTTGCCGGCGTTGTCGGTAGCGGCCTTCATGGCCACCATGCGCGCCGATTGCTCGGACGCCATGTTTTCCGCAACCGCCTGGTACACGAGGGACTCCACGTAACGCACCAGCAGCTCGTCGATGACGGACTGGGCGTCGGGCTCGTAGATGTAGTCCCAGCTGTGACCGGAAGTCTTGTCGGCCTGCAGTTGCGCGGACGACAGGGGGAGCAGCTGCTCCACCACGGACTCCTGCTTCATGGTGTTGATGAACTTGGTGTAGCTCAGGTACACCGCGTTCAGCTTGCCTTCAGCGTATTGGTCCAGCAGCACCTTGACGGGGCCGATCAGCTTTTCGAGATGGGGGGTGTCGCCCAGGCCCGTCGCATGCGAAACCACCTTGGCACCGACCCGGTTCAGAAAACCGAGGCCCTTGTTGCCAATGGCCACCGCTTCCATCGCCACACCTTGATCCTGCAGCTCGCGCAGCTTGCCGGTCACGGCACGCAACACGTTGGTGTTCATGCCGCCGCACAGCCCCTTGTCGGTCGTCACCACGATGACGCCGGCCTTCTTGGCGTCGTTCACCTGCATGAACGGGTGAACGTACTCGGGATTGGCCTGACCAAGATGGGCTGCAATGTTGCGGATCTTTTCGCTGTAGGGACGGGCTGCCAGCATCCGGTCCTGCGCCTTGCGCATCTTGGATGCGGCCACCATTTCCATGGCCTTCGTGATCTTCTTGGTGTTTTCCACCGATTTGATCTTGCCGCGAATTTCCTTACCTGCTGCCATGATGGTTCCTCGTCCGGTTTAAGCGAACGACTTCTTGAACGCAACGATGGCTTGCGTCAGCTCGGCCTCGTCCTTGCCTTCCTTGTCGAAGGCACGGTTTTGCAGCAGGCGGTCGAGCAGGGCAGCGTGGCTGGTCTTCAGGAACTGGTGCAGGCCGGCTTCGAAGGGCAGCACTTGCTTGACCTCGATGTCGTCCATGTAGCCCTTGTTCACGGCGAACAGCGTGGCAGCCATCAGAGCGATGTTCAGCGGGCTGTACTGGGCCTGCTTGAGCAGTTCGGTCACGCGGGCGCCGCGGTCCAGCTGCTTGCGGGTGGCTTCGTCCAGGTCGGAGGCGAACTGCGCGAAGGCAGCCAGCTCACGGTACTGCGCCAGGTCGGTACGGATACCGCCGGACAGGCCCTTGACCAGCTTGGTCTGTGCCGAGCCGCCGACGCGCGACACCGAAATGCCGGCGTTGATGGCGGGACGGATACCGGCGTTGAACAGGCTGGTTTCCAGGAAGATCTGGCCGTCCGTGATCGAGATCACGTTGGTGGGCACGAAGGCGGACACGTCGCCGGCCTGGGTTTCGATGATGGGCAGGGCCGTCAGCGAACCGGTCTTGCCCTTGACTTCGCCCTTGGTGAAGGCTTCGACGTAGTCGGCGTTCACGCGGGCTGCGCGCTCGAGCAGGCGGCTGTGGAGATAGAACACGTCGCCGGGGAAGGCTTCGCGGCCCGGGGGACGGCGCAGCAGCAGCGAAACCTGGCGGTAGGCCACGGCCTGCTTGGACAGGTCGTCATAGACGATCAGCGCGTCTTCGCCGCGGTCGCGGAAGTACTCGCCCATCGTGCAGCCCGAGTAGGCCGACACGTACTGCATGGCAGCGGATTCGGAGGCGGTGGCCGCCACGACGATGGTGTATTCCATCGCGCCGGCCTGCTCCAGTGCGCGCACCACGTTCTTGATCGAGGAAGCCTTCTGGCCGATCGCGACGTAGATGCAGGTGACGCCCTGGCCCTTCTGGTTGATGATGGCGTCGATGGCCACGGCGGTCTTGCCGGTCTGGCGGTCGCCGATGATCAGTTCGCGCTGGCCGCGGCCCACGGGCACCATCGAGTCGATGGACTTGATGCCGGTCTGCAGGGGCTGGTCCACGGACTGGCGCGCGATCACGCCGGGAGCGACCTTCTCGATCACGTCCGTCATCTTGGCGTTGATCGGGCCCTTGCCGTCGATGGGCTGGCCCAGGGCGTTGACCACGCGGCCGATCAGCTCGGGGCCGACGGGCACTTCCAGGATGCGGCCCGTGCACTTGACGGTGTCGCCTTCGGAGATGTGCTCGTACTCGCCCAGAATCACGGCGCCGACGGAGTCGCGCTCGAGGTTCAGCGCCAGGCCGAAGGAGGGCTGGCCGTCCTTGCCTGCCGGGAACTCCAGCATTTCGCCTTGCATCACGTCCGACAGGCCGTGCACGCGCACGATACCGTCGGTCACCGAAACCACGGTGCCTTCGTTACGGATGTCGCTGCTGCCAGCCAGACCTTCGATGCGGCTCTTGATCAGTTCAGAAATTTCTGCGGGATTGAGTTGCATGACTCTTTCCTTCTTTAGCTTTGGTTAGCCGAGACCTCAGTCGCGTAGTTACGCAGTGAGGGCCGCTTTCATTTGTTCCAGGCGGGCCTTGACGGAGGTGTCAAGCACTTCGTCACCCACCACGACGCGGATGCCACCGATCAGGGACTGATCTTGCTGCACCGACAGGTTCAGCTTGCGGCCGAAACGCTTCTCCAGCGAGACCCCGAGCGCGGCCAGTGTGGCGGCGTCGATGGGGAATGCGCTTTGGACCACGGCGTCGGACGAGCCACCGGCGCGGTTCACGAGGGCGCGGAACTGGGCCACCACCTCGGGCAGGGCTTGCAGTCGGCCGTTTTCAATGATGACGCGCAGGAAGTTGCGCGCGGCATCGGGCAATGCCGAGCCGGCCACGCCGCTGATGACGTCGAACAGCTGTTCGTGGGTCACCTTGGGGTCGTCGGCCAGCTGGCGCAATTGCGGGTTGGCGGCAATCGCCGCCAATTCCTCCGCCCAGGCAACAGTGCCGGACAGGTCAGCGCCCTGCTGGGCGCTGGCCTTGAACAGGGCATCTGCGTAAGGACGGGCAATGGTGGCGAGTTCTGCCATGTTTGCTCTTCCTTACAGCTCGGTCTTCAGGCGGTTCAGCAGGTCGGCATGAACGCCGGCATCCACTTCCTTGCGCAGGATCTGCTCGGCGCCCTTGACGGCCAGTGCAGCCACCTGCTCGCGCAGGGCTTCACGGGCCTGGACTGTCTGCTGCTCGGCTTCGGCACGGGCAGCGGCGACAATCTTGTTGCCTTCTTCGGAGGCACGGGCCTTGGCTTCCTCGATGATGGCCTGGGCACGGCGTTCGGCGTCCGCAAGCCGCGATGCCGTCTCGTTGCGCGTCTGGGCCAGTTCCTGCTCGACGCGCTTGTTGGCGGCGGCCAGGTCGGTCTTGGCCTTGTCGGCAGCAGCGAGGCCATCGGCGATTTTCTGGGCTCGCTCATCCAGCGCCTTCGCGATCGGGGGCCACACGAACTTCATCGTGAACAGCACCAGGATCAGGAAGACGATGGCCTGAACGAACAGGGTCGCGTTGATACTCACGGCAACACCTTTCTATCTAGGGCGTTGATCGGAGCTCTTAGGCCAGGACGAAGGGGTTGGCGAAAGCGAACAGCAGAGCGATGGCCACGCCGATCAGGAAGGCGGCGTCGATCAGGCCGGCCAAGATGAACATCTTGGTTTGCAGTTCGTTGATCAGCTCAGGCTGACGTGCCGACGATTCCAGGAACTTGCCACCCATCAGGGCGATACCGATCGAAGCGCCGATAGCGCCCAGACCAACGATCAGACCACAAGCCAGAGCGACGAGACCGAGAATGTTTTCCATGATGACTCCTGAGATTAAAGAAAGAGAAAGGTTGAGAGAGAAAGGGAATGGTCAGTGGGCTTCATGCGCCTGGCCGAGGTAGATCAGCGTCAGCATCATGAAAATGAAGGCCTGCAGGGTGATGATCAGGATGTGGAAGATCGCCCAGATAGAGCCTGCAATGATGTGCCCCACGGGGAGCAACACACCGGAAAGCGACATGGCAGCCGCACCGCCCATGAGAGCGATCAGACAGAACACCAACTCACCAGCGTACATGTTGCCGAACAGTCGCATGCCATGCGAGACCGTCTTGGCGACATATTCAATGATTTGCATGGCCAGGTTCACGACACCCAGGATCAGTGCAAACACGGGATTCTTGCTGGTGCCGAACGGAGCGGTCACCAGTTCGTGGGCCCAGCCGCCCATGCCCTTGATCTTGATGCTGTAGAAGAAGCACAGGATCAGCACGGCCGAGGACAGGCCCAGCGTGGTGGACAGGTCGGCGGTGGGAACGACGCGCAGATAGGCGTGCGAGTCGCCCTGGATGCCTTGCCACAGCACGGGCAGCAGGTCCACGGGCAGCATGTCCATGGCGTTCATCATGAAGATCCAGACGAACACGGTCAGCGCCAGGGGCGCGATGAACTTGCGGCTTTGCGCGTTGTGGATGTTGGCCTTGGCCTGGTTGTCCACCATCTCGACCAGCAGCTCCACCGCCGCCTGGAAGCGGCCGGGCACGCCCGAGGTGGCCTTGCGTGCGGCAAGCCACAGCACGAACAGGCTGATCACGCCCAGCGTGACGCTGACGACGATCGAGTCCAGGTTGACGACCGAAAAGTCGATGATCGACTTCTGCTTGATGTTCTGGAGGTGCTGCAGGTGGTGAACGATGTATTCACTTGCAGTGGGTGCGTGCGCGTCTGCGGCCATCGGACAACTTCTCTTCAAATATCAATCGGTTTTTCGGACACTGGAGCGCACTATCAGCGCGACCCAATACGTTTTCATGACGACCACCAAGCCCGCCAGCAGCGCCAGCCAGCTCAGCCCCGGGACCAGCCTGGGCGCCGCCGCCAGCATGGCGATGCACAGCACCAGCTTCACCAGTTCCCAGCCAAAAATTCCCACCATGGCCGCTGCGGCACCACCTGGCCGCCTGCGCACCACGGCACGTGCGAAAAGCGCCGCCGGCAGAACCACCGACAAAGCCCCGTAAGCCGCCGACCACCCCACCGCTGCGCGCCCCGTCACCAGCCAGGCAACCAGCGCCACCAGCACGCCGGCCACCGCCTGCACCGCCACGATGCGCCACACCGACAGCTGCGGATGGCGCTGGCGCCAGTCCTGCGCCTGCTGCGCGGTCAAGGGCTTGAAGTCTGAAACTTCATCACCAAATTCCGAGTCAAGGTCTGTGTCGGCGGCGTTGTTTTTCATGGATTTCTCGAAGGCCGCTGACCAGGCAAGACTTTTTCACAAAGCCTCTGATTATAAGTAAAAACCCCTGCCGGAAGATAGGGGTTGTTACGGGCACGGCCAATTTGGCGCAGGGAGCGGAAGTTGTGGCAACAGGCCAACACGTGCTTGCCAGCGCCTCGGCCTGCCGACGCGTGTTGTCGTTGTATTGGTGCGTGCGGCAACGCGGCAGCCCCTGGCTGCCTGTGGGCGCGAACGATAGCGCACAATCGCCTTCGCAGACAAGCGATTAACCTTGATTCACCCCATGAGCGATCCCACCTCCCCCCCCTCCTCCGCCCCGGGCGATGCCACGCCCGATCCGCGCAAGGACTCGCTGATCGAGTATCCGTCGCGCTTTCCCATCAAGGTCATGGGCGTGAAGTCCGAGCACCTGGTGCATGAGATCACGCAGATCGCCGAACGCTTCGATCCGGGCTTCGATGCCGGCACCATCGAACTGCGCCCCAGCAGCAGCGGCAAGTACCTGGGCGTCACCGTCACGGTGACCGCCACGAGCCGCGAGCAACTCGACGACCTGTACCGCGCCTTCACCTCGCATCCGCTGGTGAAAGTGGTGCTGTGAGCGCTGCGGACAGCCGGCCTGCGCAGCCCCCGGACCTACGCTTTCTGGGCCGCACGGATTACGCGGCCACGGCACAGGCCATGCAGGATTTCACACGCGAGCGCGGAGACGGCACGCGCGATGAACTCTGGATCTGCGAACATGCCCCGCATTTCACGCAAGGGCTTGCAGGAAGAAGTGACCACTTGCTGAGCCCCGGCGATATCCCCGTGGTCGCCACCAACCGCGGCGGCCAGGTCACCTACCACGGGCCGGGCCAGGTCGTCGCCTACCCGCTGCTGGACCTGCAGCGCCTGGGCTACTTCGTCAAGGAATACGTCTTTCGCATCGAGGATGCGGTCATCCGCACGCTGGAGCATTTCGGCGTGACGGGCCATCGCGTGGCCGGCGCGCCGGGCATCTACGTGCGCCTGGACGACCCGGGCAGCCATGCCATGCTGGAGCAGCGCCCCCGGCTGCGCGAGCCCGGATCGCCACCGCCCGAACCCGACTTCACGGGCCTGGGCAAGATCGCGGCGCTGGGCATCAAGGTCAGCCGGCATTGCACCTACCATGGCGTGGCCCTCAACGTGGCCATGGACCTGGAACCCTACGGCAGGATCAACCCTTGCGGCTACGCAGGACTGCAAACGGTGGACCTTTCTACAATCGGCGTTCAGACAACCTGGGACGAGGCCGCCCGCGTGCTGGGGCTTCAACTGCAGCGCCGCCTCACCCCCTGACTCCAGAACCATGACCACCAACACCGTCGTGCGCGAAGCGCAGTCCCAAGCCGAGTACAACCCGCTGGCCAAGCAGAAGGCCGCCGCGAAGCTCTCGCGCATCCCGATCAAGGTCGAGCACGGCGAGGCGCTCAAGAAGCCCGAATGGATCCGCGTCAAGGCCGGCAGCCCCACCACGCGCTTCTACGAGATCAAGGACATCCTGCGCGCCAACAAGCTGCACACGGTCTGCGAGGAAGCCTCCTGCCCCAACATCGGCGAATGCTTCGGCAAGGGCACGGCCACCTTCATGATCATGGGCGACAAGTGCACGCGCCGCTGCCCGTTCTGCGACGTGGGCCACGGCCGCCCCGATCCGCTCGATGTGAACGAGCCGCTGAACCTGGCCAGGACCATCGCCGAGCTGCGCCTGAAGTACGTGGTGATCACCAGCGTGGACCGTGACGACCTGCGCGACGGCGGTTCCGGCCATTTCGTGGAGTGCATCAAAAACATCCGCGAGCTCTCGCCGCAGACCCAGATCGAGATCCTCGTGCCCGACTTCCGCGGCCGCGACGACCGCGCGCTGGAAATCCTCAAGGCCGCGCCGCCCGATGTGATGAACCACAACCTGGAGACCGCGCCGCGCCTATACAAGGAAGCGCGCCCGGGTTCGGACTACCAGTTCTCGCTGAACCTGCTCAAGAAGTTCAAGGCCCTGCACCCCAAGGTCCCGACCAAGAGCGGCATCATGGTCGGCCTGGGCGAGACCGACGAGGAAATCCTGCAGGTCATGCGCGACATGCGCGCCCATGACATCGACATGCTGACCATCGGCCAGTATCTGGCGCCCAGCAACAGCCATCTGCCGGTGCGCCGCTACGTGCACCCCGACACCTTCAAGATGTTCGAGGAAGAAGCCTACAAGATGGGCTTCACGCACGCCGCCGTGGGCGCCATGGTCCGCTCCAGCTACCACGCCGACCAGCAGGCGCACGCGGCCGGCGTCTGAGCCTCCACCCCCCTCCCACCCACCCGTGCCGGCCTGCCAGCACGGTTTTTTTTGATGGCCGGCCCGCGGGCTCCTGCAGGAAGCAGGATGCAAAAAAGGCAGGGCCGCCATCGCATGCCCTGCCTTGAACACCCTGGACCCGACGCCGGGCAGGCACGCACAAAGGGCGCCCACCCTGTCCATTCATCGAAAAAAAGCCTGGCTAACCGGCAACCCGCTGGCTGGCAAAACGACTGCAGGCTGAACAGGCCTGGCGAGTCGCCCCACGATGAAACTGAAAAGGTTTGCAGCTCGAATTCCCCACCAGAGAGTTTCTTGCTGCAGTGGACGCATCATAACATAGAATGAGAATCAGTCGCAACTGTAATTTGCACTTTTTCCAGCATCGCCCTGCCTACGGACCTGCAGCAGCCGCTCAGGCGGCCATGGCCCCTGCCGGGTCATCCGATTGCACGACACGCTGTGCCCAGCCTGCGAGCTTGCGCGTGTCGGCGCGCAGAACCTCCTGCTTGACTGCCAGGATCTGAGCTGGGTGCATGGAAAAGCTGCGCAGGCCCAGGCCCAGCAGCAGGCGCGTCATGGCGACATCGCCGGCCGTCTCGCCGCAGACGCAGACGCTCTTGCCCTGCGCCCGGCCTTCGGCGATCACATCGGAGACCAGGCGCAGCACCGCAGGATGCAGCGGATCATAAAGATGGGCCACGGCCTCGTCGGCCCGGTCGATGGCCAGCGTGTACTGGATCAGATCGTTCGTGCCTATCGACAGAAAGTCGAACCGGCGCAGGAACATGCGCACCATGAGAGCGGCCGCCGGCACCTCGATCATGGCACCCAGCTTGACGGGGCCATGGGCCACGCCGCGCGCATCGAGCTCGGCCTGGGCCAGGCGCACCTGGGCCAGCGTCTGGTCGATCTCGCTCTGATGGGCCAGCATCGGGAACAGCAAATGGATCTGGCCATGGGCAGCGGCGCGCAGGATGGCGCGCAACTGGGTGCGGAACATGGCAGGGTCGGCCAGGCTCCAGCGGATGGCGCGCAGGCCCAGCGCGGGGTTGAGGTAATAGTCCTTGGGCTGCGCCTTGTCCAGCGGCTTGTCGGCGCCCACGTCCAGCGTGCGTATGGTCACGGGCATGCCCTGCATGCCGTCCACGGCCTCGCGGTAGGCTCGGTACTGCTCCTCCTCGTCAGGCAGGTTGCCGCCGCGCCCCATGAACAGGAATTCGGTGCGGAACAGGCCCACGCCCACGGCGCCTGCATGCACGGCCGCAGGCCCATCGCCCGGCTGCTCGATGTTGGCCAGCAGTTCGATGCGCTCGCCGTCGAGCGTCAGCGCCGGCGTATGGCGCAGGCGTGACAGGCGCTCGCGCTCCAGTTCGTTCTGGCGCTGGCGAAAGCCATACTCGGCCAGGATGATGGGGGAAGGATCGACGATGACCACGCCCGCATTGCCGTCGATGATCACCCAGTCGTCCTGGCGGATCAGCTGGCCGGCGGCGCGCGCGCCTACCACGGCGGGAATGTCCATGCTGCGCGCCACGATCGCGGTATGCGAGGTGCGCCCGCCCACTGCCGTGATGAAGCCCGCAAACACCTTGCTCTTGAACTGCAGCATGTCGACCGGCGACAGGTCCTGGGCCACGAGCACCAGCGGCATCTCCACCGCGCCCTCCGGCAGCAGCTCCTGCTGGGAGCCGGGCGGTGGCGGGGGCGTCAGTGCCTGCGCAGCCACCAGCGCGGCCGGCGCGGCCACGGGGCTGGGCATGCCTTTCATATGCCGCAGGATGCGTTCGGCCACCTGTTCGAGGTCCGCCTTGCGTTCGCGCAGGTATTCGTCCTCCATCTCGTCGAACTGGCGCGAGATGGCCTCGAGCTGCGTGGTCAGCGCCCATTCGGCGTTGTACAGCCGATCGGAGATCCAGTGCTTGACGGCCGTGGCCAGCGCCACGTCCTGGAGCAGCATCAGGTGGACGTCCAGCAGGGCATCGAGCTCGCCGGGCGCATCCTTGGGCATTTCCTCCTGCAGGCGGCGCAACTCGTCGATGACTGCATTGCGCGCATTGCGCGCCCGCGCGATCTCGGACTCCACCTGCTCGGGCCGGATGAAGTAGTGCACCACCTCCATGCGGCTGGAGGCCACGACCACCGCGCGACCAATGGCAATGCCCCGGGAAACCGCCAATCCGTGGATGGCAAACGTCATTGCGCATGTCCTTTGCTTGCTGCGGCGCAGGGCCGGCCACGCATCGCTGCGCCCGCCGCTTCCCCCGCACCCTGGCTTGCCGCGCACGCCGACTGCCGGTGCGCGCGGCCGGGTGTCACTGGCCTTCGCCGAACTTGTCGTTGATCAGCGCCGTCAGCGCATCCATGGCCTCCTGCTCCTGTGCGCCCTCGGTCTCCAGCAGGACTTCGGAGCCGATGCCCGCGGCCAGCATCATCACGCCCATGATGCTCTTGGCATTGATGCGCCGCTCGCCCTTGGTCATCCAGACCTCGCAGGGAAAGCTGGCCGCCAGCTTGGTGAGCTTGGCCGAGGCGCGGGCATGCAGGCCCAGTTTATTGCTGATGGTGATAGGGGTCTTGATCATGGGAAGGTCGCGGACTCTGATTCTGAGGCGTGTTCACGCCCACCTGCATCACCCCATGGCTTCCACCGGCCACGGCGCGCTCGGCCACGGCCTCGATGGCTTCGTGGCGGTAGCCGATGGAGCGCAGCAGCATGGGCAGGTTCACACCGGCCACGAGGCGTCCCGCAGGCATCTGCGACACCAGGCGCTGGGCCACATTGCAGGGCGTCGCCCCGAACAGGTCGGACAGCACCAGCGTGGGCATCTCCCTGAGGCCGCCGTGGTCCTGCAGGAGCTGCTCGGCACGCATCAGCGTCGCCTCCGGCGCTTCCTGGGCAGGCACGTCGAGCGCCAGCACATCCTCCGCGCTGTCGGCAAACACATGCAGCGCGCATTCGCGCAATGCCTGGGCCAGCGGTGCATGGGTGAGCAAGAGAATGCGCGTGGTCATGAAGTCACAAGGGTTCAAGCGCCGATTATGGCTTGAAGGGCACGCACGGCAGGAAGTGGCATGCCACGGGCGCCTCCCGCGCCCGCGGCCTTATTGCAGCCGCAGGCTGCCGAAGAAGTTGTTGGCCTCATCCGTGCGCAGCTTGTCGCTGTAGATCACGGCATGGTAGAGGCGCGCGCCCTGGGGCTCCATCCGTGCAAACCACACGCCATGGGCCGTCAATTTCCAGCCCTGCGGCCCCACGCCTTCGAACGTGGTGCGCAGCGACTGCGGCAGGTTCAGCGCCCCTGCGGGCAGAAAAGGGCCGTCCCCCTTGGCATGCAGCAGCTTGGCACCCGCCGGCGCCTGGCCGGGGGCGCCGGGATTCATCTGGCCCAGCACGGCCGCCTGCCAGTATGAAAGCATCTCGGCGGCGCGCGCGGGCTCGCTGACCAGGAAATGCGAAACCGCATAGGTCGCATAGTCGGCATCGCAGCCGACCATGGACATCTGCACCACGCCCAGGCCCTGGCCCAGCTCCACCGGCTTGGTCGCCGCCTGGGGATCGCAGGGCAGCAGCACGCGCAGCGGCGTGCCTGCCACCGGCACCTCGCGCCAGTCGAGTTTGGGGCTGCAGGCCGCAAGCAGCCCCGCCGCCAGCACGGCCGCGCCGCGAAAAAGCCCCTGTGCCGCACGGCCTGTCCAGCGGCGTGCGCAGCGGCATGCATTCCTTGCCTTCTTGTTCATGCGGGCATTATCTGCAGGCACAGGCCCCACGGCATCCGAACTTTCGCCCGTGGCCGGCATCGAACGGCGATGCACGGCATGCGTGCAGGTCTTTGGGCACAATCGAGGCTATGGCAAGCAAACACTGGATCGCAGGCGTGGTGATCGCCGCCGCCGCGGGCATCGGCGCCTGGGTGTATTCGGGCGCCGGACAATCGGCGGCACCGCCGTCCACCTTCGTGCTGCTCGACGGCAGCAGGCAGACCACGGACGACCTCAAGGGCAAAGTGACCCTGGTGAACTTCTGGGCCACCAGCTGCACCACCTGCGTGGCAGAGATGCCCGAGATCGTCAGCACCTACCAGAAATACCGGGACAAAGGCTTTGACACGCTGGCCGTGGCCATGCACTACGACCCGCCCAGCTACGTGGTGAACTTCACCGAAACACGCCAGCTGCCCTTCAAGGTGGCCCTGGACAACACGGGCGCCGTGGCCAAGGCATGGGGCGATGTGCAGTTGACGCCGACCACCTACATCGTCAACAAGCGCGGCGAGATCGTGAAGCGCTACGTCGGCGCGCCCGACTTTGCCGAGTTGCATCGGCTGATCGAAAAACTGCTGGCCGAAGCCTGAGCACGGCGCGGCGGGCTCCAAGGACAAAAAACCGGCACAGGCCGGTTTTTCCGCATCGAGGCGACCGTGTTTCAGCGGCTGCGGAAGCTGTCGTGGCAGGCCTTGCAGCTGGCAGCCGCCGGACCGAAAGCGGCCTTGAGCTGGTCCAGGTTGCCGGACTTGGCGGCTGCAGCCAGCTTGGCCGTCTCGGCCTGCATTTTCTCGGACAGCTCATGGAATTTGGCTTGCTCCTTCCAGGCTTCCGGCTTGGCCTTGCCGCCCTCGGTGCCCGCGCCGAAGGCCGCCCAGGGCAGCTTGGCCATGAAGGCGACGATCTCGGCGTTTTCCTGTGCCACCTTGGCATCGAACGGCATCTTGCCGTTGGCCATGGCGCCCAGCCGGCCGAAATGCTGGCCCAGCACGGCCAACGCCCCCTGGCGGTACTTGATGGCGTCCTCCGGCTTTGCGAACTGGGCGGATGCCGGCAGGGACGTGCTGGCCACCAGGGCCGCCAAGGCCCATGCAGAAACTTTCTTCATCGTGCTATTCCTTTGGGAGTTTGGGGAAATCTGCCGGACCAGTATGGCAGCGGCCTTGGCGCCCTGTCCAATTTGATTGAGCGCAGCCCGGGTGCTTTGCGCCGAAGGCCCGTGCGGCAGGGCGGCACAATGTCCTGATCCGGCAGCAACCTCACGAAGCCATGGCCCAAGATCCTCAACCCACCACCCACACAGTCCGCATCTGGGACCTGCCCACGCGGCTTTTCCACTGGCTGCTGGCCATGGCCGTCGTCGCCCTCGTCGTGACGGCCAAGCTCGGCGGCAACGCCATGAACTGGCACCTGCTGCTGGGCCATGTGGTGCTGGCCCTGCTGATCTTTCGCGTGCTCTGGGGCCTGATCGGTGGACGCTGGTCGCGGTTCGGCAGCTTCATTCCTTCACCGTCGGGCCTGTGGCGCCACCTGCGCGGCCAGGGACGTGCCAGCGATGCGGCGGGCCACAACCCGCTCGGGGCGCTGTCGGTATTGGCCATGCTGGCCGTACTGGCAGCCCAGGTCGCCAGCGGCCTGCTCAGCGATGACGAGATCGCCTTCTCGGGGCCTCTGTCCCGCTTCGTCTCGGGGGACACCGTGGCCCAGGCCACCGCCTACCACGCGCACTGGGGACAGTACCTGCTGTACGGGCTGGTGGCACTGCATCTGCTGGCGATCGCCTTCTACAGCCTGCGCCGCCGCGGGCTGGTGCGCGCCATGCTTACCGGCGACAAGCATCTGCCCGAGGCTGTACCGCCCTCGCGCGACACGGCCTCCCGGCGCCTGCTGGCAGCCCTCGTGGCGGCCGTGGCCAGCGGCGTGGCATGGTGGGTGCAGCAGCTGGGCGCCACCTCTTTCTGACGGCGCGGGCAGAATGGCGCGGCTTGACGCTAAACTGGCCTCTCCCGTTTCTTTTTGCCAAGTGCCCGTGGACAAGCCTGCCGTGGCCTTGCTGGAGCCAAGCCGTTCGGAAGACATGGACGAAGTGCGCCATATCTTCCAGGAGTACGCCGCCAGCCTGGACGTGAACCTGCAATTTCAAGACTTCGACGCCGAGCTCGCGCGGCTTCCCGGCGACTATGCGCCGCCACGCGGCCGCATCCTCCTGGCCTGGGTCGATGGCACGGTCGCCGGCTGCTGCGCACTGCGCCCGCTGGACGACTGCGACTATGCGAATGCCGCCGAAATGAAGCGGCTGTTCGTGCGCAAGGCCTTCCGCGGCTTCGGGCTGGGCCGGCAGCTGGCGGAAGCCATGCTCGACATGGCACGCCAGGCCGGCTACGACCACGTGCTGCTCGACACGCTGGACGACATGGAGTCGGCGCGTGCCCTCTACACCGACCTGGGCTTCGAGGAAATACCGCCCTACTACCACAACCCCATCCCGGGGGCCCACTACCTCAAGGCCGATATCTTCTAGCGCCCCGAGCCCGGGGCCGATGCCTGTGCCGTGCCTTGACCCAAGTCAATGTAGCGCCCGCAGGGGCAGGAGGACTGCATGGAGAAGTTCGACATCAAGAAAGCCTGCAAGACGATGTATGGCGCTCCCCGCGGCGAGTTTGTCGTCATCGACACCGTGCCGTTGAACTATTTCATGATCGATGGCACCGGGGACCCCAATCGCGCGCCTGCCCATGCCGAGGGTGTGCAGGCGCTCTACGCCGCCTCCTACACGCTCAAGTTCATGAGCAAGGCGGACCTGTGCCGCGACTACACGGTCCCGCCGCTGGAAGGCCTGTGGTGGGCCGAGGACATGGATGATTTCGTGGCACGGCGCAAGGACCGCTGGTGCTGGACGATGATGATTGCCGTGCCCGATTTCGTGGAAAAGCCGATGGTGGAGGCCGCCATCCACAAGGCCATGGACAAGAAAGGGCTTGCCGCGATCGGAAAGCTGCGCTTCGAGCGGCTCGCGGAAGGCCCCGCCGTGCAGACCCTGCATATCGGCGCATATGACGACGAAGGGCCCGTTCTGCGGCAACTGCACGAGCAGTTCATGCCCTCGCACGGTCTTGTCCCCTCCGGGCACCATCACGAGATCTATCTGGGCGATCCGCGCAAGACCCCGGCCGAGCGACTCAAGACCCTCTTGCGGCAGCCGGTCGTGAAGCAATGAAAATCGCCAGGAAGGGATCACTCCCTTCCTGGCGATGCAAGCAGGCTGCCCAAACGGCAGGCTCGCGCCGGTATCAGGCCTTGGCCTGGGCCAGCAAGGTGGCGGCGTCGCTGACCTCGAACTTGCCGGGACCTTCCACGTTCAGCGTGACGACCTTGCCGTCCTTGACCAGCATGGAATAGCGGTTGCTGCGCAGGCCCAGGCCCTTGCCGTTGAGGTCCAGCGTCAGGCCGGTGGCCTTGGCGAAGGCGGCGTCGCCATCGGCCAGCATGCGCACCTTGCCGTCCGTCTTCTGGTCGCGCGCCCAGGCGCCCATCACGAAGGCGTCGTTCACCGACAGGCACCAGATCTCATCCACGCCGGCGGCCTTGAAGGCCTCGGCCTGCTCCACGAAGCCGGGCACATGCTTGGCCGAGCAGGTGGGCGTGAAGGCACCGGGCACGGCGAAGACCGCGATGGTCTTGCCCGCGGCGGCTTCGGGCAGCTTCACGGGGTTGGGGCCGATGCTGCAGCCATTGCCTTCGACTTCCACGTATTCCATCAGCGTGGCGGCGGGCAGTGCATCTCCGACTTTGATCATCTCTATCTCCTTGTGTTGCCAAAACCAGGGCCGCCGACATGGAAGCCCCAAACGAAAAAACGACCCACATTGTGGGTCGTTTCCTGGGGCCTTGCAGCCGGTGGGCCTGGGTAGGCTTACACCAGGGCAGCCTTTTGCACCAAGCGGGTCGCAACCCAGTTCTTGGTCTTGGACAGCGGGCGGCTTTCCGTGATTTCGATCAGATCGCCCAGCTTGTACTCACCTTGCTCGTCGTGAGCGTGGTACTTGCTCGACTTGATCATGATCTTGTCATAGATGGGGTGCTTGACGCGGCGCTCGACCAGGACCGTCACGGTCTTGGCGCGCTTGTCGCTGACCACCTTGCCAATCAAGGTGCGCTTGAGGGATTTTTTAGCTTCCGTCATGTCGGCTTCCTGATTACTTGGCGGCTTGCTTTTCAGCAAGGATGGTCTTGGCACGGGCGATGTCACGGCGCGTGGTGCGCAGCGTGTTCGTGTTGCCCAGCTGTTGCGTGGCCTTTTGCATACGCAGACCGAAGTGGGCCTTTTGCAGGGACTTCACTTCGGCTTCCAGCGCGGCCACGTCTTTTTGGCGGAGTTCAGCAGCTTTCGTCATGTTGTTCTCCTCAGGCACCAATTTGACGGGACACGAAGGTCGTACGCAGCGGCAGCTTTGCAGCGGCCAGACGGAACGCTTCACGAGCCAGCTCTTCAGGCACGCCCACGATTTCGTAGAGCACCTTGCCGGGCTGGATTTCGGCCACGTAGTACTCGGGGTTGCCCTTACCGTTACCCATACGCACTTCTGCGGGCTTGGTAGAGATGGGCTTGTCCGGGAACACGCGGATCCAGATACGACCGCCACGCTTGACGTGACGCGAGATCGCGCGGCGAGCCGCCTCGATCTGGCGCGCCGTCAGGCGGCCGCGGTCAGTGGACTTCAGGCCGAAGTCACCGAAAGCAACGGAGTTACCCCGCGTTGCGATACCGGTGTTGCGACCCTTTTGCTCCTTGCGGTATTTGCGGCGAGCAGGTTGCAGCATCTTTATTCTCCTTTACCGTCCGCTGCTGTAGCGGGCGCGTCAGTCTTGCGAACGCGCTTAACGGAATCAGCGCCAGCGCCGGCGGGCTTGTCGCTGCCGTCAGCAGGTGCTGCATTAGCGCCTGCGGGGCGGCGGCCACCACGGCCAGCACCGTCACGGCGACCATCGCCGCGGCCATCGCGGCGGGGGCCGCGGGGACGACGCTCTTCTTCGGGACGGGGGGTCTCGACGGCCGGCAGGTCGTTACGACCCAGCGTGTCGCCCTTGTAGACCCACACCTTCACGCCGATCACGCCATAGGTCGTCTTGGCTTCGGAGAAGCCGTAGTCGATGTCGGCGCGCAGCGTGTGCAGTGGCACACGGCCTTCGCGGTACCACTCGGTACGAGCGATTTCGATGCCGTTCAGACGGCCCGACGACATGATCTTGATGCCCTGGGCACCCAGACGCATGGCGTTTTGCATCGCACGCTTCATGGCGCGGCGGAACATGATGCGCTTTTCGAGCTGCTGGCAGATCGAATCGGCGATCAGCTTGGCATCGATTTCGGGCTTGCGCACTTCCTCGATGTTCACGGCCACCGGCACGCCCAGGCGGGTCGCGAGTTCCTTCTTCAGGTTCTCGATGTCCTCGCCCTTCTTGCCGATCACGACGCCAGGACGTGCCGAGAAGATCGTGATGCGGGCGTTCTTGGCAGGACGCTCGATCAGGATGCGCGACACGGCGGCATTCTTCAGCTTGGCCTTCAGGTACTCGCGCACCTTGATGTCTTCGGCCAGCATGCCGGCGAAGTCACGGTTGCTTGCGTACCAACGGCTGGCCCAGTTGCGGCTGACCGCCAGGCGGAAGCCGGTAGGATGGATTTTCTGTCCCATATTCTTCCCAGGCCTTTCAGTTGCCAACCGTCACGTACACGTGGCACGTGGGCTTGCTGATGCGATTGCCGCGGCCCTTTGCACGCGCGGTGAAGCGCTTGAGCGTGGTGCCTTGCTCGACGAAGATGGTCTTGACCTTCAGTTCGTCGATGTCGGCACCGTCGTTGTGCTCGGCGTTGGCGATGGCGGACTCGAGCACCTTCTTGATGATCACGGCAGCTTTCTTCTGCGTGAACGTCAGGATGTTCAGGGCTTGGTCCACTTTCTTGCCGCGGATCAGGTCCGCGACCAGGCGACCCTTGTCAACCGACAGGCGGACGCCACGGAGAACAGCACGTGTTTCAGACATGTTCTATTCCTTACTTCTTGGCTTTCTTGTCCGCCGGGTGACCCTTGAAGGTACGGGTCAGCGCGAATTCGCCGAGCTTGTGGCCGACCATCTGGTCGGTCACATACACGGGCACGTGCTGCTTGCCGTTGTGCACGGCAATGGTCAGACCGATGAACTCGGGCAGAACCATGGAGCGACGCGACCAGGTCTTGACGGGCTTCTTGTCCTTGCCGGCGATGGCCTTCTCGACCTTGGCCAGCAAGTGATGGTCAACAAACGGACCCTTTTTAAGAGAACGAGTCATTTGCTACCCCTTACTTCTTGCGACGCGACACAATCATCGACTGCGTGCGCTTGTTGTTACGGGTACGGTAGCCCTTCGTCAGGTTGCCCCATGGGTCAACAGCGTGACGGCCTTCACCGGTCTTGCCTTCACCACCACCGTGCGGGTGGTCGACAGGGTTCATCACCACGCCGCGAACGGTCGGGCGGATACCCATCCAGCGCTTGACACCGGCCTTGCCCAGTTGGCGCAGGCTGTGCTCTTCGTTGGCGACTTCACCGATGGTCGCGCGGCATTCGATGTGCACCTTGCGCACTTCGCCGGAACGCATACGCACCTGGGCGTAGATGCCTTCGCGGGCCAGCAGCGTGGCGGACGTACCAGCCGAACGGGCGATCTGCGCGCCGGCGCCGATCTTCAGTTCGATGCAGTGGATGGTCGAGCCCACGGGAATGTTGCGGATCGGCAGGGTGTTGCCCACGCGGATCGGGGCTTCGGAGCCGCTGACGATGGTCGCGCCGACTTCCAGGTTGCGCGGAGCGATGATGTAGCGACGCTCGCCGTCGGCATAGCACACCAGAGCGATGTGGGCCGTGCGGTTGGGGTCGTACTCGATGCGCTCGACCTTGGCGGGGATGCCGTCCTTGGTGCGCTTGAAGTCCACCACGCGGTAGTGGTGCTTGTGGCCACCGCCCTTGTGACGGGTGGTGATGTGACCGTTGTTGTTACGGCCCGACTTCTGGTGCTGAGGCTCCAGCAGGGGGGCGAAACCTGCACCCTTGTGCAGATGGTCACGCGTGACCTTGACCGTGCCGCGTTGGCCGGGGGTCGTCGGTTTGAGCTTGATAACAGCCATGATTAAGCAGCCTCCCCGGACAGGTTCAGCTCTTGACCGGGCTTGAGCATCACATAGGCCTTGCGCACGTGGTCGCGGCGGCCGATGGTCTTGCCAAAGCGCTTGGTCTTGCCCTTGATGTTCACCACGGAGACACCAGCCACTTCCACCTTGAACATCAGTTCCACGGCGGCCTTGATTTCATGCTTGGTGGCGCTCTGCAGCACCTTGAACGTCACAGCGTTGGACTTTTCGGCAACCATAGTGGCCTTCTCGGACACGATGGGAGCGACCAACACCTGCATCAGACGACCTTCGTCAAACTTGAGCGTGCTCATGCGAACATCTCCTTGAGTTTGTCGATCGCACCCTTGGTGACGAGCACTTTCTTGTAGTGCACCAGCGACACGGGGTCGGCGTAGCGCGGCTCGACCACGAACACGTTCTTCAGATTGCGGGAAGCCAGGTACAGGTTCTCGTCGACTTCTTCAGCGATCACCATGACCGATTCCAGGTTCATGGCCTTGAACTTGTCGGCCAGCACCTTGGTCTTGGGGCTTTCGAGCTTGAGCGAGTCCACCACGGCCAGGCGGCCTTCGCGGGCCAGCTGCGACAGGATGGAAGCCATGCCGGCGCGGTACATCTTCTTGTTGATCTTCTGCGTGAAGTTTTCTTCAGGCAGGTTCGGGAAGATGCGGCCGCCGCCACGCCACAGAGGCGAGGACGACATACCGGCGCGGGCGCGGCCGGTGCCCTTTTGCTTGAAAGGCTTGGCGGTCGTGTGGCGGACCTGTTCGCGGTCCTTCTGAGCGCGAGTGCCCTGGCGTGCGTTGGCACGGTAGGCGATCACGATCTGGTGGACCAGGTCTTCGTTGAATTCACGGCCGAAAACGGTCTCGGGCGCGTCAAACTTGGACGCGGCCTGGCCTTGTTCATTCAGGAGTTCGAGCTGCATTAGTTCGCTCCCTTGGAAGCTTTGGCCTTGATGGCGGGACGCACCGTCACGAAGCCACCCTTGGAGCCCGGAACAGCGCCCTTGATCAAGAGCAGTTGGCGTGCTTCGTCGATGCGAACCACGTCGAGATTTTGGGTGGTGACGGTTTCGTCGCCCATGTGGCCGGTCATCTTCTTGCCCGGGAACACGCGACCTGGATCCTGGGCCATCGAGATGGAGCCGGGAACATTGTGCGAACGGCTGTTGCCGTGCGAGGCGCGCTGCGAGCTGAAGTTGTGGCGCTTGATGGTGCCGGCGTAGCCCTTGCCGATGGAGGTGCCTTGCACGTCCACCTTCTGGCCCACCGAGAACAGCTCGGCCACGGGCAGGACGGAGCCTGCGGCGTACTTGCCGGCGGTTTCTTCGGTCACGCGGAATTCACCCATCACTTCACCGGCTTCGACACCTGCCTTGGCAAGGTGGCCGGCTTCTGGCTTGGTCACGCGAGATGCCTTGCGCGAACCGAAAGTGACCTGCAGGGCCACATAGCCATCGTTCTCTTGGGTTTTGACCTGAGTCACGCGGTTGTTGGACACATCCACCACCGTGACGGGCACTGCGTCCCCGTCATCGGTGAACAGACGCATCATGCCCACCTTGCGACCCAGCAACCCCAGGGAGTTGCTCAGACTCATTTGTTTGCTCCAAAACTTTCGCCGCTGAAACTGCAATTGGCCCAGCGTTGCGCTCCCGCCCCGGTTGTCCAAGGCCTTGCGCACGAAAGAAGGTTGATAAAACTCCGCCCTAAAAGGCGAAGCCCCAAATTTTAACGCGAACTGCCTTTTCAAGCAAGTTCGCGTTAAATCAAAGCCCTTCGACGGCCCCGCAAGGGGCCGCAGAAGTGCTTATTGCAGCTTGATCTCGACGTCCACGCCTGCGGGCAGGTCCAGCTTCATCAGGGCGTCAACCGTCTTGTCGGTCGGGTCGACGATGTCCATCAGGCGCTGGTGGGTGCGGATCTCGAACTGGTCGCGGCTGGTCTTGTTGACGTGCGGCGAGCGCAGGATGTCGAAGCGCTTCATGCGGGTCGGCAGGGGCACGGGGCCCTTGACGATGGCGCCGGTGCGCTTGGCGGTGTCAACGATCTCGGCAGCGGACTGGTCGATCAGCTTGTAGTCGAACGCCTTCAGGCGGATGCGGATTTTTTGCTTGGACATTGTGTATTCCTAGTTTTCTAAGAATTACGCAATGATCTTGGCAACCACACCAGCGCCCACGGTACGGCCACCTTCGCGGATGGCGAAGCGCAGGCCTTCTTCCATGGCGATGGGGGCGATCAGCTTGACGGTGATCGACACGTTGTCGCCAGGCATCA
>JBHIXF010000066.1:0-34512 GCA_041984925.1 Comamonas sp.
AGCGCCGAGACCTGGCGCGACACCGCAGATTGCGACAGGCCGAGCTGCTCTCCCGCATGCGTGAAGCTGCCCGCCTCCGCCGCCGCGTGAAACACCTTCAGCTTGTCCCAGTCCATATCCGTAAATCCGTCGCGTGATCGAGGCATGATTCTATTCCGCTGCAGCGCGCTCGCTGGCGCGCAGGGCCAAGAAACGTTCGGCTTCGAGTGCGGCCATGCAGCCGAAGCCGGCCGAAGTGATCGCCTGGCGGTAGTGCTGGTCGGCCACGTCGCCAGCGGCGAACACGCCTTCCACCGAGGTCTGGGTGGCGTTGCCGCCCAGGCCCGAGCGGATTTCCAGGTAGCCGTTGTTCATCGCCAGCTGGCCGTCGAACAGGGTGGTGTTCGGGTGGTGGCCGATGGCCACGAAGAAGCCGTGGGCGTCGATGTCGCGGGTGCTGCCGTCCAGGGTGGACTTCACGCGAACGCCGGTCACGCCGGCGTCGTTGCCCAGCACTTCCTCCACCTGGTGGTGCCAGACGGTCTCGATCTTGCCGGCAGCAACCTTGGCAAACAGCTTGTCCTGCATGATCTTTTCCGCCTTCAGGGTGTCGCGGCGGTGGACCAGGTAGACCTTGCGGGCGATGTTGGACAGGTACAGCGCCTCTTCCACGGCGGTGTTGCCGCCACCGACCACGCAGCAGACCTGGTCGCGGTAGAAGAAGCCGTCGCAGGTGGCGCAGCCCGAGACGCCGCGGCCCATGAAGGCCTCCTCGGATGGCAGGCCCAGGTACTTGGCCGATGCGCCGGTGGCGATGATCAGGCTGTCGCAGGTATAGGTGCCGGAGTCGCCGGTCAGCGTGAAGGGGCGCCTGGAGAAATCGACGCTGTGGATGTGGTCGAACACCACCTGGGTCTTGAAGCGCTCGGCATGCTCCAGGAAGCGCTGCATCAGCTCGGGGCCCTGCACGCCGTGGACATCGGCGGGCCAGTTGTCCACCTCGGTGGTGGTCATCAGCTGGCCGCCCTGGGCCATGCCGGTCACCAGCAGCGGGTTGAGGTTGGCGCGGGCGGCATAGATGGCGGCGGTGTAGCCGGCCGGGCCGGAGCCGAGAATCAGGACTTTGGCGTGTTGCGTAGAAGACATGGATGCAGTTCTTGAATGAAGCGCAGGCCGGCGCCGGCATGCGAAGGAAAGACTCATCGGAAACAGGAACGAAGTATCGCTCCGACCGCCGGTTCCTGCCGCCATGGGGATCAATGGCCCGGATTGTCAAAAATGATCGTGCCGCGCAGCCGGGTTGCCGATGTCACCATCTGTTGCAAGTACTTGCATTAGGCTGGCCGGCCGCGCCGACTGTTTTTGCGGCCGATCCGGGGGGCTGGGGTAAGCTCCCGCCTGCGTATGTCTTACTCATTGAATGCTCTGAACGCATCTTCCTCTGCCAAAGGCAAGTCCAAGGCCGTGGCCCGTCCCGGCATGGTGGCGCGTTTCGGCCACGAAATGATGCTGCTGCTGGGCCTGCTGGCGCTGGTGTTCTGGCTGGCGTCCATGCTCAGCTATTCCCCGCAGGACCCGGCCTGGTCGACGTCGGGCGCCGGCCACCTGCGCATGGTCGCCAACTGGATGGGGCGCGTGGGCGCCTGGCTGGCCGACGCCTGCTATTTCGGCTTCGGCATGTCGGTCTGGTGGCTGATCCTGGCATCGCTGCAGACCTGGATTTCCTCGTTCGCGCGCTGGCTGCGCGGCGGCGTGCCGCGCGATGGCGTGGTGCTGCCGCCGCTGTGGCGCCGGCGCCTGCGCTTTTGGGGCGGGCTGCTGCTGCTGCTGGGCGCCAGCTGCGCGCTGGAGTGGACACGCCTGTACCGCTTCGAGCGCATGCTGCCCGGCCCCGCGGGCGGCGTCTTCGGCTACATGGTGGGCTACCCCAGCCTGCAATGGCTGGGATTCATGGGCTCGGGGCTGATCGGCATCTGCGTGGCCGTCATCGGGCTGGCCATGGTGTTCCGCTTTTCCTGGGGACAGATGGCCGAATCCCTGGGGGCGCGCATCGACGGCTCGGTGCGCTTCGTCTTCCAGCGCCGTGAAAAGGCCAAGGACGAGGCCGTGGGCCGCCGCGCCGCGCGCGAGCGCGAGGAGGTGGTGCAGGAGGAGCGCACCGAAAGCGCCGTACAGCACCAGCAGCAGCCTGTGCAGATCATCGAGCCCGTGCTCCAGGAGGCCGCCTCGCCCAGCATGCGCGTGGCCAAGGAGCGCCAAAAGCCCCTGTTCTCGGATCTGCCCGACAGCAAGCTGCCCCAGGTGGACCTGCTCGATGCGGCGCAGCAGCGCCAGGAAAGCGTCTCTCCGGAAACGCTGGAGATGACCAGCCGCCTGATCGAGAAGCGCCTCAAGGACTTCGGCGTCGAGGTGCGCGTGGTCGCCGCCATGCCCGGCCCCGTGATCACGCGCTACGAGATCGAGCCGGCCACGGGCGTCAAGGGCTCGCAGATCGTGAACCTGGCCAAGGACCTGGCGCGCTCGCTGTCCCTGGTGTCCATCCGCGTGATCGAGACGATTCCGGGCAAGAACTTCATGGCGCTGGAGCTGCCCAATGCCAAGCGCCAGTCCATCCGCCTGTCCGAGGTGCTGGGCTCGCAGGTCTACCACGATGCCAAGAGCATGCTGACCATGGGCCTGGGCAAGGACATCGTGGGCAACCCGGTGGTGGCCGACCTGGCCAAGATGCCGCACGTGCTGGTGGCCGGCACCACGGGCTCGGGCAAGTCGGTGGGGATCAACGCCATGATCCTGTCGCTGCTGTACAAGGCCGAGGCGCGCGACGTGCGCCTGCTCATGATCGACCCCAAGATGCTGGAAATGTCGGTTTACGAAGGCATTCCGCACCTGCTGTGCCCCGTGGTCACCGACATGAAGCAGGCCGCCAACGGCCTGAACTGGTGCGTGGCCGAGATGGAGCGCCGCTACAAGCTCATGAGCAAGCTGGGCGTGCGCAACCTGGCCGGCTACAACACCAAGATCGACGAGGCCAAGGCGCGCGAGGAATCCATCCCCAACCCCTTCAGCCTCACGCCCGAAGAGCCCGAGCCGCTGCAGCGCCTGCCGCACATCGTCATCGTCATCGACGAGCTGGCCGACCTGATGATGGTGGTCGGCAAGAAGATCGAGGAGCTGATCGCGCGCTTGGCCCAGAAGGCGCGCGCGGCCGGCATCCACCTGATCCTGGCCACCCAGCGACCCAGCGTGGACGTGATCACGGGCCTGATCAAGGCCAACATCCCTACGCGCATCGCCTTCCAGGTCAGCAGCAAGATCGACAGCCGCACCGTGCTGGACCAGATGGGCGCCGAATCGCTGCTGGGCATGGGCGACATGCTCTACATGGCCAGCGGCACGGGCCTGCCCGTGCGCGTGCACGGCGCCTTCGTCTCGGATGAGGAGGTGCACCGCGTCGTCAGCTACCTCAAGGAGCAGGGCGATCCCGACTACATCGAAGGCGTGCTCGAAGGCGGCACGGCCGAGGGCGACAGCGAATTCGGCGCCGAGTCCGGCGAAGGCGGCGGCGGCGAGAAGGACCCCATGTACGACCAGGCCGTGGAGGTGGTGCTCAAGGACCGCAAGGCCAGCATCTCCTATGTGCAGCGCAAGCTCAGGATTGGTTACAACCGCTCGGCGCGGCTGCTGGAAGATATGGAGAAGGCGGGCCTGGTCAGTTCCCTGACCTCCAGCGGCCAGCGCGATGTGCTCGTGCCGGCGCGCAGCGGCGACTGAGGCGGTCCCCCCGCATTCGAGAAGGAAGATATGAAATCTCTGTTGACTGCAGTTTTGATCGCGGCAAGCGCCGGCGCCTGCTGGGCCGATGGCCTCAAGAGCCTGGAGGCCTTCATGAAAAACTCCCAGGCCGGCCGCGCCGACTTCGCCCAGACCGTCACTTCTCCGTCCAAGGATGGCCAGCCGCCGCGCACCAAGAACTCCAGCGGCCGCTTCGAATTCCAGCGGCCGGGCAAGTTCAGGTTCGTCTATACCAAGCCCTTCGAGCAGACCATCGTCGCCGACGGCAAGAGCCTGTGGCTCTATGACGCCGACCTCAACCAGGTCACGCAGCGTCCGCAGGCGCAGGCGCTGGGCAGCACGCCGGCCGCCATCCTGGCGTCGGCCAGCGACCTCAAGGCGCTGAGCGCCGACTTCGACCTGCAGCCTGCGCCGGACCAGGACGGATTGCAGTGGGTGCAGGCCCAGCCGCGCGACCGCAACGGACAGCTCAAGAGCGTGCGCGTGGGCTTCGAGGCGGGAGGGCAGCTGGCGGCGCTGGACATCCTGGACAGCTTTGGCCAGCGCTCGCTGATCCGCTTCAGCGGGCTGCAGACACAGGCCTCGCTGCCCGCATCGACCTTCGAGTTCAAGATGCCCGCGGGCGCCGACCTGCTCAGGCAATAGCCCGGGGCGGCGTTTGGCGTGCCATGGCCGCGGCCTCTGCACGGGCCTGCGGTTTTGTAATGGTTTTGCCTAATACCGCAGGGACAATGGCGGCCTGCGGCCAGCAGCCTTTCCGACGTCCGCATGGGCGGACATGCTGGCCGGCTCTCGCATGTCCCTATGAACCTCAGTCGCAAATTGCCCCTCGCCATTGCCATGGCGCTGTTTTTCACCCTCGCCGCCGGATTCTTCGGACTCTGGTCCGCGCAACAGTCGCTGGGCGTCTTCCACGGCGATGTGCAGCGCCACACGGAGGCGGAACGCCTGGCCGCCGAAGTGGAGGGCCATTTCAAGACCCAGGTGCAGGAGTGGAAGAACGTTCTGCTGCGCGGCTCGGACAATGCCCTGCGCGAACAGCACTGGAACGGCTTCCAGTCCAATGAGCACGCTGTCCGGGAGAAGACCGCGGCTTTGCTGCAGCGGCTGCAGGATGCCGAGCTGCAGGCGCTGGCCCAGCGCTTCATGGAGCAGCACGGCAAGATGGCCGAAGGCTACCGCGTGGGCCTGGACAAGTTCGAGGCCACGGGCTTCGACCCCTCGGTGGGCGACATGGCGGTGCGCGGCGTGGACCGCGAGCCCGCCGAGCTGCTGGCCCAGCTCAAGGCCGGCATTGCCGTGCAGAGCAAGGCCGTGGCCGACGAGGCCTACGGCAGCGGTCGCCAGGCCATGCAGCTGAGCCTGGCGCTGATGCTGCTCGCCACGGTGGCGGGAGTGGCCATCGGCGTTTTCATCACCCGGGCCGTGGTGGCGCCGTTGCGCAGCGCGGTGCAACTGGCCGAGAAAGTGGCCCAGGGCCATCTGACCAATGCGGTCGTGCCGGCGGGCCGCGACGAGATGGGGCAGCTGCTGCAGGCGCTGGGCGCCATGCAGGACCAGCTGCGCCGCATCGTCGTGGAGGTGCGCGGCAATGCCGAGCAGGTGGCATCCGCCAGTTCCCAGATCGCCGTGGGCAACAGCGACCTGGCCCAGCGCACCGAGCAGCAGGCATCGGCGCTGCAGATGACGGCGTCGTCCATCGACCAGCTCGATTCGACCGTGCGCGGCAATGCCGACCATGCCCAGCAGGCCAATGCGCTGGCCACCAGCGCCAGCGACATTGCCCTGCGCGGCGGCGATGCCATCACCGCCGTCGTGGGGACGATGCGCAGCATCCAGGATGCCTCCGAGCGCGTGGTCAGCATCATCGAAGTGATCGACGGCATCGCGTTCCAGACCAATATCCTGGCGCTCAACGCGGCCGTCGAGGCGGCGCGGGCCGGCGAGCAGGGCCGGGGCTTTGCGGTCGTGGCCGCCGAAGTCCGCATGCTGGCGCAGAGAAGCTCGGGCGCGGCGCGCGAAATCCGCGACCTGATCCAGGCCAACGCCCAGCGCGTGGCGCTGGGCGCGCGGGAGGTCCACAGCGCGGGCAAGACCATGGCCTCGGTGCAGGAGGCCATCGGCAAGGTCTCGCACATGATTGGGGCGATCAGCCAGTCCAGCGGCGAGCAAAGCGCCGGGGTCAGCCATGTCAACAGCGCCATCGTGCGCATCGAGGAAGGCACGCAGCAGAACGCCGCGCTCGTGGAGCAGACCAGCGCCGCGGCCCAGAGCCTGCGCCGGCAGGCGCACCAGCTGGTCGATCTGATGGCCCGCTTCAAGACGGCCTGACCGCTCAGGGCCTGGCGCCGGCGGGCGCCGCAGGGCGCAGCCTGTCATTGAGCGCGGCCAGCACCAGCGTGGCGGCCACGGGCAATACCCAGCCCATGCCGTTGTCCGGCAGGTGGCCGACGATGGCGGGCAGCCACGGCTGCCAGCCGGCGGCCTTGGCGGCATCCAGCAGGCCGAACAGCAGCGCCACGGCCAGCACCGGCGCGAAGACGCGCCGCGCGCTGCGCCACATGCCCGACAGCAGGCTCAGCACGACCAGGGCGATCGCCAGCGGGTAGATGCCCACGAGCACGGGCCCCGAGAAGGCAATCAGCTGGGCCAGTCCCTGGTTGGACACCACGATGCAGGCCAGGCCGATGGCGATGACGACGGCGCGGTAGGGCAGGCGCAGCATGTCGCTGAAATAGGCACCGCAGGCGCTGACCAGGCCCACGGCCGTGGTCAGGCAGGCCAGCGAGATCACCACGGCCAGCAGCACGCTGCCGATGGGGCCGAAGGTGTGCTGCACATAGCGCGTGAGGATGAGCACGCCGGTCTGTGCCTGCGGGGCGATGGACTGGCTGGTGGCGCCCAGGTGGATCAGCGACAGATAGACCAGCCCCAGGCCCACGGCCGCGATCACGCCGGCGATGATGGCGTAGCGCGTCTGCAGCCCGGTGTGGGTGACGCCGCGTTCGCGGATGGCGTTGACGATGACGATGCCGAAGGCCAGCGCGCCCAATGCGTCCATGGTCTGGTAGCCCTCCAGGAAGCCCTCGGTCAGCGGCGCCACCAGATAGTCGCCGCTGGCGTGGGTGGCCATGCCGGCCGGCAGCAGCACGGCGGCGGCGCCCAGCACCGCCAGGGCCAGGATGAGCACGGGCGTGATCAGCTTGCCGATGCTGTCGATGAGCTTGCCAGGGAACAGGGACAGGCCCATGACCAGGGCGAAGTACACGGCCGAGTAGATGAACAGGGCCGCGCTGCCATGGCCGACGAACGGGGCGAAGCCCATCTCGAAGGAGACCGTGGCCGTGCGCGGCGTGGCGAACAGCGGGCCCAGGATGAGATAGATCAGCAGGCCCAGCACCATGCCCGCCTTGCGGCCCACGGGCGAGGTCAGCGCGTCCAGCCCGCCGCCCACGCGCGCCAGCGCCACCACCGTGAGCAGGGGCAGGCCCACGCCCGTCAGCAAAAAGCCGGTGGCCGCGGCGGCCGCATGCTCGCCGGCGCCCTGGCCGACCATGGGCGGGAAGATGATGTTGCCGGCGCCGAGAAACAGCGCAAAGGTCATGAAGCCGAGGGCGATGAGGTCCCGGGTCTTGAGTGTTTGCATGGATGCAGAAAAGAAGAGGGCGATGCCCGCTCCGCGCCATGGCGCGGGCAGGGTCGTGGAATGCGGGGTCCGCCGACAGGGCGCGCGGACCACGGCGGGACGGCGCCCGCAGGGAGCGGCATTTTAGAGGAGGGCAGCCGCCAGTTGCGTTCCATGTCAGTGATTGCTCATTGCAATGCACAGGTATTGCGGCCGGTGCCGTGCCTGGCATGCCGGGCACCGATGGCCGGGTTTCCTTCCGAAGATGTGGCTCCGGGTCCGACGGCCGGTACCGGCAAGGGGGGCGACAATGGCGCCATGGCTTCGCAATCCTTGTTCTCCTCGACGAGTTCCAGCCACCAGCCGCTGGCAGAGCGGCTGAGGCCGCACACCCTGGCCGACGTGATCGGCCAGCAGCATGTGCTCGGGCCGGGCATGCCGCTGCGCCTGGCTTTCGAGTCGGGCCGTCCGCACAGCTGCATCCTGTGGGGGCCGCCCGGCGTGGGCAAGACCACGATCGCCCGCCTCATGGCCGACGCCTTCGATGCGCAGTTCATCTCCATCAGCGCCGTGCTGGGCGGCGTCAAGGACATCCGCGAGGCCGTGCAGCAGGCCGAATCCGCGCGCGATGGCCTGATGCAGCAGCGCACCATCGTCTTCGTCGATGAGGTCCACCGCTTCAACAAGAGCCAGCAGGACGCCTTCCTGCCCCATGTGGAAAGCGGACTGTTCACCTTCATCGGCGCGACGACCGAGAACCCCTCGTTCGAGGTCAATTCCGCGCTGCTGTCGCGTGCCGCCGTCTACGTGCTGCAGTCGCTGACCCCGGACGACCTGCGCCAGATCGTCGCCAAGGCACAGGCCATCCATGCGGTGCCCGGCATCGATGACGACGCGCTGGAGCGCCTGATCGCCTACGCCGACGGCGATGCCCGGCGCCTGCTCAACACGCTGGAGACGCTGTCCATCACGGCCGAGCAGGCCCAGGTGGAACGCATCGGCGACGCCTGGCTGCTGAAGGTGCTGGGCGAGCGCATGCGCCGCTACGACAAGGGCGGCGAGCAGTTCTACGACACCATCAGCGCCCTGCACAAATCGGTGCGCGGCTCCGATCCCGATGCCGCGCTGTACTGGCTGGTGCGCATGCTCGACGGCGGGGCCGATCCCCGCTACATGGCCCGGCGCATCGTGCGCATGGCCTGGGAGGACATCGGCCTGGCCGATCCGCGCGCCATCCAGATGGCCAACGACGCCGCCGCCACCTATGAGCGCCTGGGCAGCCCCGAGGGCGAGCTGGCCCTGGCCCAGGCGGTGATCTACCTGGCCGTGGCGCCCAAGAGCAATGCCGGCTACATGGCCTACAACAAGGCCCGGGCCTTCGTGAAGTCCGACACCACGCGCCCCGTGCCGCTGCACCTGCGCAATGCGCCCACCCAGCTCATGAAGCAGCTGGACTATGGCAAGGCGTACCGCTATGCGCATGACGAGCAGGATGGTTTCGCGGCAGGCGAGCGCTATCTGCCCGACGGCATGGAGGAGCCCGGCTTCTACCAGCCCGTGCCGCGCGGCCTGGAGATCAAGATCGGACAGAAGCTGGAGCAATTGCGCGCGCTCAATGAAGCTGCGCGCGCCCACTCTGCGCAAGAGCCCGCGCCACCCGGGCAATGAGCCCGCGGCCGGCGCCGCGCGGCCCTTTGCTGCGGTGCTACATAAAGCGTTTCACTTGTAAAGCCACGGAAAACCCGGCAGCAACAAGCTGTTGCAGGTCCCCGCGCCCTGCCTAGAATCCGCCCATCCCCTGCGGTGTCCATGCCACAAGCCAGGATGCGGCGGGAGAGCTTCCACCACCATGGCATTGCTGGCTCCGTTCGTTTGGATGCGAGGCACGCTCAATGTCTCCAACCTGGACGAGAGGGGAGAGCGCATATGGACATATTGCTTCAGCAGGTCATCAACGGATTGGTCCTGGGCAGCATGTACGCCTTGATAGCCTTGGGCTACACCATGGTGTACGGCATCATCCAGCTCATCAATTTCGCCCATGGCGAGGTGCTCATGGTCGGGGCGCTGACCAGCTGGAGCTGCATAGGCCTCATGCAGGAGGCCATGCCCGGCGCCCCCGGCTGGCTGGTGCTGCTGCTGGCCACCGTCATCGCCTGCGTGGTCGCCGCGGCGCTGAATTTCGTGATCGAGAAGGTGGCCTACCGGCGCCTGCGCAACAGCCCGCGCCTGGCGCCGCTGATCACCGCCATCGGCGTGTCCCTGCTGCTGCAGACGCTGGCCATGATCATCTGGAAGCCCAACTACAAGGCCTACCCCACGCTGCTGCCGAGCACGCCCTACGAGCTGGGCAGCGCGGTGATCACGCCCACGCAGATCCTGGTGCTGGTGGTCACGGCGATCGCGCTGGCGGCGCTGACCTACCTGGTCAACTACACCAGGCTCGGGCGCGCCATGCGGGCCACGGCCGAGAATCCGCGCGTGGCGGCCTTGATGGGGGTCAAGCCCGACACGGTGATATCGGCGACCTTCATCATCGGCGCCGTGCTGGCCGCCATCGCGGGCATCATGTATGCGTCCAACTACGGCACGGCCCACCACACCATGGGATTCCTGCCGGGCCTGAAGGCCTTCACGGCAGCCGTGTTCGGCGGCATCGGCAACCTGGCCGGCGCCGTGGTCGGCGCCATGCTGCTGGGGCTGATCGAGTCCATCGGCTCGGGCTACATCGGCGACCTGACGGGCGGTGTGCTGGGCAGCCACTACACCGACATCTTCGCCTTCATCGTGCTCATCATCATCCTGACGCTGCGCCCTTCGGGCCTGCTGGGCGAGCGCGTGGCCGACCGCGCCTGAGGAGTTGCATATGAACAGCAAGAAAACCGTGCAATGGATTGCGGGCGGCCTGGCGCTGCTGGTGCTGCCGCTGGTGCTGCAGTACTTCGGCAATGCCTGGGTGCGCATCGCCGACCTGGCCCTGCTGTACGTGCTGCTGGCGCTGGGCCTGAACGTGGTGGTCGGCTATGCGGGCCTGCTGGACCTGGGCTACGTGGCCTTCTATGCCGTGGGCGCCTACATGTTCGCGCTGATGGCATCGCCCCACCTGGCCGAGACCTTCGAAGGCTTCGCGGCCATGTTTCCCGAAGGGCTGCATACCTCGATCTGGCTGGTGATCCCGCTGGCGGCGCTGCTGGCGGCCATCACGGGAATCCTGCTGGGCATTCCGGTGCTCAAGCTGCGCGGCGACTACCTGGCCATCGTCACGCTGGGCTTCGGCGAGATCATCCGCATCTTCATGAACAACCTGGACCAGCCGGTCAACATCACCAACGGACCCAAGGGCATAGGCCAGATCGACTCGGTCAAGATCCTGGGGCTGGACCTGGCCAGGCGCCAGGAGATCTTCGGCTACGACATCAGCTCGGTCACGCTGTACTACTACCTGTTCCTTTTCCTGGTGCTGGTCAGCATCGTGATCTGCTGGCGCCTGCAGGACTCGCGCATAGGCCGCGCCTGGATGGCCATCCGCGAGGACGAGATCGCCGCCAAGGCCATGGGCATCAACACCCGCAACATGAAGCTGCTGGCCTTCGGCATGGGCGCCTCCTTCGGCGGTGTCTCGGGCGCCATGTTCGCGGCCTTCCAGGGCTTTGTGTCGCCCGAGTCGTTCAGCCTCATGGAGTCCATCATGATCGTGGCCATGGTGGTGCTCGGCGGCCTGGGCCACCTGCCGGGCGTGATCCTGGGCGCGGTGCTGCTGTCGGCCCTGCCCGAGGTGCTGCGCTACGTGGCAGGACCGTTGCAGCAGATGACCGATGGCCGGCTCGATGCCTCCATCCTGCGCCAGCTGCTGATCGCGCTGGCCATGATCGTCATCATGCTGATGCGCCCGCGCGGCCTGTGGCCGGCACCCGAGCACGGCAAGAACCTGCCGCGCCAGTCCTGACCATGGAGACGACGCACATGCAGATGGCAGACGGCAATTCCTCTCCCGTGCTCAGGGTGGCGGGCATCTCCAAGCGCTTCGGCGGCCTGCAGGCGCTGTCGGACGTGGGCATGACCATCGAGCGCGGCCAGGTCTACGGCCTGATCGGCCCCAACGGCGCGGGCAAGACCACCTTCTTCAACGTGATCACCGGGCTGTACACGCCCGACAGCGGCAGCTTCGAGCTGGCGGGCCGGGCCTACGAGCCCACGGCCGTGCACAAGGTGGCCAAGGCCGGCATCGCGCGCACCTTCCAGAACATCCGGCTGTTCGCCGAGATGACGGCGCTGGAGAACGTGATGGTGGGGCGCCATGTGCGCACGCATTCGGGCCTGATCGGGGCCGTGTTCCGCACGCGCGGCTTCAAGGCCGAGGAGGCCGCCATCCGCGAGCGCGCCATGGAGCTGCTCGACTACGTGGGCATCTCCAGGTACGCCGACTTCAAGGCACGCACCCTGAGCTACGGCGACCAGCGCCGCCTGGAGATCGCGCGCGCGCTGGCCACCGACCCGCAGCTGATCGCGCTGGACGAGCCTGCGGCCGGCATGAACGCCACCGAAAAGGTGCAGCTGCGCGATCTCATCGACCGTATCCGCCATGACCGGCGCACCATCTTGCTGATCGAGCACGACGTGAAGCTGGTCATGGGCCTGTGCGACCGTGTGACCGTGCTGGACTACGGCAAGCCCATCGCCGAGGGCACGCCGGCCGAGGTGCAGAGGAACGACAAGGTGATCGAAGCCTATCTGGGCACGGGAGGACACTGAACCATGGCAGAGCATGCGCAGGACAAGGCAGCGGCTGGGGCTCCCGTGCTGCTGAAGGTGCAGGGGTTGAAGGTGGCCTATGGCGGCATACAGGCCGTCAAGGGCGTGGATTTCGAAGTGCGCCAGGGCGAGCTGGTCTCGCTGATCGGCTCCAACGGCGCGGGCAAGACCACGACCATGAAGGCCGTCACGCGCAGCCTGCAGATGGCCGATGGCGACGTGCGCTATCTGGGGGACAGCATCCGCGGCGTGGGCGCCTGGGACCTGGTGGCCCGGGGCCTGGTCATGGTGCCCGAGGGGCGTGGCGTGTTCGCGCGCATGAGCATCACCGAAAACCTGCTCATGGGCGCCTTCACGCGCAACGACAAGGCCGGCATCGCGGCCGACATCGAGCGCATGTTCGGCATCTTCCCGCGCCTGAAGGAGCGCAGGGACCAGCTGGCCGGCACCATGTCGGGCGGCGAGCAGCAGATGCTGGCCATGGCCCGTGCGCTGATGAGCCAGCCCAAAGTGCTGCTGCTGGACGAACCGTCCATGGGCCTGTCGCCCATCATGGTGGACAAGATCTTCGAGGTCGTGCGCGATGTGCACGCGCTGGGCGTGACCCTGGTGCTGGTCGAGCAAAACGCCAGCCGGGCACTGATGCTGGCCGATCGCGGCTATGTCATGGAGTCCGGCCTCATCACCATGACCGGGCCCGGCCAGGAGCTGCTCAGCGATCCGCGCGTGCGCGCCGCCTACCTGGGGGAGTGAGCTGCAGCCGGGGAGCATGCCGAAATTCCCTGCGCAAGCGGCGGGATATGACAAAAAAATGACGATTTGATGTCAATCCGCATTGTTTTGGTGGGTGCGATATTCTGCGAATCGATGCGTAGCAGGGGATTTTTCGTGCAAAAAACGCGCTGAAACATGCTTTTTGGAAAAAAAGCGAAAACTTCCAAAACCGCTGGGTCCGGCGATAATCCCAGCTTTCCTGCCTTGGGTAGCGCACCAGATGAGCTGGCTTCACAACATCCCCGTCGGCCTGCAGACCGTGGTCCTGCTGGCCCTGAGCAATGTCTTCATGACCTTTGCCTGGTATGGCCACCTGAAGAACCATGCCTCGTCGCCCTGGTACGTGGCAGCCCTTGCCAGCTGGGGCATCGCGCTGTTCGAGTATCTGCTGCAGGTGCCCGCCAACCGCATCGGCCACACCCAGTTCAGCGTGGCCCAGCTCAAGATCATCCAGGAGGTGATCACGCTGTCGGTGTTCGCGCCGTTTGCCGTGCTCTATCTGGACCAGCCGCTCAAGTGGGACTTCCTGTGGGCCGGCCTGTGCATGGTGGGCGCCGTGTATTTTATTTTTCGCGGAGGCTGAGCGGCCGGCGCGCCAGCGCGCAAAAACGCGCATGGGACTCAAGAGTACACTTCGCCCCGTTCAAGCCGGGAAGCCATGCCAAGCATCCGCAATGTGACGCAGTGAGTCGCCTGGTTCCCCACTCGTTTCCCGGTAAGGAGCATTCATGCTGTTTGGCAAACTATTGCCGCGCGAAGGCAATTTTTTCGAGATGTTCAACCAGCATGCCGATCGCATCGTCGAAGCCGCGCATGCCTTCTCGCAGCTTGTCACCAACTACAACGACCCGCATCTTCGCGACAAGTACAACGAAGATGTGAACAACGCCGAGCGCGCCGCCGACCGCGTCACGCACGAGGTCACCAAGGCGCTGCACAAGACCTTCATCACGCCGCTGGACCGCGAGCACATCCACTCGCTGATCAACACCATGGACGACGTGGCCGACCTGATCCAGGATGCCGCCGAGACCATGGCGCTGTACGACGTGCGCGTCATGACCGAGGAAATCACGCGCCTGACCGATCTGTGCGTGCGCTGCTGCGAGCGGCTGCGCGATGCGGTCAAGCTGCTGGAGCGCATCTCCGATCCGTCCGTGGTGGATGCGGCGATGAAGACCTGCGAGGAGATCGACCGCCTCGAATCGGACGCCGACCGCGTGATGCGCGCGGCCATGAGCAAGCTGTTCCGCGAGGAGCCCGATGTGCGCGAGGTCATCAAGCTCAAGGCCATCTATGAGCTGCTGGAGACGGTGACCGACCGCTGCGAGGACGTGGCCAACCTGATCGAGGGCATCGTCCTCGAAAATTCCTGAGCCCTCGCGGAGTCGTTTCGTTATGGAAACCGTACAAGCGGCCCTGTGGGTCGTGATCCTGCTGGTGGTGCTGGCCCTGCTGTTCGACTTCATGAATGGCTTCCACGACGCCGCCAACTCGATCGCCACCGTGGTCTCCACGGGGGTGCTCAAGCCCACGCAGGCCGTGGCCTTCGCCGCCTTCTTCAACGTGGTGGCGGTCTTCGTCTTCCATCTGAGCGTGGCGGCCACCGTGGGCAAGGGCATCGTGCAGCCCGGCGTGGTGGACACGCACGTGGTTTTCGGCGCCCTGGTCGGCGCCATCGCCTGGAACATCATCACCTGGATCTACGGCATCCCCAGCTCCTCCTCGCATGCGCTGATCGGCGGCATCGTGGGCGCCGTGATCGCCAAGGCCGGCGCGGGCGCGCTGATTGCCAGCGGCATCTGGAAGACCGTGGCCTTCATCTTCGTCTCGCCGCTGCTGGGCTATCTGCTGGGCTCGATGATGATGGTGCTGGTGGCCTGGGTCTGCCGGCGCGCCGCGCCCAACAAGGTGGACCGCTGGTTCCGCCGGCTGCAGCTGGTCTCGGCCGGCGCCTACAGCCTGGGCCATGGCGGCAATGACGCGCAAAAGACCATCGGCATCATCTGGCTGCTGCTGATCGCCACGGGCTATGCCAGCGCCGGCGATGCCGAGCCGCCGCTGTGGACCATCGTCAGCTGCTACCTGGCCATCGGCCTGGGCACCATGTTCGGCGGCTGGCGCATCGTCAAGACCATGGGCCAGAAGATCACCAAGCTCAAGCCCGTCGGCGGTTTCTGCGCCGAAAGCGGCGGTGCGCTGACGCTGTTTCTTGCCACCTTCCTGGGCGTGCCCGTGTCCACCACGCACACCATCACCGGCGCCATCGTCGGCGTGGGTTCGACCCAGCGCGCCAGCGCCGTGCGCTGGGGCGTGGCCGGCAACATCGTCTGGGCATGGGTGCTGACGATTCCCGCCAGCGCATTCGTGGCATCGATCGCCTACTGGGTCAGCCTGCAGTTGTATTGACCCCCTGAGGCGCTGCGCGCCTTCCCCCGGGGACGACAGCCTCGGTGCGGGGCGGCGCGGCCGGCCGAGGCCCTTCCTCGGTGCCCCTGATGTGGGGCGCGCCGGGGTTAAGGCCGGGATGCCTGGTTTGGGCGCCTGCGGATGCCCGCTGCGTCCAGCGCGATCGTCACTGGGAAATCTTGCGCGCCTCCTCGACCTGGTATTCGAAGTAGTGCTGGAAGCTGTAGGCGATGCTGGCCATGAGCACGGCCGCGCCCAGCATCAGGGACAGCGCGATGGCGAAGATGGTCGGCCAGCCGGTGCGTCCTGCCGGTGCCTGCAGGTCGGCGCCGGGGTTGTGGCGCTGGTTCCAGGCCTCGGTGTCGGTCAGGCCATAGAGGATGGCGCGCAGCGCGCAGCCCGCGATCGTGAAGCCCAGCAGCGGGATCAGCAGCCAGCTCAGCTGGTCGTCCTGTCCCAGTTGCTGCACGCGCTCGATGCCGTAGACGCCCAGCGCCGTCGGTATGGGCAGCAGCCAGCCCAGCCAGTCGCCCAGCCCGTGCAGGTAGAAGCGGTGCATGCCCAGCGGGCCCGCGACAAAGGCCAGCCATGCGGCCACGGTCTTGCTTTTGGGGCGCTGCGCAGGGCGCGCGGCGGCGGGCTTGGGAAGAGGTGTGCCGGCAGGGTTCATGGGCCCATTATTCGGGCGAATCGCCTTGGCCGCTCCCCGGGTCTTCTCCATGCAGGGGCCGGCAACGGCAGGCTGCAAGGCCTTCGGGCGCGCCTGTGTAGGCACGGCGAAAGAAGTTCGATATAATCGCGGGTTTTACGGCGTGTCGCTGGCCGGGTGGCCATGTCGCGTGTCTCAACGCCGCAAAACTGTGCAGCCATCGACTGTTTGCTAATTGCCAGGTGGCTGCGCCACCCGAAGGATAAATCATGGTCGTCATTCGACTCTCCCGCGGCGGCTCCAAGGCCCGTCCCTTCTACAACATCGTTGCCGCCGACAAGCGCGTGCGCCGCGACGGCTCGTTCATCGAGCGTCTGGGCTTTTACAACCCCAACGCCCGTGGCGGCGAAGAAGGCCTGCGCCTGGCGCTGGACCGCGTGAACTACTGGAAGAGCGTTGGTGCGCAGACTTCCGAAACCGCGGAACGCCTGATCAACCAGGCCACCAAGAAGGCTGCCTGAACCAGGCTTGTCTCCCATGAAGCGGGTTCCGTTGGCTTGACTGACGGGGCCCGTTTTTGCTTTTGCCAATCAAGACCACCATGAGCCACATGCCCGAACTCGAAGCCAGCGAACTGCCCGCGGACGCGGTGGAGGTGGGGCGCATTGCGGATGCCTGGGGCATCAAGGGCTGGTTCAAGGTCGCCGCTTTCAGTTCCGACCCCGAAGCCCTGTTCACTGCCCGGCAATGGTTTCTGCAGCCGGCTGAAAAGGGGGCCCGCCAGTTCAGCGGGACCGTGCTGCTGCCGGTGCGGCAGGCGCGCGTGCATTCCGATTCCGTGGTGGCTACCTCGCCCGCGGTCAACGACCGCAATGCCGCGGAGGCGCTGCGGGGCGCCCGCATCTTCGTGTCGCGCAGCGACTTTCCGCAGGCCGAGGAAGGCGAGTACTACTGGGTGGACCTGCTGGGGCTGGCCGTGGTCAACCGCGAGGGCGTGGCCCTGGGCACCGTGCGCGACCTGATGGCCACCGGGCCGCAGACCGTGCTGGTGCTGGCCTACGAAGAAGGCGGCAAGGAGCGCGAGCGCATGATTCCCTTCGTCGATGCCTATGTGGACAAGGTCGATCTGCAGGCCCGGACCATTGTGGCGGACTGGCAGCCCGATTACTGAGCAGCGATGCGCTTCGACGTCATCACGCTTTTTCCCGAGCTGTTCGCCCCCTTCCTCGAAAGTGGCGTGACGCGGCGCGCCTATGCCTCTGGCCTGGTCGGCGTGCACCTGTGGAACCCCCGCGACCATGCCCAGGGCAACTACCGGCGCGTGGACGACCGGCCCTTTGGCGGTGGCCCCGGCATGGTCATGATGGCCGAGCCGCTGCAGCGCTGCCTGGAGGCTGCGCAGCAGGCGCGGCGCGAGGCCGGCGAGGCGCAGCCCGCGCCGGTCGTGCTGTTTTCGCCCATAGGCACCACGCTGCGGCATGCGGTGGTGGCCGACTGGGCGCAGAGCCGGGGCGCGATCCTGCTGTGCGGCCGCTACGAAGGCTTGGACCAGCGCTTCATCGATGCCCATGTCACCCACCAGCTGAGCCTGGGCGACTTCGTGCTGTCCGGGGGGGAGATCGCGGCCATGGCTTTGCTGGATGCCGTCGCGCGGCTGCAGCCCGGCGTTCTCAACGACGAGGGCAGCTTCCAGCAGGACAGCTTCAATCCCGCCCTGGACGGCTTGCTCGATTGCCCGCACTACACGCGCCCCGAAGTCTGGGAAGGCCGGGAGGTGCCGGCACCGCTGTTGTCGGGGCACCACGCACAGATCGAGCGCTGGCGGCGCGACCAGCGCCTGTCCATCACGGCCAGGCACCGTCCCGAGCTGATTGCCCTGGCGCGGGCCCAGGGCCTGCTCAATGCCAAGGACGAAGGGTTTTTGGCAAAAAACGCCCCCGAGCTATAATGCTTGATTCTTCGATCCTCTATCCGGCCGCTGCGAGGCATCTAACGCAGCCATGGCGCCAATCCCGGCGCTTGCCAATCCTGGCGCGGACAAGATCGGGTGGATATTGACCATGAATCTGATCCAGACCCTCGAGCAAGAGGAAATCGCCCGTCTGAACAAGACCATCCCCCAGTTCGCCCCTGGTGACACCGTCATCGTGAGCGTGAACGTGGTCGAAGGCAGCCGCAAGCGCGTGCAGGCCTACGAAGGCGTGGTGATTGCCAAGCGCAACCGTGGCCTGAACAGCGGCTTCACCGTCCGCAAGATCTCCAGCGGCGAAGGCGTGGAACGTACGTTCCAGACCTACTCGCCCCTGATCGCCGGCATCGAAGTCAAGCGCCGCGGCGATGTGCGCCGTGCCAAGCTGTACTACCTGCGCGAGCGCAGCGGCAAGTCGGCCCGCATCAAGGAAAAGCTGCCTTCGCGCGTCAAGGTTTCTGCCGAAGCCTAAGCGTCTGCGTTGCAGCCGGAAAGCCGCTACAGTTGCCTGTAGCGGCTTTTTGTTTTTGGGCCGCAGCCCAACAGCAGACTCTCTATCGTGCCGTCCCGCTTTTCTCCCGCGATGTCCGGGCCCGCCGCAGGCGCGCTTGCGCAAGGCCTGGCCGCAGCGCCCTTGATCACCGATCCGCGCCTGGCGCCGCTGGTGGGCCGCGATGGCCACCTGCCGGCCGTGCCGCCTGCCGCGCAGACGCCGCAGGCGCTGCGCCAGCGCTTTTCTCTGCCGCCGCCCTGGTCCCCCGAAGTGGTGCGCGAAAAGCGCTTCAGCGACCGCCAGCCCGCCGACGCATCCGTCCTGGTGCCCATCGTGCTGCGCCCCGAGCCCACGGTGCTGCTGACCGAGCGCACGGCGCATTTGTCGACGCACTCGGGGCAGGTGGCCTTTCCGGGGGGCAAGCGCGATCCCGAAGATGCCTCGGCCGAGGCCACGGCGCTGCGCGAGGCGCAGGAGGAGGTGGGCCTGGCTGCGTCCGATGTGGAGCTGCTTGGAACCCTGCCCGTCTACGTCACGGGCACGGCCTTCGTGATCACGCCGGTGGTCGCGCTGGTCGATCCCGCAGCCCGCCTGCAGCCCAATCCCTCCGAGGTGGCCGACCTGTTCGAAGTGCCGCTGGCCTTTCTGCTCGATCCTGCCAACCATGAGCGGCATGCCATGGTCTGGAACGGCGTGCCGCGCGAATGGTTCGCCATGCCTTACCAGGATGGCGATCGCCAGCGCTACATCTGGGGCGCGACGGCGGGCATGCTGCGCAACCTTTACCGATTCCTGTCAGCCTGATGCCCGTGTGGAGTGCCGGCCGCTTTCCGGACACGGGCCTGCATGGCAGCGCCAGTATGATGGCCGGATGAGTTTCTTTGCCATTTTGATCGCCTTGCTGATCGAGCAGGCGCGCCCTCTGGCTCCTGCCAATCTGGTGCACGCCGGCTACCGCGCCTGGACCGTTTCCGTGCGGCGCAATTTCGACGCCGGCCAGGCCCATCATGGATGGCTGGCCTGGGCCGTGTCCGTGGCCTTCCCCTGCGTGCTGGTGCTGGGCATCTACCTGCTGCTGCTGTGGGGCGTGGGGTGGCCGCTGGCCATGCTGTGGAACGTGGCCGTGCTGTACGTGACGCTGGGCTTTCGCCAGTTCAGCCACCATTTCACCAGCATCCGCGATGCGCTGGATGCGGGCGATGAATACGCGGCACGCGAGGCGCTGGCGCACTGGCAGCAGGTCGATGCCAGCGAGGTGCCGCGCAGCGAAGTCGTGCGCCATGTGATCGAGTACTCGGTGCTGGCGGCCCACCGCCATGTGTTCGGCGTGCTGTTCTGGTTTTCGGCGCTGGCGGCGCTGGGCCTGGGGCCGATGGGCGCGGTGCTCTACCGCATGGCCGAGCACCTGTCGCGTTCGTGGTCGCGCAAGGGGCTGGTCGGCGCCTCCCAGGTCAGTGTCCAGCTGCAGCAGGCGGCCCGCCAGGCCTGGATGCTGATCGACTGGCTGCCTGCGCGCCTGACGGCCCTGTCCTTCGCGGTGGTCGGCAGTTTCGAGGAGGCCATCGAAGGCTGGCGCTTCCATGCCCAGCGCTTTCCCAACGACAACGATGGCGTGATCCTGGCCGCGACGGCGGGTGCCATCAACGTGCGCCTGGGGGGCGAGGCCCTCAAGCGCCGCGAAGGCATCTCGGTGACGCGCGACGACGGCGAGGAGATCGACCTGGACGTGGACAGCGAGGCCACGCCGGGCCGCGAGCCCGAACTGGGCCATCTGCGCAGCGTGGTCGGCCTGGTCTGGCGCTCGGTGGTGGTCTGGCTGCTGCTGCTGGCGCTGCTGTCGCTGGCGCGCCTGCTGGGATGATCGGCGGCCGCGCTGGCGCGGGTCAGTACCTTTTGGCCTGGCTCAGTTCCTCGAAGAGCTCGGCATAGATGTGATAGCGGTTGGCGCTGATGTCGTGCGCGGCGTCCATGCCGCCATCCTCGTGCTGCACGCGTGCCATGACCGCGCATCCCGGTTCATGCAGGTGGGTGCAGTTGTAGAACCTGCACTGCGGCGCATGCGCTCCGATGTCCGGCATGCACCGTGCCAGGTCCGCAGGCTCGATGTGGTGCAGGCCGAACTCCTGGAACCCGGGGGAGTCGATCAGCGCCGTCGTGCGCTCTTCATCCACCCAGTACCAGCTGGTCGTGGTGGTCGTGTGCTTGCCGGAGTTCAGCGCCTGTGAAATCTCGTTAGTGGCCGCGCGCGCGCCCGGCACCAGCAGGTTGACCAGCGTGCTCTTGCCGGACCCCGACGGGCCCAGCACCAGCGTGGCCTTGCCCCGCAGGTGCTGCATCAGCAGCTGCCGGTCGGCCTGGGCGTCGCTGGCCAGCGAGAGCGCCAGCACCTCGTAATGCGGTGCTTGCCGGCCCAGGCGCATCTCCCGATAGGGCTGCAGGCGCGCCCAGGCCTGGGCGAAGGGCTCGGCCAGGTCGCGCTTGTTGAGCGCGATCAGCGGCTTGATGCGGGTGGCCTCGGCCGTGATCAGGGCGCGTGCCAGCTGGCTTTCCGAGAAGACCGGTTCGGCCGCGATCAGGATCAGCACCTGGTCGATGTTGGCGGCGAAGGACTTGGTGCGTATCTCATCCTGCCGATAGAACAGGTTGCGCCGCTCCAGCACCTTTTCCACCGTGCCTTCCTCGCCCTGGCCTGCGGGGGGCAGCTGCCAGCGCACGCGGTCGCCGACCACGGTCTGGCTCTTCTTGCCGCGCGGATGGCAGATGTGGCGGCTGCCATCCTCGGTCTCGACCACGCAGTGGCGGCCATGGCTGGAGACGACCAGGCCTTCGCGCAATGTGGCGCGCTCAGCCATGGGGGACCTCGGCACGGTTCATGGACGCTCCAGCAGGGCATCGATGCGCCGCGCGCAGTCGATGTCGGTGTGGGAGATGCCGCCCACGTCATGGGTGTTCAGGCGCACGGTGCAGCGGCCGTAGCTCACCGCCAGGTCCGGGTGGTGGTCCTGCTGGTGGGCGATCAGGGCCACTGCGTTCACGAAGGCCATGGTCTCGTAGAAATTGGCGAAGGCATAGGTCCTGGCGATGGCAGGGCCGTCGAGCTGCCAGCCGGGGAGGGCGGCCAGCTGTTCGCGCAGTTCATCGGGCGCCAGCGCGCGGCGCTGCTGCGCGGACCAGTCCTGCTGCTGCAGGCGTTGTGGGCTTGTCATGTCTTGGCGATGGAGTCAGGTGGGAGAGGGCATGCGTGCCAGCCGGGCCAGTGCCGGCGGGTGCGAGTAGTAAAAGCCCACATACCAGGGGTCCGGCGTGAGGGTGGAGGCATTGTCCTCGTAGAGCTTGAGCAGGGCCGATGCCAGGTGCGCGCCACTGGCCTGCTGCATGGCATAGGCGTCGGCCTCGAATTCGTCGCGGCGCGACAGCGCCGAAAACAGCGGGGTGACGAAGAAGCTGAACACCGGCACGGCCAGCAGGAACAGCAGCAGCGCCACGGCCTCGCTGCCGGCCCCCATGCCGGCCTGGCCCAGGGCCAGCTCCAGGCCGGGGCGCACGCCCAGCCCGGTGTAGAACCACAGTTGCTGCGACAGCCAGCCCAGCAGCGCAAAGCCGGCCAGGCTGGCGGCAAACATCAGCAGCATGCGCTTGAGGATGTGGCGGTGCTTGAAGTGGCCCAGTTCGTGGGCGAGCACGGCCTCCACCTCGTCGGCATCCAGCTGCCTGAGCAGCGTGTCGAAGAACACCACGCGCTTGGAATGGCCAAAGCCCGTGAAATAGGCATTGGCATGGGCCGAGCGCCGGCTGCCGTCCATCACGAACAGGCCCTTGGCGGTGAAGCCGCAGCGCTGCATCAGCGTGGTCACGCGTTCCTTCAGCGCGCCATCGGGCAGGGGCTCGAACTTGTTGAACAGCGGCGCGATGAAGCTGGGGAAGATCCACATCAGCAGCAGGTTGAACCCGGTCCACGCGGCCCAGGCCCAGAGCCACCAGAGGCTGCCGGCCGATCCCATGAGCCACAGGATCAGCGCGGCGATGGGCAGGCCGACGGCCGTGCCCACCAGCGTGGACTTGGCCATGTCGGCCAGCCACAGGCGCAGCGTCATCTGGTTGAAGCCGAAGCGCTGCTCCAGCACGAAGGTCTGGTAGAGCGACAGGGGCAATTGCACCAGGCCGGACATCACGGCAAAGCCGGCCAGCAGCGCCAGCTGCTGCCACAGGCCCGCCCCCAGCAGGTCCAGCAGCGCCTGGTTGAGCGCGTCCAGCCCGCCCAGCAGCGTCCAGCCCAGCAGCACGCAGGCACCCAGCGTCATGTCGATCAGCGAAAGGCGCGCCTTGGCCAGCGTGTAATCGGCGGCCTTCTGGTGCGCGGCCAGCGCAATGCGCTGCGCAAACGCCGCGGGGACCTGCGCGCGGTGCCGGGCCACATGGCGGACCTGGCGTGAAACCAGCCAGGCGCGAAGCAGCCACTGGGCCAGCACGGCAGCGGCGAACAGCAGCGATAGCGTCGAGGAAAAATCAGCGGTGGAAGCCATGTGGCCGCAGTGTAGGCGACAATTTGATCCATGTCCGAAGCCTCCAGTGTCTGCATTCCCGGCGCCGAAGAAGCCGCCACGCCCGCCTTCCTGGCCAAATCCGATCTCAATCTCGTCTGGCTCGATTGCGAGATGACGGGGCTGCAGCCCGATACCGACCGCATCATCGAGATCGCCGTCGTTGTCACCAGCCCCGACCTGGCCATACGCATCGAAGGCCCGGTGTTCGCCATCCACCAGTCCGATGCACTGCTCGACGGCATGGACGCCTGGAACAAGGGCACGCATGGCAAGAGCGGCCTCATCGACCGCGTGAAGGCATCCGCCACCACCGAGGCCGATGCCGAGGCCGCCCTCATCGCCTTCCTGTCCCGGTACGTTCCCAAGGGCAAGGTGCCCCTGTGCGGCAACAGCATCGGCCAGGACCGGCGCTTCATGGAGCGCTACATGCCCCGGCTCAACAGCTTCTTCCACTACCGCAACGTGGACGTCAGCACGCTCAAGGAACTGGCCAGGCGCTGGAAGCCCGAGGCCTATGCCTCGTTCAAGAAGGCGCAGCGGCATACGGCGCTGGCCGACGTGCACGAGTCCATCGACGAGCTGCAGCACTACCGGGACAGGCTGCTGAGCGTGTGAGCAGGCGCCCGCACGCTCACGGGGCTTGCGGGAAAACCCCAGGTGTGCGAGAATCGCGGTCTTGCCCCCATCAACAGAGGGCAATTTGCACATCTCCATCACACAAGGGCCCTGCGCTGTGTGCCTGCAGCAGACATGACGCAACAGCGCATGTCGGGTTGTAGGCCCCGCCGAAAACGCCCATCCGCCCTTTTGCGAAGGGACGGTCAAGTCTGACGGTGGATGTTGACCCAACCGTCAAGAAAAGCGTGGCAGAGCGCTGACTGCGCGCGCTTTTCGATTGAAGGCATTCATGAACGACATCTCTCTGGAGCAGGGCGTCATTGCCGCTGCCGATTCCTCCTTTGCCTCGTCCGAGGCCTCTTCCGTGCTGGACGCGGTCGTCGCTGACGCCGCCGCAGCCGAACTGTCCGCCGCGTCCGAATCCGCCGAAGTGGCCGAAGACGCACTGCCCAACGCATTCGTCGAACTGGGCCTGGCCGAAGAGCTGGTGCGCGCCGTGGCCGATCTGGGCTACACCCAGCCCACCGCCGTGCAGGCCCAGGCCATCCCGCTGGCCATGGGCAGCGGCGACCAGGCCTTCATCGACCTGATGGTGTCCAGCCAGACCGGCTCGGGCAAGACGGCCGCCTTCCTGCTGCCCGTGCTGCACACGCTGATCCAGCAAAAGGCCAGCGAAGAGGCCCAGATCCGCGCCGAGTACGAGCGCCAGTGCGCCGAAGCGGCCGCCAATGGCCAGCCCACGCCCAAGCGCAACAAGCGCAAGGATCCGACCAATCCGCGCAATTTCAAGGCGGCCGTGCCCGGCGCCCTGATCCTGTGCCCCACCCGTGAACTGGCGCAGCAGGTGGCGCATGACGCCATCGAGCTGGTCAAGCATTGCCGCGGCATCCGCATCGCCAACGTCGTGGGCGGCATGCCCTACCAGCTGCAGATCGCCAAGCTGCAGAACGCCAACCTCGTCGTGGCCACGCCCGGCCGCCTGCTGGACCTGCAGCGCTCGCTGCAGATCAAGCTGGACCAGGTGCAGTTCCTGGTCGTCGACGAAGCCGACCGCATGCTGGACCTGGGCTTCTCCGACGACCTGGCCGAGATCAACGAACTCACGGCCCAGCGCAAGCAGACCATGATGTTCAGCGCCACGTTCGCGCCGCGCATCCAGCAGCTGGCCATGCGCGTGATGCATGACGGCGGCGCCGGCGTGAAGAAGGTGACCATCGACCCGCCCCAGGAAAAGCACGCCAACATCAAGCAGGTGCTGTTCTGGGCCGACAACTCCCAGCACAAGCGCAAGCTGCTGGACCACTGGCTGCGCGACACCTCGATCAACCAGGCCATCGTCTTCGCATCGACCCAGGTCGAATGCGACGGCCTGGCCAACGATCTGCAGCAGGACGGCTTCTCGGCCGTGGCCCTGCACGGCGCACTGAGCCAGGGCCTGCGCAACCGCCGCCTGATGGCGCTGCGCAACGGCCAGGTGCAGGTGCTGGTGGCGACCGATGTGGCCGCGCGCGGCATCGACGTGCCCACCATCACCCACGTCTTCAACTACGGCCTGCCCATGAAGGCCGAGGACTACACCCACCGCATCGGCCGCACCGGCCGCGCCGGGCGTGAAGGCATTGCCGTGACCTTTGCCGAATTCCGCGACCGCCGCCGCATCTTCGACATCGAAGGCTACAGCCGCCAGCAATTCAAGGCCGAGGTGATCCCGGGCCTGGAGCCGGTGCAGCGAGCCCCCTCGAACCATGAAGGCCGTGGTGGCCGGCGCGGCGGCTTTGAAGGCCGCGGCGGCGACCGTCGCCATGGCGGTGGCCGTGGCTTCGGTGGCGACCGCGGCGGCTTTGGCGGGGACCGTGAGCGCAGCTTCGGCGACCGGGGCGGCGAGCGCCATTTCGGCGATCGCGGCGAGCAGCGCGGTTTTGGCGGTGGCGAACGTGGTGGCGAGCGCAGCTATGGCCCGCGCCGCGATGCCGATGGCTATGGCCGCAAGTCCGGCTTTGGCAGCTTCGGCGGCGGCCAGCAGCGTGAAGGCGGATTCGGCCAGGGCCGTGGCGGCGAAGGCCGCGGCGGCTTCGGTGGCGACCGTCCCGCGCGCAGCGGCGAACGCCGCGAAGGCGGCGGCTTGCGTGGCGCCACCGGCGAATCGCGCGGTTTCGGCGGTGAGTCCCGTGGTTTCGGCGGCGGCGACCGCCGCCCGGCCTTTGGCAAGAGCGCGCCCAAGCCTTACCAGCCCCAGGGCGGTGACCGCAAGCGCGCGCCCCGCTGACATGTGCGGCCAGGCATGAAGAAGCCGGCCCTTCGGGGCCGGCTTTTTTGCGCCCGATGCCGCCCCGGGCCGGGCGCGGCGGCCATAATTTCGGCGCGGAGGTAGTCCTGTGAAGTCTTTGATCACATCTGGCGTTGATTTCGAACACATGTTCGAGCTTGCGCCCGTCTCGCTATGGCTGGAGGACTACAGCGCCTTGAAGCAGCTGTTCGACCAGTGGCGGGCGGAGGGCGTGACCGACCTGCGTGCGCATTTCGCGGCCCATCCGCAGGCGCTGCGGCACAGCAGCACCCTTCTCAAGGTCGTGAGGGTCAACCAGCGCACGCTGCAGCTGTTTGCCGCGCCCAGCCAGCAGGCGCTGCTGAGCAGCCTGGATCAGGTGTTCCGCGACGACATGCATAGCGGCCTGCAAAGCGAACTGATCGAGCTGTGGGACGGGTCGCTGGGCTTTTCCAACCGCACCGTCAACTACACGCTGGACGGGCGGCGCCTCGACGTGCAGATCCGCGGGCGCGTGCTGCCCGGCCATGAGCAGTGCTGGGATTGCGTGCTGGTGTCGCTGGAGGATGTGACGGCCGAGGTGCAGGGGGCCCGGCAGCTGCACCGCAGCGAACAGTATGCGCGCGACCTGTTCGACTACTCGCCCGTATCGCTGTGGGTCGAGGACTTCAGCGCCATCAAGCGCCTGCTCGACGGCGTGCGGGCCCAGGGCATCACCGACTTTCCCACCTTTCTCAAGGTGCATCCCGAGTTCGTCACGCGCTGCATGCAGGAGATCCGCGTCATCGACGTGAACCGGCAGACCTTGCGCATGTTTGGCGCCAGCGACAAGCAGCAGCTGCTGAGCCGCCTGGGGCGCGTCTTCCGTGACGAGATGGTGGACTCTTTCGCCGAACAGCTGCAGGACCTGTGGAGCGGCAAGCTGGTGCAGCACCGCGAAGTCGTGAACTATGCGCTGTCCGGCGATGCGCTGCACATCCACATGCAGCTGGCGGTGCTCGACGGCCATGCCGACGACTGGGGGCTGGTGCTGCTGTCGCTGGTGGACATCACGGCGCGCAAGAAGGCCGAGGCCTATCTCGAATACCTGGGCAAGCACGACGTGCTGACCCAGCTGCGCAACCGCGCCTTCTACATCGAGGAGCTCAACCGCCTCGCGCGCAAGGGGCCGTGGCCGCTGGCGGTGATCGCCATCGACATGAACGGCCTCAAGGAGGCCAACGACGAGCATGGCCATGCCGCAGGCGACGACATGCTGCGCCGCGTGGGCGAAGTGCTGGCCAAGGCGGTGGATGCGCCGGCCTGCGCGGCGCGCATCGGCGGGGACGAATTCATGGTGCTGCTGCCCGCTTCGGACGAGCGTGGCGCCGAAGCTGTCAAGCAGCGCATTCTGTCGCTGCTGGAGCTCAACAACCAGTTCTATCCGGGCCAGCCCGTCAGCCTGTCCATGGGGGTGGCCTGCTGCGATGCCGGCAGCCAGGTCGAGGCCACCGTGTCGCGCGCCGACCAGGCCATGTATGCCGAAAAGGCGCGCTACTACAAGGAACGCATGCTGGACAGGCGCCAGGGCGGGCCCCGGTAGGACTGGCTCAGGCCTCGCTGGCGTGGCGCCCGATCTCGGGCCAGCGGTGGTGCAGATAGATCCAGGAAGCCAGTCCGATCAGCATCATGCTCACCGAGCCCAGCGCCAGCAGCACCGTCGAGTGCATGACCAGCGGCGCAATCACGCCGGCGACAAGGCCGTTGGCCGTCGAGCCCACCACGGCCTGCAGGGAGGAGGCCAGGCCGCGCCGTTCGGGGTGGATGTCCAGCACCAGCAGCGTGACCACGGGCACCATCATGGCCCAGCCGAAGGCGAACACGCCCACGGGAATCAAGGCCCAGCTCACATGGGCGGGCCAGATCAGGTTGGCGGCCAGGTTGATGATGGACACCACGAACATGATCAGAAAGCCGTGGCGTATCTGGCGCTTCGGGGGAATGCGGCCCGCCAGGCGGCCGCTGACCCAGGCGCCGCCCATGATGCCCGAGATCGAGATCACGAAGAACCAGAAGAACTGCTGCGGCTGCAGTTGCAGCAGATCGCCGAGGAAGGCGGGGGCCGACAGCACATAGAGGAACATGCCGTTGAACGGCACGCCGCTGGCAAAGGCCAGCAGCACGAAGCGCGGGTCGCTGCACAGCGCCTTGTAGCCCTGCATCAGCGGCCCGAAGCGGAACGGCTGGCGCTGCGGCTCGGGCAGCGACTCGGGCAGGAAGCGCCAGTTGATGCTCCACAGCAGCACGCCCACCAGGGTCAGGAACCAGAACACCGCCGCCCAGCCCAGGTGCACGAACAGCCAGCCGCCGATCACCGGCGCAAGCGCCGGCGCGACGCCGAAGAAGATGGTGATCTGAGCCATCACGCGCTGGGCCTGGGCCGGCGGGAACAGGTCGCGCACCACGGCCCGCGACACCACGATGCCCGCGCCCGTGGACAAGCCCTGCAGGGCGCGGAACAGCACCAGCTGCGTGATGCTCTGGGACAGGGCGCATCCCGCCGAGGCCAGCGTGAACACGGCCAGGCCCCACAGCACCACGGGGCGCCGGCCGAAGCTGTCGGCCATGGCGCCATGGAACAGGTTCATGAAGGCAAAGCCGAACAGGTAGGCGGACAGCGTCTGCTGCATCTGCAGCGGCGAGGCGCTCAGCGCCCGGGCAATGCCCGAAAACGCGGGGATGTAGGTATCGATCGAGAACGGCCCCAGCATGCCCAGGATGGCGAGCAGGACGGCCAGGGCCCAGCGCGGGCCTTGCCAGAGCGGCGAAACAGTGTGTGGCATGCGGATGAGGCGTTGGGGCCGCCGTGCCAGGGCGGCCGGCGGCAAGGGCCGCAGGCGCCGTGGCGCTGCGGCAGGTGACACTTTAGCGGGCTTGGCCGGCATGGGTGGACGGGATCCGGCGCGGTGCCGCGCCATTGCGCCCGGGCGGCGGCACGGCAAAGGCATTTCCGGTGGTTTGATAGTTTTTGACTAATCAATAAAACAATAGATAGAATTTGTTGCAATCATGGGAAGGCCCATGCGGGGATCAACAAGGAGTGTTCATGATGCTGTCGCGCCGTGCGCTGATGTCGAGCCTGGCGACCGGCGTGCTGCCGCTGGGCGCCACGCCTGCCTGGTCCAGGGGGCGCCGGCTCCAGCTGTCCGCCGCCTACGGTGACGGCATCTACCACACGCAGAACCTGCGCAATTTCGCGCTGCGGGTGGTGTCCGAGACCGGCCACTCGCTGGAGGTCGATGTGGTGTCCGGCTCGGCGCTCGCGCCGATGACGCAGCTGCTGCCTGCGCTGCGGCGCAACGAAATCCCTTTCGGTGAAATCCTCATGTCTTCCCTGGCGCAGCTGCATCCATTGCTCGGCATGGATTCGCTGCCCTTCATGGTGCGGGGCTTCGACGACGCGCAGCGCCTGTGGCAGCTGACGCGCCCCGGCATCCAGGAGTACCTGCTGGCGCAGCAAGGGGTCCGGCTGCTCTTTGCCGTTCCCTGGCCGGCGCAGGGCCTGTTCTGCCGGCGTGCCATCAGCAGCCTCGGCGAGCTCAAGGGACTCAGGCTGCGCGTGCAAAGCGATGCGGGCAAGCGGCTGGCCGAACTGTGGGGCGCGCAGCCGGTGGTGCTGGCGGCCGGCGAACTGGCGACGGTCCTGGAGCAGGGGGGAATCGATGCCATGCTGTCGTCCAGCACCACGGGGGTGGACAGCCAGGCCTGGAAGACGATGAAGGTGTTCCTGGACGTGAGGGCCTGGATTCCCAAGAACATGGTGTGCGTGAGCGAGATCGCCTGGAAGTCCCTGACCGAGACCGAGCGCCAGGCCATCGGGCGATCGGCCGCGCTGGCCGAGCAGGAGGGCTGGGCCCTGGCGCGCCAGGCCGACGAGCAGGGCAAGCAGGTGCTGGTCGAGCGCAAGATGACGGTGGCTGCGCCATCGGCGGAACTGCGCCGCATGCTGGACCTCATGGGCGAGCGCTTTGGCCGGGAGTGGGTGGCGTCGGCCGGCCGCCGCGACATGGCGGTGCTGATGGAGTACCAGCGCAGGAAGCACTGAGCCATGTGCTGCATCAGCGCTCCAGGAAGAAAGAGGTGGTGGGCCCTGAGTGATTCGAACACTCGACCAACGGATTAAGAGTCCGCTGCTCTACCAGCTGAGCTAAGAGCCCCCTTGGAATTCCAAAGGAATCGGTCCGGCGCATGCGGACCGAGGGAAAACGGTGGTGGGCCCTGAGTGATTCGAACACTCGACCAACGGATTAAGAGTCCGCTGCTCTACCAGCTGAGCTAAGAGCCCCCTCGGAGTTTCCGAAGGTCCAGGCTGAAAGGATCAACCTGGAAAATGTGGTGGGCCCTGAGTGATTCGAACACTCGACCAACGGATTAAGAGTCCGCTGCTCTACCAGCTGAGCTAAGAGCCCCACGTATCGCCTGCTGTGCAAACGAGACCGCAATTATGCGGCATTTTTAAGGCGCTTGCAGTAAACCTGCCGAATTTTTTACGGCATGCCGTTGCGCCGTACCGCTCCATGGCAGGTCCCTGGCTGCGTCGGTGTGCATGGCTGCTTCAGGTCGACGTCGCTGTGCGCGGGCGAAAAAAAAGGCGGCCGAGGCCGCCCTGGCTGCCGCACGCGGCCTGCCTGCATCACATCAGCAGGTGCTCGCCCGCATTGTCGCCGCCCAGGATCACGTAGTTGACCTTGCGGATGTCCATGAGCTTCTTGCCGCCGGCGTAGCTGATCGAGCTTTGCACGTCCTGCTCCATCTCGATCAGGGTGTCGGCCAGGCGGCCCTTGACGGGTTCGAGGATGCGCTTGCCCTCGACATGCTTGTACTCGCCCTTGTTGAAGTCCGAAGCCGAGCCGTAGTACTCCTTGAAGCGCTGGCCGTTTTCCTCGACGGTCTGGCCCGGCGACTCCTCGTGGCCGGCGAACAGCGAACCGATCATCACCATGGTGGCGCCGAAGCGCACGCTCTTGGCGATGTCGCCATGGCTGCGGATGCCGCCGTCGGCGATGATGGGCTTGGTCGCCACGCGCGCGCACCACTTCAGCGCCGACAGCTGCCAGCCGCCCGTGCCGAAGCCCGTCTTGAGCTTGGTGATGCAGACCTTGCCGGGGCCGATGCCGACCTTGGTCGCGTCCGCGCCCCAGTTCTCCAGGTCGATCACGGCCTCGGGCGTGCCCACGTTGCCGGCGATCACGAAGGCCCCGGGCAGATGCTGCTTGAGGTAGCCGATCATGTTCTTCACGCTGTCGGCATGGCCGTGGGCGATGTCGATGGTGATGTATTCGGGGCACAGGCCTTCGGCGACGAAGCGGTCCACGGTGTCGTAGTCGGGTTTCTTGACGCCCAGCGAGATCGAGGCGAAGCAGCCCTTGCCCTGCATCTCGCGCACGAACTGGACGTTGTCCAGATCGAAGCGGTGCATCACGTAGAAGTAGCCGTTCTGCGCCAGCCAGGTGCAGATGCCTTCATCCACCACCGTCTTCATGTTGGCCGGCACGGCCGGGATGCGGAACGACCGGCCGCCCAGCTCCACGCTGGCGTCACATTCCGAGCGGCTTTCCACGCGGCACTTGCGCGGCAGCAGCAGGATGTTGTCGTAGTCGAAGATTTCCATTTGATTCCAAGCTCCATGAAAGGTCGCGGCAGGAACATTCCTGCGCGATGGGGCGCTTGGCTTGGAGACCGGCCTTGCGGGCAGCGCGGGCGGGCCGCGCTGCCAGGACTGCGGCAGTCCGGGCGCAAAAAACCGGACCGCAAGAAACTTGGGCCCGGTGGCTGATTCTATACCCCGGCTGCGAGGCGCATGCGCACGCCGGCCTTATGGCCGCCATATGCATATCCGTATGGCGCTGCGCGCGAGGGACATCCCCGGTGACGGCGCTGCATGCAGCGAGGCTTTCTACAATGGGGCAATGTTCCCGATCGATCTGCTCGACGGCGCGGCTGGGGCCGCGCCCGACTCCCCATCCCCCCTGCTGGCCCACCTCAACGAGGAGCAGCTCGCTGCCGTGACGCTGCCGGCCGGCCATGCGCTGATCCTGGCCGGCGCGGGCTCGGGCAAGACGCGGGTACTGACCACGCGCATCGCCTGGCTGCTGCAGACCGGGCAGGCCACGCCGGGCTCCATCCTGGCCGTGACCTTCACCAACAAGGCCGCCAAGGAAATGCTGGCGCGCCTGTCGGCCATGCTGCCCTACAACGTGCGCGGCATGTGGATAGGCACCTTCCACGGCCTGTGCAACCGGCTGCTGCGCGCCCACCACCAGGCGGCGGGCCTGCCGTCCACCTTCCAGATCCTGGACACGCAGGACCAGCTGTCGGCCGTCAAGCGCCTGTGCAAGCAGTTCGGCGTGGACGACGAGCGCTTTCCTCCCAAGCAGCTGCAGTACTTCATCGCCGGCTGCAAGGAAGAGGGCATGCGCCCTGGCGACGTGGTGGCCCACGACCCCGACACGCGCAAGAAGGTCGAGATCTACCAGCTCTACGAGGAGCAGTGCCAGCGCGAGGGCGTGGTCGATTTCGGCGAACTGATGCTGCGCTCCTTCGAGCTGCTGCGCGACGACGCCGCGCTGCGGGCCCACTACCAGCGGCGTTTCCGCCACATCCTGGTCGATGAGTTCCAGGACACCAACAAGCTGCAGTACCAGTGGCTCAAGCAACTGGCGGGCGACATGGTGGACGGCCGGCTGCAGGCCACGGGCAGCGTGATCGCCGTGGGCGATGATGACCAGAGCATCTACGCCTTCCGTGGCGCACGCGTGGGCAACATGCAGGACTTCGTGCGCGAGTTCGACGTGCGCCGGCAGATCAAGCTGGAGCAGAACTACCGCTCCTACAGCAACATCCTGGACTGCGCCAACGCGCTGATCAGCCACAACAGCCAGCGCCTGGGCAAGAACCTGCGCACCACCCAGGGGCCGGGCGAGCCCGTGCGCATCTACGAGGCGCCCACCGACCTGGCCGAGGCGCAGTGGATGGTCGAGGAAATCCAGCAGCTCGTGAAAAAGGACGGCTGGCCGCGCCAGGAGATCGCCGTGCTCTACCGCAGCAATGCGCAAAGCCGCGTGATCGAATCGCAGCTGTTCAATGCCGGCGTGTCCTACCGCGTCTATGGCGGCCTGCGCTTTTTCGAGCGCGCCGAAATCAAGCATGCGCTGGCCTATCTGCGCCTGCTGGACAACCCGCACGACGACACCAGCTTCCTGCGCGTGGTGAACTTTCCGCCGCGCGGCATCGGCGCGCGCAGCGTGGAGGCGCTGCAGGACGCGGCGCGCAGCGCGGGCTGCTCGCTGCACGATGCGGTCTCGGCCGTGCCGGGGGCGCCCGGCACCAAGCTGGCGAATTTCATCGCGAGGATCGACGTGCTGCGCGAGCGCACGCAAGGCCGCACGCTGCGCGAGATCATCGAGACGGTGGAAGAGGAAAGCGGCCTGATCGAGCACTACCGCAACGAGAAGGAGGGCGCCGACCGCATAGAGAACCTGCAGGAACTCGTGAACGCCGCCGAAAGCTTCGTCACCCAGGAGGGCTTTGGCCGCGATGCCGTGGCCCTGCCGCTGGACGAACACAGTGGCACGGCGCCCCTGGCGCAAAGCCCCGCCAGCCAGGGCCTGGACGCCTCCCGGCCGCTGCTGGATGCGCCGCTGAAGCCGCCGGCCGGCACCCTGGCGGCCACGGTGGACGCCGATACCGGCGAAACCCTGTCGCCGCTGGCCGCCTTCCTGACCCACGCGGCGCTGGAGGCCGGCGACAACCAGGCCCAGGCCGGGCAGGATGCCGTGCAACTGATGACGGTGCATGCCTCCAAGGGCCTGGAGTTCGATGCCGTCTTCATCGGGGGCGTGGAAGAAGGCCTGTTCCCGCACGAGAACGCCATGATGGACCGCGGCGGGCTGGAGGAAGAGCGGCGCCTGGCCTATGTGGCCATCACGCGCGCGCGCAAGCGCCTGTACCTGAGCCACTCGCAGACGCGCATGCTCCACGGGCAGACGCGCTACAACGTCAAGAGCCGCTTCTTCGACGAGCTGCCCGAGGCGGCGCTCAAGTGGATCACGCCCCGCCAGGGCGGTTTCGGCAGCTTCGCACCGAACCCGGGCGGCTATGGATCGCGCGATCGCGGCGGCTTCGGCAGCAAGGCCGAAGGCTGGCGCAGCGAAGTCTTCGCCAGCCCGCCCGTGCCGCCGCAGAAGGCGGCGCCCGGCCACGGCCTGCGCGTGGGCATGGCCGTATTCCACAACAAGTTCGGCGAGGGCAAGGTGCTGGCCCTGGAAGGCGCGGGCGACGATGCGCGCGCCCAGGTCAGCTTCGGCCGCCACGGCACCAAGTGGCTGGCGCTGTCGATCGCCAAGCTCACGGTGGTGGAGTGAGGGCCGGGGCGCCGCGCGCGCCGCTCCGGCCTGGCCTGGCCTGCACAAGCCAGGCAAAAAAGGCCATGGAGAACCATGGCCTTCTCGTCTTGCATGCCATTCGCCGCGAAGCGGCGTCGTGGCCCTAGGTGTTGAGTCCCAGGAGGTTGTTCATGGCCGGAATGCGGCTCATGGGAGGCTGATGGTTGAGAGCACAGTGTGGCCGGCACCAGTTGTAGTCGTCAATGAAGGGCTTCAAGG
>JBHIXF010000067.1:0-34272 GCA_041984925.1 Comamonas sp.
TTCACTTTGGGGCCGGGCTTTGTCGACATGGCTGTCGATTCTAGGCGGGCCAGGGCCGTGCGCGCAGCCCGGCCGCCGCCTCATTCATCCCGGCCCGCGAGCAGCGCGCCGATGCCCGGGGGCAGGGTGAGGAAGTCCTTGCGCGCCGGCCGGGCGAAGCTGCCGGCGCGGGCCGGCGCCGGCGCCAGGGCCACCAGGCTGCGCGCATGGTGGACGGCGCTGGAGACGCCGTCGACGGCGGGCACGGGCAGGCGCTGCTTGAGCGCGCGCGCCAGGCCTGCCAGCGGCGCGCCGGCGATGATGAGCACGTCGGCGCCATCGTCGCGCACGGCCGCCTCGCACAGGGCCAGCAGCCTGGCCTCGTGGTCCTGCTGCACGCTGGCGATGTCGCGCAGCGGCTCGTCCAGGCAGCGGATGCTGGCCAGCCGCTGCAGCAGTCCATTGTGTTCCACGATCTCGCGGTACCAGGCCGTGATGCGCCGCGAGATGGCGATGATGGAAAACCGCCGGCCCAGCATGCAGGCGCTCATCAGCGCAGCCTGCGTCATGCCCAGCACGGGAATGTCCAGCGCCTCGCGCAGCCCGTCCAGCCCCGGGTCGCCGAAGGCCGCGACGATGACGGCATCGTGCCCGGTTGCGTGCCGGCCGGCCAGCTCGGCCACGGCATAGGCGGCGATCAGCGCTTCGAAGCGCGTCTCGATGTAGGCCACGCCCATGGGGGCCGTCAGCATCGTCAGTTCCGTGTCCGCGCCGGCGGCCAGGCGCGCTTCCGTCTCGATCAGCGCGGTCACGCTCTCGGAAATGTTGGGGTTGATGACCAGCAGTTTCATGCGAGCTTCTCCATCAGGCGTTGTCGGCGGGGCGCCGGGGCAGCAGGCTGGGGGCGCCCCGGCGCAGGAAGCGGCCGCGCCCCGGGCGCGGGTGAAAGGCCGTGCCGTCCCACACTACCTCGCCGGCCGACAGGGTCAGCGCGGGCCAGGCCCGCAGCGGCTGGCCTTCGTAGGGCGTGTAGTCCACGGCATGGTGCAGGTCGGCATTGCGCACGGGGCGGTCGACCTCCTGCCAGACCACGATGTCGGCGTCGCTGCCGATGGCGATGCTGCCCTTGCGCGGATGCAGGCCGTAGACCTTGGCGGGGTTCGTCGAGGTCAGCTCCACGAAGCGGTTGAGCGTGATGCGGCCCGCCAGCACGCCGTGGGTGTAGAGCAGAGGCATGCGCGTCTCTATGCCGGGGATGCCGTTGGGAATGTGGCGGAAGGGCACCTGCCGGCCGCCGGGCTTCTTGCCCCCGGCATCGTCGAAGCTGAATGGCGCATGGTCCGAGGAGAAGACCGTGAACAGGCCGTCGTTGAGTCCATGCCAGATCACCTCCTGGTTGGCGCGGCTGCGCGGCGGCGGGCTGCACACGCAGCGTGCGCCCTGGTAGCCGTCGTCCAGGCCCAGGTCCTCGGCCGTGAGCAGCAGGTACTGGGGACAGGTCTCGGCCATGACGTTCAGTCCGTGCGCACGGGCCCAGCGGATCTGCTCGACCGCCTCCCGGCCGGAGACATGGACGATGAGGATGGGCACGTCCGCCAGCTGCGACAGCGCGATGGCGCGGTGGGTGGCCTCGCGCTCCACCAGCATGGGGCGCGACACCGCGTGGTAGCGGGGGGCCGTGCGGCCGCTGGCCTCCAGCCGGCGGGTCAGCCATTCGATGCAGTCGGCGTTCTCGGCATGCACCATGGCCGTGGCGTCATGCTGGCGCGCGATGTCCAGCACGTCCAGGATCTGGCCGTCGTCCAGCTTGAGGTCGTCGTAGGTCATGTAGATCTTGAACGAGGTGTAGCCCTCGCGGATCAGCTGTGGCAGCTCCTCGCGCAGCACCTGGGGCGTGGGGTCGCTGACGATCATGTGGAAGCCATGGTCGACATGGGCCTTGCCCTGCGCGCGGCGGTGGTAGTCCTCGACGGCGGCGCGCAGCGACTGCCCCCGCGCCTGGGCGGCGAAGGCCAGCACCGTGGTGGTGCCGCCGCAGGCCGCGGCCCGCGTGCCCGTGTCGAAGTCGTCGGCCATGCGCAGCGGCGGCTCCATGGGCTGGTCGAGGTGGCAGTGCGCATCCACGCCGCCTGGCGTGGTGATGCGGCCGGCGGCGTCGAACTCCTGCAGCCCGCTGCCCAGGCCCTGGCCCAACTGGGCCACGCGGCCGTCGCGGATGCCTATGTCGGCGTCGAACAGGTCGCTGGCGGTGGCCACGCGGGCGTTGCGGATGACGAAGTCGAATTCGGCGCTGCGGTTCATGGGGTGCAAGCAAGTGGAACAACGGGGGAGGGCGCAAGCAGGGCGACCGGGCCCTTCATACGGGGATCTTGTGGCGGTAGTCGATGAGCAGCGTCGCGCAGACGAACAGGCCGACGCCTGCGCCCGTGAACAGCATCAGCGCCATGAAGTACGAGCCCGTGGCCTGGACGATGAGGCCGACGACGATGGGCACGCCGATGCCGGCCACGTTGCCGCCCAGGTTCATGATGCCGCCCAGCAGGCCCACGCGGCGGCGCGTGCCGATCAGCGAGGGGATGCACCAGAACAGGCCGCACCAGCGCAGGAAGAACAGCGTCACCGACAGCAGCGCCACCACGGTGGCGGGATCGGAAATCTGCGACACGCCATAGATGGCCACCGTGGCGATCACCGAAGCCGTGCCGAACAGCGTGCGCAGCACCCGTGCCTGCTCGCCGCCGCGCTCGCGCCACTTGTCGGCAATCCAGCCGCCGAGCATCTCCCCGACGAAACCCGAGAAGAACATGATGAAGATGGCGCCGCCCATCTGCTTGATGTCGAAGCCGTGGACCTTGGACAGGTAGTTGGGCATCCAGGTCAGCAGGCCGTAGAACAGCGCGTTGAAGCACATCCAGCCGAAGAACATGCCCCAGACCGAGCGGTAGCGCAGGAAGTCGGCGACGCGCCCGCTGGCATGGGCGGGCGCGGCCGCCTCGTCCAGGGCGTGGGCGGCCTCGATGTAGCGGGCCTCGGCCTCGTTGACGCCCGGATGCTCGCGCGGATGGTTGCGTATGTAGTTCCAGGCGAAGTAGCCCGCCACCATGGTGCCCACGCCGGCCACCACGAAGGACAGGCGCCAGGAGTCCAGCAGGGCGATCAGCCCTGCGATGAGCACGGCGCCCAGGGCCGCGCCCAGCGGCGCGCCGCCGTCCAGCAGGGTGGCGCCGCGCCCGCGCTCGTTCTGCGTCATCCAGATGCCGTTGAGCTTGCCGCCTGCGGGGTAGATGGGCGCTTCGGCCGCGCCCAGGCCCAGGCGCGTCAGCAGCAGGCTGACCCAGCCCGTGCAGGCGGCGGCGATGGCCTGGAAAAAGCCCCAGCCCAGCGTCGCCCCGGCGATCACCGCGCGCGGGCCGTAGCGGTCGGCCAGCATGCCGCCGGGAATCTGCATGAAGGCATAGGTCCAGAAGAACGAGCTCAGCAGCAGGCCCTGCGTGGCCGGTCCGATGTCGAACTCCCTGGCGATCAGCGGCATGGCGACCGACAGCGAGGCCCGGTCGATGTAGTTGATCGCGATGAGGAACAGCATCATCAGAAAGATCTTCCAGCGCACCCGGGTAGGGGCCTGGTCTGCCGCGGCGGCCGTCGCGGGCTCGGCGGCCGCGTGCGGCCTGGCGGGGGTGGTGTCGACTGGCATCTCGGGCCTTCCTCCCATGGATCGGAAAACGGTTGCGATGTGGTGAATTTATTTGTCGACAAGATTGTTGACATTATGGTTAACGCCTAAACGTCATGGAGTTCAGGGAAAACAGGGGGCATGTGCGGCCGCGCAATCCGGCTCCGGCATGCCTTGGAAATTCCATGGCAAGGATGGCGGTGAATCTATGTTGACATCGTTGTTGACATTTATAGGGTCGCAGCCAAGAATGCGGCTTCGGTGCCTGCTCCCTCAACTGCCTGGAGACAAGCCATGGCCTCTTGTACCCGTCTGGGCGTGCTGACCCCTTCCTCCAACACGGCGCTGGAGCCGCTGACCAATGCGCTCGCCGCACAGGCCGGCGATTGCAGCGCGCATTTCTCGCGCTTTCGCGTGACGGAGATTTCGCTGGCCGCAGCGGCCCTGGGGCAGTTCGACGACGGCCCCGTCCTCGAGGCGGCGCAGCTGCTGGCCGATGCGCGGGTCGACGTCATCGGCTGGAGCGGAACGGCGGCCGGCTGGCGCGGCTTCGACGCGGACCGGCGCCTGTGCGAGCGCATCCGCGAGCGCACGGGCATCGTGGCGACCACGGCCGTGCTCGCGCTCAATGAGCTCATGGACCGTCTCGGCGTGCGCCGGCTGGCCATCGTCAGCCCCTACACCGGCGATGTGCAGCAGCGCATCATCGCCAACTACCGTGCGGCCGGCGTGGCCACCGTGGCCGAGCGGCACCTGGACATCACGGTCAACCACGACTTCGCGCTGGTGCCGCCGCAGCGGCTGCTGGCGCTGATCGGCGAGGTGGCCGAGGCCGGCCGGCCCGATGCCGTGGTCACCTACTGCACCAACCTGCACGCGGCCCCGCTGGCCGAGGAGGTGCAGCGCCGCTGGGGCCTGCCCCTGCTGGACACCGTGAGCACCACGGTCTGGGGCATGCTGCGCGCGGCCGGCCGCGACCCCGCCGCGATCCGGGGCTGGGGCCGGCTGTTCGAGGTGCGCTGAGGAGCACCGGAGCCGGCCGCTCAGAAGTTCCAGCCCAGCTCGATGCCCACATAGGGCGCGGAGCCTTCGCCGCGCAGATGGCGGCTGCCGGCCTTGAGCGTGACATCGGCGCCGCCCCAGCGCATGCCCCCCAGCACCAGCCCGGTCTGGCGCATGCGGTAGTGGTCATCGCCGTGCCAGGCCTGCTCCAGGCCCAGCCTGAGCTGGCTGGGCAAGGTCCACATCAGCCGTGCGCGCGTCCAGTAGGCGTGTGCCGGCGCCAGGTAGCTGGCGCCCAGGTTGCCCGTGAGCCCCGGGGTGAATCGGTAGTTGAGGTCGGCCTGCAGCTTGATGCCGGCGTGAAAGCCCCGGCTGCCGTTGCCGGGGTCGTCCGGGGATATCCGGGTATCGCGCCCGACCAGGCTCACGAAGGCCGAGCCGGTCAGCGGATCCTGCCCGAACAGCGTGCCGATGCCGGCTTCGATGCCCGTGCCCGTGCCCCGGTAGCTGCGGCCATTGGATTCGTAGCGGTATTCGGAGCGGTCCAGCCAGAGCCGCCAGGCCAGGCCGTTTTGCAGGCCCGGGTGGTCCAGGGAGGCGATGCGCCCGAAGTAGGCATAGCTGGCGTGCGGCGAAGTTTCCGCTCCGCCCAGGTAGAGCGCCTGTGCCCGTGCGGGCAGCGGCGCCAACAGGGCCAGCAGCAAGGCAGCGCTCAGGTGGCAAGGGATTCGCATGGCAGCTCCTTGGGGGATGCGGGCAGGGCGGCGTCCGGCATCGCAATGGCCTGCTGGCGCACCTGGTTCAGCGTGCAGACATAGACCGTGCCGGCCGTCGATGACAGCCTGCGCGTGGCACCGGCCTGCGCGAAGACCCTGCGCTCGCCGCTGCGCGTCTGTATCCGCAGCAGCAGGGCCGCTCCCTCCTGGATGTCGCTGTAGAAGACGAGTTGCCGGGGCGCACGCTCTCCAGCGGGCAGGGGCACGAGGCCCGGCTGCAGGCCGGCGTCGTCGTGCAGCGGAATGTCCACTTCGCAGATCGCCCAGTCGCGCGCCTCGGCCCGGCCGCAGGCCTGCAGCATGCGGTGCAGGCCGTTGCGCCGCAGCCAGCCCGAGGGCGGTATGGAGCACTCCTGCAACTCCTGCAACTGCCATTGCAGATCGTTGCCGTAGAGGAAAAGGTCCAGCGTGTCGCGCGCCTGCGCATCTTCCCAGAGAAAGCGACAACCCACCATGCGGCGGTGGTGGCTGCCGGGGCCGGCCTCCTGCGGATCGGCCACGGCCATCAGGCGCACGGGCAAAGGGCCCGAGGGCAGGGCGATGCGGGCCTGCACCACCTGGCCGCGCCGCAGCCCGGGCGGCAGCATGCCGAACACATGGCAGCCGCTGGATGAGATGTTGTCGATGGTCAAGGCCTGGCTGTCCATGCCGCCGTCCTGCGCGGGCAGCAAGGGCAGCGGCAGGGGGAAGCGGTACTCGGCGCGCAGGCAGCGTTCGGTGCTGCGCACATGGCGCATCACGGCCAGGCCGCAGGCCAGGTTCACGGCTGCCCAGCCGAGGTTGAAGTACAGGGCATAGGCCGGCAGATAGGACGCCTGCGCGCTCCACGCCAGGGCCAGCGCGACGGCTGCGAGGTTCAGGCCCAGCACCAGCAACTGGGGCAGCATCAGAAGATGGTTGGTGCTCTGGTGCGACAGCGCCTTGTTGGTCACGCGGAACTTGCGCGGTCCCATGAGCAGGCCCAGCGTGGCCCAGGCAAAGGCGGCGAAGCGCGCGAAGTTGTACTGCTCCGTGTACAGGATGCCGCCATAGCCGCGCCCCAGCTCCTCGAACACCCAGGCGCTGAGCAGGTAGTAGGGCAGGAACCAGCACAGGAAGACCCAGCCGCTGGCGTCGATGGGCAGCCAGCCCGTCAGCAGCACCACGGCGGGCGCCACGCAGTACAGCCCTTTCTGCCAGCCGTCGAAGTAGGTCGATATCGAGGCCAGATAGTTGATCTTCTGGGCCAGCGTGAGGCGGCGCGTGAAGAAGATGTTTTCCTTGCGCAGCACCTGCATGGCGCCCTGGCCCCAGCGCACGCGCTGCGCGAGGAAGGGCGTGATCTGCGCGGGCGCGATGCCGAATGCCAGCGGCTCGTGGTGGTAGACCGAGCGAAAGCCGGCCTTGTGCAGCTTCAGCGAGGTGTGCAGGTCCTCGGTGACGGTGCCCACGGCAAAGCCGCCGACCTCGCGCAGCGCGCTGCGCCGCACGACGGCGCAGGTGCCGCAGAAGAAGGCCGCGTTCCAGTAGTCCTTGCCGCGCTGCAGCACCTTGAAGAACAGCGACTGCTCGGTCCACAGCCGGCGCGTGCGCCAGCGCAGGCGGTGCTGGAAGGAGTTGAGGTTGAAGAACTCCTGGGGCGTCTGCACGAAGGCCACTTTCTCGTCGAGGAAGTAGCCCAGCGTGCGGACCAGGAAATGCCGCTGCGGCGCATGGTCGGCATCGAAGATCGCGATGAGTTCGCCGCTGCTGTGCTCCAGCGCATGGTTGAGATTGCCTGCCTTGGCATGGGTGTTGTGCGTGCGTGCCAGGTAGCGCACGCCCAGCCGCCCGGCCAGCGCCCGCATGGCGGCGCGGTTGCCGTCGTCCAGCAGCCAGGTCTGGTGCGGGTAGTCCATGTCGCGCGCCAGCAGCAGCGTGCGGCGCACCATGTCCTCGGGCTCGTTGTAGCAGGTCACGAACACGTCCACGCTGCGCCCGGCCGGCGGCGGCGGCGCCTCGCGCTCGGTCAGGCGCCAGACCATGAAGACATGCATGGCGGCCGCGGCCAGGCCATAGGCCTCGGCCAGATAGACCAGCCAGGAAAACACCGGGTGCTCCATGTTCAGGGTGCCCAGCCGCCAGAGCATGTAGCCCACGCCCACGGCGAAGAACAGCAGCGTCAGCACCGTGCGCAGCGCGCCCCAGGCCAGATAGGGCGCGCGTCCCGCATCCGCGTCGTAGCCCGCTTGCGGGCTGGCCTGGCCCGGGGCGCTGGTGGCAGCCCCTGCTGCAGCATGTCGTTCAGGCATGAGGAGTCTCCCTGGCGGCTGGGCCTGCAAGGATTGCCGCTGCAGCCGCCGCTGCGCGGTACCCGGTTCCGGCACGGCGTGTCGCGCCCCCGCCGCTTGGTGGCCACATGCCTGCAAGCGTGAGGGCTGTCACAAGGGCGTAACACGTGTTACCTCGCTGCCTATTCTTGCGTGCAAGCCTTTTTTTGCAATCGCCCCAAAAGTGTGTCTATTTGTATTTTTCTGCGACGTTTCCTGACATGGCGCAGGTGCCCGCCCATGGCCGTGCCGCAGGCGGCTTGCGACGGGCGGGCCGTGGCCTGGTGGATGCAGGTGGTTGCGATAAACGGGGGAGGGCGCCCCCGCCGCTCAATCGTCCATGGGCAGCGGGTCGCAATTGCCCAGGTCGCCGCAGGGCGCCTGCGGCAGCTGGCGCGCGGCGTCGCGCAGCGCGGTGCGCAGGCCCTCTTCGAGCACCGGGTGGTAGAAGGGCATGCGCAGCAAGGCCTGCACGGTCAGCCGCTGCTGCACGGCCAGGGCCAGCAGGTGGGCCAGATGCTCGCCGGCCGGCGCGCACATTTCGGCGCCCAGCAGCAGGCCGTCGGCCTTGTCGGCATAGAGGTGGAGCAGGCCATGGGCCTGCTGTGCCGCGCGCGCCCGGCCCTGGCGGGCAAAGTCCGCGCGCCCGACCACGAAGTCCCGCTCCAGCAGGCCGGTCATCGGCTGGCCCACCACGGCGGCGTGGGGGCTGCAAAAGACGATGGACAAGGGCGTGCGGCGCTCGAAGCAGCCCGGCGTTTCGGCCAGCGCATTGACGCCGGCGATATGGCCTTCGTCCACCGCTTCGTGCAGCAGCGGGCGCTCGGCGTTGGCGTCGCCCGCGAGAAACAGCGGCAACTGCCCGACCTGCAGCGTCTGCGCATCCAGCGGCGGCAGCCCCCGGTCGTCCAGCGGCAGGCCCAGCGTTTCCAGGCCCAGGCCTTGCAGCTGCGGGCGCCGGCCCATGGCCGCCAGCACGTGGTCCACGACGATGCGCGTGCCGCCCGCATGCACGACGATGGTGCCGTCCGGGCCCTTGCTCAGTTCGGCCTCGTGGTCGGTGACCACGGTCATTTCCTTTTCGAGCAGCTGGCGCAGCGCGTGGGTCACGTTGGGATCGGTCAGTCCCGCCATCTTGGGACCATGGCCGAAGGCCGTGACTTGCAGGCCCAGCCGTGCCAGGGCCTGGGCCATCTCCACGCCAATCGGGCCGAGCCCGATCACGGCCACGCGCGGGCCCAGCGTCTTGCGTTCGAACAGCGTGTCGGTGGTCAGGATGCGCTTGCCGAACTTCCTCCAGGCCTCGGGCACCACGGGCGCCGAGCCCGGCGCCAGGATCAGCTTGCGAGCCGCCAGCACCTTGCCGTCGACCTCGATGCGGTCGGGGCCGATCAGGCGGGCCCGGCCCTGGACCGCGCGCTCGGCCAGCCCCTGCGTGGCCTGCAGGGTGCCGGCGACGAATTCATCGCGCAGCTTGCGCACGCGGCGCAGCACCGCAGGCAGGTCCACCTGCAGCCGGTCCGCGCCACGGATGCCGAAGGCTTCGAAACTGGTGCGCCGGTGGTAGGCGTTGGCGGCCTCGATCAGCAGCTTGGACGGCATGCATCCCACCCGTGCGCAGGTCGAGCCCCAGGGGCCGTCGTTGACGATGGCGAAATGCTCCGTGTGCTTGCGCACCTCGCGCAGGGCCGACAGGCCGGCAGAGCCGGCGCCGACGATGATCACGTCCAGGGCGGTGGTGGGCGGGTTCTTCATGCAGGCATCCTTTGATCGCGGCACCCGGGCGGATGCCGCTTGCATGCCGGCCAGTCTGCATGGGCGCAGCGGCTGCGGGCGTAGGCCAAGTGCCGAAACGCCGGCCGCCAAGACACCCGCACCGCGCCTTGCGGTCACCAGCGCGCAAAGCCGTCGCGGGTCCTTAAAAGTGCATCACGCACTCTGAAAGTGCATGGCACGCTCCAGCGTGGAAATCCGCACCCATGGCCATTCACGCCGCCAGGATTGATTTGGATTTTCCTTTTGAGAACCATGGATCCATAGACAAATGGAATTTGAATGCGGATAAGGCCCTGCTAGAGTCGGTTCACGAAATCATGCTGGAAAAAGGCTCCACCACACCTCTGGGCAAACTGTTCGCATACGGCCTCGAGCTGGATGGGGTGGACCGCGTTCTTTCCGTCGTGCGCCGCCATCTGGGCATGGATGTGGCTTTCGTGGCGCGTTTTCTGGGCGCGGACAGGGTGCTGGAGCATGTGGACGAGAATTCCCCTGGCACCGTGTTCAAGGGGCAGAAGATTCCGCTCAATGAAGGCTATTGCCAGAAAGTGGTCAATGGGCAATTGCCCGAATTCATTCCGGATACCTCCAAGGTTCCGGCCGCACAGCAGATTCCCGAGACGCATGCCATTCCCATCGGCGCGCATCTGAGCACGCCCATTCGTCTGGATGGCAATCGGCTCTATGGCACGCTGTGCTGCTTCAGCCACCAGCCCAATGCGTGGCTGGGGTGGCATGACATGCTCATGCTGCGCGCCTTCTCGGAATTGCTGGGCATGCATTTCGGGGCCGCCGCCGCAGCCCAGCAGACATTCGACAAGGTCGCCGATGAGATCCGCAACGCCATGGATGGCGGCATGCCGCGTCCGGTGTTCCAGCCGGTCTACTCGATTGCCACCGGCAAGCTGCACGGATTCGAATGCCTGTCGCGCTTTGACCTGGAGCCGTTGCGCCCGCCGGACCAGTGGTTCAAGGCGGCCCATGAAGTCGGCATGGGCCTGGACCTGGAGCGCCACGCGATCGACGTCGCCCTGGGCGCGCTGGTGCGTCTGCCAGCGCATTGGCATCTGGCGGTCAACTGCTCGCCACAGCTCATTTTGTCGGGGCAGTTGCCGCTGCGGCTGGGCGCGGACCACGACATCTCGCGCGTGACGCTGGAAATCACGGAGCATGCCGCGGTGGATGACTACGAAGCCTTGGCCGAGGCCCTGGCTCCGCTGCGCCGCCGTGGCGCGACATTGGCCGTGGACGATGCCGGGGCCGGCTATTCCAGCATGCGCCACATCCTGTGCCTGCAGCCGGACATGATCAAGCTGGACATGAGCATCACGCACAACGTCGATACCGACCGCAGCCGCCGCGCGCTGGCCAAGGGCCTGACCAGCTTCGCGCATGAAATCGGCAGCGTGGTGGTGGCCGAGGGCGTGGAGACGGCCCGGGAATTCGACGCCCTGGCCAGTCTGGGCGTGGATCTGGCGCAGGGCTATTTTCTTGCCAAGCCGATGCGGCTGGAGCAGGTGCAGACGATGGCGCTGGCCAGGGCCTAGAAAGTGCATCACACGCTCTAGGCTTGCCGGCCAGCCGCGTCCTCAGCCGTGCGGCTCCAGCCAGCCGACGCGGCCCTGGCCGGCTTCGCCGAGCCGCTCCATGAAAGCCGGCGCCTGCGCCTGGGGCAGGCGCAGATCGAACCGGACCAGCGAGCCATGCTCGACCTGCAGCAGCTCGGCGCCCGCGGCCTCGACCTCGCGGCGCACCAGGCCTTCCAGCGCATAGGGCACGGCGCAGCGCAGCGGCTGCATGCGCTGAAGCGGCACTTTCTCGGCCGTCAGCAAGGCCTGGGCCACGGCATCGGTATAGGCGCGCACCAGGCCGCCCGCGCCCAGCTTGATGCCGCCGAAGTAGCGCACCACGGTGGCCAGCACGCCTTCCAGATCCTGGTGGCGCAGCACATCCAGCATGGGCCGCCCGGCCGTGCCGCCGGGCTCGCCGTCGTCGACGGCCGCCGACTGCCCGCCCGCCAGCAGAGCCCAGCAGACATGGGCCGCGCCCGGATGCGCGCGCCGCAGCGCATCCACCACGGTCTGGGCGCTGGCGCGGTCGGCCATCGGCTGCACGCAGCCGATGAAGCGGCTTTTCTTGATCAGGAGTTCACTGTGCGCCGGAGCGCGGAGAGTCTGGGGCATGGCGGGCGGCAGCTTACCGCATGGACGGGTCGCCGATGCCCTGGTCGGGAACTGCATGACCGGCGGATGACGTTGCACTACATATTTGTGAGCAAGTGCAGCATGTCGCATGAAGGCTGCACAAGGCTGCATGCATTCTTGTCCTACAGAAATTTCTGCATGAAAGAAGTAAGCTTTCTGTCAAGGAGGCACCCCATGAACACACCCCCTTCCCATGATCCCGTGCTGGCCCAGCACACTTTCGGCCGTGACCATTTCAGCCCGCCGCCACTGGCGCTGGAGGAGTTGTCCGAGCAGGGCCTGGCAGGCCAGGATGGCGCCGTTCCGCTGGATCTGGACCAGCGCATCCGCAACGTGGGCGAATGGTGATGTGAGCGCGGGCTTGGCAGGCTGGTGCCCGCCTCTTTGCCGTCGTCAGCCGCCGCGGCCTCGACGGCTGAGGCAAGATGCGCAGCCTCATGCCCAGTCCCGTGCCCAGCCCCATGCCCAGTTCCGGAATCCATCGCCGCGCCGAGTCCTGCGGGCCTCGCCACTGGCTGCTGCCGCCCGCACCCGGCGAAGCGGGCTTGACGGTGGCACTGTCCGATGCGACGGCGCTGCTGGAGCAGGTGGGGCGGCCCGGCAGCGATGCGGTGGCGGGGCAGTTGCTGCATCTGCTGGGCCGCCATGTGCCCCTGGCCCAGTGCACGATCTTTTCCTTCCAGGGGCGCTCGCGCCCGCGCCTTGTCGGCCTTGGCGACCGGGCGCGCACCGGGGCGCTGCCCATGATTTCGCAGGACTACAGCGAGCGCTTCTACCCGCTTGACGGAGCGCAGCACGTGATGAAGGCCGAGCTCGAGCGCATGCAGCGCGAGCCGCATGCGCGGGCCGGCATCTGGCTGCACCGCCAGACACCGGCCGACGTGGGCCATCCCGAGTACCGCCGTGTCTGCTACGAGCTGCCGCGCCTGGTCGAGCGGCTGTCGCTGCTGACGCTGCAGCACGGTGCACGCTGGATTGCCGTCAACCTCTACCGGGGCGAGGAGCACGGCCGCTTCGACGCCGCTGCCGTATCGCGCATCGAGGCCTTCGCCCCGCTGGTCATGCAGGCCATGCGCCTGCACTATGCGGGCCAGGCGCTGGAGGACGATCTGGCCGGCGTGGTGCTGGCACGGCTGGCGCGGCGCTTCGGCCAGCTCACGCAGCGCGACCTCGACGTGGTGCGCGCGCTGGCCGAGGGGCTGGACGCCGAGGCGCTGGCCGCGCGCCTGGGCATCACGCCGTCCAGCGCGCGCACCTATGTGAAGCGGGTCTGCGCCAAGCTCGGCGTGCAGGGGCGGCGCGAACTGTTCGCGCTGCTGATGGAGCCCGCCCCGGCCGAATGAGGCCGGCCGGGACCGGCTGGTCATGTCCCCATCCGGTGACGTCCGGTGGCAGGCGGCTGCCTACACTGCGGCCGCACACCGAACGTGAAGGAGACATCCATGCACCAGCCCCATGCCGAGCCCCGGCATTCCATCTACTACCCCTACCGCGTGCACCGGCCCTGGCTGCCTTCGCAGCAGCCCGCAGCCCAGCGCCACCAGGTCGCCATCGCGGGCACCGGCCCCGTGGGCCTGACCACGGCGCTGGAGCTGGCGCGCAATGGCCAGCGCTGCGTGCTGCTGGAATCCGAGCTGCAGGTCAGCGAAGGCAGCCGGGCCATCGTCTTCACGCGCCGTTCCATGGAAATCCTGCAGCAGGTGGGCGTGGCCGGGCGTGTCGCCGCCAGCGGGCTGCCCTGGCGCTTCGGCAACTCCTTCTACCGGGGCCGGCGCGTGTTCCGCATGGAGGCGCCGCACGACGAGGACGAGCGCTTCTTCCCCATGACCAACCTGCAGCAGCAGTATCTGGAGGAGTACCTGGTCGATGCCGTGCTTGCCCATCCCCTGATCGAGCTGCGCTGGGGCAACCGTGTCGCGCGCGTGCAGCAGGCGGGCCCGGGGCAGGACGCGCCGGTGCGCCTGGAGGTGGATACTCCCGAGGGCGCATACACGCTGGAGGCCGACTGGCTGGTGGCCGCCGATGGCGCACGTTCCGGGATCCGTTCGGCCATGGAGCTCGCCATGGAGGGGGCATCCTACGAAGGCCGCTTCGTGATCGCCGACATCCGCATCGACCTGCCCCTGCCCACCGAGCGGCTGGCCTTCTTCGATCCCGTCTGGAACCCGGGCAACACCATCCTCATGCACCGGGAGCCGCATGGCATCTGGCGCGTGGACTACCAATTGCCCGCCGGCGAGGATCCCGAAGAGGCGCTGCGGCCCGCGTCGCTCAAGGCGCGCATCGATGCCCAGCTGGAGATGATCGGCTTCGGCGGCACGCCCTGGGAGCTGGACTGGAGCTCGGTCTACTCGGCGCGCGCCCTGACGCTGCCGGACTATGTGCATGGCCGCGTCATCTTCGCGGGCGATGCGGCCCACATGCTGCCCATCTTCGGCGTGCGGGGCGCCAACACGGGCTTGCAGGATGCGCAGGCCCTGGCCTGGCGGCTGGCCCTGGTGGCGCGCGGCGTGTCCGCGCCGGGGCTGCTGGCCAGCTACAGCAGCGAGCGCGTCGGCGCCGCGCGCGAGATCATCGAGGAGGCGGGCAAGAGCACGCGCTTCATGGCGCCGCCCACGCGCGGCTTTCGCCTGCTGCGCGATGCCGTGCTGTCGCTGTCGTTGAGCCAGCCCTTCGTGGGGCCGCTGTACCACTGGCGCACCTCGCGCCCGCATGAGTACGCCGGCTCCCCGCTCAACAGTCCGGGCGACGACAACCTGCTGTTCCAGGCCGGCCCCGGCCATGGCGCGCCGCCGTGCAATGTGCGGCTGGCGCCCGATGACTACCTGCTCGATCACCTGGGCGGCGGGTTCGACCTGCTGTATTTCAGCGATGGCTCGCCCATCCCTGCCGCGCTGCGCGGGCTTGCCCAGGCCACGCGGGAGCGCGGCGTCAAGCTGCGCATCGTCGCGCTCGCCTGCCAGGCCCCGGCCGGCGGGGTGCCCGGCGCCGATCTGACCCTGGCCGATCCCGAGGGCCGCTGCCGCCAGCGCTATGGCGTGCCAGCCCCCGGCGCCGCCTATCTGCTGCGGCCCGACCAGCATGTCTGCGCCCGCTGGATGGCGCTGGACGCCGCCCGCCTGCGCGCAGCCATCGACAACGCCACCACAGGAGCCGCCGCATGAACCAGGACCATTGCACCCCCCAGGCGCTGGATATCGCCAGCCTCGAATCCGTCTACGACCAGCTGGCCACGGCCCTGGATGCCGTGGGCGGGCACCGCTGCGAGCTGTTCCTGACCAAGCTCGTGCTGCTGGCCGCCAATGAGCTGGGCAGCGCACAGCGGTTCGCCGAACTGCTGCAGGCCGCCCGGCGCGATCTGTGACGGGCGCGCGCGGTCAGGCGCAGGGCAGGGGCTCGCTCCAGGCGTCGTAGCCATAGACCCAGTCGGCATTGCCGCCGGCGCGCAGCCAGTTGTTGCCGCGCGAGCCGATCTGGATCTGGCTGGTGCGGCCCAGGCGCATGGCTTCGTAGCGCGCCAGCGCGGCCGGCACCTGCCGCGGCTGGCCGGCGCTGGCCAGGCTGCGTGCCAGCACCACCGCGTCCTCGATGGCCGTGCCCGCGCCCTGGGCCATGAAGGGCATCATCGGATGGCAGGCATCGCCCAGCAGCGTGAGCCGTCCCTGCGACCAGCGCGGCAGCGGGTCGCGCTCGTACAGCGCGGTCTTGAGCACGCTGTCGCAGGCATCCAGCAGGGCGCGCGCGTCGGGGTGGAAATCCGCATAGAAGCCGCGCAGTTCCTCGACATTGCCTGCCGTGGTCCAGGATTCCTCGTGCCAGCTGTCCTGGGCCGTGGTGGCGAAGATGAAGGTGTCGCGGCCCTGGTTGAGCGGAAAGGTCACGATCTGGCTCTCGGGCGTCGGTCCCCACCACTTGGTGAAGGCGCCGATGTCGGGCAAGCCGCGCACGCGCTCGGTGGGCACCACGGCGCGGAAGGCCACGACACCTGTGAAGCGAGGACTCTCGGCGCCGAACATGGCGCTGCGGACCACGGAGTGGATGCCGTCGCTGCCGATCAGAGCGTCCAGGCCGCCGGCCTCGCTGCCGTCCGTGAAGCGGACATGGGCGCAGCCGTCCTCCTGCGCGATGGATTCGGCGCGCTTGCCGAACCGCACTTTGTCGCCGGGGAAGGCGTCGGCCAGCGCGGCCAGCAGGTCGGCGCGGTGGATGGTCAACTGCGGCGCGCCGTATTTGCGCTCGGCCTCCTCGCCCATGGCCAGGCGCGAGGTTTCCTCGCCGCTGTCCCACATGCGACTGATGCGGTGGGTGGGGCGCGCGGCCGATGCGCGCACGTCCCCGGCGATCGCCGGGCCCAGTCCGTCGAGCGCGCGCACTGCGTTGGGCGTGAGATTGATGTCGGCGCCTACCCGCAGGAACTGCCGGCTTTGCTCGTAGACCGTGACATCGTGGCCGGCGCGGTGCAGCGCGTTGGCGGCGGCCAGTCCGCCGATGCCGGCGCCGACGATGCCTATTTTCAAAACTGCCATGGTCCTGTCTCCTGGTTCGTGGGTCATGGCGGCCATTCTTGCGGTCCGGCGCCCGCCGCTCCACCGCCGGGCGGCCCGAATTGGGCACTTTCCGTTCAGGCCCGGCCGTTCGCGGCCCGACCCTTCGCGGCCCGGCCGTTCGCGGCCCGACCCTTCGCGGCCCGGCCGTTCGCGGCCCGACCCTTCGCGGCCCGGCCCTTCGTGGCCCGGCCGTGCAGTGGACAATGGCGCAGGTCCCCGTTCCAGCCCACCCATGGATGCACTCAGCGAAGTTCTGGATATCTGCCGCTCCGAGCGCGCGGTCACTGCGCGCTTTGCGCTGACCGCGCCCTGGAGCCTGCAATCGGCCGGCGTCTCCGGCGCCATGATCCGCATGGCGCGCGGACAGCCGTACTGGCTGCAGGTCCAGGGCCTGCCGCCCGTGCGCGTGGAGCCGGGCGATCTGGTCATGCTGCCCATGGGCGCGCCACACACCGTGGCCTCGGAGCTGGGGGTCGTGCCCGAGTCCTTCTCACGCCTGATCGCCCTGCATGCCGAAGGGGCGAAGGACGAGAACCCCCTGGTCTTCAGCCATGGCGGCGGCGGCGCCGCCACCGAGATGTTCTCGGCCCTGGTCTGGTTTTCCGCCTACTGCCGCCATTCGGTGTTCCGCATCCTGCCGCCGCTGATCCATGTCCGCGAAAGCGAGCTGCCGCTGGCCGACTGCCTGGCAGCGACCATGCAGTCGCTGACGCTGGAGACGCTGTCGCGGCGTCCCGGCTGGCGCCTGTCGGCGGCGCGCATGGGCGAGCTGCTGCTGGTCAACATCCTGCGCGAGCACCTGGCACGCGAAACCGCCAGTGGCGAGGGCTGGCTGCGCGGCCTTGGCGACCCGGCCATCGCCCGGGCCATGGTCTGCATGCACCGCGAGCCCCGGCGCGCCTGGAGCGTGCAGGCCCTGGCGGCCGAGGCCGGCATGTCGCGCACCCGCTTCAGCACCCGGTTCAAGCAACTGGTAGGCGCGGCCCCCATCGCCTACCTTACGGCCCACCGCATGGCGCTGGCGGCCCAGCAGCTGGAAAGCGGCCAGTGGCCCACGAGCCGGATCGCGGAGAATGCGGGCTACGAGTCCCCCAAGGTGTTCGCGCGTGCATTCCGGCGCTGGTGCGGCCACACGCCCACGGCCTATCTGGCGCGCGAGGCGGCGCGCAAGCCGGGCTGGCAGGAGCAGGGCGCCGACGCGCATTGATGGCTGCGCGCCGCCACGGGGAGGCCGCCGGGTCCGCCATGCGCCAGGCAAGACCTTGATCCAGCAGGGTTGACCTGCCAAACGTAAACTGGCGGGTTACTTTCGAACTGGCCTCACGAGCCCGCGCCCACCATGAACGCCCCAGTCGACGTCTCCTTCTTCCACCGTGCCGCCAAGCCGCTGACCAGCTACCGTCCGTACTGGGCCAAGCGCTTCGGCACGGCGCCGTTCCTGCCCATGAGCCGCGCCGAGATGGACCAGCTCGGCTGGGACAGCTGCGACGTGATCCTGGTGACCGGCGATGCCTATGTGGATCATCCCAGCTTCGGCATGTCGGTGATCGGCCGGGTGCTGGAGGCGCAGGGCTTTCGCGTGGGCATCATCGCCCAGCCCGACTGGCACAGCGCCGACGCCTTCAAGGTCCTGGGCCGGCCCAACCTGTTCTGGGGCGTGACGGCGGGCAACATGGATTCCATGATCAACCGCTACACGGCCGATCGCAAGATCCGCTCCGACGACGCCTACACGCCGGGCGACGTGGGCGGCAAGCGCCCGGACCGCGCGGCCATCGTCTACAGCCAGCGCTGCCGCGAGGCCTACAAGGACGTGCCCATCGTGCTGGGCGGCATCGAGGGCAGCCTGCGCCGCATCGCCCACTATGACTACTGGAGCGACAAGGTGCGCCGCTCCATCGTGGTGGACAGCAAGTGCGACATCCTGCTGTACGGCAACGCCGAGCGGGCCCTGGTCGAGGTGGCCCACCGCCTGGCCGCGCGCGAGCCCGTGGAGCAAATCACCGACGTGCGCGGCACGGCGTTCTTTCGCCGCGCCTCGGAGGACGGGTGGTTCGAGCTGGACTCCACCGTGGTGGACGAGCCCGGCGTGGTCGAGCCCCACATCAACCCCTACATGACCACCAGCGAGCAGGCCGAGGCCCAGGGCCAGACCTGCACCAAGGAAGAGGGCGATGCCGCCGCTGCCAAGCCCGACGGCGCTTCGGTCGCCGCCGTGCAGCCCATTGCGGCCCAGGCCATCCAGTTCGTCCCCAACCCCGCGCTGCGCGGCAAGGGCCGGCAGCCGCCGCGCGACAGGACCGTGCTGCGCCTGCCCAGCTACGAGCAGGTCAAGGCCGATCCCATCCTCTACGCCCATGCCAACCGCGTGCTGCACCTGGAGACCAATCCCGGCAATGCGCGCGCCCTGGTCCAGGCGCACGGCGAAGGCGTGACCGCGCGCGACGTGTGGCTGAACCCCCCTCCGATCCCGCTGACCACGGCCGAGATGGACTGGGTCTTCGGCCTGCCCTATGCGCGCAGCCCGCACCCCAGCTATGCCGACGCCAGCGGCAGCCACGAGGGCGAGACCAAGATCCCGGCCTGGGAGATGATCCGCACCTCGGTCAACATCATGCGCGGCTGTTTCGGGGGCTGCACCTTCTGCTCCATCACCGAGCACGAGGGCCGCATCATCCAGAGCCGCTCCGAGGACTCCATCATCCAGGAGGTCGAGGACATCCGCGACAAGGTCAAGGGCTTCACCGGCACCATCTCCGACCTGGGCGGCCCCACGGCCAACATGTACCGCCTGGGCTGCAAGAGCCCCGAGATCGAGGCCGCCTGCCGCAAGCCCAGCTGCGTCTTCCCCGGCATCTGCCAGAACCTGCACACCGACCATGGCCCGCTGATCAAGATCTACCGCCGCGCGCGCAGCCTGCCCGGCATCAAGAAGATCCTGATCGGCTCCGGCCTGCGCTACGACCTGGCCGTGAAGTCGCCCGAGTACGTCAAGGAGCTGGTCCAGCACCATGTGGGCGGCTATCTGAAGATCGCGCCCGAGCACACCGAAGCCGGCCCGCTGTCCAAGATGATGAAGCCCGGCATCGGCAGCTACGACCGCTTCAAGCAGATGTTCGAGCAGTTCAGCGAAGAGGCCGGCAAGAAGCAGTACCTGATTCCCTACTTCATCGCGGCCCACCCGGGCACCAGCGACGAGGACATGATGAACCTGGCGATCTGGCTCAAGCGCAACGGCTTTCGCGCCGACCAGGTGCAGACCTTCTACCCCAGCCCCATGGCCACGGCCACGGCCATGTACCACTCGGGCCGCAACACGCTGACCAAGGTGCGCCGCCAGATGCGCGACGCGGGCGAGGAGTCGGTGGACATCGTGCGCGGTGAAAAGCGCCGCCGCCTGCACAAGGCGTTCCTGCGCTACCACGATCCCAACAACTGGCCGCTGCTGCGCGAGGCGCTCAAGGCCATGGGCCGGGCCGACCTGATCGGCAATGGCAAGCAGCACCTGATCCCGACCTTCCAGCCCCTGGTCGATGGCGGCTACCAGAGCGCGCGGCGCAAGAACAGCACGCCGGGAACCGGCGTGGCAGGCCGCGCCGTGGCCTCCCAGCAGGGCAAGGCCTACGCGCTCAACAAGACGGCGGGCAAGGGCGCCAGGCCGGGCAGGGTGCAGGAAGAGTCGCTGGAGCCCAGGGAGGACGTGCGCTTTCGCCCCAGCCAGCCCAAGCCGGGCCGCATGCTGACCCAGCACACGGGGCTGCCTGCGCGGGCCGGCGTGGGCGGCAAGGCTGGCGGTGGCAAGGCAGGCAAGCCGCAGGCCGGCGCCCGCAAGCCGCGCTGAGCCGGGCGCTGCGCTTCAGCCCGCGGCGGGCGCCAGCGTGCCCAGCCACTGCCGCCGCACGGCCTGGGCGCCGCTTTCGAAATAGTGGTCGTCCAGCGGCACGGGGCGCGCCAGCGCAAAGCCCTGGGCATAGTCCACGCCGATGGCCTGCAGGGCCTTGGCGATCTCGCGGCTTTCGACATACTCGGCCACGGTGCGCTTGCCCAGGATGTGGCCGATGCGGTTGATCATCTCCACCATGGCGTGCACGCTGGGGTCCTGCAGCATCTCGCGCACGAAGCCGCCGTCGATCTTCAGATAGTCCACCGGCAACTGCTTGAGGTAGGTCAGCGACGACATGCCCACGCCGAAGTCGTCCAGCGCGAAGCGGCATCCCAGCATGCGCAGCGCCTGTATGAGCCGCGTGGCGTTGGACAGGCTGGCGATGGCGCTGGTCTCCGTGATCTCGAAGCACAGCAGCTGCGGCGCGATGCCGTGCAGGCTCAGGTGCTGCTGCACGAAGTCCAGCAGCCCCTCGTCGTCCAGGCTGGGGCCGGACAGGTTGATGGCGCAGGTGTCGATGTGGCGCAGCGAGGCGGGCTGCGACGCCAGCGTCGAGATGGTCTTGGCGATCACCCAGCGGTCCACCGCCGGCATGATGCCGTAGCGTTCCGCCGCCGGGATGAAGGCTGCGGGGGCGATGATCTGGCCCTGCTCGTCCCGCAGGCGCAGCAGCACCTCGAAGTGCAGCCCGCCCGTGTCGTCGGGCTGCAGCGGCGCAATGCTTTGCGCATAGAGGCAGAAGCGCTCCTGCTCCAGGGCCGAGCGTATGCGCGTGACCCATTCCATCTCGCTGACGTGGCGCGTGTACTCGCCGTCGTCGCTGCGGTAGATGTAGATGCGGTTGCGGCCGCGTTCCTTGGCGCGGTAGCAGGCCATGTCGGCCATGCGCAGCAGGTCCTGCGCCGACTGGATGTCGCCGCCGATGTGCACCAGGCCAATGCTCAGGCCCGTGCGCAGCGTCTGCTTGCCCCATTGCACATGCAAGGCCTCGGCGGCCACGCGCAGCTTTTCCGCGATGCGCAGCGCGGGCTCGGGCGGGCAGTTCTCCAGCAGCACGCCGAACTCGTCGCCGCCCAGGCGCGCCAGCGTATCCGTCTCGCGCAGGTTGTGCAGCAGCAGGCGGCAGATCTCGCACAGCATTTCGTCGCCGGCCGGGTGTCCGCAGGTCTCGTTGATGAGCTTGAACTGGTCCAGATCGATGTACAGCAGCGCCGAAGGGCGCAGGCGGTGCTGGCCCTGGTTCAGAAGGCGCTGCAGGCGGCGCTCGAACTCGACGCGGTTTTCCAGCCCCGTCAGGCTGTCGTGGCTGGCATGCCAGGACAACTGGTCCAGGTACTGCTGCTCGCGCGAGACGTCGCGCAGCACGATGACCGCGCCCGAGGGCTGGCCATGGCTGGTGATGGCCGAGCCCATGAGCTTGACCGGCACGATGCTGCGGTCCGAGCGCCGCAGCCAGCGCGTCTGCTCCTCGCGCAGGGTATGGCCCTCCAGCAGATGGGTAAGCAGGCCCTCGGCCGTCTGGCTGGTGTCGATGCTGTTGAAATGCAGCCCCTTGGACAGCCGCTGGCCCCTCAACTGCTCTTCCGTGCAGCCCAGCAGGCCCAGGGCGGCAGGGTTGGCATAGTCCACGACGCCCGTGTCGTCCGTGGTGAGCACGGCATCGCCCAGGGAGGCCAGGGTGGTCTGGGCGCGCTCCTTCTCCGACAGCAGGTCGTTCTTGAACTGCTGGCGCTGCTGCAGCATGTGGCGCGTGTGCCAGGCGGCCAGCAGGATCAGGCAGGTCGCCAGCACCAGGTGGATGCCTTGCAGCCACAGCACCATCTGGCGCGAGCTGCGCCCCATGGAGGCGCTGAACTGCTGGGCCGCCGGCGTCACGCCGGTGTTGATCTGCTCGATCTCGCGCTTCCAGGTGATGGCATCTTCCGCATTGACGGCGCCCAGCGAATGGCGCTGTTCGATCTCGTTGGCCAGCCGGCTCAGCTGCGACAGGTACTGGTTGCCCAGCGCCCAGTAGCGGTAGGGCTCCTCGATCCAGTCGAAATGCCGAAAGCGCTGCATCAGCAGGATCAGCGCATCCACATCGTCCGGATGGTTGCCGCCCTGCAGGATGCCGGCACGCGCGTCCGCGATGCGCGGCGGGTCCGCATCCAGCGCCAGGCGCGCACTCCAGTCGCCTTCGGGAATGCGCATCACCTGGCGGAACTGGGCCAGATCCCGGCTGGAGCCGCTGTCCACGTAGCGCGACAGGTAGTAGATCGCATCCTTTTGCGCCTTGGACCACAGGCTTTCCCCGGCGACGAAGGCACGCACCGCCGACACCAGATGGATGCTGCTGGCCGCAGTCACCAGCAGGACCGCCACGACCAGCACCAAAGGCCATATGCGCTGCACGAGCTGCAGTGTGGAAACCGGAGGGGGTGGCGGCCTGTGGGGCATGGGAGGGACCTGTGCTGGCTAGGAATCCCCGCTGCTCAGGCGCATGCCTGCGCGGTGCCGAAGTGCACGCCGCATCTGCGCGGCGCCCGGGACTGGGGGGATATCGGATGCGTGCAAGCCATTTCCATGGGGGCGGTCTCCAGATAGGCCGATTATGTATGTTTCCACATGTATTCGGGTTGTCCAGTTGTATGCGCAGGCCTGATTTAAGTGGACCAGCCTACCAGGGTAAAGAGGCCCGGGTCCTGTCCTGCCGCCTGCTATCGACGCCATCCATGGCCGGAGCGGCTTGTAGTCGGCTGCCGGCATGCCTGATGCGTTGTCCGCCTACAGGCGGCGCAGCTCAAGGCGCCGCGGGGCCGGCGCCGGGCAGTGTGTGCAGCGGCAGGTCGTGGCTCTGCGCCAGCGCGTCCAATTGCGTGCAATCGAGCCCGCGCACAAAGGCCGCAATGGCTGCATGCGTGGCGGGATCGCGCATGTGGCAGGCATCGCCGTTGGCCGGCAGTCCGGCCACGGCGCACAGCCGCGCGGCGAAGTGCGGCTCCAGCGCTGCCACGGCCACGCTGCCATCCGCGCAGGCATAGACGCGGTAGCCTGCGTGCGCGCCGCCGACCTCGCCTTCGGGCGTGGTCAGGCCCCAGTGCCAGGGCAGTGCCAGCCACTGCGCGGCCTGGGCCAGGCCGACTTCCCGCAGGCTGCCGTGGCCGCTGCGCTGGCGATGCAGACAGGCCTGAAGCACCGCCTCGCTGGCCATCAGGGCCCCCGCCATGTCGGCGAACAGGCTGGGCGGCAGGGTGCCGCCTTGCACCAGCCCCGCCTCGGCCTGGTAGGTCAGGTCATGGCCGGGCACATCGGCCAGCGGACCGGCACTGCCCACGATGCGCACCATGGACAGGTGTGGATGCCGCCGGCTCAGCGCATCCCAGCCCAGGCCCAGCTTGTCCAGTGCCGCCGGGCGGAAAGAAGTCAGCAGCACATCGGTGGCGGCCAGGGCCTGCTCCAGCGCGGCCTGGCCTGATTCGCTCTTGAGGTGGGCCTGCCAGACCTCGATGCCCCCATGCATGTCGGCATAGGCACGCGGGCTGTACAGCGCCATGGGATCGGCCGAAGGCGGCTCCAGCTTGCGGCACACCGCTCCCATGGCGGCGCAGCGCATCAGGGCCGCAGGGCCCGGCAGGTTCAATGCCAGGCTCAGAATCCGGACGCCGCCAAGCACGGCAATGCCGCTGCCATCGCCCGCAGGGGTAGGGAGTGAAGTCATGGAATGGCGCGCAAATTCCCGGCATTGTGCGCCGCTGCACGGGCAACGGCTGTTGCAAAGGCGTCAACGCAGCGCATGGCAGGCCCAAGAAAAAGGCCCCGGCCGCAAAGCCGGGGCCTGGAGTACTCCGCCTAGACTTGGCGCGAGACAGTTGGATGCCATGGATGTCATTGCCACCCCACCAGATTGCATCCTTTGATTGCTTATCGGCAGCGGCGCGCCGCACTTGAGGGCTGCGTGACAAAGATTGACATGCGGCGCAGCGCCATCGCGGCCATGGCTGCTATCGTGCCGCCATGCTCCATGCCATTCCCGTGCCGTCCACGCCTTGGGCCGCCGCGCTCGCGCTGGCCGCTTTGCTGGCCGGCTGCGCCGACACGCCCGCGCCGCGCGGCAAGGTGGACGGCGCGCCATTCACCGCCGGCGAGATCGTGCAGTCCGACAGCAACCGCATGGTCACGCTGGCCATGAAGGAAAACCTCGACGGCGTGCTGCGGCTGATGGACAAGCTCTACCAGCGCAATCCCGGCGAATGGAGGAAGACGGCGGACAGCCGCGAGGCCGCCGCAGCCTATGTGCGCATCGCCATCCTGGAGCGCCAGCCCTGGGCCGACCTGCAGGGCCTGCGCGACGTGGCGGCGCTGTCGCTGGCGCTGCAGCCCGATTTCGCGGGCGACCGCGTCGCTGCCTTCACCCACGCGCTGGCCGACACCATCATCACCGCGCATGGCGGCCGGACCCGGTTCACGCTGATCGACAGCATCGATCCGCAGCATGTCTACAACGCGGCGCGCAACGTCGAAGTGGCCAACTGGATACTCAACACGCGCAAAAACGCGGCAGGCGGCCCGCTGCTGCTGTCCAACCATCTGGACGGGGTGCAGCGCAACCTGAGTTTCGAACGCGAGATGGGCAAGATCATCGGCCGGCTCGACCTGGTCGCCAGCTACTCCACCGAGCGCTACCGGCGCTCGGTCATCGGCTATGGCCAGGGGCTGCTGGCCGGGCCGTTCATGCAGTTCCTGCCGGTGCGCTGAGCCTCAGTCCGCGTCGCACAGCACGATGGTGACCAGGGCCGAGGTGTCCTCGACCGCGCGCACCGCGTGGGGCATGTTGGGCGGCAGGTGCATGAGCTGGCCCGCCTGAAGGTCCTGCAAGCGGCCCCCCAGCATCACCTCCAGCCGCCCTTCGAGGCAGTGCAGGCTCACGCTGCCGGGCACCTTGTGGGGCGGCAGCGTCTGGCTGGCGCGCAGCACCACGCGGATGACCTCCATGTCGTGCGACTTGAACAGGGCACTGGTTCTTGCGTCCGCCAGCCGCGCACCAAACGGCAGGACATCGATGGCGTGTGCGGTGGGTGCAAGGGGGGTGGCCATGGCGGACCTCCGGGCGTTGGCGGGCAATGGCGCGATTGTCCCCCCAAGCCCGGGGATCGATCAACCTTGGCGGCGTGACAGCCGGTCCGCAGCGTGGGATATCCGCGGCATGTCAGCCGGGCACGCTGGCCTCCACCAGCAGGGTCAGCAGCTGCAGGGATTCCTGCCAGCCCAGGTGGCAGGCCTCGGCCGGGATGACGGCGGGCACGCCTTCCTGGGTCACGTCGAGTTCGGTGCCGCAGAACACGGCGCGCAGCGCGATGGTGGTGATCATCTCGCCGGGCAGCTGGGGGTCGTCGAACCTGTCGGTGTGGCGTACCAGCCGGCCCGGCTCCAGCTCCAGGAACTCGCCGCCGAAGCCGCTGCGCCCGCCCGTTGACAGGTTGACGAAGGCCATGCGGTAGCGACCGCCGACGCGCGCGTCGAACTCGGGCACTTCGCAGATGTAGCCGTGGGGCGCCAGCCATTTGGCCAGGGCGGCGGCCGTGGTGAAGGCCTGGTAGACGCGCTCGGGCGGGGCCTTGAGGACGCGGTGCATCCGGATGGTGTGGGTCATGGGGGGGCTCCTGATCTGGGCTGCCAGCGTCCCACCAATGGCGCCGCAGCGCAAGAGGCTGCCGCTCTGTCAATGATTCAAAAAACGAATCATTGAACGCTTTTAAAGAATTGGACCTGAATCATTGCCCCCTCCACCATGGGGGTGAGCGCTGGAATACACGGCGCCGCCTTCCACAGGAACAAGGAGACAAGCATGAATCATTCCCCGTTGCGCAGGGCCCTGGCCCTTGGCGCGCTCGGTGCCATTGCCGCCGTTGCCGCGCCCGCCGTCCTGGCCCAGGGCAGCTACCCCGCCGGTCCCATCACCCTGGTCGTGCCCTTCGCGGCCGGCAGCGGCACCGACGCCGTGGCGCGCCTGGTGGCCAGCCGGCTGGGCGAGCGGCTCAGGCAGCCCGTGGTCGTGGACAACAAGGCCGGCGCCAACGCCCAGATCGCCGCCAGCCATGTGGCCAAGTCCAGGCCCGACGGCTACACGCTGTTCATGACCACCAACACCTCGCACTCGGCCAACCCCTGGCTGGTCAAGGGGCTCAAGTACGACCCCGTCAAGGACTTCACGCCCGTGGCGCGCGTGGGCGAGTTGCCGTTCGCGCTGCTGGTCCACCCCTCCGTGCCGGCCAGGACCGTGCAGGAACTGATCGACTACGCCAGGGCCAATCCCGACCGCCTGTCCTACGGCACGCCCAACAGCACCTCGCTGGTGGCCACGGAAACCTTCAAGTACGTCACGCGCACCCAGATCACCTCGGTGCCCTACAAATCCAGCCCGCAGGCGCTGACCGACCTCATGGGCAACCAGATACAGGTCTACGTGGCCGACCTGGGCTCGGCCTGGGGCACGATCAAGACCGACCGCGTGCGCACCCTGGGCGTGACGGCGGCCAAGGGCTCCACCCTGCTGCCCCATGTGCCGGCCATCGCCAAGACGTTGCCGGGCTTCGACATCACCTCCTGGAACGGCATCTTCGGACCGGCCGGCATGCCCGCCGAGATCACCGAGCGCCTGAACACCGAGCTGCAGGCCATCCTCAAGGACAAGGCCGTGCAGGAGCAGCTGGCCCAGGTCGGCTTCGAGGTCTGGCCCACGGACACGCCCGCCGAATTCGCCACCTACGTGAAAGAACAGATGGCCCGCTGGGGCCAACTGGTGCGGCAGGCGGGGATCGAGGCCCAGTGAAGGAGAGCGCAATGGAGCAAGCGCAGCAAGGGCCGGCGCCCCAGGGACCGCTGGCCGGGGTGAAGGTGCTGGACATGACCTCGGTGGTCATGGGCCCCTTTGCCACCCAAATTCTTGCGGGCCTGGGGGCCGAGGTGATCAAGGTCGAATCGCCCGAGGGCGACAACATGCGCCACGTCGGCCCCATGCGCAACCCGGCCATGGGCCACATCTTCCTGCAGGCCAACCAGGGCAAGCGCTCCGTGGTGCTGGACCTCAAGCAGGGCGCCGCGCGCGAGGCCCTGCTGCGCCTGGTGGAGGGCTGCGACGTGCTCGTCAGCAACGTGCGTCCCCAGGCCATGGCACGCCTGGGCCTGGCCTACGAGGACGTGGCGGCGCGCAACCCCCGCATCATCCATGTGAGTTGCTGCGGCTTCGACCAGCGCGGCCCCTGGGCGGCGCGGCCCGCCTATGACGACCTGATCCAGGGCGCCACCGGCGTGCCCTGGCTGGCCCAGCAGTACGGCGGCGGCGAGCCGTCCTACGCCCCCATGACGCTGGGCGACCGCGTCACCGGACTGCACGCGGTCTACGCGGTCACGGCCGCCCTCTATGCGCGCGAGAAGACGGGTAGCGGCCAGGCCGTGGTCGTGCCCATGTTCGAGGCCATGACCCAGTTCATCCTCGGCGACCACATGGCCGGCCTGTCCTTCGAGCCCGAACTCGGCGGCCCCGGCTATGCCAGGCTGCTGACGGCCCACCGCCGCCCCTACCGCACGCGCGACGGCCATCTGTGCGTGCTGATCTACAACGACAAGCATTGGCACAGCTTCTTCAACGCCATCGGCCAGCCCGAACGCATGCGCGAACCCATGTTCGCCACCCACGGCCAGCGCGCCCTGCACATCGATGCCGTCTACGCCGAAGTCTCGCGGCTGATGCGCGAGCGCGGGACGGCCGAATGGCGCGCGCTGCTGGACGCGGCCGACGTGCCCAACATGCCCATGGCCTCGCCCCAGGACCTGATCGCCGACCCGCAGCACCGCGCCACGGGCTTCATCCACGAAATGGACCACCCCAGCGAAGGCCGCCTGCGCACCACGGCCAGCCCCACGCGCTGGAGCGGCACCCCCCTGGCCGAGCGCGCCACGCCCGCGCCGCGCCTGGGCGAACACACGCTGCAGGTGCTGCGCGAGGCCGGCCTGACCGAGGACGAGCTGGCCGCGCTGCAGGCCAGCCGCGCCTGCGGGCAGGCCGCCCCTTTGCAGCACACCCCACGACACACACAAGGAGACCTTCCATGCCCCGCTATCTGATCCGCGAGCGCGACGTGCCCGGCTACAGCCCCGCCAACCACCACGGCACCACCAACCGCCGCCTGGTCAGCGCCGCCAACGTGGGCGCGCGCCACATGGAACTGGTGCTGGGCACGCTGGAGAAAGGCGGCGGCGCGCTGCCCCACGCCCACCCGGGCATGGAGCAGGCCTGCTACCTGCTGGCCGGCACGGCCGAGGTGGAAATCGACGGCGAAGGCGGCAAGGAACGCTTTGCCATGCAGCCCGGCGACACCTGCTTCTTCCCCGAGGACTGCATGCACATCTTCCGTGTGACCAGCGAGGAACCCGTGCGCCTGCTGGTCTTCTACAGCCCGCCCTACGGCGAGAACCCCGAGCGGGTGCGCCGACCGGCCGCCTGAGCAGACCCCGCAGACACCACAAGCGACAAGCAACGGAGAACACACCATGGACTTTCTGTGGAGCGAAGAACAGGAACAGATCCGCGACGCCGTCGAGCGCGCCTGTGCGCCGTTCGACGCCGACTACTGGCTGCGCAAGGACCATGAGGGGGGCTTTCCGCACGACTTCCACAAGGCCCTGGCCGACGCGGGCTGGCTGGGCATCGCCATGCCCGAGGAGTTCGGCGGCGCGGGCCTGGGCATCAGCGAGGCGGCGCTGATGATGCACACCATCTCGGCCACGGGCGCGGGCCTGTCGGGCGCCTCGGCCGTGCACATGAACATCTTCGGCCTGCATCCGGCCGTGGTCTTCGGCAGCGACGCGCAAAAGCGCCGCTGGCTGCCCCCGCTGATCGCGGGCACGGACAAGGCCTGCTTCGGCGTGACCGAGCCCAACGCGGGCCTGAACACCCTCAAGCTGCAGACCCGCGCCGTGCGCGATGGCGACGTCTATGTGGTCCATGGCCAGAAGGTCTTCATCTCCACGGCCCAGGTCGCCAACAAGATCCTGCTGCTGGTGCGCACCCGGCCCGTGGAGGAATGCAGGGGTACGGAAGGCCTGAGCCTGTTCTACACCGACCTCGACCGCGAACGCATCGAGGTGCGCGAAATCGACAAGCTGGGCCGCCAATGCGTGGACACCAACCAGCTGTTCATCGATGGCCTGCGCATCCCCGTCGAGGACCGCATCGGCGAGGAGGGCAAGGGCTTCTCGTACATCCTGCACGGCCTCAACCCCGAGCGCATCCTCATCGCCGCCGAGGCCGTGGGCCTGGGCCGCGCGGCCCTGGCGCGCGCCACCCAGTACGCCAAGGAGCGCGTGGTCTTCGACCGCCCCATCGGCCAGAACCAGGGCATACAGCACCCGCTGGCCCAGGCCTGGATGGGCCTGGAGGCCGCCCACCTCATGGTGCAGAAGGCCGCCTTCCTCTACGACAAGGGCCTGCCCTGCGGAGCCGAGGCCAACGCCGCCAAATACCTGGCCGCCGAGGCCTGCGCCAAGGCCTGCGAGACCGCGATCTTCACGCACGGCGGTATGGGCTACGCCAAGGAATACCACGTGGAGCGCTATATGCGCGAATCCTGGATCCCGCGCCTGGCGCCCGTCAGCCCGCAGCTCATCATGTGCTTCATCGCGGAAAAGGTCCTGGGCCTGCCGAAATCGTACTGAGGGGGAGGGGCGGGCCATGGTGCAAGATGCGGGCTCGCCTCCTGCCCATCCGCCACCGCCCATGAAGACCCATCTGCTGCGCTACTTCGTCGCCCTGGCCGAGGAGCGCCACTTCGGCCGCGCGGCCCAGCGCCTGTGCATCACCCAGCCGCCGCTGAGCATGGCGCTCAAGACCCTGGAGCAGGACCTGGGCGCCATCCTCATGGAGCGCGACGCCAAGAACGTGCGCCTCACGCCCGCCGGCGAGGCCTTTCTCACCGAGGCGCGCAAGGTGCTGGCCCAGATCCAGCACGCGGCCGACGTGGTGCGCGGCGTGGCCGAGGGCATGCAGGGCCGGCTGGACGTGGGCATCACCGGCTCCATGGTCTACCGCCAGGTGCCGGATTTCTGCCGCGCCTTCCGTGCCGAGCGGCCCCTGGTCGAAGTCTGCCTGCATGAAATGTCCACGCGCGAGCAGTTGCAGGCCATTGCCAGCGGCCAGATCGACTGCGGCTTTCTCAACATCGCCAACCCGCCCGACGGCCTGCAGACCCTGTCCATCGGCGAGGAACCCTTCGTCTGCTGCCTGCCGGCCTCGCACGCGCTGGCCGGCCAGCCCGACATCGACCTGCGCGAACTCGCCCGCGACACCTTCGTCATGTTCGCGCGAGAAGTGGCCCCCGCCAACTACGACAACGTCATCGCCTGCCTGCAGCAGGCCGGCATCCACCCCCACACCCGCCACGCCGCGCGCCAGTGGCTCACCGTCATGGCCCTGGTCTCGGCAGAGCAGGGCGTGGCCCTGGTGCCCCGCTGCATGCGGCGCGTGGGCATGAACGGCGTGGTCTTCGTGCCCCTGCGCGGGCCGCAGCAGGCCATGACACCGGCCGTGATGGCGTGGAGGGGGGATCCGCCCGCGGCGGTGCTGGAGGCGTTCATCGAGAGGGTGAGGGCGATGGCGGGGATGGGGTGAGCCGGTGGTGTGGCGGGCTGCTGCGGGTGCGCAGGGGCCCGCCATCCTCAGAGCGGCCCCTGCGGCGCACCCGGGGCCAGCTCCATCTGGTCGCGCCCCTTGCGCTTGGATGCGTAGAGGGCTTCGTCGGCCCGCTTGAGCCAGTGGGACAGCTCCGCCTTGGGCTGGTCGAACAAGGTGGCGCCGATGCTCAGGGACACCGGTTCGGGCGTCGCGAACATCGTGCGCGCCTGCTGCGCGAACGCTTCGCGCAACTGCTGGCCCAGCGCGTGCACCGCCTCGCCGCAGGCGCTGCGCAGCAGGATGACGAACTCATCGCCGCCCAGCCGCGCGGCCAGCGCACCGTGCGGCAGCGCGCCGCGGATCAGGTCGCTCAGCGCCACCAGCAGGCGGTCGCCGGCATCGTGGCCGTACAGGTCGTTGACCTGCTTGAAATGGTCGATGTCGATCAGCAGCAGGGCGCCGGGACTGGCTGGCGAGGCCTGCCGCAGCAGTTGCGGTGCACGCAGGTAGAGCGCGCGGCGGTTGTCCAGAGCGGTCAGCGGATCGCGCGCGGCGATCTGCGCGATGCGCTCCTCGCGGCGATGGCGCTCGGTGCCGGTCATGGACATCGCCAGCAACATGATTGCCATCACGCCTTCCACCAGGGAGACCAGGATCACCGCGCCGCGGAAACTGGCCAGGTTGACCAAGGCATCCAGCGTCACGATCGAGCCGGCCTTGGCAAGGTAGAACAGGCCGTGCGCCAGCAGGACGAAGCGCAGCTGGGCCGCGCCCACGCTGAGCGCGCCGCCATGCGCGCGCAGCAGCATTGCGGCGCTCAACGTGGTGATGGCGATCAGCAGCGACTGCACGCCCAGCATCGCCTTGGACCACCAGGGCCCGTCGGGCAGCAACAGCATGGCCAGCCAGAGGACGGCCAGCAGCCACCAGGCGCGCGGCAGCCGGGTGCGCGTGAACCCGGCCACGCCCGCCAGAAACAGCCAGTGGGCAGCCACCAGCAAACCGTTGGGAAGCCAGATGCCGAACAGCACATGGCCGCTGGAGCGCAGCAGGGCCAGCATGCAGCCCACGGTGATGATGCCGAACCCCGCGCTCCACAACAGCAAAGAGCGTTCTCGCACACTGCTCCATTCCGCAGCCAGATACAGCGCCGAAGCAGCGGCCATGGCCGTGGTGAGAACGAGCAGGGTGAAGGGGTCGAGAGCCATGGGCGAAGAAACGGCGTAGGCGGACTCCGTGCGAAAGCTGCCAGGCAGGGAGCAACGCGGCCAGGGGCTGGGCCGTCGCATGGAAAGGGAGCGGAGCGCGCGACGCGGATTGTCGCAGGCTGCGGGTTCCCAGGCATTTCCTGTGGGCCGCACCGCTGTGCGCGGGGCCACGGCCCGCCGCGGCCTGAACACCCCCCCCGCTTTGGCGGCACGGTCGCCGCCGGGCTGCCCGGCCCGGGCGAACGCGAACAAAACCGATGGGCACCCCGGCCGCGCGCCTGCGAAGGCCGCAGGCCTGCGCGCCGCACGGCCGCCCGCCAACCGTGGCGGGGAAAAACAGCCGTCAGATGGCTGTGGCGTGCAGGCGGGTATTGAAAAGCGGACCCTGCGTGAAGGCCGCCAGACGCTTGGCCAGCCACAGCACTGCCAGGTCCACCAGAGGTTCAACCAGCACGACGCACATGTAGGCGGCGCCAAAGCTTGCCACTTCGCTCAAGGTTGCCGCGCTGGCGCCGTGGCCGTAGAGCGCCCAGAAGGCGACCCACAGCACGATGCCGCCCTGGTAAGTGGTGGACAGGGCCAGTGCCTGCCGGTAGCTGATGTCCACGTAGGCCGTGCCTGCCGGAATCAGCCGGCGTGCCAGCTGGTTCACCGCATACAGCGGCACCAGCAAGGTGGTGACGTTCATGCCGTACTGCGGCAGATCGAACGGTGCAAAAAACAGCCCCTGGACCAGCAGCCCGCACGCCAGGCCGATCGCCGCAGCGCCCGCGCCGAACATCAGCAGCAGGGTCGAGCCCAGGATCAGGTGCACCTCGGACACACCGACCGGCTCATGCGGAAATACCTCGAAGAAGCTGAACACCAAGGCGGTGGCGATGGCGCTGCGGGCCAGCAGCGCAAGCGCGCCGCCGTTGTCGCGCAGGCTTTGCCGTGCCATGGCCGCGGTCAGGCCCAGGGCCGCCGCGGCGGTGACATAGCTGAGGGCGATTTTTTCGGGACTGACGACGCCGGGTTCGATGTGCATGGGAGATCCTGATCAGGCAAGTTCCGTGTGATAGCCGGCGGATGCCGGCCGCAGGGCGGCAAAGGCTGTGAGCATAGCCGTGGATGCAGTGGCGCGCCATCGCGGCGCTCCCAGCCATTTTCCAGCTTGTGTCACAGCGCCTTCGAGTCAAACGTCTCGTGAGCGGGAGGCCGGTTTCGGCCTGCGCCCATCATTCTCATGGAAGGAATCTTATTCATGGATCGCGCCGTTTGGTTTCAAGCATCTCCCGAAGGTGCCAAGGCTGTCGGAACACTGCACCAGTTCGTCACCCAGGGCACCGGCCTGCCGGGCTTGCTGACGCACCTGGTCTTCCTGCGCGTGTCGCAGATCAATGGCTGCGCGCACTGCATCGACATCCACACGCGGGACCTGCTTGCCGAAGGCATGTCCGTCGAAAAGCTGGTGCTCATCCCCGTATGGCGCGAGGCCAGGTACCTCTTTTCCGAGCACGAGCGTGCCGCGCTGGCATGGTCCGAGGAGGTGACGCTCGTGAGCGAGACGCATGCCTCCGATGAGGCCTATGCGGCCGCATCGGCCGTGTTTGGTGAGAAGGATCTGGTGGACCTGACCCTCGCAATTGCCGCCATGAATGCCATCAATCGCATGGGAGTGAGTTTCCGAATGAGGCCGCGGGCCAAAGCATGAACCGGCCGGGCCTTCAATGCGCCCCGGTCAACCCCGCCTGCCAAGGAGTTCCGGCAACTGCTGCAGATGGATGTTTCTGAAAACGAGATTCTGCAGGGCCGGCCTAGGACTATTCCTATTGCAGACCCTTCAGGCGGCTCTGGCGCAGCCTGCTCCAAAGGAGGCTGTCCTTGCGCCATAAGACCGCTGTTACCCGGACAGCACTCCCGATGGAATACCTGGGCTTGCGCGGCAAGGCTTGCCGCGTGCCACGCCCTCCAACAGCCCTTGTCTTACCTTGGAACTAGGAATATTCCTGTTTGTATATAGGATCGTAAAAATCAATTGTTTTTATCTATGATGATTTCCCATTGACCAAAGGGAGGGCGTCCCGACAGGCGCATAAGCGCATAAGAGAGGACAGGCGCACAAGCAATGACACGCCGGCCGGCCGCCCCAGCCGGCGCCATCCCCCCCCCCAGGGCCCCAGAGGAGGGCCCATGGGAGCCCAATACGGGGTCTTTAGAGGCCAAAAGCCCACCGAAGGACACCAACACAAACACAGACACCCAAAATATGCGAACATGTAAAATGTTTGTTTTTTATGTGCAAAAAC
>JBHIXF010000068.1:0-30956 GCA_041984925.1 Comamonas sp.
CGGCGCCATCCCCCCACCCTTGCCCCCTTGCCCCGCATCCCGCTGCGCCCCCCACCAGGAGAAAGCACCATGTCCGGCCAACCCGCAGCCCGCATCACCGACAGCGTCCAGCACAGCCGGATCATCACCGGTGCGCGCTCCGTGCTCATCGGCAGCCAGGGCGGCCTGGCCTGCTCCGTCTGCCCCGGCGGCATCACCATCGGCTCGCCCGTCAACCCCCAGCTGGGCGCCAAGGTGCTCGTAGGCGCCGAAGACCTGGACTTCGCCCTGCCATCGGCCGCGCTGCCCGTGGTCTGGCAGCGCCAGTACAGCAGCTACGTGCACCCCATCCACGGCGCCGCCTGCACCCTGCTGGGCCACGGCTGGCGCCTGCCGCAGGAGCTGGACATCCAGCTGCACGAACAGGCCACCTTGCTGCGCGATGCCAGCGCACGCGTCATCACCTTCGAGCAAGGCCTGGCGCCCGGCGGGCAACTGCACAGCGCCAGCGAAGACCTGTGGCTGCTGCGCGGCGGCGGCGAGGCAGGCCCGCCGCCGTGGGCATCCGACCCGCGCTGGTCGCATCTGAACGCCAGCCTGGCCGGCAATGCTCAGGCCATCTGGGTGGCCAGCGGCGACGCAAGCACCCTGTGGGGCTTCGGGCCGCTGGCCGGCGCCAACGCCAACGCCAACGCCAACGCCAACGCCAACGCCAACGCCAACGCCCCCTGGCGCCTCATCGCGCGCATAGACCGCTTCGGGCGCAGCCAAAGCCTGCACTACAGCGACGGCAGCCAGCGCTGCCCCCAAACCGGCCAACCGCTGCCGCCGGGGCGGCTGCTTGCGCTGACCGACGGCGCCGCACGCCGCTACCGCCTGCTGCACCAGCGCATCCATGGAGGCAGGCCGGCGCAGGGACCCAACGGCCTGTGGGGTGCCGACGACGGCTGGCGGCTGGCAGGCGTGGAACTGCAGCAAGACCCGCTGGCGCCCCCCGACCCGGCGGGCCGGCCCTTCGCGGCGCAGACCCTGGTGCGCTACGGCTACGACGGCCAAGGCCAGCTCATCAGCGTGCACGACCGCGCAGGCCAGCTCGTGCGCGAATACGAATGGGAGCACCGGCGCCTGAGCGCACACCGCCATGCCGGCGGCCCCTGGCACCGCTACCGCTACGAAAACGCGCAGCCGGGAGCGCGCGTCATAGAACACAGCAGCCAAGAAGGCCTTGTCTACCGCTTCGAATACCAAAGCCATGCGCCGGCCCCCGACGGCCAGCCGCGGGCCAGCACCCGCGTCAGCGACAGCTTGCAGCGCACCGAAACCTACCACTTCGAAGGCGAGGCAGGCCTGTCGCGCCTGATCGTCCACGACAGGGCCGACGGCAGCCGCTGGCGGCAAACCCACGACAGCTTCGGTCGGCTGGCCTCACGCACAGACCCGCTGGGGCGCACCACCTACCTGCGGCGCGACGGCCAGGGGCGGCTGCTGGGCCTGCAACTGCCCGACGGGCGCAGCACCCGCCATGCATACGACGAAGCCACGGGGCGGCTGCTGCAAACGAGCGATGCGGCCGGCGCCACCACGCGCTACCAGTACGACGCCTGGGGACGGCTGACACACATCACCCGGGCCAGCGAAGGCCAAGAAGACAGCACCGAAACCTTGCACTACCCCGACCCGCGCAAAGCCCCCCAGGCCTGCGAACTGCCCACCCGCATCCAAGACGCCCGGGGCGCCAGCAGACAGCTGGCCTGGAACGCGGCAGGCCAGCTGCAGACCTACACCGACTGCTCGGGCCACAGCAGCCACTACCGCTACGACCGCTGGGGCAACCTCATCGAAACGGCCAACGCCCTGGGCGAACGCGTGCTCCACCAGCGCGACGCCCAGGGCCGCATCATGGCCAGCGAAATGGCGGGCGGCCAAATCGAGCGCTACCACTACGACAGCGCAGGCCGGCCCATCCGCATCGAAACCATGCAGCAGCCCCTGTACACAGGTCCTGCAGGCCCTGCAGACCCAGCGGCGCCCGCCCCTGGGCAAGACACCAGCATCCACCTGCGCTACGACCTGTGGGGCCGGCTCATCCAAAAAAGCCAGGGCGGGCTGAGCCTGAGCTTCGAATACGACCTTGCCGGACGCCTGACACGGCTCGTCAACGAAAACGCCGCCCAAAGCCAGTTTGCCTGGGACGCAATGGACCGGCTGGTGCAAGAGCAAGGCTTTGACGGACGGCTGCAGTGCTACCGCTGGGATGCGGCCGGCCAACTCATCGAAGCCAGCGACGGCAACGCCGCGCACCAAAGCCGCAGCCACTACCGCTGGGACGCCAGCGGGCGGCTGGCCGAACGCCAACTGCCCGCCAGCGCGCACGCCGGCGCGCAAACCCACCGCTACGAATGGGACGCGGCCGGGCGCCTGACAGCGGCCAGCGTCTGGCAGCACAGCGGCGAAGAAGCAAGCCAAGACGGCAGCGAAAACAACAGCCCCCCGGCCGGCGAACTGCAAAGCCGCATCGAACTGAGCCGCGACGCGCAAGGCCGCATCACAGGCGAAGTGCAAAAGCTGTACCAGACAAACAGCCCCCCAGGCCCGCGCCAACTGACAGCAGCAGGCAAGCCAGCGCTCGAATACGAACACCGCATCACCCACCAGCTGGACGCCCTGGGCCAACGCCAGCACAGCGAACTGCAAGGGCTGGGGCGCATCGCCTGGCTGCGCTACGGCGCCGGCCACATGCACGGCCTGCAACTGAACGGCCAAGCCCTGATCGACATCGAACGCGACGCGCTGCACCGGGAAACAAGCCGCACCCTGCACCCGGCAGAACAAGAACACGTGCGCATCGAACGCCAATGGAACAGCCAGGGCCAGCCCATCGCGCTGGCCACCCAGGGCCTGCGCACCCTGCAAGGCGCGCAACACCACAGCGCCCGGACACTGGCGGGCCAAATCCTGGACAGGCGCTACCGCTACGACAGCCTGGGCCAACTCATCGGCATAGAGCAGGCCACAGAGGCCGGGCAGCCCCCACAAAAGCTGGGCTACGGCTACGACAAGGCGGGCCGCCTGTGCTGGGCCAGCGACAGCCAGCAGCCGCAAACGCCCACGCACTGGCGGCTGGACGCGGCAGGCAACCGCCTGCCCGGCCCAGCCAGCCACCCGGGGCACGAAGCCCGCGACCACTGGGCCGCCTTGGTGCATGCCCACTGGCGCCAAAGCGACTTCAACCTGCTGGGCACAGGCCAGCAGCCAACACAGCACAACGGCCCCGTGCACAGCTGGCCGGACAACCGCATCGGCTTCCTACAAGACCGCGCCTGGCGCTACGACGCCAGCGGCAACCGCATCACGCAAATACAGGCCGACCAAAGCCAGCAGCAACTGCACTACGACGCAGCCCACCAACTCATCGCAGTGCAAGCCAGCACGGCAGGACAGACGCGCAGCGAAAGCCGCTACACCTACGACGCGCTGGGCAGGCGGCTGAAACAGCAAGTGCAAACCACCGGCCCGGGCCAGGCCAGCCACACCTGCTACTACGGCTGGGACGGCGACCGCCTCATCCACACCGAAAGACTGGTGCACGGCGACGCCACACGCCACACGCCACATAGAACACACCATCTACGAACCGGACAGCTTCACCCCCCTGGTGCGCCTGAGCACCACGGCCAGCCAGGCGCCGCAGGACAAAGCGCCGCTGCTGATACGGGCCATGCAGGCGGGCATGGCAGGCGCAGCGCCAGCGCAGCAGGGACAGCCGGAGGCGCCAGACGAAGAAAGCCAGGCCATCCTCGAACAGATGCAGGACATGCTCAGGGCCATGCCCGCCCCCCTGCAGCCACCGGACGACGGCCTGCAGATCGTGATAGAGCAAGGCCTGCCGGCGCACATGCGTGCGGCGATGGGAGCGCAAGGCGAGCAGATGGACCGGATGCTGCAAGGCGTGCGCGAACAACTGCAAAGACAGGAGCAGCAAGCGCATGAGCGCATTGACATCCACCACTACCACTGCGACCACCTGGGCACGCCGCTGGTGCTGACGGACAGGCGAGGATGCGTGGTCTGGGCGGCGAGGCTGGACCCGTGGGGCAACGTGCTGCAGGAATACAACCCGCAAGGCATGCACCAGGCGATCCGCCTGCCGGGCCAGCACCATGACCGGGAGACGGGGCTGTACTACAACCGGCACCGGTACTACGACTCGGTGGTGGGGGCTTATATCAGTCAGGATCCGATAAAAATTAATGGCGGCACAAACTACTACTCTTATACAAAAAACCCCACCTACTACATTGACCCAGTCGGTTTAAAGCCGCTAACCAAAGATTGTTGTGAGAAATTTAAGAAACTAATTGAGCATGACGAAAAACAGTCAAGCGCACTAGGTACAACATGTTCTAGGAAATATAATTCTTTTAGCTTTGCGGATGAAATACTTGGACTAAACTGCGACTTTGAAAGTCAAGGAGGAGCTGTAGATATTGATTGGATGCTCAGATCGACCATATGCGTAGTTGGGGCTATTCCAGGGGTGGGGAATACAACCTATCACCTAGGTAAATCCATATGGAACATTGCAAATGGCGCTTCAATAAACGCTGGAAAATCAAATCCAGGTCATCAAAATGCTGCGGCAGCTGGTTATTATTGGCAGCATAGTGGAAATAATTTGCGAGAAATTTTTGCTCCGGCTATAAAAGATTGTGAAAAATTTGGCGTAAAAATATGATAAAACTTAATAAATATACATTCTTTATTGTTACATTGTTACTAACTTTTTCTTTTATAAAAATTCATCAAATTTTTAATGAAAGAGAATATCTTGAATCAGATGGGGATATTTTTAATATAGCAGTTTTTGAAGATGATGAAAAATTTTATTTTGAAAAAATAAATAACATAAAATTAAATAAATTAAATTTAATATCAAAAATTAAAGAAAAATGTATTGAAAATACAGATCCATATTCTAAAAAATGCTATAAAATTGATAAGAAATCTTCGGTAATAAAGGTTGAAACCGAAGAGCGAGACAATGATTCCATTTTATGGAGCTACTATTTTATAAGGGATGGGGAGGTATTTCCTGAGAAAATTAGAAAAAGCTCTTTTGACATTGTTTTTCCATCAATGGCCTGGGCATTTATTTCGGTTTCGTTGTTATATTTAATTATTTTCTTTGCAAGAAAATGGCTGAATAAAAGAAAATATAATTATCAAATTGATAGAATGCAATGAGCAGGCCAACATTCTCAACGCCATGCCCCGCTGCATGCCGCAAGATCTGGAGGGCCACACGCGCCAAGTGCTGACTATCGTGGGCGTTCACTAACACCACCAATCCACGAAGTGTGCGCAGATGATCGCTGCCGCCAACTTCACTGGTCTTTTACGCGAACGCCCAGGCAGGCCTGCAATATCAGCAATTGCATCCACGCAATTTTCGAACATCTTGGAGTGATGCTGCACTCATCGTGAAGCCGCGGGCGCGGGCGTGTACGCAAGGGCCGTGCCTTGCGCTGCTGGTGCGTCTTGAGTGGTTCAGCGGGCAGGGTGCTTTTGCGCTATGGCCTCGCACAGCAGCCCGGCCAGCGCCTCGGCCTGGGGCGACAGGCTGCTGTCGCGCCGCTTCAGGAAGAACAGGTGGCGCTGCAGGGCGGGGGCGTCCAGCGCCAAGGACTTCAGGCCATAGCGTTCGGCGTCGAACAGGCTGGGCAGGACGGCAAGGTAGCGCCCGTGCTGCACCAGTCCGAGCATGGCCGAGAACTGGTCCACTTCCATGGTCCAGGGCAGTTCGATGCCGGCGCCTGCGAGTTCGGCGTCCACCTGCAGGCGCGTGGAGCTCAAGGGGTTGAGGCCGATGACCTTCTGGCCGCGAAGGTCCTCCCAGCGCACGGTCTTGCGCCGGCGCAGCCATGGATGGGTCTTTGCGCCGATGACGTTGAAGCCGTAGGTGGCGATCTTGTTCGCCGCGATGGCGGCGTCGAAGGCCATCTGGGTGGCGATGCCGAATTCCGCATGGCCTTGTTCCACCAGGCTGGTGATCGAGGTGGCGATGCCATCGCGGACGGCGACGTAGACACCGGGGTGGTGGACGTGGAACCGGGCCAGGACTTCGGGCAGCAGGCTGTAGGCCACGGTGGCGACGGATGCAAAGACCAGGCGCCCCTCGTCGCCCTTGGCCATGCGCACGGCCTTGGAAAAGCAGCCGTCCATTTGCGCCAGAAGGGGCGAGACCTGTTCGTAGAACGCCGCGCCCAGCGTGGTCAGCCGCACATGACGGGTGCTGCGGTGGAACACCTGGCCGCCGATGGCGGATTCGATGCTGGCGATGCGCCGGCTCAGGGCCGAGGGGCTGATGAACAGGAGGTCGGCAGCCTCCTGGAACTGGCCGGTGCGTGTGGCGTAGCAGAAGGCGCGGATGTCATCGATGCTGTAGTTCATGCGCATGACGCAATTGTGGTGCATATTTTTGCGTTTGACGCATGTTTTGGCACGCTCTAATCTCGCGCCCCATGAATGCAAACGCGACAGTTCAGCTGCAAGCCCTGCGCAGCTTTTTCGTAGGGGGCCAGACCACGCGCCTGGACGGGCTGGCCGTGCAGTACCGCAGCATGGTGCTCAACGGCGCGCCACGGGAGGTCAATCCCAACGGGGTGCACATGCACGGGCAGATGTATGTGCAGCACTACCGGCTGGCCCGGCCGGCCCATGCCCTGCCGGTGCTGCTGTGGCATGGCGGCGGGATGACGGGCGCCACCTGGGAGACCACGCCCGATGGCCGGCCCGGCTGGCTGTGGCGGTTTCTGGAGGCGGGCTTCGATGTCTACGTCAGCGATGCGGTGGAGCGGGGCCGTTCGTCATTCGCCATGTCGCCGCAGATCTTCAGGGAGCCCCCGGTGTTTCGCACGCTGGAGGAAGGGTGGAAGACCTTCCGGTTGGGCCTGTCGTACGCGGACGATGTGGCGCAGCGCCATACGTTCGAGGGCCAGCTGTTTCCGGTCGCGGCCTTCGATGAGTTCGCCAAGCAGTGGGTGCCGCGCTGGCCGGGCCATGAGTCCATGATCCTCGCCGCCTACGAGGCGCTGGTGCGCCGGGTCGGCCCCTGCCTCATCGTGGGCCACAGCCAGGGCGCCGGCTTTGCCGTAGAGATCGCGCGCCGGCTGCCCGGCATGGTGCAGGGGGTGGTGGCGGTGGAGCCCGGCGGCATGCCCTCGGATGCGCCGGGCAAGGGCCTGGCGCCGCATCTGGTGGTATGGGGCGACCACATCGCGCCTTCGGGCAGCCACTGGATCGGCTACCGCCGCCAGGCCGACCGCTACTTCGAGCAGGCGGCCCGGCACACCCCCATCACGGTGCTGGACCTGCCGCGCGAAGGCATCCGGGGGAATTCGCACTTTCCCATGATGGATCTGAACAGCGATGACATTTTCCAGCGCATCACCCACTGGCTCGCTGCGGGCCAGTCCACAAGCAACTAGACAGGAGACTCCACCATGATTTCATTGCGCGCCCGTACCCTGGCGCTCGCTGCCGCAGGCGTTCTGATCGCCTGTGGCGCAGCGCAGGCCCAGGCTCCCTATCCCAGCCGTCCCATCAAGCTGATCGTGCCCTATGCGGCCGGCGGAACGGTCGATGTCTTCGCACGCATCGTCACACCGGGCCTGGAAGCCCGGCTCAAGCAGCCGGTGGTGGTCGAGAACGTGCCGGGTGCCGGGGGCGCCCTGGGCGTGAACAAGGGCGTGAAATCCCCGGCGGACGGCTACACGCTGGTGATGGGCATCGTGTCCGATGTGGTGCTGGCGCCGCTGACCGAAAGCGCCGTGAGCTACAGCTACAAGGACCTGGAGGCGATTGGCCCGCTGGGCACCAGCGGCCTGGCCGTGGTGGCCAGGCCCTCGCTGGGAATCCATTCGTTCGCGTCGCTGATCGCCCATGCAAAGGCCCACCCGGGCAAGCTCAGCTATGGCGCGACGGGCGCGGGCTCCCTGCCTGCCCTGGCCATGGAGTCATTGAAGCGGCGCACGGGGATCGATATCGAGTTCATCCCCTATGCCTCGGCGTCCAAGATCGCTCTGGATGTCATGGGAGGGCATCTGGACATTGCGCTGTCGGGCCTGCCCGCGCTGCTGGAGCCCATCAAGGCCGGTAAGCTTGCGGCCGTCGGGGTGATGAGCAAGGACCGTGACATCGGCGCGCCGGAGCTGGGCGCGGCCGGGGACACGTCTGAACTCCAGGGCATGGATTTCTATTTCTGGACCGGGCTGTTCGCGCCGAAGGGGACGGCTGCGGACATCGTCTCCAAGGTCAACTCGGCATTCGCCGAGGTGCTGGCCGACGAGAAGGTCCGCGCGCGGTTCAAGGACTATGGCGTGAGGATCAGCCCGCCGATGGCGCCGGCGCAGTTCTCGGCCTTTGTGGCCAGGAGCCATGCGGACTGGGCGGCCATCGTGAAGCAGAGCGGCTTGAAGAAGAACTGAACGCCGGGCGTACCCCGGGGTGCCAGCGTCAATCGCGCTTGGCCCGGATCACCTCGCCCCCCACGGCATCGACCTTGACTTCCATGAGCACGCCGTCGGCCTGCAGCACGTCGACCTGGTAGCTGGTGCGGCCCCAGTGGGAGTCCAGTTCCGCGCTGACGGCCTTGCCGGGCGTGTGCTTGAGGGCCATCTGGATGGCCTGCTCGATGGTGGACCTGGCTTTTTCCAGGCGCTGGCGATCCTTGCGCTTGGCGGCACCGTCGTCCTTGTGCCGGGCGGCCTGGCCGGTGATGGCGTTGACCCAGACTTCGACGCTTTCGCCGGCCGGGGTGATGATTTCGATCTCGTAGCGCGGGCCCGAGCCGTCGCCGTCGTCGAGCTGGGCTTCGATGGCTTTGCCGGGCACGGCCTGGGTGGCACGGGTGATGGCCTGGTCCAGCGCCAGCTGGGCCTGGCTGGTGATCGCCTGCCATTCGGCCACGGACTTGGCGGCCACGGGCAGGGTGGCGGTGGCGCAGGACAGGGCCAGGATGATGGCGGCGGTACGGATGGGCTTCATGGGTACGGCTCCTTCATGGATGGGTGGAACGAATGGACATGCGCTGGCCATTGTCCCCATCGCCCCGGCATTTCCTTGTCGGAGAGCGCGCCCTATGGCCATATCCTTTGATCCAGCGCAATCTCCGAGATCACAGACCCAGCACCTTGGCGACGTAGTCGGCGTCCTTGTCGCCGCGGCCCGAGAGGTTGACCAGGATGTGCTGGTCCTGGGGCAGGCCGGGCGCCACGCGCATGGCCCAGGCCACGGCGTGGGCGCTTTCCAGGGCGGGGATGATGCCTTCCACGCGCGACAGCTGCATGAAGGCGTCCAGGCATTCCTGGTCGCTGACGGCTTCGTACTGCACGCGCCCCAGGTCCTTGAGGTAGCTGTGCTGGGGGCCCACGCCCGGGTAGTCCAGGCCCGAGGCGATGCTGTGCACGGCGGCGGGTGTGCCGTCTTCGTTTTCCAGCACGTAGCACTTCATGCCATGGATCTCGCCGGGCTTGCCCATGCTCAGCGTGGCCGCGTGGCGGCCGGGCTTGTCCGTGCCTTCGCCCGAGGGCTCGACACCCACCAGCTTCACCGAGGCGTCGTCGAGGAAGGCCGTGAACATGCCCATGGCGTTCGACCCTCCGCCCACGCAGGCGGCCACATGGTCGGGCAGCTTGCCGTGCCTGGCCTGGAATTGCTCGCGCGCCTCGCGGCCGATGATGCTCTGGAAGTCGCGCACCATCATCGGGAAGGGGTGGGGGCCGACCACGGAGCCGATGGCGTAGATGTAGTCGGTGGGGTTGGTGAGGTATTCCTCGAAGGCGCTGTCCACGGCCTCTTTCAGCGTGGCCGCGCCGCGCGTCACGGGCACGAGCTTGCAGCCCAGGATGCGCATCTTGGTGACGTTGGGGTGTTCCTTCTCGATGTCCACCTGGCCCATGTGGATCTCGCAAGGGATGCCCACCAGGGCGCAGGCCGTGGCCAGCGCTACGCCGTGCTGGCCGGCGCCGGTTTCGGCGATGACCTTTTTCTTGCCCATGAACTTGGCCAGCAGGGCCTCGCCCAGGCAGTGGTTGATCTTGTGGGCGCCCGTGTGGTTGAGGTCTTCGCGCTTGAGGTGGATCTGCGCGCCGCCGAGCTGGGCCGACAGGCGCCGGGCGTGGAAGATGGGGCTGGGGCGGCCCACGTAGTCGGCGAACAGCTGGGCCAGTTCCTGCTGGAAGTCTTCGCGCTGGGTGATCTTGGCATAGGCGGCATTGATGTCGTCCATGGCCTGCTTGAGGTGGGGTGGCACCAGCTGGCCGCCGTAGGGGCCGAAGAAGCCTTCGGCGTCGGGCATGGGGGCGAAGGAGGGGGATGTGGCTGTCATGGTCGTCTGGGTTGGTTGGCGCGCATGGCGCTGCGGGCCGATGGTGGCTGTGGCAGCTTACGCAGGGCTTGTGGGCCGCTGAAGAGAGAAAACCCCGGCGGGCGGGCTCGGGGTTTGCTGTTCTGGCCCTTGCACAGGGCTGGCTTCGCGGGGCCGGTCAGCCGTTTTTCTGCAGGCTGCGGATCACGCTGGAGAAGTCCAGCGCGCCGTTGCCGGCGTTGGAGTGCATGGCGTACAGGGCGCGGGCCATGCCGCCCAGCGGCGTGCAGGCCTTGACGGCCATGGCGTTTTCCTGGGCCAGGCCCAGGTCCTTGAGCATGAGGTCGGTGCCGAAGCCGCCTGCGTAGTTCTTGGAGGCGGGGGCGTTTTCGTGGACGCCGGGGAAGGGGTTGTATTTCTCCAGCGCCCAGTTGCCGCCCGAGCTGCGGCGCATGATCTCGCTGAGGACCTTGGGGTCCAGGCCGTTGGCCACGCCCAGGGCAATGGCTTCGCTGGTGCCGATCATGAGGATGCCCAGCAGCATGTTGTTGCAGATCTTGGCGGTCTGGCCCGCGCCCACGGCACCGGCGTGGAAGATGTTGGCGCCCATTTTTTCGAGCAGGGGGCGGGCGCGCTCCAGGTCGGCATCGCTGCCGCCGACCATGAAGGTCAGCGTGCCCGCGATGGCGCCGCCCGTGCCGCCCGAGACGGGGGCGTCGATGAAGGCGATGCCTGCGGCCTCGGCGGCCTTGGCGACCTTCTGGCTGGTGGCGGCGGCGATGGTGGAACTGTCTATGATGAGCGCGCCTGGGGCGATGCGCTGCAGCAGGCCGCCCGCGCCGTCGCGGCCCAGGAACAGGCCTTCCACATGCTGGCTGGCGGGCAGCATGGAGACCACGGCCTCGGCACCCTGCACGGCGTCTTCGGCGCTGGCGGCGATGGCCAGGCCTTCGGCGGCGACCTTGGCGCAGGCGCCGCTGGACAGGTCGAAGGCCTTGACGGTGTGGCCGGCCTTGTGCAGGTTGATGGCCATGGGGCCGCCCATGTTGCCGAGTCCGATGAATGCGATCTGCATGTGCTTGTCTCCTGGGTGATGAATGGTTTTTTGCGGGATGGGGCGGTGGCTATTCGTCGCCGAAGATCGGGTGCTTGCTGCGCGCGCGGCCGGAGGCCGGCTTGGCCTGGGGGGGCGTGCTGGCTGCCAAGGGCGTTTCGATGGCCGGCGCCTTGCGCTTGCGCGGCGGCGTGGCCTTGGCCTGGGGATTGAAGGCCAGGGCCTCGGTGATCCAGTGCCGCCATTGCTCGCGGGCGGCGTAGGCGGCGGGGCCGATGAGGAAGTAGCCGTCCATCTGGCCCTTGGACGAGAGCGGGCGCAGGCCGGGGGTCTCGGCGATGGCAGCGTGCTGCGCGGGGGGCAGGCGCACCAGCAGTTCGTCGTTCTCCACGCCCAGGCACATCTTGCCGTTGACCATGAAGACATGGCAGCCGAACATGCGCTTTTCCTGCACGTCGTCGCAGCCGGCCAGGGCTTCGCGCACGGCATCGATCAGGTGCAGGGTGGTGTCGGACAGCGGGCGTGCGGGCATGGCGGTGTGGTGTCGGTCAGCGGATCATGTCGGGCGCATCGCCTTCCAGCATGCGCCGCGCGATGATGACACGCATGATCTCGTTCGTGCCTTCGAGGATCTGGTGCACGCGCGCATCGCGCATCAGGCGCTCCAGCGGGTATTCGCGGATGTAGCCGTAGCCGCCATGCAGCTGCAGGGCCTCGTTGCAGACCATGAAGCCGGCATCGGTGGCGAAGCGCTTGGCCATGGCGCAGTAGGTCGATGCGTCGCGCGCGCCGGCATCGAGCTTGGAGGCGGCCAGTCGCACCATCTGGCGCGCGGCCACGAGTTCGGTGGCCATGTCCGCCAGCTTGAATTGCAGGGCCTGGAAGCTGGCGATGGGCTTGCCGAACTGCTTGCGCTCCTGCATGTACTGCTGGGCCTGGGTCAGCGCGCCCTGGGCCGCGCCCACCGAGCAGGTGGCGATGTTGATGCGCCCGCCGTCCAGGCCCTTCATCGCGATCTTGAAGCCTTCGCCCTCGCGGCCCAGCAGGTTCTGCGCGGGGATGCGCACGTTGTCGAAGCTGATGACGCGCGTGGGCTGGCTGTTCCAGCCCATTTTCTCTTCCTTCTTGCCGTAGCTGATGCCTGGCAGGTCGGCCGGCACGGCGAAGGCCGAGATGCCGCCGGCGCCCGAGCCCGCGTCGCCCGTTCGCGCCATCAGCACCAGCATGTCGGTGCTGCCCGCGCCGCTGATGAAGGCCTTGGCGCCGTTGATCACGTATTCGTTGCCCGCCAGTTCGGCGCGGGTCTTGAGCGAGGCGGCGTCCGAGCCCGCGCCGGGCTCGGTCAGGCAGTAGCTGGCCAGCTTGCGGCCGCTGGTCAGGGCCTCGCCCCATTCCGCCCGCACGGCGTCGGTGGCCCAGGTGCCCAGCATCCAGGTGGCCATGTTGTGGATGGTGATGAAGGCGGTGGTCGAGGGATCGACGGCGGCCAGTTCTTCGAAGATGAGCGTGGCATCCAGGCGCGGCAGTTGCAGACCGCCGGCGTTCTCGGGGGCATAGAGGCCGCAAAAGCCCAGCTCGCCGGCCTTGGCGATGGCCTCGCGCGGGAAGATGGATTCGCGGTCCCAGTGCGCGGCATGGGGGGCGAGTTCGGCCTGGGCGAAGGCGCGGGCCGATTCGGCAAAGGCACGCTGGTCGTCGTTGAGTTCGAAGTCCATGGCTGGCTTGTCTCCTGCGTCGGGCGCTGTGGCCCTTGTTGTTCTGGGGGGGCTCGTCGATCCGTGGGGCGCTCAGTCCCGCAGCCAGCGCTCCAGCGCCTGCATGCGTTGCTGCGTCGCGGCCACGAGGCATTCGTGGTACAGGCGCGGGCCTTCGGGCCGGGTCTCACTGTCGCGCGTGGCGGCCTTGCAGCGCGCCGTGCGGCCCTTGATCCAGCCGTTCTGGTCATGGCGCAGGCCGGTGCGCTTGCCCTGGGGCAGTTGCTGCATGACCTCCAGATAGCGGATGTTGAGCGCGGTATCGGCCTCCTGGAAGGCCTGGACCGCGCAGGCGTTGCGGCTGGCGGCGGCGCCGGAGGCCGGGTCGCAGGCGGCACCGGCCTGCGCGTGGACCGTGAAGGGCAGGGTGGCCAGGGCGAGGCAGGCCAGGCAGCGGGAGATGGGGGCGGTCATTGGAAAACGCATGCCCTCCATCATCCCAGAGCCCGGGCCTGTCCCCGGCCAGGCCGCTGCTATCAGCGCAGGCTGATCGTGGTGTTCACGCCCTGGCTGGTGGTGCTGTCGTCGAACCAGCGGGCCGTGACGGTCTTGGTCTGCGTGTAGAACAGCACGACCTGCTTGCCGTAGGGGCCCAGGTCGCCGAGCTTGGAGGCGCGGCTGCCCGTGAACGAGAACAGGGGCACGGGCACGGGAATCGGCACGTTGATGCCGACCTGGCCCACGTCGATGTCTTCCTGGAACTTGCGCGCGGCCGCGCCCGACTGCGTGAAGATGGCCGTGCCGTTGCCGTTGGGGTTGGCGTTGATGAATTCGATGGCCTCGTCCAGGCTGTCGGCAGCGGCCAGGCACAGCACAGGGCCGAAGATTTCCTGGTCATAGATGCTCATGCCGGGCTTGACGCCGCTGAACACCGTGGGGCCGACGAAGTTGCCCTTCTCGTAGCCGGGCACCTGGGGCTTACGGCCGTCCAGCTCCAGCGTGGCGCCGTCGGCGATGCCGCGCTCGATCAGGCCCTCGACGCGCGACAGCGCGGCGCAGGAGACGACCGGGCCCACGTCGGTGCCGGGCTCGGTGCCGGCGCTGACCTTGAGGGTCCTGGACTTCTCGACCAGCTCGGGAATCCACTTTTGCGCATCGCCCACCAGCACGGCCACGGAGACGGCCATGCAGCGCTGGCCCGCAGCGCCGAAGGCCGCGCCCAGCAGGGCGTTGAGCGTCTGCTCCTTGTGGGCGTCGGGCATGACGATGGCGTGGTTCTTGGCGCCCATCATGCATTGCACGCGCTTGCCCGAAAGGCTGGCGCGGTTGTAGACATGGGTGCCGACCTTGGTCGAGCCCACGAAGCTGATGGCCTTGATGTCCGGGTGGTCGCAGATGGCGTTGACCACGTCCTCGCCGCCGTGCACCACATTCAGCACGCCGGGGGGGATGCCGGCCTGCAGCGCCAGCTCGCACAGGCGCATGGTGACCATGGGGTCCTGCTCGGAGGGCTTGAGCACGAAGGTGTTGCCCGTGGCGATGGCCATGGGGAACATCCACAGCGGGATCATGGCGGGGAAGTTGAACGGCGTGATGCCCGCGCACACGCCCAGCGGCTGCAGCACGGAATAGGTGTCCACGCCGTTGGCCACGTTGTTGGCCAACTCGCCCAGCTGCAGCGAGCCGATGTTGGCCGCATGCTCCACGACTTCCAGGCCGCGGAACACGTCGCCTTCTGCGTCGGGCAGGGTCTTGCCCTGTTCGGCCGTCAGGATGGCGGCCAGCTCCTTCATGTTCTCGCGGATCAGCTGCTGCAGCTTCAGGAAGATGCGCGCGCGCTGGCCGATGGGGGTCTTGCGCCAGGTCTTGAAGGCCTCCTTGGCGTTGGCGACGGCGGCATCGACCTCGTCGGGCGTGGCAAACGGCACGCGCGCCAGCACCTCCTGCGTGGCGGGGTTGACCACATCGCGCCATTGGGTGCTTTGGGACTCGACCATCTGGCCGTTGATCAGCAGCTTGACGGTGGGCGCCAAAACCTTGGCGGACGTGGATGCATTCATGGCTTGTCTCCTGTTGCTATGGCGGTGGTGGCAGGCCCGCGCGTGCGGCGGTGCGGCAGGGCCCGGGTCCCGGAATGCCTTGTCCGGGGCGTTCATCGCATGGTAGCTGTGCGGTTTTTCGCAATCAATGGAGATTTCTGCAGTATGTATGTGCATATTTGCACATGCCTGTGCCCAAAAAATCCATGCGGCCCTGGGGTGGCAGGGCCGCATGGACCAGGACCGGCCACGCTCAGTCGGTGCCGGTGGCGGTGGTGATTTCCGAGGGCGCAGGGCCTGCGGGTTGTTTCATCAAGGGCTCCATGCGCACGCGTGCCGTGGGGCCGAGCTGGGTCTCGATCTTGGTCAGCAGGCGCTGCAGTTCCTTGAGTTCGTGCTCCTCCAGCGCGCCGGAAAGCCGCTGGTAGGCTTTTTCCACATGGGGCTTGCAGGCCGTGAGCAGGGCCTGGCCGGCCTCGGTCAGCGTCAGCTGGTGCTGGCGCCGGTCGCGCTGGCTCAGCGCGCGGTGCACGAGCTGGCGCTCTTCCAGGCCCCGCACCAGGCGCAGCGTGGTGACCTTGTCAAAGCCCATGGCGCGCGCCAGCGAGCTCTGGTCCGAGCCGGGCGAGGCGTCGATCAGCACCAGTACGCCGTACTGCGGCGGCGTCAGGCCCAATGGCCGGCATTGCTCCTCGAAAATACCGACAGAGATCTGGTGGGCGCGCCGCAGCAAAAAGCCGGGGCGCTGGTAAAGCGGCAGTGGTTCTGGCGTTATTGTGTCCATGGACTCTAGTATTCTCCCAATTGCGTCTGTTGAGGTGGATTGTCCACGAATAAATGGATGCTTGCTAACTAATGAAGAGGTATTCATGCAGTTTTTCGGCAATAGAAGAGAATTTCTGGGAGTGGCGGGGCGCTGGGGGGCCCTGGGCGCGCTGGCCGGCAGCGGTGCCGGCGCATGGGCCAATACCGACACGGCGCCATTGCGGCTGATCGTTCCTTTCACGCCGGGCACGGGCATCGACATCATCGCCCGCACGGTCGGGCCGCAGCTGGGCAAGCGCCTGGGGCGCCCGGTGGTGGTCGAGAACAAGCCCGGCGCTTCGGGCAATATCGGCACGGAGGCGGCGGTGCGCGCGCCCGCCAATGGACAGACGCTGCTGGTCACGGTCAATACCGTGGTGATGAATGCCTCTCTTTATCCTAGGCTGCCGTTCAATCCGCTGACAGACCTGGAGCCCATCACTCTCACAAGCTGGGGACAATTGATTCTGGTCGTGCCGATAGCATCCCCTTATCAAACCGCGGCGGAATTAGTGAAAGCTGCCAAGGCATCGCCGGGAAAGATCAACTACGCATCGCCCGGCGTGGGAACTCCGCACCACATGGCGATGGAGCTTTTCAAAAACACGGCGGGCATTTCCATCACGCATATCCCCTACCGGGGCTCGGGCCCGGCCTTGACGGATGTGCTGGGCGGGCAGGTCGATTGCATGTTCCTGCCCATCCATGTGGCGCTCACGCACGTCAAGGCCGGCAAGCTGCGTGCCCTGGCCATCGGCAGCGAACGCCGCCATGCGCTGCTGCCCGACGTGCCCACGTTCAAGGAGGCCAAGGTGGGCGATGTGAATGTGGACCTGTGGTATGGCATCTTCGCGCCCGCCGGCCTTCCCGCCGAACAGCTCGATCTGCTCAACCGCGAGCTGCGCGCCATCCTCGGCTCGGATGAGGTGCGGCGCGCCTTCGAGCCCCAGGGAATGGACCCGGCCAGCAGCACGCCTGCCGAATTCAAGGCGCTGGTGCACAAGGACGCGCGGCGCTGGGCCGAGCTGATCAAGGCCCGGGGCATTACCGCGGATTGATGGCCGCGGATTGATGTGCCGCAGGGCGCGCGCGGGGCCCGCCCGGCACAATGAAGTCCAACCAAGGAGAGATGCGCAAGATGAAGACAGCCATCGTAGGAGGCGGCATTGGCGGGCTGTGCCTGGCCCTGGCCCTGCACCAGCGCGGCATGGCCTGCGAGGTGTTCGAGGCCGTGCCTGAAGTGCGCGAGGTGGGCGCAGGCCTGACGCTGCTGCCGCATGCCATGCGCGAGCTCAGCGACCTGGGCCTGCTGCCGCAGCTGGAGCAGATCGCGGTGGAGAACCTGGAGAGCGTGTTCTTCAACCGCTTCGGCCAGTTCGTCTACCGCGAGCCGCGCGGCCGCCATGCCGGCTATGCGCTGCCGGAACTGGGCATCCACCGGGGCCGGCTGCATGGCGTGCTGCACCAGGCGGTGCTGCAGCGCCTGGGTCCCGCCGCGCTGCGCACGGGCCACCGCTGCGTGGGGGTGGAGCAGTCTGCCACCCAGGCACGGCTGCTTTTCGCGCCCGATGCCACGGGCCATGTGCCGCCGCCGGCCACGGCCGACATCGTGGTGGGGTGCGACGGGGTGAACTCGGCCATCCGCCGGCAGTTCTATCCGCAGGAGGAGCTGGCGTTCGCGGGCATCAACACCTGGCGCGGCGTCGCGCGCTTCAAGCCGTTTCTGACGGGCCGGAGCTATATCCGCATCGGATCGATCGACACGGGCAAGATGGTCATCTACCCCATGGAGGCGCATACGGACGCCCAGGGCCTGCAACTGATCAACTGGGTGGCCGAGGTGCGCGACCCGACGATGCGCCGCAATGACTGGAACCAGCCCGGCCGCGTCGAGGACGTGCTGGCCATCTTCGGCGGCTGGAACTTCGACTGGCTGGATGTGCCGGCGCTGATACGCGCCTCGCACAGCATCCTGGAGTACCCCATGGTGGACAAGGATCCGGTGGGGCAGTGGAGCTTCGGCCGCGTGACCCTGCTGGGCGATGCGGCCCATCCCATGTACCCGCGCGGCTCCAACGGCTCGGCCCAGGCCATGCGCGATGCGCGCGTGCTGGCCGACCTGATCGCCGCCAATCCCGGCGGGGCGCCCCAGGCCCTGCTGGCGGCCTACGAGGCCGAGCGCCGGCCCGCCACCAGCCAGGTGGTGCTGGCCAACCGCAGCACGCCGCCCGACTACATCATCATGAAGGCCGATGAGCTCAGCGGCGGGCGGCCTTTCGGCCACATCGACGAGCTGATCAGCCAGGACGAGCTGCGCGCCATCGCGCGCCGCTACGAACAGGTGGCGGGCTTCGCCAATCCGCAGGCGCACGCCTGAGCCCGGGCGCGCGCCGCCCGCCGTCGCGCGCTCAGTCCAGGCTGATGTGGGCGTTCTGGATCAGCAGCTTGTACTGGCCGGCCTTGGCCTGGGCGAACTTGTCCATTTCCGGCACGCTCCAGGCGATGGGCTGGAAGGCGAAGGTGGCGAACTTCTCGCGCACCTGCGGGTCCTGCAGCACGGCGGTCACGTCGGCGTGGATTTTGTCGCGCAGCGCGGCGTCCACCCCCTTGGGTGCCAGCAGCGAGACGAAGGAGTTGACGACCAGCTCGGCCGGCCCGCCCGATTCGGCCACCGTGGGCACGTCGGGCATCTGGGCGATGCGCTGCGGCGCGGCCACGGCCAGGTAGCGGATTTTGCCGGACTTGTAGATGCCCTGGCTGGAGGGCAGGCTGGCAAAGCTCCAGGCCGGATCGCCATTGGCCACCGAGGTGTAGAGCTGGCTGACCTCGCGGTAGGGCACATGCGTCATCTTGCTGCCGGCCAGATAGTCCAGCCATTCGCCGCCCAGATGGCCCGGGCTGCCCACGCCCCAGGAGCCGTAGCTGACCTTGCCGGGCTCCGACTTGGCCGATCTGATCAGCTCGCCCATGCTCTTCCAAGGCGAGTTCGTGGGCACGGCCACGAAGAAGGGCGTGAGAAACAGCGGCGCCACCGGGTCGAAATGCTGCAGCGGATGGAAGTTGCGCTGCTTGTAGAGGTAGGGCAGGGCAGAGACATGCTCGCTGTCGAGCTGCAGCAGCGTGTAGCCGTCGGGCCGGGCGCGGCGCGCGGCCTCGATGGCGACGAAGCCGCCGCCGCCCGGGCGGTTGTCCACGGTGACGCCCTGTTTCCAGCGCGCGGCCAGCTTTTCCCCGACGATGCGCAGCACGGCGTCGGGGCCGCTGCCCACGGCAAAGGCCGTGATCACGGTGACGGGGTGGGTGGGGTAGGTGGCGGCGCCCTGCGCCCAGGCGGCGTCCAGGGGAGCCAGGGGGGCCGCGAGCATGGCGGCGCAGGCAATGACGGATGGGGATGTCTTCATGGCTTGTCTCCTTGTGGTTGTTTTTGTCCGGGCTTGTCAGGCCGCGTCCGGCTGGGCCATGGGCGCGGCCTGGGCAAAGGCGGGCAGGGCGGCGCAGGCCCGGTCCACCGCGCCGATCAGCGGCCAGCGCGCCAGGTCCACGCCGAAGCGGCGCGCGCTCTCCACCTGGGGGATCAGGTAGACATCGGCCAGCGTGGGCGCGTGGCCGAAGCAGAAATCGCCGCGCTGCGTGTCGCGCGCCAGCAGGACCTCGATGGCATCGAAGCCCTCGGTGATCCAGGTGGCGCACCAGGTGTTGACGGCCGCCTCGTCGGCGCCGAACTGGCGGCGCAGCGTCTGCAGGATGCGGCGGTTGTTGATGGGGTGCACGTCGCAGCCCACGATGGCCGCCAGTGCGCGCACGTGGGCACGGTCCTCGGGATCGGCGGGCAGCAGCGGCGGCTCTGGGTGGCGTTCCTCCAGCCATTCGATGATGGCGGGCGACTGGATCAGCGTGCGGCCATCGTCCAGCGTCAGCGCCGGCACCAGGCCTTGCGGGTTGACCTGCTTGAACGGCGCCTGGGCCTGTTCGTCCACGCGCAGGTCCACGGGGAGGTAGTCGGGGCTCAAGCCCTTGAGGTGGAGCGCGATGCGCAGGCGGTGCGAGGTGCCGCTGCGGAAAAAGCCGTAGAGCTTCATGGCGTGTGCTCCTGCGTTCACTCGGGCCGGCCCACGGCCAGCGCGATCTCGCCCACGCCCTGCACATGCCCCGTGATGCGGTCGCCCGGCCGCACGGCACCCACGCCCTCGGGCGTGCCCGTGTAGATCAGGTCGCCCGGCTGCAGGTGGTAGAACAGCGAGAGGTCGGCGATGATCTCCGGGATGCTCCAGATCAGCTTGTCCACGTCGGACTGCTGGCGGATTTCGCCGTTGACGGACAGCGCGATGGCGCCCGAGGTGATCACCTGGCCCGGCATGGGCACGATCTCGCTGGCCACCGACGACTGCTCCACATCCTTGCCCAGATCCCAGGGCCGGCCCTTGTCGCGCGCCACCAGCTGCAGGTCGCGGCGTGTCATGTCCAGGCCGCAGGCGTAGCCGTAGATGTGTTCGTGGGCCCGGTCGGCCGCGATGCGCAACCCCGGCTTGCCGATGGCCACCACCAGCTCCATCTCGAAGTGGTAGTTGTCCGTCCCGGGCGGGTAGGCCACGGTGGCGCCCGACTCCGTGAGGGTGCCGGGCGACTTGGTGAAATAGAACGGGCGCTCCACGCCCTTGTCCACGGGGCGGCCCATCTCCACGGCGTGGGCGTGGTAGTTGCGGCCCACGAAGAACAGGCGGTTCACGGGCAGGCGCTGGGCGCTGCCGCGCACGGGCAGGCTGGGGACGGAGGGCGGGGCCCAGAGGTATGGGGATGCGGTCATGGTGCTGTCGATGGAAAAAGCGGAAGTGGGCAATCAGGGCCGGGTCTCGTAGAGGCCCAGCTTGCGGTGCAGCGGGGCCTCGTCGGCGAGGAACAGGAAGGCGGGTTCGGTGGCGCTGGCGTTGCGCAGCGTCGCAGGGGACCAGCCGGGCACGCAGCAGGTGTCGGCCGTGGCCAGGTCGAAAGGGCGGTCCACGGTGGCGACGCTGGCGCCGCCCTCGATCACGTGGAACACGCAGGCCGGCGAGCGCGCGGGCAGTGCAAGCTGCTGGCCGGGGCGCAGCATCAGCGCGTAAAAACCCAGGATGTTTTCGCAGTCCGCGCCTGTCTCGGGGTTGGTGTAGGTCAGCTGGATGCAGTCCAGGTCGGGCCGGTCGGCGGCCAGTTCGAGCAGGGCGGCGCGGGCGTCCCGCCACGGATAGCGCAGCATGGGATAGGCCTTGCCGCTGCGCGAGAAAACCTGGGTGGGCGCCAGGCCGCCGCGTGCGTAGGCACGGTCGCCGCGGCCAGGCCGTGCCTGCTGGCGCGGGCCGTCCACGTGGTAGGCCACTTCCAGGTAGCAGGCCAGCGGCAGGTCCAGCACGTCCAGCCAGACCACGGGCTGGTCGCCGTCGTGGCCATGCTCGTGCCACAAGCCGGTGGGCGTGAGGATGAGGTCGCCGCGCTCCATGGGGCATTTCTCGCCATCGACCGTGCTCCAGGCGCCTTCACCCTCCACCACCATGCGCACGGCGTTGGGCGTGTGGCGGTGGGAAGGAGCCCACTCCCCGGGCAGCAGCAACTGCATGCCCAGGTAGATGCTGGCGCTGGCCTGCATCTTCTCCAGCCCATGGCCGGGGTTGGCCAGCACCAGCACGCGGCGCTCGGCCTTTTCGATGGGGGTCAGCTCGCCGGCTTGCATCAGCAGCGGCCGTATCTCGCGGTAAGGCCAGGCGACGGGCTGCGTGCGCGGGCGCGGCACGTGGGGTGGCATCACGCTGCGCAGGCTGGGCCACAGCGGCACCAGGTTGTGGCGCTCCAGCGCGTTGCGGTAGTCCTGGGGCAGGTCTTGCAGGCGACCGAGTTCTTGCATGCGGGTCTCCTTGGGGTCAGTCCTGGGCCAGGCAGCTGTCCGCCGTCCAGCCGTACAGCCATTGCATGGCGTCGTAGAAGCGCTCGGGCGTGCGGCCCTTCCAGAGGTCGTTGCGCACCAGGCGCTCCACGCCGCTGGCGTGGAAGATGCGGCCCATCTCGCGCGCCGACAGCACCACGCGGGCCGTGCGGGCGACGCGCGAGCGCTCGTACAGCTGCAATGCGCCGGGCCAGTCCCTGCCGCAGCGTGCGAGGGCCTCGCCCAGCGTCACCGCGTCCTCGAGCGCCATGCAGGCGCCCTGGGCCAGGTACTGCAGCGTGGGGTGGGCGGCATCGCCCAGCAGCGTGGCGCGGCCGAAGCTCCAGCGGCCGATGGGCTCGCGGTCGGCCGTGGCCCAGCGCTTCCAGCTCCTGGGCAGCTCGATGAGCTGGCGCGCGCGCGGGCAGCAGTCCTGGTAGTAGCTGCGCACCTCGTCGCGGCTGCCTTCGCGCACGCCCCATTCCTCGCGCTCGCGGCTGTGGAAGGTCACGACCACGTTGTATTGCTCGCCGCCGCGCAGCGGGTAGTGCACCAGGTGGTAGTGCGGGCCGACCCAGATGCTGGCGGCATTCCAGCGCAGGTCCTCGGGGAAGTCGTGGCGGTCGACCACGGCGCGGTAGACCACATGGCCCGAGACGCGGGCCGCGTCGCCCACATACTGCTGGCGCACCACGGACTTGACCCCGTCGGCGCCGACCAGCGCCTGGCCCACATGGGCACGGCCGTGCTGGTCATGGGCGGTGACGGTGTCGCCGTCCTGCGTGATGCGCTCGATGCGGCTGCCGGTCAGCGTCTCGATATGGCCCAGGGCGCGCGCGCCTTCGAGCAGGCAGGCGTGGATGTTGGCCCTGTGGACGACCGCATACGGGTTGCCGAAGCGCTCGCGGAAGGCCGTGCCCGTGGGAATGCGGCCCACCAGGCGCTCGTCGAGCGCGTCATGCATGACCATCTCGTCGGTGTAGACGGCGCGGGAGCGCGCCAGCGCGCCGATGCCCAGCGCGTCGAAGGCCGCAAAGGCATTGGGCCCGAGCTGGATGCCGGCGCCGATTTCACCCAGTTGCGCCGCCTGTTCCAGCACCTTGACCGCGAAGCCCTGGCGTGCCAGGGCCAGCGCCGCGGCCATGCCGCCGATGCCGCCGCCCGCCACAAGGACCGGCAATGCCTGCGTTGAGGGACTTGTGCTCATTCGTGTCTCTTCCTGCGTGGCTCCATCCTTCGCAGGCCGCGGGCCGGACAAAGGATGGGGTACATATAAAAAGTATGCTGACGATCAGTGTAGTTTTGATTTGGTGCAAAACAATAGGGTTATCCCGCGATCCCGCAGGCGCCGCCGGGTGTCTGCGCAGTGCAAAAAAGCCCGTGGACCCGGGCGGTTCGTGCGAACATGCCGGTTTGTCCGCGCGCCCCCGGGCCGCAGCAGGGACCGCCTTCTGGCCAGGCGGCGAAGAACGATTGCTATGTCCATGGATTACCAACCCGCAGAACTGGAAAACTACCCCGGCTACCACATCCGCAGGCTGCAGCAGATTGCCGTGGCCGTGTTCATGGAGGAGACCCAGGACTTCGGCGTCACGCCCGTGCAGTACGCGGCCCTGTCGGCCGTGCTGCGCCACCCCGGCATGGACCAGCGCACGCTGGCCCGGCGCATCGGCTTCGATACCTCGACCATCGGCAGCGTGGTCGACCGCCTGGAGGCGCGCGGCCTCATGGTGCGCAACACCAGCCCCAACGACCGGCGCGTGCGCCTGCTGGAGGTGACGGCCGACGGCCGCGCCTTGCTGATGGAGGCCGAGCCCTCGGTGCTGCGTGCCCAGCAGCGCATGCTCGATCCGCTGCCCGAGGACCGGCGTGCGCAATTCATGGAGATGATGGCCATCCTCGTGCGGCAAAACGACGAGCTCGCACGCGCACCCACCGCCATGGCCGTGCGCGCCGCAGCGCGCGGCGCCGACTGAGGCGGCGGCCCGTGGACTGGGACCATCTGCGGTTTTTCGGCGAACTGGCGCGCAGCGGCAGCATGGCCGCCGCCGCGCGGCGCCTGGGGGTGGAGCACACGACGGTATCGCGGCGCATGCAGGCGCTGGAAAAACAGGTGGGCGCCGTGCTGTTCGAGCGCGAGGCGGGCCAATGGCGCCCGACCGAAGCGGGCCGCCGCCTGCTGGACGTGGCCGATGCCATGCAGCGCGCCGCCTCGGGCCTGGAGCACATGCCGCTGGCGTCGGAGGCCGACAGCCAGGGGCCTTCGGGCCTGGTGCGCGTGGGGGCCACGGAAGGCTTCGGGACGCAATTGCTGGCCCCGCAACTGGCCACGCTGACCCTGCGCCACCCGTTGCTGAGCATCGATCTGCTGGCGCTGCCACGCCTGCTGCACCTGTCACGGCGCGAGGCCGACATCGTGATCTCGCTGGAGCGGCCCACGCGCGGCTCGGCCGTGGTCACCAAGCTGGCCGACTACCGGCTTTTCCTCTACGGCCAGCGCGAGTACCTGGCCCGCCGCCCGCTGGTCGCACGCACCGAGGACCTGCGCCACCACAGCTTCATCCACTACGTGGACGACCTGCTGTTCACGCGCGAGCTGCAGCTGCTGTCCACCCTGTTCCAGCCCGGGCGCTTTGCCTTTCGCAGCACCAGCATCACGGCCCAGTACGAGGCCGTGCGCGCCGGCGCGGGCCTGGCGGTGCTGCCGGCCTTCATCGCCGACCGGGACCCGGTGCTCAGCCGCGTGCTGCCCGGCGAGGCCTGCTTTACGCGCACCTTCTGGATGAGCATGCCCTCGGACGCGCGCCAGGTGCCGCGCATCGAGGCGGTCTGGGGCTTTCTGCGCGAGGCCGTGCAGGGGATGGGAGAGCTGCTGCGTCCCAGAGCCTGACAGGCCGGGCCGGTCAAGCCCCTGCCGCTATACTGCCCGCCCCGAATCTCGTCATCCGACAGCAGGATCTCCCGGCATGCGCCTGAAAGCCTTTTTGCGTCCCCTGGTGTACCTGGGCCTGGCCAGCCTGGCCGCTTGCGGCAGCAACCCGCCCGCGCCCACCGCCGCCACGCCCGAATCCACGCCCGCCACTGCGGCCGCGCCGATCCGGATCGGCCTGGCGCTGGGGGGCGGGGCCGTCAAGGGCTTTGCCCATATCGGCGTCATCAAGATGCTGGAGGCCAATGGCTTCACGCCTGCCGTGGTGGCGGGCACCAGCGCGGGCAGCGTGGTCGGCGCCCTGTATGCGGGCGGCATGAACGCCTTCGAACTGCAGGAAAAGGCCGTGGCCCTGGATGAAACCCGGATCCGCGACCTGCAACTGTCCTCGGGCGGCCTGCTGGTCGGCCAGAAGCTGGAGGACTATGTGAACGAGCAGGTGGGCCGCAGGCCGCTGGAGCAGCTGGCCAAGCCCTTCGTGGCCGTGTCCACGCGCCTGGAGGATGGCGAGCGCACCGTGTTCGCGCGCGGCAACACCGGGCAGGCGGTGCGTGCCTCCAGCAGCATCCCGGGCGTGTTCCAGCCCGTGGCCATCGGCAAATACCATTTCGTCGACGGAGGCATCACCAGCCCCGTGCCCGTGGATGCGGCGCGGCAGCTGGGCGCCGATGTGGTCATTGCCGTGGACATCTCCAACAAGGCGCGCGGCAAGACGCCCGAGAACATGCTGGGCGCGCTGGGCCAGTCGATTGCCATCATGGGCCAGAAGCTGGGCCAGGCCGAGCTGGCGCGTGCCGACATCACCATACGGCCCAAGGTCCTGGATATCGGCCCGGCCGATTTCACCCAGCGCGCCAGCGCCATCCTCGAAGGCGAGAAGGCCGCCATGGCCGCCATGCCGCAGATCCGCGAGCGCATGGCCCAGCTGCAGGCCGAGCGATCCGCCGCCGCGCGGGCGGCGCGGCAAAAGGAGGCCGAAGCGCGCCACCAGGCCTGCCTGGACAATCGTTCGCGCTGGCAGCGGCTGGCGGGTGCGGCGGGCATGGACGATTCCTGCCCCGCGCCCTGAGGCTGCGGGCCTGTGCGCTGCATCGCCTGCCGCATCCGCGCGGCAGGCCGCAGCATCAGGCCGCAGCATCAGGCCGGGGCCGCGCCCGGCGGTGGTGAAAGGCCTTGTGCCAGAGGGTGGCCGATGTTCTGGCTGCCATGCGACTGCAGCACCTGGGCGACCACGACGTGGTAGCCCTGGATCCAGCGCGCATGCCGGCGCTTGGCCTCGACATGGCGGGGATGGTCCATGAGTTGCTGCAGCGCCTGCAGCGTCTCCCAGTAATAGACGTTGGAGAGCAGGCCCGAGGCCGGGTTCTCCCAGGCCTCTTCGCCGACATAGCCGGGAATGCTGCGGGCCACTTCGGCGATGACCTGGTCGAGCCGGTGGAAGTCGTCGTCGTAGTCACCCTTGGCGAACGTGAAGGTGGCACTGTACAAGTCGATGTCCTCCGGTGCAGGGGGCAGGTTGCGGGCGGGTCTGGGCCGTGCGTCAGGCGCCCGGCGCCAGTGGCGGGGCGGCCAGCGTACCATCCGCGACCCGGAAGGCCGAAACGCCCGCCACGAGTTCCTGCGCCTGGGCGCGCAGATGGGTGGCCGCGGCCGCCATTTCCTCGACCAACGCTGCATTTTGCTGTGTCGCCTGGTCCATCTGCGTGACGGCTTCGCCGACCTGGGCAACGCCGGCCGCCTGTTCCTGGCTGGCGCCACTGATGCTCTCCACCAGCGTGTGGAGCCTGTGGATGGACTGCACGGCGTTGTCCATGGTGGCGCCCGCATCGGCCGCCATGCGGTTGCCTTCCTGCACGCGGCTCACGCTGGTCTCCACCAGCAGCTTGATTTCCTTGGCGGCCTGGGCGCTGCGCTGGGCCAGGCTGCGCACCTCGCTGGCCACGACGGCAAAGCCCCGGCCCTGTTCCCCGGCGCGCGCGGCTTCCACGGCGGCGTTCAGCGCCAGGATGTTGGTCTGGAAGGCGATGCCGTCGATCAGGCTGGTGATGTCGGCGATCTTCTGCGATGCCTCGTCGATGCCGTGCATGGTCTGCACCACGCGGACCACGGCACTGCCGCCTTGCTGGGCGATGTCGCGCGTCTGCGATGCCAGCTCGCTGGCCGAGCGGGCGATTTCGGCGTTGTTGCGGACCGTGGCGCTGAGCTGCTCCATGGAGGCGGCGGTTTGCTCCAGTGCCGAGGCCTGGCTTTCGGTGCGGGCCGACAGGTCCTGGTTGCCCTGGGCAATCTGCGTGCTGGCCATGGCCACGCTGTCGGCGCCCTGGCGGACATGGCCGACCAGGCTGCGCAATTGCTCGCGCATCTGCAGCTGTGCGGCGATCAATCTGCCGACTTCGTCCGTGCCATGCGTGATGGGCGCGCCGGTCAGGTCACCGCGGGAGACGGCCTGCGCAAGGCCCACGGCCTGCGACAGCGGCCCGGTGATGGAACGCACGAAGACGATCATCGCGGCGATGGCCGCCACGGCCATGGCCAGTTGCAGCAGCACCTGCTGCAACAGGCTGCGCTGCAGGCTGCGCGCATGGGCCTGGAGCTCATCGCTCAACTGGTTCATGGCTTCGGTGTTCAGCGCGTTGAGTGCATTGATGGTGCGGGTGAATACGTTGAAGTATTCCTGCGGACTCAGGGTCAGCTCGGCGGCGCTGATGATGGAGCGGTCCGCCAGTTGCAGCGCCTGGTCGATCTGCGTGGCGACGGCCTGGGTCTGCCCGGCGAGCCTCTCGCCCAGGCCCGGGCGGCCGCTCAAGGCCCGGTCGAAGCTGCGGAAGGTGTCCGCGCGCAGCTCCAGCACGCGCTGCTGCAGGGCGACCAGCATGGCCCGGCCCTCCGGTGGCGCCTCCTTGCGGCCCAGGAATCCGGCGCCGAGGGCGCGGATCATGCCCAGCTTTTCTCCCAGCATGGGGGCGTGCACCAGAGAGGCCTGGATCTGCGCATTGCGCTGGCTGTCCGAGTCCACCTGCAGGCCGTAGGCATGGCGCAGTTCGTCGCCCAGCTGCATCAGCGAGGCAATCAGTGCCGTATGTTGCGCCGTGCTCTGCGCGGGCTGCAGCTGGCGCGCCGTGACCGCCTGCTGCAGCTGCTGCCAGGTCCGGGCCGCCTGCTGTAGATCGGACAGCAATTGCTGTGGCGGCTGTCCCTGCCTGAAGGCTTCGAAAGCCTGCTCCAGCGCCTTGTCCACCGCCTCGCGCGCGGCCGGGTGCCCGGCTGCCAATCCTTCATCACCTCCCAGCATGCCGGCGGACAGGCCGCGGTGGATCTGCATCACCTGAATGGCCTTGTAGACGGACAGCAGCAATGGCGCTCCCTTGACTTCCGTTTGCGCTGCCCTGATGTCGCCCAGAGCGCTGCTCATGTAGAGATAGGTCGGCAAAACACTCATCAGCATGCTGATCGCGGCGATGATGATGAACTTGCGCAACAGCGATATGCGGGAAAGTAGATGGGCCATGACAAGCTGAGGTTATTTGTCGATGCTGGGGGGGAAGGAATCGAGTGATGATCAGATGGAGGATCTTAGTTCCTTGCGGAATCGGTTGATCAAGTTCCAGTCTTCATCCGAAATCTTCGATGCGCGCAGCGAATCGTCCACGGCCGCAGACATGCCGTCGAATGACTTCTGCAATATTTGGGGATGGGGGTGGCTGGCAGCCAGCGCATGGGCCAGCTGGTAGGTGACCTGGTTCTTGGCCAGCAGCGATCTCAGGATGGATTTGAGGTCGTCCATTTCTTCGCGAAGCTGTGCGATTTCAATGTCTTTGGTGCTCATGTGTCGATACGGCGGTGGTTGGCGGGTTGTTGCTGGTTGCGTAGCCAATTCCTGGGGGACAGGCCATGGTGGCGGGAGAAGTCGCGTGAGAACACGGCCTGGGAACTGTAGCCAAGCTCCTGTGCCAGCTGGTGCATCGGCATGGATTCTTTCAAAAGGGCATCTGCAGCCAGGCGCATGCGCTTGGTCTTGATGTATTCGAAGATGGTGGTCTTCTTGTATTTCTTGAACGACATTTCAAGCGTTCTTCGGCTGACCCGGCAATGATTCGCCACTTCGATGATCTTTATTTTCTTGCGGAGATGGCTTTCGATGTACTTGATGGCATTTTGCAAATGCAAAGGTGCTGCTGGAACATTCTCGTCGCTGCGGAGCCTGGCGCCATCCAGCGGCGTGGCCTTGGCGGAGACGCTTCGCAGATGGAGGACGCTCAGATTCTTCTGGGCCGCCAAGGCGCCAGGGTAGTCGGACTGGATCTCTCGCAGCCGGCTTTCGTAGACCAGTGCGTTGCGCAGAAGCGTTTCGAGGTGGAAACGCTGAGCGATGCGGCTGGCCGTGCTCGCATGGAGCAGCGATTTTTCGTGCATGCCGGATTTCAGGTGGAGCAGCGCCGAGCCCAGCAAAGCCCAGCCCGTGACAGCGGGGTTCATGTCGGCGTACAGGGATGCGATCCTCTCCAGTGCCGCCGCTGAGACACGGGCAGCGCCCTGGTCACTGGCCACGCCTTGCAGCGCCAATGCCACGATGTCATTGAAAGGCCAGACATATCGCGAAGGAAGCAGCCGCCTGGCCTGATCGATCTCGGCCAGTATTTCGCCGGACTTGGGGAATGTCTGCCGTGATTCATTCAGCCCTGACTCGATAGGCGGGCCGCACCACAGGTCGGGGTGGTTCTGGTAGAGATACATCTTCCACATGATCTGCGCCTTGAGCCACAGCATCTGGGACGGCATCCAGGGAAGTTTTTCCCGGCTCGAATGGGCGACCACGATCCCCGTCTCACAGACCATTTTGAAGGCATGGTCGAGATTGCCTATTCTGCTGTAGCCGGAGCAAATGATATAGATAGCCTTGGCCAGCAGTTCGGGAGGCAGTCCGGATGATTCAGATATCGTGCTTTTTGAAATTTTTATCGCACTTTTCTCTTCGCCTGTGTGCAGGCACAGGTAGGCAATGATGATTCTTGTCGCCAGCTCCTGTTCCCTCATTCCCCTGAATTGAAAGTTTTTTTCGGAATTTTCGTAGATTTCTTTGAGTTCTCTTGGGAAAATAGGAGGCGAAAAAAAGCTGAGCTCCTCGATGATTTCTAATGCGTTGGAAATCTCGCCATTATTTTTCCATTTCTGTTTGATGCTATGCCAGGGATTTTTGAGCATGGAAATTGAGTTATTGATTGATTTATTGACGGCCCGTCCGCTGTTATGTTTCTTGAAAGGTTATGGCTAATAAATATACCAATAAATTAGGGACTGAGGATTTTACACATTGTTTCGTTCTTGCGCGCAAAGTATGAATATTTTGCGTTTCTGTTTTTTTGTTTGCTTTATGCGAAATTTCCTGCGCTCAGGCCCATTCATGTGTTGTAATTTTGCAGCACTTTTGGATAAATTTCCGTGATCGGGACGGCGGCATGAATAAATATTGTGCAGGGATGGATTTTGTGGATTCTGCGTATTCCATTTGCAATTAATTGTTGTATTGCAACCGCTGTGGAGTGCCGCATCCCCATCCGCATGCGCGCCATTTCTTCGCCAGACGGACGGCACGCGGTATCCGCCTCTTGCAGGCCGGGCCGTCGGGATTGCAGCAGCCCGGTTGCGGGCAGGCGGGCGCGCGGTGTCGTGCATGCACTTGAGGCCTGGCCGCTGCGCCAATGGCCGTACCGATCACCGTTCCAATGGGCGTGAAGCAAGGGCATTGCGTCCCGGGCGGCATCGCATGGGCCGCCCCATGCAAGGCATGCCATTGCGGCCCTGGCGGTGATATGACAGCGATCGATCTGCCACCCAGGCCCGATTGGCTGGGCGCGCCTGTTGGGGGCCGCATGGAGTGCGGCGCATTCGCAGGAATGGCCGTGAATTGTCGAATGGCGGGGCCGTCTGCCTGTGGCCCGCGCCTGTTCTTGCGCATGGCGTTGCGGACAGGCCCCTGCCATGGGCCGGGGCCTGTCTGCACATCAAGCCAATGCGTTGTACAGCAGCCCCCCGTCCAGCACCCCCACCAGCTGCGCCGACGGATTCGCCAGCGCATGCTGCACCGCCGCATTCACCAGATCACCCGCGCTGACCTGCCCGCTTTGCAGCTGCTGCACATAGGGCTGCAGCTGCGCATCCGTGCCCGCGCTGCCCGTGGCCCGCGTCCACAGCCACTGC
>JBHIXF010000069.1:0-29799 GCA_041984925.1 Comamonas sp.
GGCCCTGATGCAAACCATGCTCAGCGCCATGCCGCGCGACATGCAGCAAGAGGCTGCAAAACACCTGCGCCACACCCTGCAGCACGGCCTGCCGCCCAGTGCCCAGGCGATCCTGGGCGAACAGGCCGAGGGCACCGCCCGCATGCTCAGCGGCATGCAGGCCAAGCTGCAGGAACAGGAAAAAGAGCAGCACGCCCGCATCGCCATCCACCACTACCACTGCGACCACCTGGGCACGCCCATGGCGCTGACGGACCAGGCCGGCCAGGTGGCCTGGGCCGCCAAGCTGGACCCCTGGGGCAACGTGCTGCAGGAATACAACCCGCAAGGCATGCACCAGGCGATCCGGCTGCCGGGGCAGCACCATGACAGGGAAACGGGGCTGTATTACAACCGGCATCGGTATTACGATCCGGTGGTGGGGAGTTATATCAATCAGGATCCGATTGGGTTGGTGGGTGGATTCAATGTTTTTAACTACGGGGCCAATAACCCCATAAGACGCTATGACCCATTGGGCCTAGATTGGATCAGATCGGACACCACTTATCCCAAAAATTCTCCAGATCCAGACAATCCACTCAATTTCAACACGGTTTATTGTGATGATGAGGTAGTGAAAATAAATTCAAATAACGTAGGGAAGTGTCAGAATGCTCTCGGTACTGCCGTTGCGCACGAGAATTCTCACAAAGAAGACATACTAAAATCAAATTCAGAGATATGTAAAGGAAATAAAGGAATAGCTCAAATTGGGACAAGCAACAAAGAAGTTCGCCTTGCTTCCGAAAGAAAGGCACATGAATTGGAAATAAATATTCTAGAAAATGCTTTAAAAAATCCTCCCGTTGGATGCACCCCATACGGAATCGAAGCAGAGATACGAACTACGAAGAAAGAATTACTGAAAGTCTATAATGGCACCTATCCAAATTAAATATAGAATTATAATATATTTAGCTAAGATGATAATATTGATGTTCTTTGTCCATGAATCTCATGGTGAAACCAAGGAATATCCAAAAATCATCAAATATTCTTTGACATTGAAAGTGGAAAAAAATTCAATAAAAACAAATATTGTAAATAAATCATTAGATGACATTAAATTAATAAAAGATTCCCTTCCATCATCTCTTCTTTTTCGGGGAATAAATTTTAGCGCTTACTCAGATTCAGAAGGACTTGAGCCAATTGGCCTATTTCTACCAATAGGAAGTAATCCAGACTTAGAAGTACTGCCTGCCGGTGGGGAGTTGTCAGGATACATTAACATAAGGAGATTAATAAAAAATGATTGCTCTCTTTTGAAAAAAATCCAATAATAATATTCTGGAGATATTCGGCTCAGACTGATGAAGGTATTCTGCCGGCCACAGAGGGGGTTATAAGAGTAAGTGGTAAAGATGTTTCATGTGATTAACGCATAATATTGGTTTTTGCTTTGATGGCAAAGCACCAGACGAGCACGAAAAACCTGATGGTAAAAAAGATGATCCATGCGACAAGTTCAAAGGACTTACAGGTGGGGACAATGAAAGCCAATATGGCAAGGTGAATAATTTAAAAAAATTCATAGGTGGCGAATACGGTGGTCTAGGGTGTGTTATGAATTTCCCTCAGCAGCCATTACCTGCATGGCTGCTGGCAACATGGGAACAGTAAAGATAAAAAATTGAAAGCCACTAAGCCACTTACGAACCGGTGTAAATGCGTGGCATGGGCCGCAAAGCTGGACCCCTGGGGCAATGTGCTGCAGGAATACAACCCCCAAGGCATCCACCAGGCGATCCGGCTGCCGGGGCAGCACCATGACAGGGAAACGGGGCTGTATTACAACCGGCATCGGTATTACGATCCGGTGGTGGGGTCCTATATCAATCAGGATCCGATTGGGTTGAGAGGTAGGGCAAGCTTGCAGCAATATGGATTTGCCAATCCGATTAGAGCGTGTTATGAACTTCCCGCCGAAGCCAGTATCTGAGCCGCTGCCGGCAGCATCAGTACAGCAAAGACCAGAAAGTGCAAGCCACTCAACACCTGTGGCAAACGTTCGTAGTCACGCGAGAGCCGCCGAAATCTTGCAAGCCAGCCGAAGCTGCGCTCTACCACCCACCTCTTGGGCAGCAGCACGAAGCCCCTCTTCGCTTCGGGCAGCTTCACTATCTGTATAGATCAATCCCGTTGTCCTGGGCTGCTTGGCGCGCCTGCTCGCCCGTATAGCCTTGCTCCGCGCCCAGGCCAGCTCCACCGAGTGGCCTGCGGCTTGCTGCACTTGCTCGCACAGCGTTTGCACCTGGGCCCGCTCTTGCTCGTCGGCTGGTGTGACATGCACGGCAAGCAGATGGCCCAAGGTATCCACGGCCATATGGACAGGCAGCCCACGACCAGCCACAGGCTCTACCTGTACGAACGCGACAGCTTCGCGCCCCTGGCCCAGGTCCACAGCCTGTGGGCGCAGGAGCAGGAACCGCTGGAGCGCGACACCGCACTGACCCACCCCCTCATGCAGCAGGCGCTGCACGAGGCACGCAACGACGAGAACATCTGGAACACCAAGGTCCTGCCGCTACAGAGCAAGCTGCAATCGCGCCTGAAAGGCGTGGTGCCGCAGCAGGCACCGCCGAAGGCGCTGCAAAGCCAGACCTTGCATGTGCACACGGACCACCTGGGCACGCCCCGGGAACTGACCAACGCAGACGGCCATATCGTCTGGAGCGCCAGCTACAAAGTCTGGGGCGCCACGGCCAGCATGGACTACCCTGCCGTGCTGCAGACGGTGCGCATGGGCAATACGCTGGGGCAGCAATCGGTGCAGCAGGCCGGGGAAGACAGGCCCTGGCAGCCGCTGCGGTTGCGGGGATAGGTTTTTGACGAAGAGAGGGTGATGAATGCAGCCTATGACGGCAGGTTGATATCCACCAACATCCAACCCCTTGATTGCGCATGAATCAAGGTTTCCCAATACGGCCGCCCATGATCCAACCGGCATAACTGATGGGCATACCGAAGGATGGCGGGCTCCTGGAGGATTCTGGTAAAAGCATTTCCCTGCGAGTTTTCTGTTTGCCGAGGAGTTGTGAAACCATGCGCACCTGCCCCCTTGCTTCGCTGGCCCTTTGTGCCGCCATGATGTTGCCAGCCGTGCCGGCCTTCGCCCAGCCCGATGAGCGCAGCCGCCAGGAGGTGCAGGCCCTGCTGGACTTCGTGCAGGCCAGCGGCTGCCAGTTCATCCGCAACGGCAGTGAGTATTCCTCGGCCCAGGCTCGCCAGCATCTGCAAAAAAAGCGCGACTACCTTGTGAGCAAGGGCTGGATGAAGACTGCCGAGGATTTCATTGCCCGCGCCGCCACGGGCAGCAGCATGAGCAACAAGCCCTACCAGGTGCGGTGCGCGGGCCAGGAGAGGCCATCCGCCGAATGGCTGGGACAGGAACTGGCGCGCCTGCGGGCCGCGCGTCTCTGACGGTGGCCGGTTTCCGGCGCCCGTGCCTCAGGTCCAGTCGAAGGTAAACAGCACCGTGCGGCTTTCGGGTTCGTAGAACAGCAGGATGCTGTCCGCGCCCGTGGCGCACCAGTTGTAGCCCGCCACGTCGGCCACGTGAAAGAAGGGCTTGCCGTCGCGGGTGATGCGGATGCCGTCGTCCTCCAGTTCGTCGCCCATGCCGGCGTTTTCCGCTTCCTCCAGCACAAAGGCCGAAGGAATGGGCGGGTGGCTGGTCCAGTTGCCGTACCAGATGCCGCCGCCCAGGCGGTCCAGGTAGTCCTGCTCCATGGGCTCGCCTTTGCCGTAGCGCGAGTAGCTGGCCAGGCGGCCGTGCTCGGCGTAGCAGGCGCGCGCCTTGGCGTGGCTGGCCAGCATTTCGTCGGTGTGCTCGCAGGCGAAGGCGTCCTTGGTGAACTGGCCGCCATGCTGCGGTGCGCGCTGAAAGAAGGCTTCGTTGCCCAGGAAGCGGTAGCGGTTGTCTGGCGTCAGTTCCAGCGCAAACCAGTTGGGGGCCGTGAAGGCGTTGTGGTGGGCCTCGGTCTCATCGCCGATGTAGCCGTCGAAGGGCTCGACAGGGCACAGCATGTGGACCACGGTGCCGGCCAGCTCGGGCCGCAGCAGGCCCAGGTCGATGGACAGCAGCGGCAGCAGGTGTTCGGCCAGCCAGGGCTGGTCGGCCACGAAGATGTCGGCGGCGGCGGGGAAGGGGGCGAGGCCCGGTTTCAGTTGGCGGACTTCGGTGTGCTCGGTCAAGAGGGGCTCCTGCAGTGATGAGGGTGAAGCCGGCCAGGCTTCAAGGGATCTCGAAGATGTCCTGGTCCGACGCGGCGGCGCTCTCGTGGTAGATGTCGTACAGGTACTGCGCCAGCTCGGCGTGGCCGATATCGGCGGGGATGGCCAGCAGGGCCGGGGCGCGCTTTCCGTCGGCACCCACGTTGAAGCAGCGCCACTGGCTGTCCGCACGCTCGATGGCGATGATGCGGCCGAAGACATTGAAGCGGTATTTTTCCAAGGCGACTCTCCTGGCGATTCGGCATCCTACCGTTTGTCGAGAGTACATGCGTGTTCTCCCTAGGTCATGGGAAGCGCTTCCTCTATATAGTTGAAGCCTAAACTATTCAGGCTTAAAGAAACCGGCCTGGATCCTGGACCTGGGGCGCCCGCCGCCCCCCGAGACAAGGGTTTGCGGTATGAAGATCGTTTGCATCGGCGGCGGCCCCGCCGGCCTGTATTTCGGCCTGCTGATGAAGCTGCAGGACCCCGCCAACGAGGTCACGGTGGTGGAGCGCAACCGCCCCTACGACACCTTCGGCTGGGGCGTGGTGTTCTCCGACGCCACCATGGACAACCTGCGCGAGGCCGATCCGGTCTCGGCCCGCACCATCGGCGACGCCTTCAACCACTGGGACGACATAGCCATCCACTTCAAGGGCCGCAGCCTGCGCAGCAGCGGCCATGGCTTCATCGGCATCGGCCGCAAGAAGCTGCTCAACATCCTGCAGGCGCGCTGCGAGGATGTGGGCGTGCAACTGGTGTTCGAGAACTTCGTGCAGGACGACCAGGCGATTGCGCGCGAGTACGGCGCCGACCTGGTGATCGCCTCGGACGGCATCAACAGCCAGGTGCGCACCCGCTATGCCGACACCTTCCGCCCCGACATCGACCAGCGCCGCTGCCGCTTCGTGTGGCTGGGCACGACCAAGGTGTTCGATGCCTTCACCTTCGCCTTCGTGCAGACCGGGCATGGCTGGTTCCAGGCCCATGCCTACCGCTACGAGGACGGCATGTCCACCTTCATCGTGGAGACGCCCGAGGAGACCTGGCAGGCGGCCGGCATCGGGCAGATGAGCCAGGAAGAGGGCATCGCCTATTGCGAGAAGCTGTTCGCGCCCTGGCTGGACGGCCATGCCCTGGTCAGCAATGCCTCGCACCTGCGCGGCTCGGCCATCTGGATCCGCTTTCCGCGCGTGATCTGCAATACCTGGGTGCACTGGAACCGGATCGAATCGGCCCGGGGAACACGCAGCGTGCCCGTGGTGCTCATGGGCGATGCGGCGCACACGGCGCATTTTTCCATCGGCTCGGGCACCAAGCTGGCGCTGGAGGATGCCATCGAACTGGCGCGCAGCCTGAAAGCCACGGGGACCATCGAGGCCGGCCTGCAGCACTACGAAGAGGTGCGCAGCGTGGAGGTGCTCAAGATCCAGAATGCCGCGCGCAATTCCACGGAGTGGTTCGAGAACGTGCAGCGCTACGCGGGGCTGGAGCCCGAGCAGTTCGCCTATTCGCTGCTGACGCGCTCGCAGCGCATCTCGCACGAGAACCTGCGCCTGCGCGACGCGCAATGGCTCGAAGGCTTCGAGCGCTGGATCGCCGAGCATGCGGGGCAGGATGTGCCTGCAGGCGAGCAACCGCCGCTGCCCATGCTCACGCCCTACCAGGCGCGCGGCGTGCGGCTGAAGAACCGCATCATGGTCTCGCCCATGGCCATGTATTCCTGCACCGACGGCGTGCCGGGCGACTTCCACCTGGTGCACCTGGGCGCGCGCGCCATGGGCGGTGCCGGACTGGTGATGGTGGAGATGACCTGCGTGTCGCCCGAGGGCCGCATCACGCCCGGCTGCCCGGGGCTGTGGGACGATGCCCAGGGCCAGGCGTTCAGGCGCATCGTGGATTTCGTGCACGGCCACAGCGATGCGCGCATCGGCGTGCAGCTGGGCCATGCGGGGCGCAAGGGCTCGACCCAGCTGGGCTGGCAGAAGATCGACCACCCGCTGGAGCAGGGCAACTGGCCGCTGCTGTCGGCCTCGGCCCTGCCCTACATCGAAGGCCTGTCCCAGGTGCCGCGCGCCATGGACCGCGCCGACATGGATGCGGTGCGCGGGCAGTTCGTGGCGGCCACGCGGCGCGCCGTGGCGGCGGGCTTCGACTGGCTGGAGCTGCACTGCGCCCACGGCTACCTGCTGTCCAGCTTCATCTCGCCGCTGGCCAACCGGCGCGAGGACGAATACGGCGGCAGCCTGGACAACCGCCTGCGCTTTCCGCTGGAGGTCTTCCATGCCGTGCGCGCGGCCTGGCCGCAGGACAAGCCCATGTCGGTGCGCATCTCGGCCCATGACTGGGTGGAAGGCGGCATCACGCCCGACGACGCGGTGGAGATCGCGCGCCGCTTCAAGGCGGCCGGCGCCGACATGATCGACTGCTCCTCGGGCCAGGTCAGCAAGCAGGAAAAGCCGGTCTATGGCCGCATGTTCCAGACGCCGTTCGCCGACCGCGTGCGCAACGAGGCCGGCATCGCGACGATTGCCGTGGGCGCCATCTTCGAGGCCGACCATGCCAACGCCATCATCGCCTCGGGCCGCGCCGACCTGTGCGCGCTGGCCCGGCCCCACCTGGCCGATGCGGCCTGGACGCTGCGCGAGGCCGCCCGCGTCGGAGCCCGCGACGTGGGCTGGCCGCGCCAGTACCTGGCCGGCAAGCGCCAGCTGGAGACCAATTTCGAACGTGCCGCAGCCATGGCACAACTGGACGCCAAATGAACCTGCCCACCACCCGACCTCTGGACGGTCGCCATGCCCTGGTGACGGGCGGCGCGCGCGGCATCGGCCTGGCCTGCGCGCGGGCGCTGCTGGCGCGCGGCGCGCGGGTCACGCTGCTGGGCCGCGATGGCGCGGCGCTGGAAGCTGCCGTGGCGGAGCTGGGCGGCACGGTGCAGTCCGTGCAGGCCGACATCGCCGACGAAGCCTCGGTGCGCCAGGCCTTCGCGCAGGCCGAGGCGGCCTTCGGCCCCGTGCAGGTGCTGGTCAACAACGCGGGCCAGGCCAGCAGCCAGAAGTTCGAGCGCACCGACGCCGCGCTGTGGCAGTCCATGCTGGCCGTCAACCTCACGGGCACGTTCCACTGCATGCAGGCCGCGCTGCCGGGCATGCAGGCCGCCGGCTGGGGCCGCATCATCAACGTGGCCAGCACGGCGGGGCTGATCGGCTATGCCTATGTCAGCGCCTACTGCGCGGCCAAGCATGGCGTGATCGGCCTGACGCGCGCGCTGGCGCTGGAGGTGGCGGGCAAGGGCATCACCGTGAATGCGGTCTGCCCCGGCTACACCGAGACCGACATCGTGCGCGGCGCCGTCGCCAACATCGTGGACAAGACCGGCATGACGGCCGAAGAGGCCCGCGCCAGGCTGGCCGAACGCAATCCCCAGGGCCGCCTGGTCCAGCCCGGGGAGGTCGCCGAGACCGTGGCCTGGCTGGCGCTGCCGGCCTCGGCCTCGGTCAACGGCCAGGCCATTGCCGTCGACGGCGGCGAAGTCATGACGGGCTGAACCCCGACCCTTTTGAATGGAGACGACACCATGAGCACCCCGTCCGAAGAGCACAGCATGCAGCACCACAAGCGCCCCCTGGCCGGCTACCAGGCCCGCACCTTCCTGTGGCAGGTCTCGGCCGACGGCAAGGTCGCCACCATCACGCTGAACCGGCCCGAGCGCAAGAACCCGCTGACCTTCGGCTCCTATGCCGAGCTGCGCGACCTGTTCCGCGCCCTGGTCTACGCCAGCGACATCAAGGCCGTGGTGGTCACGGGCGCGGGCGGCAACTTCTGCTCGGGCGGCGATGTGCACGAGATCATCGGCCCGCTCACGAAGATGGGCATGCCCGAGCTGCTGGACTTCACGCGCATGACGGGCGACCTGGTCAAGGCCATGCGCGCCTGCCCCCAGCCCATCGTGGCCGCCGTGGACGGCATCTGCGCGGGCGCGGGCGCCATGGTGGCGCTGGCCGCCGACATGCGCCTGGGCACGGCCGCCGCGCGCACGGCCTTCCTGTTCACCCGCGTGGGCCTGGCCGGCGCCGACATGGGCGCCTGCACGCTGCTGCCGCGCATGATCGGCCAGGGCCGCGCCTCGGAGCTGCTGTACACCGGCCGCGCCATGACGGGCGAGGAGGGCGCCGCCTGGGGCTTCTTCAACGCCCTGCACAGCCCGGAGCAGGTCGTCGAGGCCGCCCACACGCTGGCCGCGCAGCTGGCCGCCGGCCCCACCTTCGCCCATGGCGTGACCAAGAAGCTGCTGCACCAGGAATGGAACATGGGGGTGGACGAGGCCATCGAGGCCGAGGCCGAGGCCCAGGCCATCTGCATGCAGACGCGCGACTTCCACCGCGCCTACGAGGCCTTCGTGGCCAAGCAGAAACCCGTCTTCGAGGGGAATTGAAATGAAGCACCCCCTGAGTCGCTTCGCGCCTTCCCCCTCTCCTGCGGGAGGGGGACGACAGCCTCGCTGCGGGGCGGCCCTTGCTCGCTGTCCCCGGTCGAGGACTCGCCGGTTTCATGGGATGTGCGTGGCGCGCAGCGCCGAGGAGAGCAAAGATGCGTGATTCCACCTGGCTGGACTGGCCTTTCTTCGACGACGCCCACCGCACGCTGGCCCATGCGGCCGATGCCTGGTGCGCGCAAGCCCTGGGCGGCGTGGACCACCACGATGCCGACGCGGCCTGCCGCCAACTGGTCAAGGCCCTGGGCCAGGCCGGCTGGCTGCGCTATGCCGTGCCTGCGGGCCCGGATGGCGCCTGGGGCGGGGCGCTGCCCGAGGTGGATTCGCGCGCCATCTGCATCCTGCGCGAGACCCTGGCCCGCCACGAGGGGCTGGCCGACTTCGCCTTCGCCATGCAGGGCCTGGGCAGCGGCGCCATCTCGCTGATGGGGTCGGACGCGCTGCGCCGGCGCTACCTGCCGCGCGTGGCGCGCGGCGAAGCCATCGCGGCCTTCGCGCTGTCCGAGCCCGATGCGGGATCCGACGTGGCCGCCATGGCCTGCGAGGGGCGGCTGGACGGCGACCACTACGTGCTCGACGGCAGCAAGACCTGGATCTCCAACGGCGGCATCGCCGATTTCTACTGCGTGTTCGCCCGCACGGGCGAGGCGCCGGGGGCGCGCGGCATCAGCGCCTTCGTGGTCGATGCCGGCACGCCGGGCTTTTCCATCGGCGAGCGCATCGAACTGATTGCGCCGCACCCGCTGGCCACCCTCCGCTTCGACCAATGCCGCATTCCCGTGTCGCAGCGCCTGGGCGAGCCGGGCCAGGGCTTCAAGCTGGCCATGATGACGCTGGACATCTTCCGCGCCTCGGTGGCCGCCGCCGCGCTGGGCTTTGCGCGCCGCGCGCTGGACGAGGGCCTGGCCCGCGCGAAGTCGCGCCGCATGTTCGGCCAGACCCTGGGCGACCTGCAGCTGACCCAGGCCGCGCTGGGCGACATGGACACGGCCATCGACGCCTCGGCCCTGCTGACCTACCGCGCCGCCTGGATGCGCGACGTGAAGAAGACGCGCACCACGCGCGAGGCGGCCATGGCCAAGATGACGGCCACCGAATCGGCCCAGGCCGTGATCGACCGCGCGCTGCAGATGTTCGGCGGCGCGGGCGTGGTCTCGGGCATGCCCGTGGAGACGCTGTACCGCGAGATCCGCGCGCTGCGCATCTACGAAGGCGCGACCGAGGTGCAGAAACTCATCATCGCGCGCGAGCTGCTCAAGGCCTGAAGCAGCGCCCCTCAACGCCAGAACCGGGACCATCGCATGCACGCCTCCGCCCACATCGATACCTTCGCGCGGGACAACCTGCCGCCGCCCGAGCAATGGCCCGAGTTCCTGCTGGACGGGCCGGACGTGGCCTACCCCGAACGCCTGAACTGCGCGGCCGAGCTGGTCGATGCCATGGTGGCGCGCGGCCACGGCCGGCGCGTGGCTTTGCGCTGGCGCGACGGAGCGCGGCAGGCCGCCATGACCTATGGCGAACTGCAGGCGCTGACCCACCGCATCGCCCATGTGCTGGTCGAGGACCTGGGCCTGGTGCCTGGCAACCGCGTGCTGCTGCGCGGCCCCAACAACCCCATGATGGCGGCGTCCTGGCTGGCGGCCATCCAGGCCGGACTGGTCACCGTGCCCACCATGCCGCTGCTGCGCGCCAAGGAGCTGCGCCAGATCATCGACAAGGCGCGGGTCCAGGCCGTGCTGTGCGATGTGCGCCTCAAGGACGAGGTGCAGCTGTGCCTGCAGCCCGGCCACGAGCACCACTGCCCGGAGCTTTCGCGCGTGCTGTACTTCAACGACACGGCACCCGACGCGCTGGATGCCCTGGCCGCCGCCAAGCCCGACACATTCGCGGCCTGCGACACGGCGGCCGACGATGTCTGCCTGATCGCCTTCACCAGCGGCACCACGGGCGCGCCCAAGGGCTGCATGCATTTCCACCGCGACGTGCTGGCCATGTGCGACCTGTTCCCGCGCCATGTGATCCGCCCGGGGCCGGACGACATCTTCTGCGGCACGCCGCCGCTGGCCTTCACCTTCGGCCTGGGCGGGCTGCTGTGCTTTCCGCTGCGCGTGGGCGCCAGCACCGTGCTGGCCGAAAAGCTCACGCCGGAAGGCCTGCTGCAACTGGTCCAGGATTTCCGCGCCACCATCGTGTTCACGGCACCCACCTTCTACCGCCAGATGGCGGCACTGGCACCGCGCTTCGACCTGTCGTCGCTGCGCAGGAGCGTGTCGGCGGGCGAGGCCCTGCCGGATGCCACGCGCCAGCTGTGGAAGCAGGCCACGGGCATCGAGATGATCGACGGCATCGGCGGCACGGAGCTGATCCATGTCTTCGTGTCCAGCCCGCCCGAAGAGGTGCGCGCCGGCGCCATCGGCAAGGTGGTGCCGGGCTACGTGGCCCAGGTGGTCGATGACGAGATGCGCCCCGTGCCCGACGGCACGCCCGGGCGCCTGGCCATCAAGGGCCCCACGGGCTGCCGCTACCTGGCCGATGAGCGCCAGAAGCGCTTCGTGCAGGACGGCTGGAACCTGCCCGGCGACACCTTCGTGCGCGATGCCGACGGCTACTTCTTCTACCAGGCGCGCAACGACGACATGATCATCTCGGCCGGCTACAACATCGCCGGCCCCGAAGTGGAAGACGCGCTGCTGCGCCACGAGGCCGTGGCCGAATGCGGCGTGATCGGCGTGCCCGACGAGGAGCGCGGCCAGGTGGTCAAGGCCTTCGTGGTGCTCAAGCCCGGCTTTGCCGCAGGCGACGCGCTGGCGGCCGCGCTGCAGGACTTCGTCAAGTCCACCATCGCGCCCTACAAATACCCGCGCGCCATCGCCTTCGTGCCGGCACTGCCGCGCACCGAGACCGGCAAGCTGCAGCGCTTCGTGCTGCGCAAGATGGAGTGAGGCCGGCGCATGGCAGCCGCATTCGAGAGCCAGGTGCAGGTGCTGTTCCGCCACTGCGATCCGGCGGGCATCGTCTTTTATCCGCGCTATTTCGAGATGGTCAACGACCTGGTCGAGCAGTGGTTCGGCCAGGCACTGGGCCTGTCATTCCATGCGCTGCACGTGCAGCGCCGCATCGGCACGCCCACGGTCTCGGTGCAGTGCGACTTCACGGCGCCCAGCCGCTGGAATGACACGCTGCGCCAGACGCTGGCGGTGCAGCGCATCGGTGGCGCGTCGTTCCAGTTCAGCGTGCGCTTCGAAGGCGCTGACGGCCGGCCCCGGCTGTCGGCGTGCCTGACCATCGTCACCATGGACCTGGACCGCATGAAGGCCGTGCCATTGCCGGCGGATCTGCGCGAACGGCTCGCTGACTATCTCGTGCCCCAGGAAGATTTCACGGACTCCCAGAAAACAGGATGGACACAATGAAGATTCTGCAACCCCCGGACTGGCTGCCGCCGCGCGGCTACGCCAATGGCATGCTGACCGAGATGAAGCCCGGCTCGCGCCTGATCTTCGTCGGCGGGCAGATCGGCTGGAATGGCCGGCAGCAGTTCGAATCCGACGATCTGGCCGACCAGGTGCGGCAGGCGCTGGCCAACATCGTCGCCATCCTCGCCGAAGGCGATGCGCGGCCTGAACATATCGTGCGCATGACCTGGTATGTGACCGACAGGAAGGAATATGTGGCCGCCTATCCCGCCATAGGCCGGCATTACCGCGAATTGATGGGCAGGCATTTCCCGGCCATGACGGCCGTGGAGGTGGCGGCCCTGGTGGAAGACCGCGCCAAGGTGGAGATCGAGGTCACGGCCGTGGTGCCGTAGCGTAGGCAGGGCCGGGCGTTCACGCAGGGGCTGCCGCCAGCGCCCTGCGGGCCGCGCCGGCCCGGGCCGGCAGAACGCCTACTTGATCTCGAACAGCGAACGGTCCTTGCCCACAATCCAGTTCGGAGGCTTGCCGCGGCCGGTCCAGGTCTTGCCGGATTCGGGGTCGTGGTACTTTGCCGGGGCGCTTTTCTTGCCCTCGGGCTTCCAGGGGAAGACCTGCTGTGCCGTGAAGCCGAATTCCTTGACCAGTTCCTGGACGGTGGCAAGCGCCGTCTTGGATTCCAGTTTGCGGGCTTCGTTGATTTGCTGGTCCAGCAGCTTTTTCTGGGCAATGAGCTCTTGGTAAGTGGTCATATCGAGCGAGGTATGTAGGGTTGGCAATCGTCAGAAAACCGCGAAGCATCAAACCCCATTCATTATCAGAACGATCGAAGTCGATGCAAGCGCAGGGTATGAAGAAGCCGCCATGAGTACACGTACCAATGATGGATGCGCTTCAAGCAGCGCAAGCGCCTTCCTCCGGGGCCCGGATCATATTGTCCGGGCGAGTCGCATTATATACACGGCAGGCTTGCCAATCCATGCTTTACACAGTGAACGCCAAGGCTCCAAACCTTTGTTTTGCCGAAACGGCAACGCGAAGTTGCGCCGGTTTGGGCGCGTTTCATGCAATTTTGCGTGCGACAAGGCGCTTGATCTGATCGGGCAAGGGTCTTCCTGGGGAGGGTGGTGTCGGTTTTTGTTTTGTCAATCACTTTATTTGCATGATTTATGAAATAAATTAGCATGATTTTGGATGCGATTGGAATTTCCATTGCATTTCAAGCATGGCGGGATTGTTTTTTCCTCGCGTTGCAATTGAAATATTTTTGAATTGGATGCGGGGGAACTCTGCTGTCTCTGCCGCTTGTGCGCCGGCGGCGCGGCATGCGATTGCGCGGGGCGAATGGCCGGCCGGCCCGCGCTGGCGGCCTGTTAGGATCGCGGCACTTCAACGACCCACCATCCGGCAGACATGGCAAGAAGGCAGAGCAGCGCCAAGGGCAGCAACGAAACCCGCGAAAACCTTCTGAAGCTGGCCGCGCGCAATTTTGGCGTGCACGGCTATTCGGCCACCACGATGCGCCACATCGCGGAACAGGCCGGAATCGAGGCCGCCAGCATCTACCACCATTTCGCTTCCAAGGAGGAGCTGGTGGAAGAGGTGATGGAGCAGGGCGGGCGCCGCATCATCAGCGACCAGCATGAGCGGCTCGAGGCGCTGGGGCCCGGTGCCACGGCGGATCAGCGCTTTCGCGCCGCGGTCCTGGGGCAGATGACGGGCCTGGTCCGCCACGGGGACTTTGCGCTGGCCCACAGCCGCTTGCTGGGCCAGTTGCCGGACAAGGTGCGCGAGCGCCAGGTCAAGCGGCGCGAGCGCCATCAGAAGTTCTGGAGCGGCCTGCTGGAGGACCTGCGCGCCCAGGGCATGCTGCGCGCCGACGTGGACATCCACCTGGCGCGCATCATGATCCTGGGCAGCATCAACTCCATCCAGTCCTGGTTCAACCCGCGCAAGGGATCGCTGGAGAAGGTCGCGGACCAGCTGTGCGACATGTTCTTCAGTGGCGTGGGGCCGGCTGCCGCTGCATGACGCACCTGGGGCACTGCGTCTTCGGGCAGGGGCATGCCGGCTTGTCGACGAGATCGAATTGCCGATGGCAGGATGGCGCTCCATGCACCCGTCCGTGCCGCGTCCGGGGTGGACTGCGGCGGCGCCGAAAGCTGCGCCGGCTCAGCCCTGGCCGCCTTGCGGGGCCAGTCTTTGCTGGCCGCATTCGCTGCAGAGGCCGTACAGCGTCAGCTCATGGTGCTCGATCACGAAGCCGGGCGGGGCCAGCTCCTGCATGTCGCCGGGGCAGCCGTGCACGTCGAAGACGCGCTCGCAGCGCATGCAGCGGAAATGGTGGTGGTGGGCATGGGCCGTCAGCTCGTAGCGCGTGGCCTCCCCGGGCAGCTCCACCGCCTGGACCTCGCCCGCCTCGGCCAGTTGCTTGATGTTGCGGTAGACCGTGGCCAGACCGATGGCCGGCACTTCGTGCTGGGCGGCGGTGAGAATTTCGGCGGGCAAAAGTGGCCGGCCGGCGGCCTCCATTGCCGCGCGTATCGAGCTGCGTTGGCGGGTCGAGCGTTCCATAGGCCTCCTGTCCAGTGGTCGCGGGCCGGGTCGTGCGCCTGGCCTCATGGCCGCCAATTATGTGGAATCGCGGGCATTTGGCGCCAAGCGTTGCATGAATGCACCGCTTTACAAAGTAAACGGACCCCTGGACGCGGCCCGCGCGCCGCCCGGCCTCAGCCCCGGTGGATCGAGGCGCCGCCGTCCACCCGCAAGGCCGACCCCGTGATGAAGCTGGAGTCTTCGCCGGCCAGGAACAGGGCGGCGCGTGCGATTTCCTCGGGCTGGGCCAGCCGCCGCAGTGCGTGAAGGCCCTCGACCCAGGCGCGCGCCTGGGGCGTGGGGGTGCTGGCGCGGCCCATGGGCGTGTCGGTGCCGCCGGGCAGCAGCGCATTGGCACGGATGCCGCGTGCGCCGAATTCCGCCGCGATGACCTGGACCAGCCCCGTCAGGGCGGCCTTGCTGGCCGCATAGGCGCCCATGCCGGCCAAGCCCGCCGTATGGCCCACGAAGCTGGAGGTGAAGACCAGGGAGCCGCCGCCCCGCGCCAGCATGGCAGGGATCTGGTGGCGCGCGCCCAGGAAGGCGCTGGTCAGGTTGGTGTCCATGGTGTGCTGCCACTCCTGCAGCGGCAAGTCGGGCAGGCTGCAGGGCCGGCCGGTCGTGCCGGCATTGTTGAAGGCGATGTCCAGTCCGCCGAAGCGCGTGGTGGCCGTCTCGACCAGGCTGCGGGCCAGCGCTTCGTCGCGCACGTCGCCCGCGATGGCCACGGCCTGGCCGCCCGTGGCTTCGATCTCGGCCACCAGCGCCTGCAGCTCCGGCGCGCGGCGTGCGGTGAGCACCAGCTTTGCGCCAGCCTGCGCGAACAGGCGCGCGGCTGCCTGGCCTATGCCGGAGCTTGCGCCGGTGATGATGGCGGTTTTTCCTTGGAGTGATTGCATCTGCGGACCCTTGGTAGTGAAGATGGGCGCAGTTGTATCCGTCGCGGCGCGGCGGGGCCATCCGATTCTTGCGCTCAATCTCCGAGGTCGAGGTTGGCGAACAGGTCGGCCAGTGTCGGCGTCGAGCGTGCCGGCCAGATGGCGCTGAGGTCGAAGCTGGGCAGGCACTGGCCGTCGCGCACTTCGCAAAAGCGCACGCCGCGGAAATTCAGCGAACGTATCCAGCTGGGCAGAAGGGCCACGCCGCAGCCGCCGGCCACGCAGGCCAGCACGGTCAGCGTGCGGTTGGCCTCCTGGACCACGCTGGCCTCATGGCCCGCCTTGCGCAGCGCGTCGAGCACCCCCGCGTTGAAGGCCGGCAGCTGGGCTTGCGGATACATCACCAGGCCGGCCTCGGCGATCTGGGCCAGGCCGACCTGGCCGTCGGCGCCGGTCTCGAATTCGTCCGGCACGGCGGCCACGAGGCGCTCGCGCAGCAGCTGGCGCTCACGCATGCGTCCGCCGACGGCCACGGGCGTATGCATGAGGCCGATGTCGATGGCGCCGGACTGCAGCGCCTCGGCCTGCTCGGCATTGCTCATCTCGCGCAGGATGACGCGCACGCCGGGCGCCTGCCGGCGCAGCGCGCGCAGGGCGCGCGGCAGGGTGTCGAACAAGGCCGAGGACACCAGGCCCACCGTGAGCTGGCCCGCGCTGCCACGGGTGATCTCGCGGGCGCGGCTGGCGGCCGCGTCGATGCGGGCCACGCTGGTGCGCACGTCGTCGAGCATGGCCAGCGCGGCCGGCGTGGGCCGCGCGCCCTGGCGCGAACGCTGGAACAACTGCACGCCCAGGTCCTTTTCCATGCGCGCCAGGGTCTGGCTCAGCGCGGGCTGGGCAATGCCCAGCCAGTCGGCGGCGCGGCTGACGCTGCCATGGTCCATCACCGCCAGGAAGTAGCGCAGGTGCCGGGTTTCCATATCGATCCAATATGAATAAATCCAATTTGAAGAATGGGAATATATAGCCTGGCTTCCTAGAATCCGCCGCAAACGCAGCGCCGGATCCCACACGGCGCGCCCCTGCAAGGAGTTGCCCGTGTCCCGCCCTGCCATCCGTTCCAGTGTCGATACCCATGCCCATGTCTTCGAGCGCGGCCTGCCCATGCCTGCGGCGCGGCGCTATGCGCCCGGGGATGACGCGACGCTGCAGCAGTACCTGTGGCTGCTGGACCAGCATGGCCTGGCGCATGGCGTGCTCGTGCAGCCCAGCTTCCTGGGCACGGACAACAGCTACCTGCTGCAGGCCCTGGCAGCGGCGCGCGGCCGGCTGCGCGGGGTGGCGGTGGTGGACGGCACGGCAGGCGCGGCGCATCTGGATGCGCTGGCGCGGGCCGGCATCGATGGCCTGCGCCTGAACCTCATCGGCCTGCCGCTGCCCGACCTGGCTTCGCCGGGCTGGGCCCGCGTGCTGGAGCAGGCCAATGCGCTGGACTGGCATGTGGAGCTGCACCTGGAGGCAGCGCGCCTGCCGGGCATCGTGCCGGCGCTGCTGGCGGCGGGCTGCCGCATCGTGGTCGATCACTTCGGCCGGCCCGACCCCGCGCTGGGCCTGGACGACCCGGGCTTCGGCTTCCTGCTGCGCCAGGCGGACAGCGGCCGCGTCTGGGTCAAGCTGTCCGCGCCCTACCGCAATGGCCCGGCCGGAGGCTGCGCCCAGGCCGGCCGCCAGGCCGCCGCGCAACTGCTGGATGCGTTCACGGCCCGGCGCCTGCTGTGGGGCAGCGACTGGCCCCATACCCAGCATGGCGAGCATGCCAGCTATCCCCAGGCCCTGCAGTGGCTGCATGACTGGCTGGACGATGCCGGCCCGCTGCGCGCCGTGCTGGCCGAGACCCCGCACCAGCTATTCCAATTCCAAACCCAAGGAGATGCACCATGAACAACCTGTCCCGACGCCTTGCCGGCGCGCTCGTGGCGGCCGGCCTGATGGCCGGCCTGGCCGGCTTCGCTGCGCCGGCGGCCGCCGCCTGGCCCGAGCGCCCCGTCACCCTGCTCGTGACCTATCCTCCGGGCGGCACGGTGGATGGGGTGGCACGGCTGATCGGCCCGCGCCTGTCGGCCGAGCTGGGCCAGCCCGTGGTCATCGAGAACCGGGGCGGGGCAGGGGGCATGATCGGCGGCGCCCAGGTGGCCAAGGCCCAGCCCGATGGCTACACGCTGATGCTGGACGCCTCCAACCATGCGCAGAACCCCGCCATCCACGCTCGCATGCAGTTCGACACGCTCAAGGCCTTCGCGCCCGTGTCCCTGCTGCTGCGCGTGCCCAACGTGCTGGTGGTCACGCCCTCGTCGCCGATCAAAAGCGTGCAGGACCTGGTCCGGGAAGGCCGCTCGCAAGCCGGCGCGCAGCTGTATTTCGCCTCGGCCGGGCCCGGTTCCGCCCAGCACCTGGCGGGCGAGCTGTTCAACCTGCTGGCCAAGACCCGGCTGCACCATGTGGCCTACAAAGGCGGTGGTCCGGCCATGATGGACGTGATGTCGGGCCAGGTGCCGCTGATGTTCGCGAGCATGGGCTCGGCCTGGCAGCATGTGAAGAGCGGCAAGCTGCGCGCGGTCGCCCTGGGCGGGCTGGAGCGCTCCAGGGCGGCGCCCGAGCTGCCGACCATCGCCGAGTCGGGCGTGCCCGGCTACGAGTCCTACGAGTGGAACGCCGTCTTCGCGCCGGCCGGCACGCCGCCGGCCATCATCGATCGTGTCTCCAAGGCCCTGGCCAAGGTGCTGCGCGAGCCGGCCATCGTCGAGCAGCTCGCAGGCTTTGGCGCCGAAACCATCGGCTCCACGCCGGACGAGCTGGAGCGCTTTCGCCGCGCCGAGATCAAGAAGTGGCAGAAGGTGGTCAAGGACACCGGCCTCCAGTTGGACTGAAGGGCGCGGCATGGCCCGGGTCCGGGCCTTCCTGTGCACCGGATGCCTTGCTCGCGCGTTGAACAGGAACGGCCAGGGGCGCGAACGGCTGCTTACACCTTTTCGCCTGCCCGGGGCCCACGCGGCCCCGCGCGCTTGGTAGAAACGGGGCCTTTCCCGTTTCAACCGACAAAACAACATGGCCCTGCTTTCCTTGCGTTCCACCCTGCGCACCGCCGCGGCCCTTGCGCTGGCCTGCTCGGCCCTCGCGGCCCAGGCGCAGACCTATTTCAGCGGCTCCGTCTCGGGCCAGCTCGCACCCGGTGTCTACGGCACGGTGGACATAGGCAACGCCCCGCCGCCGCCGCTGCTGTACCAGCGGCCCATCGTCATCGCGCCGGCCCCCATGCCCGGACCGCCCATGTACATGTGGGTGCCGCCCGGCCATGCCAGGCACTGGGGCAAGCATTGCGCGCGCTATGGCGCCTGCGGCCGGCCCGTGTATTTCCTGCGCAATCCGCCGCCGCACTGGCATGCGGGCCCGCCGCGTCCCGAACCCCGCTGGCGCGAGGAGCGCCACCACCGCGAGTGGGAGCACCGCCGCGAGGAACGCCACTGGGACCGGCATGACCGTGACCACGGCCACGGCGGCCCGCGCGGCCATGGCAGGGGCCATGGCCGCGACTGACATCGCGCGCCGCGCCTGAACGCGGTACCGGCGGTCGCGGCGGTCGCGGCAGTGGGCCCGCAACGGCCTGCCTGCGGCTGCCCGCTTGGAGTTATGCCGTTTTGCTATAGCTGCTAGCGCCCATGATGGGTAGTGCCTGGGCCGTGCCATGCCGACAATAGCTGTCATACCCATATTCCAAAGAGACAGCCATGCAAACGGCCATTCCCTGCCTGCTGATGCGGGGCGGTACTTCCAAGGGCCCGTTCTTCCGAGCCACCGATCTTCCCGATGACCTGCCCACACGCGACCGCGTGCTGCTGGCGGCCATGGGCTCGCCCGACAAGCGCCAGATCGACGGCGTGGGCGGCGCGCATCCGCTGACCAGCAAGGTCGGCATCGTCAGCCTGTCCGACAAGGAAGGCATCGATCTCGAATTCCTGTTCGCCCAGCTGCAGCCGGACAAGGACACCGTGGACACCACGCCCAACTGCGGCAACATGCTGGCCGGCGTCGTGCCCTTCGCGCTGGAGACCGGCATGGTGCAGCCGCGCGGCGAGGCCAGCACCTTCCGCGTGCTGACGCTGAACACCGGCATGGCGGCCGACATCACGGTGCAGACGCCGGGCGGCCAGGTCGAGTACGAGGGCACGGCCCGCATCGACGGCGCGCCCGGCACCTCGGCGCCCATCGAGATCAGCTTCCTGGACACGGCCGGCTCGGTGTGCCCGGGCCTGCTGCCCACGGGCAAGCCGAAAGACACGGTGACGGTGGCGGGCGAGGGCTTCGAGCCCTTCACGCTGGACGTGACCTGCATCGACAACGGCATGCCGCTGGTGATCTTCAAGGCGTCCGATGTGGGCGCCACCGGCCTGGAGACCGTGGCAGAGCTCAATGCCGACACCGATCTCAAGCGCCGCATCGAGGCGCTGCGCCTGCAGATCTCGCACGCCATGGGCCTGGGCGATGTCTCGGCCAGGAACTACCCGAAGATGACGCTGATCGCGCCGCCCCAGCATGGCGGCGCGCTGACCACGCGCAGCTTCATCCCCCATGTCTGCCACGATGCCATCGGCGTGCTGGCGGCAGTGACCGTGGGCACGGCCGTCAAGATGCCCGGCACGGTCTGCGAGGGCGTGGCGCGGCTGGAGCAGGGCGAGGGCCCGCTCACCGTGTCGGTCGAGCACCCCACGGGCGAGTTCAGCGTGACGCTGGACAGCGATCCCGCCCACCCCGAGGTGGTGACCAAGGCCGCCTTGCTGCGCACGGCGCGCCTGCTGATGCGCGGCGAGGTCATGGTGCCGCGCTCCGTCTGGGACGGGCAGCGGTAGACGCCCGCGCGGGGCCTGCGGCGGCCCCGTGGCGGGGCAGGGCGGGGCCGCGCCCGGGGATGCGGCCCCGCCGATTGAGAGACAGTGGAAGAGACAAGTCATGACATCCCTCCAAAAGGACGCGGGCCAGGCCGGCGTCAACGTGCAGACCCTGCTCAACGAGCACCCGTTCTCGGGGTTCCAGTGGGTGATTTTTGCGCTGTGCTTTCTGATCGTGCTGCTCGATGGCTTCGATACCGCGGCCATCGGCTACATCGCGCCCTCGCTGATCACCGAGTGGGGCGTGAGCAAGCCCGCGCTGGCGCCCGTGCTCAGCGCGGCGCTGTTCGGCCTGGCCGCGGGCGCCATGTTCTCGGGGCCGCTGGCCGACCGGCTGGGCCGCAAGGCCGTGCTCGTGGGATCGGTCGCCGTCTTTGCCGTGGCCTGCCTGGCTTCGGGCTTCTCGCCGGACATCTGGACGCTGGCCGTGCTGCGCTTCATCACGGGCGTGGGCCTGGGCGCCGCCATGCCCAATGCCGTGACGCTGATGAGCGAGTACTGCCCCGACGCGCGCCGCGCCACGCTGACCAACGCCATGTTCTGCGGCTTTCCGCTGGGCGCGGCCTTCGGCGGCTTCCTGGCGGCCTGGATGATTCCGCATTTCGGCTGGCGCAGCGTGCTCATCCTGGGCGGCGCGGCGCCCCTGCTGCTGGTCGTGGCCCTGGTCATGCTGCTGCCCGAGTCGGTGCGGCACATGGTGGCCAACCACTATCCGGCCGAGCGCATCCGCAAGGTGCTGGCGCGCATCGCGGGCGACGCGGTGCGGGGCGTGCAGCGCTTCGTGATGACCGAAGCCAAGCCCGAAACCCAGGCCGCGAGCGGCATCGGCGTGGTGCTGTCGCGCGAGTACCGCGTGGGCTCGGTCATGCTGTGGATCGCCTACTTCATGGGCCTGGTGATCTTCTATGCGCTGGTCAACTGGATGCCCGTGCTGTTCAAGGAAGGCGGCCTGGACCCCAAGACCGGCACCCTGGTGGCCGCGCTGTTTCCGCTGGGCGGCGTGGGCGCCGTGCTGTTCGGCTGGCTGATGGACCGCTTCAACCCCAACCGCATCATCGCCATCGGCTACGCGCTGACGGCGGCCTCGATCTGGTGGATCGGCCAGACGGCCGGCCACCTGGGCTGGCTGGTGGTGGCCGTGTTCCTGGCGGGGACCATCATGAACACCGCCCAGTCCTCCATGCCGGCGCTGGCCGCCGCCTACTACCCGACGCGCGGCCGCGCCACGGGCGTGGCCTGGATGCTGGGCATAGGCCGCTTCGGCGGCATCGCGGGCTCCTTCCTGGTGGCCGAGCTGTCGGCGCGCCAGCTGGGATTCAGCGAGATCTTCGCCGTGGTCGCCATCCCCGGGCTGATCGCCACGGCGGCCCTCATCATCAAGCAGTACTGCAGCCCCGAGCCGCAGCCCGGTGGCGCCCAGGGCGCCACCCCCATCCATTGACCGAACCACAAGCCAACAAGACGCAGGAGAGCAAGCGATGATCATCGACGTACACGGCCACTACACCACCGCGCCCGCCGCCCTCGGCGCCTGGCGCGACCTGCAGATCGCGGGCCTCAAGGACCCCTCCAAGGCGCCCAGCGCCAGTTCGCTGAAGATCAGCGACGACGAGATCCGCGAGACCATCGAGACCAACCAGCTCAAGCTGATGAAGCAGCGCGGCTCGGACCTGACCATCTTCAGCCCGCGCGCCAGCTTCATGGCCCACCACATCGGCGACTTCCAGACGTCCAGCACCTGGGCGGCCATCTGCAACGAGCTGTGCTACCGCGTCAGCCAGCTGTTTCCCGAGCACTTCATCCCGGCCGCCATGCTGCCGCAGTCGCCGGGCGTGGACCCGGCCACCAGCATTCCCGAACTGGTCAAGTGCGTGGAGCAGTACGGCAACGTGGGCATCAACCTCAACCCCGACCCCTCGGGTGGCCACTGGACCGCGCCCCCGCTGTCGGACCGCTCCTGGTATCCCATCTACGAGAAGATGGTGGAGTACGACATCCCCGCGATGATCCACGTCTCCACCAGCTGCAATGCGTGCTTCCACACCACGGGCGCCCACTACCTGAACGCCGACACCACGGCCTTCATGCAGTGCCTGACCAGCGACCTGTTCAAGGACTTCCCCACGCTCAAGTTCCTCATCCCCCATGGCGGCGGCGCCGTGCCCTACCACTGGGGCCGTTTCCGCGGCCTGGCGCAGGAGCTCAAGAAGCCGCTGCTGGACGAGCACCTGCTCAACAACATCTTCTTCGACACCTGCGTCTACCACCAGCCCGGCATCGACCTGCTGACCAAGGTGATTCCCGTCAAGAACATCCTTTTCGCCAGCGAGATGATCGGCGCCGTGCGCGGCATCGACCCGACCACGGGCCACTACTACGATGACACCAAGCGCTACATCGAGGCCACGGCCAACCTGACCGACGAGGAGCGCTACCAGGTCTACGAGGGCAACGCGCGCCGCGTGTTCCCGCGCCTGGACGCCGCCCTCAAGCAAAAGGGCCTGTAAGCAGGCCGGCACCCCCATCCAAGGAGATCATCATGTACGAACTCGGTGTGGTTTACCGCAACATCCAGCGCGCCGACCGCGCGGCCGCCGACGGCCTGGCCGCGCTGGGCTCGGCCACCGTCCACGAGGCCATGGGCCGCGTGGGCCTGCTCAAGCCCTACATGCGCCCCATCTACCCCGGCCAGCAGGTTTCGGGCACGGCCGTGACCGTGCTGCTGCAGCCCGGCGACAACTGGATGATGCATGTCGTGGCCGAGCAGATCCAGCCCGGCGACATCGTGGTCGCGGCCGTGACCTCGGAATGCACGGACGGCTACTTCGGCGACCTGCTGGCCACGAGCTTCCAGGCGCGCGGCGCGCGCGCCCTGGTCATCGATGCCGGCGTGCGCGACGTGAAGACGCTGCAGGAAATGAACTTCCCGGTCTGGAGCCGCGCCATCTCCTCCAAGGGCACGATCAAGGCCACGCTGGGCTCGGTCAACATCCCCGTGGTCTGCGCCGGCATGTGGGTCACGCCCGGCGACGTGATCGTGGCCGACGATGACGGCGTGGTCTGCGTGCCCGCCGCCAGGGCCGCCGAGACCCTGGCCGCCGCCCGCAAGCGCGAGAGCTTCGAGGGCGAAAAGCGCGCCAAGCTGGCCAGTGGCGTGCTGGGCCTGGACATGTACAAGATGCGCGAACCGCTCGAGAAGGCCGGCTTGCGGTACGTTGATTAACACCCCCTGAGCGGCTGCGCCGCTTCCCCCTCTCTACCCGCTTCGCGGGGGAGGGGGACGACACCCTCGGTGCGGGGCGGCCCTTCCTCGGTGTCTCTGAGATGTGGCCGCGCCAGTTTCATGGATGGTGGGAAGTGCGCAGCGCACAGCACAATCAAAAATTGAGGATCGAACAGATGAGCGCCTTTGAAAAAACCCCCGGCTGGCTGGACTGGTACGCCGGCCCCTCCAAGCCGAAGTTCCAGGTGCCCGCGGGCGCCGTGGACGCCCACTGCCACGTCTTCGGCCCCGGCGATGAATTCCCCTTCGCGCCCGAGCGCAAGTACACGCCCTGCGACGCCAGCAAGCAGCAGCTGTTCGCGCTGCGCGACCAGCTGGGCTTTGCGCGCAACGTCATCGTGCAGGCCACCTGCCACGGCGCCGACAACCGTGCCATGGTCGATGCCTGCCTGGCCTCGGGCGGCAAGGCGCGCGGCGTGGCCACGGTGCGCCGCAGCGTGACCGACGAGGAGCTGCAGCAGCTGCATGCGGCCGGCGTGCGCGGCGTGCGCTTCAACTTCGTCAAGCGCCTGGTGGACTTCACGCCCAAGGACGAGCTGATGGAGATCGCCGGCCGCATCGCCAGGCTGGGCTGGCATGTGGTCATCTACTTCGAGGCCGTGGACCTGCCCGAGCTGTGGGACTTCTTCACCAGCCTGCCCACCACCGTGGTCGTGGACCACATGGGCCGGCCCGACGTGAGCAAGCCCGTGGACGGCCCCGAGTTCGAGCTGTTCCTGAAGTTCATGCGCGAGCACCAGAACGTCTGGAGCAAGGTCAGCTGCCCCGAGCGCCTGTCGGTGACCGGCCCCAAGGCGCTGGATGGCGAACGCAATGCCTACCGCGACGTTGTGCCCTTCGCGCGCCGCGTGGTCGAGGAATTTCCCGACCGCGTGCTGTGGGGAACCGACTGGCCCCACCCCAACCTCAAGGACCACATGCCCGACGACGGCCTGCTGGTCGACTTCATTCCCCACATCGCACCGACCGCCGAGCTGCAGAAAAAGCTGCTGGTCGACAATCCCATGCGCCTGTACTGGCCTGAAGAAGCCTGACGGCGACCATGTCCGGCCCCGGTGCCGGACATATTCAAGGAGATATCCATGGCATTGGACAAACCCTATCTGGACGTGCCCGGCACCATCATCTTCGATGCCGAGCAGTCCCGCAAAGGCTACTGGCTCAACCAGTTCTGCATGTCGCTGATGAAGGCCGAGAACCGCGAGCGCTTCAAGGCCGACGAGCGCGCCTACCTGGACGAATGGGCCATGACCGAGGAACAGAAGCAGGCCGTGCTGGCGCGCGACCTCAACTGGTGCATGCGCACCGGCGGCAACATCTACTTCCTGGCCAAGATCGGCGCCACCGACGGCAGGAGCTTCCAGCAGATGGCCGGCTCCATGACGGGCATGACCGAGGAGGAATACCGCAACATGATGGTGGGCGGCGGCCGCTCGGCCGAAGGCAACCGCTACGTGGGCGAGGAGGGCGATGCCCAGGCGCACCGCCAGCCCCAGGGCAAGGCGGGCAGCGCGAACAACAAGGAAGGCAACTGACATGGCGCGCATCACCGCATCCGTCTACACCTCGCATGTGCCCGCCATCGGCGCGGCCATGGACCTGGGCAAGACCCAGGACCCCTACTGGCAGCCGCTGTTCCAGGGCTTCGAGCATTCGCGCCAATGGCTCAGGGACAACAAGCCCGACGTGATCTTCCTGGTCTACAACGACCACGCCACCGCGTTCAGCCTGGACTTCATCCCGACGTTCGCCATCGGCACGGCCGCCGAGTACCAGCCGGCCGACGAAGGCTGGGGCCCGCGCCCCGTGCCCAAGGTGGTCGGCCACCCCGAGCTGGCCAGCCACATCGCGCAGTCGGTGATCCAGCAGGACTTCGACCTGACCATCGTCAACAGGATGGACGTGGACCACGGCCTGACCGTGCCGCTGTCGCTGATGTGCGGCGAGCAGGACGCCAGGACCGGCGCCTGGCCCTGCCCGGTGATCCCGTTCGCCGTGAACGTGGTGCAGTACCCCGTGCCCTCGGGCCAGCGCTGCTTCAACCTGGGCCGCGCCATCCGCCGCGCCGTGGAAAGCTTCGACGAGGACCTGAACGTGCAGATCTGGGGCACGGGCGGCATGAGCCACCAGCTGCAGGGCGCGCGCGCGGGCCTGATCAACAGGGAATGGGACAACCGCTTCCTGGACCTGTTGATCGAGAACCCCTCGGGCCTGGCGAAGATGCCCCACATCGACTATGTGCGCGAGGCCGGCTCCGAAGGCATCGAGCTCGTGATGTGGCTGATCGCGCGCGGCGCCATGGCCGATGTCGACAGCCCCGCGCTGCTGCCCAAGGTCAACCACCGCTTCTACCATGTGCCTGCGTCCAATACGGCCGTGGGACATCTCATCCTGGAGAATCCCCAATGAGCAACAAGACCATCAAAGTCGCCCTGGCGGGCGCCGGTGCCTTCGGCATCAAGCACCTGGACGGCATCAGGAACATAGCCGGCGTCGAAGTCGTCTCCCTGGTGGGCCGCGAGCTGGCCAAGACCCAGGAAGTGGCTGAAAAGTACGGCATCCAGCATGTGAGCACCGAGCTGGCCGACAGCCTGGCCCTGCCCGAGGTGGATGCCGTCATCCTGTGCACGCCCACGCAGATGCACGCCGCCCAGGCCATCCAGTGCCTGAAGGCCGGCAAGCATGTGCAGGTGGAGATCCCGCTGGCCGACAGCCTGCGCGACGCACAGGCCGTGGTCGACCTGCAAAAGCAGACCGGCCTGGTCGCCATGTGCGGCCATACGCGCCGCTTCAACCCCAGCCACCAGTGGGTGCACAAGAAGATCGCGGCCGGCGAATTCAACATCCAGCAGATGGATGTGCAGACCTATTTCTTCCGCCGCACCAACATGAACGCGCTGGGCCAGGCGCGCAGCTGGACCGACCACCTGCTGTGGCACCACGCCGCCCACACCGTGGACCTGTTCGCCTACCAGGCCGGCAGCCCCATCGTCAAGGCCAACGCCATCCAGGGCCCCATCCATCCCGAGCTGGGCATCGCCATGGACATGAGCATCCAGCTCAAGGCGGCCAACGGCGCCATCTGCACGCTGAGCCTGTCCTTCAACAACGATGGCCCGCTGGGCACCTTCTTCCGCTACATCGGCGATACGGGCACCTACATCGCCCGCTATGATGATCTGGTCAATGGCAAGGAAGAGAAGATCGATGTCTCCCAGGTCGATGTGTCCATGAACGGCATCGAGCTGCAGGACCGCGAATTCTTCGCCGCCATCCGCGAAGGCCGCGAGCCCAACGCCAGCGTGGCCCAGGTGCTGCCCTGCTACCAGGTGCTGCACGACCTGGAAAAACAGCTGGCGGCCTGAGGCCCGCGCCGCATCCGGCCCCGCGCGACGGGGCGGATCCGATCAGCGAAAGGGCGCCCAGGCGCCCGTCTTTTTTCACGGAGCACCTCAGATGAGCAGCAATCTTTCCCTTGGCCGCGAAGACGTTCCCGAGCGCTCCAACCGCCTGGGCCTGGACGGCATCGAGTTCATCGAATACACGACCGCCCAGCCCCAGGCGCTGGGGCAGGTGCTGGAGCGGCTGGGTTTCCGGCCTGTGGCACGCCACCGCTCGCGCGAGGTGCTGCTGTACCGCCAGGGCGGCATGAACCTCGTGGTCAACGCCAGCGGTGCCACGGGCGCCAGCCCGCTCATCTCGGCCGTGGCGCTGCGCGTGCGCGATGCGCTGCAGGCCCATGCGCGCTGCCTGGAGCTGGGCGCATGGTCCGTGCCCAGCCATGCCCAGGCCATGGAGCTGCACATACCCGCCATCCACGGGCCGGGCGGCAGCCGCTTCTATTTCGTCGACCGGTGGAAGGAGTTCTCCATCTACGACATCGACTTCACGCCGATTCCCTCGGTCGATGCCCACCCGCCCGCGCTGGCCGGCATGGACTACTTCGGCGTGGTGCAGTACATCGGCTTCGGCCGCAGCGCCGACTGGATCACCTATTTCGAGCGCATGTTCGACTTCCACCTGCTGCCCGACGAGGAACGTTTCGGCATCCTGCCCAAGGGCAAGCTCATGCGCAGCCCCTGCGGCGGCTTTCTGTGGCAGCTGATCGAGCCCGATCCGGGCCTGGATGCCGATCTGGATTCGGACCCGCGTCCCGAATGCCTGCAGCGCATCGGGCTGGGCACGCCCGACGTGGGCCAGGCGGTGGACCTGCTCAAGGCCCAGGGCGTGGAGTTCGTCGAATCGAGCCGGCTGCATCCCGACGACCGTGGCGCGCTCACGCGCAATGCCCTGGGCACGGTGGCCTTCGAGCTGGTGCAGCGCGACGGCGGGAGGGCATGATGAACGCGCTGCACGGCTATGGCATGGACACCATCACCCTCAACGGCCCGCTGCAGGCGCGGCTTGCGGCGATACGCCAGGCCGGCTTCGGCCAGGTCATGCTGGGCGCCCGCGACGTGGCAGGCCACCCCGGTGGCGTGGCCGCCGCCGCTGCCGCCGTGCGCGCCAGCGGCCTGCGCCCCATGGGGCTGCAGGTGCTGCGCGACTTCGAAGGGCTGTCCGACCACCTGCACGAATACAAGCTGGACATCGCCAAATCCATGCTGCGCATGTGCGCCGAGCTTGGCAGCCCCGTGCTGGTGGCCAGCTCGTCCACCTCGCACCACGCCACCGAGGACCTGGACCTGATCGCGCGCGACCTGCGCAAGCTCGCCATGCTGGGCATTCCGCTGGGCATACGGATCGCCTACGAAGGCCTGTCCTGGGGCCGCACCATCCGCGAATTCACGTCGTGCTGGGACATGGTCTGCCGCGCCGACATGCCCAACCTGGGCCTGTGCCTCAATGCCGCGCACATCTTCGCGTCCGCAACGCCATTGCAGGAGCTGGAGCTTGTGGACCCGGCCAGCATCTTTCTCGTGCGCCTGTCCGATGCCGTATGCCACGAGGCGCCGCAGGCCGGTGCACGCGAAGCCGGCGCGCACACGCCGCGCGTGTTCCCCGGCGAGGGCGTGCACAGCGCCCGCCTGGCCGACCTGGTGCTGCGCCTGGAGCGCCTGGGCTACCGGGGCGGCTACAGCTTCGATGTCTTCCACGACGACTACCAGCAATTGCCGCCCGATACCGTGGCCCTGCGCGCGCGCCGCAGCGCGCTGTGGCTCAACGACGACGTGCTGCACCGGCCCGCGCCGCTGCCGGCATGGACGCGCGGGCACTGAGGCCGCGCCAGCCCCCGTCCGCCAAGGGCCGCCATGTGCGGCCCTTGGCGTTTTCGCGCTCCTGCGCTGGCGGCGGTCCCCGCGCCCGCCCTGCAGGCCTGCTGCGAGCACCTGTGGCCTGCCCCCTGCTGCCGGTATCGGCCGCCCCTGCCGGGACTCTGGTAATAACCCTTGAAGCGTTCGATCATCGCGCAGGCAGGGGCGACAAACGCGCAGCCGTGGCCGAAAACGCTTGGGAATGTCAGGGGCCGGGACCTACATTCGAGCCCGCTCCATTCATCAGTGCCGGCCTGGTGAACGGTATCCGCAAGCGCATTTCGTTCAGGAGACAAACATGGCAAAAGACTCGGCCCAGGCGCCGCAGACCAAGCACCAGTCGAACAAGGCCGCAGCCAGCGGCTGGATCGGTTCGGCACTGGAGTACTACGACTTCTTCATCTACGCCACCGCGGCGGCGCTGATCTTTCCGCAGATCTTCTTTCCCAAGGGCGACCCGGCCATCGCCATCATCGCCTCGCTGGCCACCTACGGCGTGGGCTACGTGGCACGGCCCGTCGGGGCCTTCGTGCTGGGCCATCTGGGCGACACGCACGGCCGCAAGCAGGTGCTGGTGTGGTGCATGTTCCTGATGGGCTTTTCCACCATCGCCGTGGGCCTGCTGCCCACCTATGACCAGATCGGCCTGTGGGCGCCCGCGCTGCTGGTGC
>JBHIXF010000070.1:0-29512 GCA_041984925.1 Comamonas sp.
GCTGCACGCGCAAAAGGACCAGTTGAGCGAGGTGGAGAACGACGAAGACAAATGGGTGGGCAACGACAGGCGCAAGGCGGTGGACCGCGACGAAAGCAGCCGCATCGGGCGTGACCGAACGGAGGTGGTGCAGCGCAACGAGAAGATCGACGTGCACGGCTGGCGCACGGAGGTGGTGGACCAGGACGAGACGCTGACCGTGCACCAGAGCCGCACGCGCACGGTGGATGGCGACGAAAGCATCCGCATCGGGCAGAGCCAGCGCATCCGCATCGGCGCCAGCAAGACGCAAACCATCGGGCTCGGCTACACGGAAAGAGCCGGCATCACCAAGATGATGAACATCGGCATCGCCTACAACCGCAACGTGGGCATGGCGATGCACTCGTTCGTGGGCCTCATGAAGACCAGCCTGGTGGGCGTGTCGAAAAAACTGTCCGTGGGCCAGGCCTATGGCATCGATGTCGGCAAGCACATGGATGTCAGCGTGGGTGAACGCAAGACCGTGGCCGTGGGGCAGTCCTATGTCCACTCCAGCGGCGAATACCTGCAGCTCATTTGCGGCAAGGCCAGCATCGTGCTGGAGCGCGGCGGCGGCATCTACCTCAAAGGCGTGCACATCGAAATACAGGGAGAAAGCGCCATCAATGGCGACGCCGGCGCCATCCACTGGAACTGCGGATGCAGCCAATCCGCGCCCTCGGCGCCGTAGTCCCGCGCCAGCCAGCCCGACAAGTGCCGGCCCTGCCTCGGGGGCTGAGCGACCTGCACCAGGAAAGAGCAACTCATGAGCCAACCCGCAGCCCGCCAGGGCGACATGACACGCCATGGCGGCCCCATCATCCAGGGATCCTCCACGGTCTTCATCGGCTCCGGTGGCGGCGTGGCCTGCTCGGCCTGCGCCTCGGGCATTGCCGAAGGCAACCCCGTCAATCCCCTGCTGGGCGCCAAGGTGCTGGCCTCGGAAACAGACCTGAGCCTGCCCGGCCCGCTGCCGCTGCACGTCACGCGCGAGTACTGCAGCTACCAGACGCCCACGCCAGCCCCCGTCGGGCTGCTGGGCCCGGGCTGGTGGCTGCCCTGCGAGCCGAGCCTTCAAACGGGCGGCGGGCAACTCATGCTGCACGATGGCAAGGGGCGCAGCATCCGCTTCGACCCGCTGGAGCCGGGCGAAGTGGCCTTCAGCGCCAGCGAGAACCTGTGGCTGGTGCGCGGCGGCCTGCTGCAACTGCAGCGCGCCGGCCACCCGCAGCGGCTGGCGGCGGCCTATGCCGCCTTGCCGCTGGAGCTGCGCCAGGACCCGGGCTTCATCCTGGCCACGGCATCGGCCCTGGGGCCATGGTGGGTCTTCGGTCCGTGCGCAGGCGACGCCTGCCAGCTGCAGCAAGAGGGGCAAGACGGGCAGGACAGCCCACTGCAGGGCCAGCGCCTGCGCCTGCTGGGACAGGTGGACCGCTTCGGCCACGAGCACCGCCTGCAATACCACCGCAGCGGCGAACTCAAGGGACAGATCGACACCATCCTCGACGGCGCAGGGCGGTGCTACCAGCTGCAACTGCAGCGCGTGCACCCGGGCCAGGGCGCCGCCCATGGCTGGGGCGCGGACGCAGGCCTGCGGCTGGTGGCCATCCACCTGCGCAGCGACCCCTGCTTCGGCGGGCCGCTGCCGCAGCAGCCCCTGGTGCGCTACGCCTACAGCCAGCGCGGGGAACTCACGGCGGTGCACGGGCGCGACGGGCAGACCATGCGCTGCTTTTCCTATGATCCGCAGCACCCGGGCCGCATGGTGGGCCTCAGCCATGCGGGCCGCCCCACCAGCCGCTACAGCTACGACGCGCAGGGCCGCGTCATCGGGCAGCACAACCCTGAAGGACTGGACTACCGGTTCGACTACGGCGACTGCCCGGACACCGGCCAGCCCAGCACCCTGGTCACCGACAGCCTGGGGCGCCAGAGACGCTACATCTTCCAGGGGCAGGGCGGACTGCGGCGCATCGCCAGCATCATCGAAGCCGATGGCAGCCGCCACACGTACCGCCACGACAGCAGCGGACGGCTGGTGGAACGCATCGACCCGCTGGGCCGCAGCACCACCTTGCAGCGCGACACCGCCAGCGGCGACGTGGTCGGCATCACCGACAGCGCAGGGCGCAGCACCGTCCTGCAGTACAACCTCAGCGGCCAGCCCACGGCCAGCAGCGCCCCGGCCGGCAACGGCGAGCAGGCCCGCCAGCAATGGCACTACGACACACTGGGGCGGCTGCGCCAGCATATGGACGCCCTGGGCCACAGCACCCGCTACCACTACCCAGGCGACGAGACGCCACCCGCCCCGGCCCAGGGCAACCCGGAACCGGCCGCCACCCGCCCGGCGGCCCCGCCGCACCTGCCCATCGCCATCACCAATGCCAAAGGCAGGCGCCAGCACCTGCAATGGGACAAGCGCGGCCTGCTGCTGCGCCAGCAGGACTGCAGCGGACGCAGCACCGAATACACGTATGACGGCTGGGGGCAGCTGACAGCCATCCGCACGGAGGAAGGCGGCCGCCAGGCCTTCGCCTACGACGGTGCCTCGCGCCTGATCGCCAGCACCGACGCCCTGGACCACACCACCCGCTACACCTACACAGCCGCTGGCGACCTGCAGCGCATAGAACACCCGGGCGGCCACCTGGAACTGTTCGAACACGATGCCTGGGGCCGCAGCACGGGCTACAGCTACGGCACCGCCGACCAACTGCTGCACCAGCGCTACCAGCGCGACCAGGCGGGCCGGCTCATCGAGCTGCACAACGAAAACAACAGCATCCACCGCCTGCGCTACGACAGCCAGGACCGCGTCATCGAGGAAACCGGCTTCGACGCAAGCACCCGGCGCTGGGAATACGATGCCGCGGGCCGGATCCTTGCCAGCGGCGACGCGCTGCACCTGACGCGCTACCACTATGACGAGCGCACCGGCGCGCTGCGGCAGCGCAGCACCATCGCCCTGGGCCAGGGCGATGGTGCGCCCGGCACGCCTGCGCAGGAACCTGTGGCCGAGCACTTCGAATACGACAGCGCCGGCCACCTTTGCGGCGCGCACCACAGCGTCTGGGGCGGCTATCGGCTGGCCACGCGTTTCGAGCGCGACCGCATGGGCCGCATCGTGGCTGAAACCCAGCAAATGCACGGCCCCCAGGACCAACTGCTGTGGAGCCACCGCAGCCAGCGGCAGCTGGACGAATCGGGACATGTCACGCAAACCGCCGTGGACGGCCTGCCCGCACTGCAATGGCTGCACTACGGCCCAGGCCATTTGCACGGGCTGCAACTGCTCGAACACAGCGTGCTGGAAATACAGCGCGATGGCCTGCACCGTGAGACACAGCGGCGCTGCGGCGCCTTCACCATAGAGCGCGGCTACGACAGCGTCTCGCGGCTGGCGCAAACGCGGCTGGCGGGCGGCGCAGCCCACGTGCAGGCAGCGGGCGCCATCGACCAAGGCCCGACCCTGCAACAGCTCAACCGCAGCTACCGCTACGACGCACAAGGCCAGCTGTGCGGCACAGGCACGGCGCAGGGTGCCTGGACCTACGGCTACGACACGGCAGGCCGACTGGTGCACGCCCAAGGCCCGGACGTGGAGAAACGATGGCAGTACGACCCCGCCGGCAACCGCATCTATGCACACCAGCAGCAACAGGACGCCCAGAGCAACTGGGCCGAACTGGTGCGCCAGCACCTGCACGACCCCGACTTCAACCTGCTGCAGTCCGACCGCCCGGGCAGCGCTGGCGGCGGCCAGCCCTGCTGGCCGGGCAACCGCATCCTGCGCGATGACAGCCACGAATACCGCTACGACAGAGCCGGCAACCTGCGGCAGAAAGCCGCAGCGCAGCAAACCCGCCACTACGACTGGGACCACGCCAACCGGCTCGCCGGCCATCGCAGCCTGGACGCCAGGCAAGCCGCGGCCATGGCCGCCGACATGGGGCAGCCCGGCCAGCCCCTGGCCAGCCGCAACTTCTACGACGTCTTCGGCCGGCGCATCGCGCGCCAGACGGGCGGGGACGCCGCCGCACTGACCTTCTACGGATGGGACGGCGACCGCCTCACGCTGACCCAGCTGCCGGCCTGCGGCAGCCAGCCCGTGCGGCGCATCCACACCATCTACGAGCCAGACAGCTTCGTGCCGCTGCTGCGCGTGGAAACCGGTGAACTGGCACGCGCGCCCACCCTGGCCGAACTGTGGGAACAGGACAGCGAACAGCCCGTGGATGCTCAGCAAAGGCAAATGCTGGACGAAGTGCAGCAGCAACTGCTGCAAGGCCCCAGCGCGCAGACAAGACAGGCGCTGGCCGAGTTCGGGCTGGATGCCGACGCCCTGCGCGAGAAACTGCTGGCGCCCCTGCCGGACATCACAAGCCTGCATCTGTACCACTGCGACCACCTGGGCACGCCGCAGGCATTGATACGGCCCACAGGCCAGATCGACTGGCAGATCGAGCTGGACCCCTGGGGCAACACGCTCAAGGAATACAACCCGCTGGACCTGTACCAGCCCATCCGCATGCAGGGGCAGCACCTGGATGAGGACTCTGGCCTGTTCTACAACCGCTACCGGTACTACGACCCGAAGCTGGGGCGGTATATCAGCAGGGATCCGATTGGGTTGGCGGGGGGAATTAACTCATTCAATTATGCGGAATCTAGTCCAACTAGAAATTTTGACCCCTTGGGCCTGATGAATTGTGAGCAGGGGTGGTTGAATAATGTCGTTGATAACTATATCAATACACAAAAAGCTGCTGATGGAATGGTGGATGATGTCTTTGATTCAATTCCTGATTGGATGACAAGTCCTGCAACTCCGTTTACTACTATGCTTGGAGGCGCTACAGCAGGGAGTGCGGGGGGCCGTACTCTAGGGCAAGCAGCCGTGCGCTTTTGGAAAGAAAGTTTCCTTTCTCGTTCAGGGGCAGGTTGGATACAGCCGATAAGAACTGCGGGGCTATTTACTAATGCGATTCGTACATCTTTAGTACAAGGTGTTGCGGTAAGTGGTGCATGGAGCGGTGGCGTGCTACTCGGCTCTATGGTAAGTGCAACTGCCAAAAGTATTTCATGTTCTTGTAGAGAATAAGCATGATTTCATTGATGAGATGTGCTCTTGCGCATGTATTTATATTGAGCTGTTTTGGAATGGCTGCTTGGTATTCTTCGAATTTAAAAAATTTGCTTCCATCTTGGGGGCAAACTTTGATTGGATTGTTTTATATAATTTTCATATTTTGTTTATTTTCTAGATTAGATCTTTTTGTGTTGGAGGGATCAAATTTTCATAAACCGATTTTTTTTGAATCGTTTTGGATTTTTTATTAAGGTTTTTGCATATTATTTTTCAATAATTATGTTGATATTTATTTTGTTGAATTTCAAGAATTTCCTTCCTTCTTTTTTGAGATCATACGGGGTTTTTTTATTATTTTTGGTTATTCTGAAGTATACGGATTACGCTATTCCATCATACGAAAGGTACTTAAAATATGCAAAAGATGGGAAAATCGGTCATAGATTTTATTAGCTGCGCATAGTTATATTTTTATGAGTAAATTCGGTTGTATGGAGGTTGTTTATTGGCGAGATGCTGATGTTTTTGAGCCGATTAACAGGGGCGCAAAGAGCATACTAGCCGCAACTTCTACGACGTCTGCAACTGGCGCATCGCGTGCCAGACAGGTGGGGACGCCGCAGGCATTGATGCAACCCACAGGCCAGATAGACTGGCAGATCGAGCTGGACCCCTGGGGCAACACGCTCAAGGAATACAACCCGCTGGACCTGTACCAGCCCATCCGCATGCAGGGGCAGCAGCTCGATGAGGATTCGGGCCTGTTCTACAACCGCTACCGGTACTACGACCCGAAGCTGGGGCGGTATATCAGCAGGGATCCGATTGGGTTGCTGGGGGGAATGAATTCGTACCTTTATTCAGGCAATCCCAATTACTGGTTCGATCCGATGGGCTTGCAGAAAGTGTCTTCCGCCAGAGGGCGATCAGGCTTGAGGCAGCCGGCTTTGTTTGACAGCAAGGTGCCTCAGGGAGAACTGGACAGACAGACGATGGGATTTGTACAAATGCCTGACTATGGTGCAGGTAATTTGGTCGCTGGAAAGAAGCCTTGGCAAAGTGCAGCACAGCAGTTCAGTCCTTATGACTATACGCAGTATTGCAAGCAGTGGAGCAAGCCAAATTTGACGTGCACTGCGAGTGATCGTGTGCCTGGGAGGGATGTGAAGGTACCAAGTGATTATATTCCCAATGATATAGCGTGGGCAACATACGAAATACCGCAAGGCTATTCTTGCGATGCACCTTACTACTTCCTTGATATTCAAGGGGCAAACTCCGCTGCCTCTGCTGATATCGTTGATCTTGTAGATGTTGGAGGGAGAATTTTGAAAAATAGAAGGGGTTTTAGAAAATGATGCGAGTATTAATTATTTTGTTTTTATTAATCATTGTGAAAAATTCATTTTCTATGGAAAGTGAGTGTGGCGCTTTTTTCTTCAAAAATGGTATTACGGCGCATTTTCCTGTGTTAAAACAAAGAAAAACATGGGAGTGGTATAGAAAAGAGCGCCCCGAATATGCATGGATTGCGGAGACGGGATTTTATGAAAATAAGAAATTCAGAGGAAATGGATTTGGTTTTGCAATAAATATAGGATCTGCAGATCTTAGTAAAAATACGGTGAAAATTGGTACTCTTGATGAGCTTGTTGATTTTTCTGGAAAAAATGCATTTCTTACAAAAGACTCAGAATTTTATTCAAATGCAACAAAAAGGGAAGAAATACAGTTTTCAACAATCGTAAAGGCTAAGGTTGTGGACGGGATGTCAATTGGAATTGGATTGGTTGACACAAGGGCGGTCGAAATGGCTCGCTTAGGTGAGCCAACTCACATGAGATTGCATGCAATTCTTCCTGAGCAAGAGGAGTCTTATACATGCTTTCCAGAAATTGAAGTGGTTGAATAGTGCAACTATTTATTGAAGAATGATGAGGTGCATTGGCATTCTGCGCCAGAAACTGCTGGCGCCCCCTGGCAGATTGAGCCGGACTCCTGGGGCAACACGCTCAAGGAATGCAACCCGCTGGACCTGTACCAGCGCGATCCGCATGCAGGGGCAGCATCTGGATGAGGACTTGGGCCTGTTCTACAACCGCTACCGGTACTACGACCCGAAGCTGGGGCGGTATATCAGCAGGGATCCGATTGGGTTGCTGGGGGGAAGGAATCCGTACCTTTATTCAGGCAATCCCAATTACTGGTTCGATCCGATGGGTTTGCAGAAAGTGTCTTCCACCAGGGGGCGATCAGGCTTGAGGCAGCCGGCTTTGTTTGACAGCAAGGTGCCTCAGGGAGAGCTGGACAGCCAGACGATGGGATTTGTGCAAATGCCTGACTATGGTGCAGGTAATTTGGTCGATGGAAAGAAGCCTTGGCAAAGTGCCGCACAGCAGTTCAGTCCTTATGACTATACGCAGTATTGCAAGAAATGGAGTAGGCCGAATTTGACGTGCACGGCCAAAGATAGAGAGCCGGGGAGGGATGTGAAGGTGCCAAGTGATTATATTCCTAGTGATTTGGCTTGGGAGACAAATAGCCTTCCTCCGGGATACTCATGTGATATGCCATATTATTTTTCTGATTTGCAAGGTGCTGGTTCAGCTGCACGCGCAGATTTGAGTGATTATGGTGATGTTATAGGTAAAATGCTGAGGCAGCGTAGAGGTGTTAGGAAATGAATCGTTGGATAATTATTGGTTATTTGATTTTATTCTCTAGTATTTCATTTGCAGGAAGTAAAGAGTGTGGTGCATTTTTTTATAAAGTTGGAGTTGCGGCGGATTTTCCAATAAAAAATAAAAGAGATGTATGGTTGTGGCACAAGAAAGTTCGTCCTGAATATGTTTGGATGGTTGAAATGGGGTATTATAAAAATGGAAATTTCATTGGGAATGGCTTCGGATTTGCTATCAATATCGGTACTTATGATTTGCAAAAAAATCATACAAAGCAAGGGACGCTTGAAGATCTGGTGAGGTATTCTGCTAAGAACGCTTTTCTTACAAAAGAATCAAAATTTTATTTTGATGAAGAAATCAAAGAAAGTGTACAATTTAAAACCTTGGTTGATGCAAAGGTAATAGATGATGTTTCTATTGCCATTATGGTTATCGATCCGAAAGCGGTAAAAATGGCAAAAATGGGGAATCCGACTCATATGAAGTTGAGCGCGATTCTTCCTGAGGAAAAGGAATCGTACACATGCTTTCCAGAAATTGAAGTGGTTGAATAGTGCAACTCTTGATTGAAGAATGATGAGGTGCGTTGGCCTTCTGTGCGAGAAACTGCTGGCGCCCCTGCCGGACATCACAAGCCTGCATCTGTACCACTGCGACCACCTGGGCACGCCGCAGGCATTGACACGCCCCACAGGCCAGATCGACCGGCAGATCGAGCTGGACCCCAGGGGCAACACGCTCAATGAATACCACCCACCGGACCTGGCCCCGCCGATCCGCCTGCAGGCGCGGTGGACTCTGGCCAGCGGCGTCAGCCGATGTAGCGCACCAGCCCGGGGCTGGTGCGCCGGCAGTAGCTCTTGCAGACGCGGCGCAGCACTTGCGCGGCCTCGGTGACGCCGGGCGAGGGGTTCTTGGGGTACCAGGCGGTGATGCGGAAGGACGGCGGCGTGGGCAGGTCCAGTTCGACCAGTTCGCCGCTTTCCAGCTGCGGGGCCACCAGCATGCCGTGCATGATGGCCACGCCCAGTCCTTCGCGCACCAGCGAGACCAGGGCCGCCAGCGAGGGCGAGCCCGTGATGCGCAGGTCGCTGGAGGCCAGGCCGTTCTGCGCGGCCAGCTGCTGGGCCATTGCCACGGCTTGCTCGTAGGGCACGGTGCCGCGCATCTGCGTGAGCAACTGCTTGCCCAGCACCTTGTGCAGGCCGTCCTTCCGGGGGACCAGGCCGCGCCGGGCGATCCAGTGCACGGGCACTTCGAGCAGGCTTTCGACCACGGCGAACTGCGGATCGACGCTGCTTTCCGTGCGCACGATGAGGTCCAGCTCGCGCCGCATCATCTGTTCGGACAGGTGGGTGCTCAGGTCCACCGTCAGGTCCAGCTCGATATGGGGCAGGCTGGTGCCCATGGCCTTGACGAATTCGGGCAGCACGGTGTGCACCGCCGTCTCCAGCACGCCCACGCGGATGCGGCAGCCCGGGGCCGTGCCCGATCGGGCGGCGCGCTCCAGCGTGCGCGTGGCTTCGATGACGGCCTCCGCGTGGCGCAGCAGCCGGGCACCTTCTTCGGTGATCTGCAGGGTCTTGCGGTCCCAGTGGAACAGGGTCACGCCCAGGTCGGATTCGAGGCCCCGGATGCGCATGGAGACGGCGCCGGGGCTGGCATGGACGAGTTCGGCCACGCGGCGCACGCTGCCGATGCGCGCCAGCAGCACGAAGGTTTCCAGAAAACGGGTGTTCATGGGGCGGTGGCTGTTCAGTTTTTGTGTGGGAGGGTACGCACAATTCCTGAATGGACCGGCGGCCTGCTGCTTTTTACATTGGCAGGCATCCCCATTCAATAGAGGCTCTCCCATGACGCATTGGACCCATCCGGCCGAGTTCCGCCAGCAGGTGCGCAGCGGCCGCTTTCGCGGGCAGACCGCCGGGCAGTGCCCCGGCTATACCCAGGGCAATCTGGCCATCGTGCCGCGCGAATGCAGCGAGGAGTTCCTGCGCTTTGCGCGCCTCAATCCCAAGTCCTGCCCGGTGATCGGCGTGACCGAGCCCGGCAGCAGCCGTGTGCCCGAGCTGGGCGATGTCGATCTGGTGACCGACCTGCCGGCCTACTGGATCCTGCGCGACGGGCGGCCGGCCGAGCAGGTGCATGACCTGACCGGGCTGTGGCGCGATGATCTGGTGGGGTTCGTCATCGGCTGCTCCTACTCGTTCGAGGATGCGCTGCGCGAAGCGGGCGTGCCCGTGCGCCACATCGATGAAGGGCGGGGCGCGCCCATGTTCATCACCAACATGGCCAACGGACGGGCCGGCCGTTTCGGCGGCCACATGGTGGTGAGCATGCGGCCCATGACGGCGGCCCAGGCCATCCGCGCCATCCAGGTGACTTCGCGCTTTCCCAGCGTGCATGGCGCGCCGGTGCACCTGGGCGACCCCGCGCAGATCGGCATCGCCGATATCGAGCGCCCGGACTTCGGCGAACCCATGGCGCTGCGGCCTGGCGAGATCCCGGTGTTCTGGGCCTGTGGCGTGACGCCCCAGCAGGCCATCCGTTCGGCGGCGCTGCCGTTTGCCATCACCCATGCGCCGGGCCACATGCTGGTGACCGATCTGCGCAACAGCCACCTGGCCGCTTTCTGAGGCTGGCACGCGTCCCGCAAGGCCCGCCTCGGCGGGCCTTTTGCTGTGCGCAACCTGCGAGGGAGGGGCGTATCTGTTCAGTTTTCATGAACAGGCAGGGCGAAAACTTCTCGATGGACTGGAGCCGGGCGCACTTTTAGATTCGATAGCCAGTGATGGAGCAGGGGCCGCGGACCCCGCTGCCTTCCACGGCCTTCCCGATTCCCTCTTCGAGACAAGCAAGCCCCGACACCATGCAAGAACCTTCCCCATCCCCCGACAAGCGCTGGCAATTCTGGATAGACCGTGGCGGCACCTTCACCGACATCGTGGGCAAGCGGCCGGACGGCCGGCTGGTCACGCACAAGCTGCTGTCCGAGAACCCCGAGCAATACCCCGATGCGGCGGTGGCCGGCATCCGCCATCTGCTGGGCCTCAAGCCCGGCGAGCCGGTCACCCCGGACCGGGTCGAGTGCGTGAAGATGGGCACCACGGTGGCCACCAATGCGCTGCTGGAGCGCAAGGGCGAGCCCACGCTGCTGGTGACCACGCAGGGGTTCCGCGATGCGCTGCGCATCGCCTACCAGAACCGGCCGCGCCTGTTCGACCGCCATATCCAGCTGCCCGAGCTGCTGTACCGTGAGGTGGTCGAGGCGCGCGAGCGCGTGGATGCCCAGGGCCGGATCGTGCAGGCGCTGGACGAGGCCCATCTGCGGGACGCGCTGGCGGCCGCGCACGGGCGTGGCCTGCGCAGCGTGGCCATCGTCTTCATGCACGGCTACCGCTACACCGAGCACGAGCAGGTGGCCGCGCGCATTGCCGCCGAAGCGGGCTTCACGCAGGTCAGCACCTCGCACGGGACCAGCCCGCTGATGAAGTTCGTGAGCCGGGGCGATACCACGGTGGTGGACGCCTATCTGTCGCCCATCCTGCGCCGCTATGTGCAGCAGGTGGCCAGCGAGATGCCGGGCGTGAAGCTGTTTTTCATGCAGTCCTCGGGCGGGCTGTCGGATGCCGCGCGCTTCCAGGGCAAGGATGCCATCCTGAGCGGGCCGGCCGGCGGCATCGTGGGCATGGCACGCACGGCCGGTCTGGCCGGCCATGACAGGGTGATCGGCTTCGACATGGGCGGCACGTCCACCGATGTCAGCCACTACGCGGGCGCCTTCGAGCGCGAGTTCGAGACCCAGGTGGCCGGCGTGCGCATGCGCGCGCCCATGATGAGCATCCACACCGTGGCCGCGGGCGGCGGCTCGGTGCTGTCCTTCGACGGAGCGCGCTTTCGCGTGGGACCGCAAAGCGCGGGCGCCAACCCGGGGCCGGTCAGCTACCGCCGTGGCGGCCCGCTGGCCGTGACCGACGCCAACGTGATGCTGGGCAAGATCCAGCCGCATTACTTTCCCAGCGTCTTCGGACCGGCCGCCAACGAGCGGCTGGACGCCGATGCGGTGCGCGCGCGCTTTGGCGAGCTGGCGCGGCAGACCGGGCGCCCGCCCGAGGAGGTGGCCGAGGGCTTCATCCGCATCGCCGTGCAGCAGATGGCCAATGCCATCAAGAAGATCAGCGTGGCGCGCGGCTATGACGTGACGCGCTACACGCTGCAGTGCTTTGGCGGCGCGGGCGGCCAGCATGCCTGCCTGGTGGCCGATGCGCTGGGCATGTCGCGCGTGTTCGTGCACCCGCTGGCCGGCGTGCTCAGCGCCTATGGCATGGGGCTGGCGGACCAGACGGTCATCCGCGAGCAGGCGGTGGAGCGGGCGCTGACGGCCCAGGCCCTGCCCCTGATCGCCGAACGCCTGCAGGCGCTGGGCGAGGGCGCGCGCGCCGAGCTGCAGCGCCAGCAGGTCGGCGCGGGCCCGGTGCAGGTGCAGTCCAGCGTGCTCGTGCGCTACGAGGGCACCGATTCCGCCCTGGCCGTGCCGTTCGGCTCCCTGGATGCCATACGGTCGGCCTTCGAGCAGGCCTACCGCCAGCGCTTCGCCTTCCTGATGGCGGGCAAGGGCCTGGTCGTGGAAGCGGTCGCCGTCGAAGCCGTGGTCGCCGGCGATGCGCCCACCGAGCCGCAGCTGCCCGAGCATGCTGCACGCGAGCATCCACGCCGCGACACCGTGCGCATGTACTGCGATGGCGCCTGGCATGGCGCGGCCCTGGTGGTGCGCGAGGACCTGCGAGCCGGCGATGTGGTCCCGGGCCCGGCCATCATCGCCGAACGCAATGCCACCACGGTGGTCGAGCCCGGCTGGTCGGCCCGGCTCACGGCACTCGACCATCTGGTGCTGGACCGCATGGTCCCGCGAAAGATGCAGTACGCGGCGGGGACCTCGGTGGACCCCGTGCTGCTGGAGGTCTTCAACAACCTGTTCATGAACATCGCCGAGCAGATGGGCCTGCAGCTGCAGAACACGGCCTATTCGGTGAACATCAAGGAGCGGCTGGACTTCAGCTGCGCGCTGTTCGACGCCGAGGGCCACCTGATCGCCAACGCGCCGCACATGCCGGTGCATCTGGGCTCGATGGGCGAGAGCATCCAGACGGTGATCCGCAAGAATGCCGGGCGCATGCAGCCCGGCGACGTGTATGTGCTCAACGACCCCTACCAGGGCGGCACCCACCTGCCCGACATCACGGTGATCACGCCCGTGTACATCGCGGACGGCGCGGCCCCCACCTTCTACGTGGGCAGCCGGGGCCACCATGCCGATGTGGGCGGCATCACGCCCGGCTCCATGCCGCCGTTTTCCACGCGCATCGAGGAAGAGGGCGTGCAGATCGACAACTTCAAGCTGGTCGACCGCGGTGTGCTGCGCGAGCGCGAGATGGTCGAGCTGCTGCAGGGCGGCGCGCATCCCAGCCGCAATCCGCAGCAGAACCTGGCCGACCTGAAGGCCCAGATCGCGGCCAACGAAAAAGGCGCGCAGGAGCTGCGCAAGATGGTGGCGCAGTTCGGCCTGCCCGTGGTGCAGGCCTACATGGGCCATGTGCAGGACAACGCCGAGGAGTCGGTGCGCCGCGTGATCACGCGGCTCAAGGACGGGCAGTTCACGCTGCCCCTGGACAACGGCGCGCAGATCCGCGTGGCCGTGACCGTGGATGCGGCGGACCGCAGCGCGGTGATCGATTTCTCGGGCACCAGCGCCCAGCAGACCCACAACTTCAATGCGCCGCGCGCCGTCTGCATGGCGGCCGTGCTGTATGTGTTCCGCACCCTGGTGGACGATGACATTCCGCTGAACGCGGGCTGCCTGAAGCCGCTCAAGGTCATCATCCCCCAGGGCTCCATGCTCAACCCGGACCCGCCGGCCTCGGTGGTGGCCGGCAACGTGGAGACCTCCACCTGCATCACCAATGCGCTGTTCGGCGCGCTGGGCGTGATGGCGGGCAGCCAGCCCACCATGAACAACTTCACCTTCGGCAATGCGCGCCACCAGTACTACGAGACCATCGCGGGCGGCAGCGGCGCGGGCGCGGTGCTGGACGCGCAGGGCCGGGTGGAGCGGGGCTTCGACGGCACCAGCGTGGTCCAGACGCACATGACCAATTCGCGCCTGACCGATCCCGAGGTGCTGGAGTTCCGCTTTCCCGTGCGGCTGGACAGCTACGAGATCCGGGCGGGCTCGGGCGGCGCGGGACGCTGGCGCGGCGGCGACGGCGGCGTGCGGCGTGTGCGCTTTTTGGAGCCGATGACGGCCAGCATCCTGTCCAACGGCCGCGTGAACCCGGCCTTCGGCATGGCCGGCGGGCAGCCCGGCATGCCCGGCATCAACCGCGTGCTGCGCGCCGACGGCCAGGTGCAGGAACTGGGCCATATCGGTGCCGTGCAGATGCAGCCGGGCGATGTGTTCGAGGTCTGCACCCCGGGTGGTGGCGGCTACGGGGCGGCTCCATAGCCCGCGACCCGGAGAAAGGGCCAGGCCCCGGGACAGGGGCCTGGTGCATGCGACGAGATAGCCACGACGATGCTTCGGAGCACCGAAGCGCAAGGAGACATTCGGATGACACGTCCTGACAATGCCGCGGCCCTGGCCGCCGATACGCCACAGAGCCACTGGCTGGTCCAGCTCGACGGCAAGGAAAAACGCGCGCTGGGGGCCTCGTTCGGCGGCTACGCCGTCGATGCCTTCGACTACTACACCCTGCCCCTGGTCACCCCCATCCTGCTGTCGCTGTGGGGCATGAGCAAGACCGAGGTCGGGCTGATCGGCACCTCGACCCTGGTGGCCTCGGCCGTGGGGGGCTGGCTGGCCGGCATCCTGGCGGACCGCTACGGCCGTGTGCGCGTGCTGCAGTGGACGATCGCGGTGTTCGCCCTCTTTACCTTCGCCTGCGGCCTGGCGCAGACGCCGGGCCAGCTGCTGGTGGCGCGCACCTTGCAGGGCCTGGGCTTTGGCGGCGAATGGGCCGTGGGTTCGGTGCTGATCGCCGAGACCATCAGGCCGGCCTTCCGGGGCAAGGCCGTGGGCCTGGTGCAAAGCAGCTGGGCCATAGGCTGGGGCGCGTCCGTGCTGGTGTCCATGGCCCTGTTCTCGCTGCTGCCGCCCGAGGTCTCGTGGCGCGCGATGTTCCTGCTGGGCCTGCTGCCGGCGCTGCTGATCCTGTTCATCCGCCGCTCGGTCAAGGACCCCGAGGTCTACCTGCGCACCCGCGCCGCCGTGCAGCGGGGCGAGCGCAGCGGGCATTTCCTGGACATCTTCAAGGCCGGCATGCTCAGGACCACCGTGCTCGCCAGCCTGATGTTCACGGGCATGCAGGGCGGCTACTATGCCATCGCCGTGTGGCTGCCCACCTTCCTGAAGAACGAGCGCCACCTGACCGTGCTGGGCTCGGGCGGCTACCAGTTCATGTTCATCGCCGGGGCCTTCGCGGGCTACCTGTGCGGTGCCTACGTGTCCGACCGGCTGGGCCGGCGCCTGGCCTTCGTGCTGTTCGCCGTCGGCGCCGGCAGCCTGGCCTACGCCTATACGCTGCTGCCCATCACCGATGCCTGGATGCTGGTGCTGGGCTTTCCGCTGGGCTTTTTCATGTCGGGCATCTTCAGCGGCGCGGGGGCCTTCCTGGCCGAGCTGTTTCCCAATGAACTGCGCGGCTCGGGCCAGGGCTTTTGCTACAACTTCGGCCGGGGCATAGGTGCGACCTTCCCGGCGCTGGTAGGGGTGTTCAGCGACCGGCTGGGCCTGTCGCTGGGCACGGCCATCGGCATCTGCGCCACGGCCGGCTACGCGATGGTGGTGCTGTTCGCCATGAGCCTGCCCGAGACGCGGGGGCGGGACCTGGCGGCGCAGTGAGGCGCGGGCTGCACCGGCGGCACCAGCCCCGCTGCGGTCAGTAGCTGCCCATGTAGTCGCGCTTGCCCACTTCCACGCCGTTGTGGCGCAGGATGGCATAGGCCGTGGTGACGTGGAAGAAGAACTGCGGCAGGCCGTAGTGCAGCAGGTAGGCGCTGGCCGGCAGCTTCCTTTCCTTGGGCGTGCCGGGGCGCAGCACGATCTCGCGGGACTCGCTCTGGTCGAACTGCTCGGGCTTGAAGGAGCCCACATGGTCCAGCGCCTTGGCGATCAGCGCCTGCAGGTCGGCGAAGCTGGTTTCGGTGTCGGGCCAGGACGGCACTTCTGCGCCCGCCAGGCGCGAGGCGATGCCCTTGGAAAAATCCGAGGCGATCTGCACCTGGCGCACCAGCGGGAACATGTCGGGGAACAGCCGGGCCTGCAGCAGGGCGTCGGGGTCGATGTTCCTTTGCGTGGCATGTTCCTCGGCCTTGCGCAGCACGTCGGACAGTGCGCGCAGCATCTGCTGCAGGACGGGGATGGAGGCGGTGTACAGGGGGCTGGTCATGGCGGATCGGTCCGTTGGAGTGAAGGCGGTGCCGGCAAGGCTTTCGCTGTCCGGCCTGCACAGGCTAGCAGCAAATGGTGGCGTGTGCCGATGCGCTAGCATGCGCGCCATGCAAAGCCCCCATGCAGCGCCCTTGCTGCACCGCCTGGACCCCGGCCGCTTCGACGCCGCCATCTTCGACATGGATGGCCTGCTGATCGACTCCGAGCCCTTCTGGAAACGCGCCGAGCGCGAGTGCTTCGCCGAGGTCGGCGTCGCCATCACCGAGGACATGTCCCGCGTCACGGCGCCCATGACCACGGCCGAGGTCGCGGCCCACTGGTACGGCCACCGTCCCTGGCAGGGTCCGAGCCAGCGCGAGCTGGAGCAGCGCGTGATCGACCGCGTGGCCGCGCTGGTCAGCGCCCATGGCCAGGCCCTGCCCGGCGTGCGCCAGACCTTGCTGGCCTGCCGCGCCATGGGCTGGCGCATCGCGCTGGCGTCCAACTCGCCGCTGTCGCTGTGCCATCACACCCTGGACACGCTGGGCCTGCGCCCGCAGTTCGATGCCATCGTCTCGGCCGAGCAGGTGGCGCGCGGCAAGCCCGCGCCCGATATCTACCACTGCGCGGCGCGGCAACTGAAGGTGGATGCCGCGCGCTGCCTGGTCTTCGAGGACTCCGTGCCCGGCACGCGCGCGGCCCGGCTGGCCGGCATGTCCGTCATCGCCGTGCCCTCGCAGGACCAGGATTTCGAAGGGGTGCAGCCTGCGCCGCACTGGGTGGTGCCGTCGCTGGCAGCGCTGCATCCGCCATCCCCGGCCTGCCGGTGACGCGGCAGGGGGGCTCTGCGCCGGGCTGCCGGATCAAGCCCCCCGCAGCCGGTCCACCAGGGCCGCCGCGTCTTCCGGCACCGCGTGGCCGCGCCAGGCCACATGCTGGTCGGGCCGCGACAGCACCAGTGCATGGCGGTAGGCGTCGGGGACGGGGCCGGCGGGGATGTCCAGCACGGCCAGCGGCATGCCGGCGCGCCGGGCGGCTTGCTGCAGGGGGCCGGCATCGGCGCGCGGATCGAAGCGCAGCAGCGTGTAGTCCGGCCCCATGGCGTCATACAGGGAGCGGCCGTCCGCCAGCCAGAAATGCGGCGTGCGGCACCCGGGCACGGTGGATGCGGTGAACTGGTCCATGGTGTACCCGGGGGCCGCCTCGCCGTCGTAGGCCACCACGGGCGAGGCGTCGTAGAAGCTGCCGAAGTTCAGCCCGGCGCAGCAGTACTGGCGCACATTGAGGTCATACAGCGCCTGGCCCGCGGCCTGCCGCAGCGCTGCGCCTTGCGGGCCCGGCGCCTCGATGCCGTCGGGCACGCTTTCCCGCTCCTTTTGCAGTTTCAGCGCGTGGTTCATGGCGAATGTCGAGACCTGTTCCGTGATCGGCAGGCGCTCGGCCTCGTAGGCGGACAGCAGGCCTTCGCCACCCCAGCCGTGGAGGGTGGCCGCCAGTTGCCAGGACAGGTTCATCGCGTCCGCGATGCCGGCGTTCATGCCGTAGCCGGCCATGGGAATCCACAGGTGCGCGGCATCGCCGCAGATGAACGCGCGCCGGTCGCGCAGGCGGTCGGCCACCAGGCGGCGGCCCACCCAGTCTTCCCTGGAGATGATCTCGTAGGCGAAGTCCTCGCCCACGCCCAGGATGGTGCGTATGGCCCAGTCGCGGTCCACGGCGTCGAAGTCGGTTTCATCGGCCTTCAGGTAGTTGTGCAGCAGCCAGGTCTCGCGCCCGTCGATGGCGTAGACATTGCCGCAGCGCCGGGGATTGAATGCGAACGTGGCCCAGGCCGGCTTGTGCCGCAGCAGGCCCAGCAGGGCCGGCGCGCGGAAATAGGTGGACTGCACGCGGCCCACCTCGGCCGTGCCGTGCAGCGTGGCGCCGATCTGCCTGCGCACGCCCGAGCGGCCACCGTCGCAGCCGACCAGGTATCTGCAGCGCAGCGTCAGCGGCCTGCCGGTGTCCAGGTCCACGCCCGTGGCCGTCACGCCCTCGGCATCCTGTGCGAACCCGTCGATGCGCGTGCGGTTGAGGATGCGCAATCCGGCCGTGGCCTGGGCATGGGCGAACAGCACGGGCTCCAGGTAGATCTGGTTGATGCGGTGCGGCGGCTCGGGCGTGGGCCATCCGGTGTCCGGGCCATCGGTGGCCGTGTAGCGGTCGCGCCGGCAGGGGATGGGGATGCGCGACAGCTCCTGGCCGGTGACCGTGGTGCGGTAGGCCACGTCGTTGGCATAGTCGGCGGGCAGCCCGGCCTCGCGCAGCGCCTGCGCCACGCCCAGGCGGCGGAAGATCTCCATGCTGCGGGCCGAGACATGGTTGCACTTCACATTCGGCGGTTCGCCGCGTGGCCGGATCTCGGCCACCAGCACGTCGATGCCGCGCTGCGCCAGGTCCATGGCCAGGCTCAGTCCCACGGGCCCGGCGCCGACCACCAGCACCTGGCTCGCCAAGGTCGTCAGGGAATCGCTCATCCGATCTGTCTCCTGTCTGTCCCCGGGGCAGGGAGCCTGTCCATCCGGCCGCCTGCCGCCGCCTGTGGCCGGGGGCCCAGCCGGTTGCGCAGCACGCCGATGCGCTCGATCTCCAGTTCCACGGTGTCGCCGGGCTCGAGAAAGCGCAGCGACTCGTAGCCGCAGCCATTGCCCACCGTGCCCAGGCCCAGGATCTCGCCGGGATAGAGGGTCTCGGACTGCGACACGAAGCTGATGCAGCGCGCCACGCTGTGCTGCATGGCACCGGCGCTGGTGGCCTGCTGGGGCATGCCGTTGATACGCACGGACATGCGCAGCGCCATGGGGTCGGGGATTTCGTCGCGCGTGGTGATGCAGGGGCCGAACACGTTGCCGGTGTCGAAGTCCTTGCCCTTGGCCGGGCCCATGCGGAACTGGGACTCCTGGGCCTGGGTGTCGCGGGCGCTGAAGTCGTTGAAGATGGTGTAGCCGAACACGCCTTCCATGGCCTCCTGCTCGCTGGCGTTGCGCAGCGTGCGGCCGATGACCACGGCCAGCTCCAGCTCATAGTCCATCTTGCCGGCGTAGACCGGCCATTCGATCTCGGCCTCGTGGCCGACGACGCTGAAGCGGTTGCACTTGTAGTACAGCGGGCGCTCGTACCAGACGGGCGGGATGGCGAACATGCCGCTGGCCTGCAGGCGCGCGAGTTCGCTGGCCGGATCGGGCGCCGCCTGCGAGCGCAGGCGCATGGAGGACGCCAGCGCCTGCTGCACGTGCAGCTCGTAGTTGGCGAAGTCGCGGATCTGCTCGGGCACGGGAAGCGGGGCGCACAGCCTGACATCGGCCAGCGGCAGGCCGGGCCTGCGGGCGGTGGCGACGAGGTGGCGCGCATGCTCCAGTGCCTCGGGGCCTGCGCGCAGCAGGGCCAGCATGCTGGCGTAGTCCGCCGGGCTGGCCGGCCCGCCGGCCGCTGCTGCGGCCTCGGCCTCGGCCAGATCCCGCAGGTCCAGCACGCTGCCGGACGCATCGAGGGCGCCCAGGCGTTGCCCCCGGGCGCATGCATAGGTCACAAGTTTCATGGGTTCACTCCAGCGTGGGGCGCTGTCCTTGATCCGCCCGGTTCATTCCACAGCACGAAGCCGGCGCCCGTCCCCGTTCCTGCCTCGGAGCGGTAGCAAGGCACGTAGTCGACCACCTGTGCCCGCAGGCCCGCGCCTTCCAGGGCGCCCGCCGTGGCAATCCAGTTCTTGCATTCGGAGGTCCCGGCCTGGAACCAGCTTTCCGGGTGCCGCACCAGGGCTTCGTGGTCGGCGCGCACCAGCGCATCCAGGAAGTCGCGGTCGAATGCCTCGTCGACCACGAAGTGGCTCAGGCCGCCCGAGCCGATGACGGCCACGCGCGCATCGGATTTCCAGGCCGCGATGGCGCGGCCGATGGAGCGCCCCAGCGCCAGGCAGCGGGCGGCGCCGGGCTGGTTCGGGGCATAGAAGGTATTGATGATGACCGGCACATGGGGCGGCACGTCGTCGCCCATGACGTTGCGGTAGACGAAGCCGTAGGCGTGGGGCATTCCGGTGCTGAAGCTGATGCGCTGGTCGGCCTCGCGCAGCCACTGCGACTGGGCGATGTCGAAGCCGTCGGCCATGGCCTGCTCGATCAGGTGCCTGCCCAGTTCGGGGGCGCCCGGATGCGTCAGCGCGTGTTCGGGGGCATGGCCATGGTGGGCCACGTGGATGCCGGCCGGCTTGCGCAGCGCCTGCTCCTCGCGGGAGGGCAGGTTCTGGACTTCCTTGCCCCAGAAGATGGTGAAGGCCGGCATCACGTCTTCCACGAACAGCTCGTGCTGGTCGTTGCCCATGATGACGGCCACGTCCGGCCGCGCCTGCCGCCAGGCCTGCGCCAGGGCCGCGACGGCGGCGTTGGCGCGGGCGTGGCGCCGCTCGCGTTCCTCGGGACCGGACTGGGCGGCGAGTCCTTCATGGGCCCGCGCGGCGCACAGCCCGGGCCAGTCGTAGGCGCGGCCTCTGAACCACAGTGCCCGATTGCTGCGGTCGGCCTGCAGCCGCTGCTGCCACTGGCTGGCCGGGGTGTGCATTTGCGGCGTGTGGGCCAGCGCCATGCCGACAACGATGCGTGCCATGGTGTCTCTCCCCGGGGGGGTCAGCAGGCATCGGCCTGGTGGCGGTCACGGGCCAGCATGGCGTCGATGCGCGCGTACAGCGCCTCCTTGGGGTACTCCTGGAAGTAGCTGCTGGCGCGGCGCACCGGGTCGCCCTGGTAGAAGCGCTCGTACAGTGCCTGGCGGCCCGCGAAGGCCGAGATCGATGCGTCGGCGGCCAGGCGCATCAGCTGGATGCGCTCGCGCGAGGAATGGCCGGCGCTGCTGAAGTACTGTTCGACGAGGTCGCCGATGCCGCCCTGCGTGTCGGCATACGAGGGCACGCCGACCAGGCCGCCGGCGGAGATGACGCGCACGGCGTCGATCATGCGGGCGTAGCGTTCATGGAAATGCAGCTGGGCGCTGTGCAGGGGCCAGCGGCTGGGCGCCCAGGTGCCGAAGGCGGTGGGCGCGGCCTGGGCTTCGGCGCGGTCCACCAGGGCGCGCTGCATCTCCAGGAAGATCATCAGCTCGGCGATCTGGCCCTGGACATTGGGAAAGCCGTCGACCTGGGTGCTGCGCGCCACATAGGCCGCCAGCGCGGCCATGAACTCGGCCTTGGCGATGGTGCGCGACATGGTCTGGTGCGTGTAGTGCTCGCCCAGGTGGGTGAGCTTGTAGATGCGGTTGCACAGGTCGGGGTCGCGGTAGACGAAGGTGCGCTCCCAGGGCACGAACACGTCCTCGAACACCAGCACGGCATCGCCTTCGTCGAACTGCTGGGACAGCGGGTTGTCCAGGTAGTGGCCGGCGCCGGAGGGCACGACCGACGGGCGGCTGATCATGCGCAGCCCCGGCGTGGCCATGGGCAGCGCGAAGGCGAAGGCATATTCCTCGCCCTTGCTGCCGTTGGTGATGACCACCGAGGGCATGACCACGACCTCGTTGGCCAGCTGGGCCAGCGTGCCCACCCAGCGGCTGCCGCGCACGATGAAGCCGGCATCCGTTTCCTTGACCACCTTGAGCGCGATGTCGTGCTGCTGCTCGAACACCTGCCGGGAGCGGTCGACCTGGGGGTTGACCTGGACATGGGTCATCACCAGGTCCTGGCGCATGACGTGCTGGTGGTAGGCCGCCACGTTGGCGCCAAAGGCACGCCCGCTGGCGCAGTCGTCGAACACGCTGCGCGCGGCGGCCAGCGCCGCGATGCCCACGTTCATGAAATCGGGCGTGCGGGCGAGAAAGCCGCAGGTGTGCTCGGCCACGCGCCGCAGGGCCCGGCCGCGCGCCATGAGCGCCTCGTGGCTGGTGGGCAGGGCGTGCGAGCGCGCGATGCGTTCGCCGCTGGCCTGGTCGATGGTCGTGAGCAGGTCCTGGGTGTCGGGCGCGTGCTGGAGGTCATACAGCTGCGCCAGCGTCCGGGCCGCGCCACGGAATGCCGGATCGGCGGCGATGTTGCTGGCGCGGCGCCCATCGATGTAGACCTCGCGCTCGTCGCGCAGGCTGTCCAGGTACTGCTGTCCGGTTCTGATGGCCATGGATGTGTCCTTGTCAAAAAACTGTTTAGGCGTCACGCTATGCGTCTCATCGTTTCGATCCATGATACGTTTGGCACATCATCTGCAGCCAGGCTTTCCTGGCTCCGCGAGGGAAAGTCATACGGAGACAAAGACATGCGTTTCGACCACCGAAACAAAGACGATCCGCCCCCGGGCGGGACGCCCGCAATGCCCCGCAGGCCTGGTGCCGCCGATGCGGCGGACGCCGGCGTGCGCAGCGCCGAGGCCGCGCTGCGCATCCTGGAAGTGCTGGCCCAGCACGCGGGGCCGGTGCGGGTCACGGACCTGGCGCACGCGCTGTCCCTGGGCAAGCCGCGCGTATGCCGCCACCTGGCCACGCTGGAGTCCATGGGGTTGGCGCGGCGCGTGGGGCGGCAAGGCTACAGCTTTGGCGACCGCATGACGCGCATGGCCCGCTGCGTCCTCAGGCAGCGCAGCTTGAGCGAGATGGCCCGGCCTGCGTTGCAGGCCTTGCGCGACAAGGTGGGCCAGACCGTGACCCTGTCCGTGCCCATGCCCGATGGCGCCGTGGTGCTCGATTGCCTGGACAGCGGCCAGTCCGAGGCCATCCGCGTGACGGCAGGCACGGTGCTGCGCTATCCCTACTCCCCGGCGGCGCGGCTGGCCCGGGCGCTGGAGGGGGGCGGTGTGCACCAGCAGGCCCGGCAGGTGCCGGCCCTGCCTTTGCCGGCAGGGCAGCAAGAGGTGGTGGCCAGCGCGCTGGCCCGCTGGCGTGGCTGTGGCGCGGACTACGAGATCGACACGCAGGGCACGGGCCTGGGTGGCCTGGCCGCGCCCGTGTTCTCGGGGCCGGCGCTGGTGGGCATGGTCTCCATCGTCATGTCCTCGCGCCTGCTGATGCCCGTGCCGCCGCAGCGCCTGTTCCAGGCGCTGGGCCAGTGTGTCTGCGAGATCCAGGAGGCCTTGCAGTGAAGAAGGGACGGGCCGCGCTCGTTGGCGCGGCCCGTCCTGCGTGGCCGGTGCTGCCCGCGTTCAGAGGGCCTTGCCGGTGCCCTGCATGCGCTGTGTCAGCTCGGTGGCGGCCGCCCTGAGCGCGCCCAGCAGCGGTGATGCGGGTGACAGGTCCATGCGGCCGTTCTCGCCCAGTGCGGTCAGTGCCAGCAGCAACTGGCCTTGGCCATCGAACACCGGAACGCTGGCCGAGACCACGGCGACCCCGGCGCGGTCCGTGAAGCTGGAGACCGCGTCCATCTTCGCCACGCCGGCCTGCCGCACCGATGCGGCCAGGGCCTCGAACGTGGCCATGGCCGTGTCGGGGCTGTCGCCCCGGGCCAGCGCCTCGGCGCGGACGAAGGGGGCCGTGGCCTCGTGCGGCAGCCAGGCGCCCAGTGCCTGTCCGGTCGCCGACCCCGCCACCGGCAGCACGGCGCCCACCCGCAGGCCCCGACTGACGGGGCGGCTCGACGGCTCCCAGTGCAAAATGGTCGGCCCATGCGTGCCCCACACCGCCACGCCCAGTGTCTCGTCCAGGCGCAGGGCCAGTTCGATGGCCGTGTGGGTGGCCAGTCGAACGGCCTGCAGCCGCGAGCGGTGGGCCTGCGATTCCTCGTGCGACAGCCGGCCGAAGTCATGCGCCTCGGCGATGAGGTAGCGCCCGCCGCCGAAGGCCAGCGGACGCCGCCCGCTGCGCTCCATGGATTCGATGCGGCCGATGAAGACCATGTGGTCGCCGGCCTCGTGGGCGGCATGCCGGCTGCACTGCAGGTAGGCGGCGCAGCCTTCGATCAGCGGCATGCCGTGCAGACCCTCGCGCAGCGCCACGCCCGCGAACTTGTCGGCGCTGCCCCGGGCGAACTGGTCCGAGATGGCGATCTGGTCGTGCGCCAGGATGTTGACCGCGAAATGCTCCGCGTCACGGAAGGCCGGATGGCTGAAGGCGCGCAGGGCCTGGCTCCACAGCACCAGCGGCGGCTCCAGCGACACGGAATTGAAGGAGTTGGCCGTGACGCCGTGGCGCCGGCCCTCGCGGTCGATGGCCGTGATGACGGTGACGCCGGTCACGAAGGTGGACAGCACCTGGCGCAATTGCCGGGGGTCCATGGCGGCGGCAGGCTGCCGGGCTGCGTGCATGGTGGGACCTCCTGTCCTGGGGCGCGGAAAGTGGGAAAGGAGCACGCCCTGGGGAGCGGCTGCGCAGCGCTCAGGGCCGCAGCTCGATGGTGTTGAGCAGCCGCCCCAGCGACTCGACCTCGACCTCGGTGTTGCTGTATCCGGACAGGAAGGTGCCGATGTTGCCCTTGGGGTGCCTGGGCGTGCCCTTGGAGGCCGTGCCGCAGTGCACGCAGTCGCCGGGCTCCATGGTGAACCACAGGTTGGCCTCGTGCAGCACGCGCTCGACGGGGAAGAAGTAGTTGGCCGTGCTGTCCTCGCAGTACATGTCGCCGTCCACATAGCCCCGGATGGTGAGCTTGTTCGGATCGGGCACCTCGTCCTTGGTCGTGATCCACGGGCCCATGGCGGCAAAGGTGTCGGCGGCCTTGGAACGCGCGTGGTAGACGAAGTACACGTAGTTGTCGTCCTCGCCGAACTTCTCGCGCCAGGCGAAGTGGTGGGGCGCGGTGAACTGGGGATCCATGTTCAGCGCGATCGAATCCTCGCCGAACTTGATGCCGCTGGCCGTCACGTCGTTGGTCAGCGTGTAGCCGAAGATGTGGTCCAGGATGCGCTCCTGCGCAACGTCCTTGGCCAGCTTGCCGAACACGGCCACGGGCTCGGGCTCGGGAATGCAGCGGCCGTGCCGCTGCAGCAGCACGATGGGCTTGTTGTGGCCGGTCAGCGCCGAGCGCCCCTTGGTGAAGAACATGGGGCTCTTCATGGGGCGGAAGGCGGCCTTGTTCAGGTGGTTGTTGTTGACGGCGCAGCCCAGGATCTTGGAGGCCCTGGGATTGGGCGCCATCCAGTCCGCGGCGGATACGTCGATGACCGCGGCACGGCCGGCGCGCGCGGCCTCTATGGCATTCGCGGCCTTGTCCAGGCCCTGGTTGCCCGAGATGATCAGGTCTTCCATGTCGTGCACATCGACGGCCACGGCACTGTGCTCCTCGATGCGTGCAATGACGGTGGGCCGGCCCTGGTGGCGGATGGTTCCAAGCTTCATACCAGACTCCTGTCGCGTTGAGCAAGATGATGTCTTGCAATGTAGGACAATGGCCGGCATGGTCCCATAGGTGCCGTCCCACGGGATGGCCCGCAGCCTGTTTCGGTGTTCGAAACAGCCACGGCACAGGCCCGACGACAAGGAGAGGTGCATGCGCGCCAGCGACAAATCCCGAAAGACACTGCGCCACCAGGAAGATGCGGCGCCGGATTCCGCAGAGGTGGAGGAAAAACGGCCGGGCACCGTGCAAAGCGTGGAAGTCGCGCTGCAGGTGCTCGAAGGCATTGCCGACAACAACGGCCTGGTGCGGGTCAACGAGCTGGCCCGGCAACTGGGCATGACGAAGGCGCGCGTCTCGCGCCACATGCAGACCCTGCTGGGGCTGGGCCTGGTGGCGCGGGGGCCGCAGGAGGGCTATACCTTCGGCTGGAAGCTGCTGCGGCTGGGGCGTGCCGCCCTGCAGGATCGCACCCTGGTCGAGCTGTCCCGTCCCCACATGCTGGCGCTGCGCGACGAGGTCGGGCAGACCGTGATCCTGAGCATGCCGGCACCGGGCGGCGCCGTGGTCGTGTCCTGCGTGGAAAGCCTGGATCTGATGCCTGTGACGCTGCGCATCGCCGGCTTCCTGGCGGCCCCGGGCTCACCCGCCGGGCGCCTGTCGGAGGGGCTCAAGCATGGCGCCACCCCGGCCGATGCGGCGCTGCTCAAGCACTGGCCCGCTTTCAGGGCCGAATATGAACTGGACTCCGGCAGGGGCATCGGCGGTGTCGCCGTGCCGCTGCTTGACGAGCAGGGCAGCATCGTCGCCGCCCTGTCCGTTGTCGCACCATCGCCCGCGCTGCGGCCCAGGCCGCCGCGCAAGATGGTGGATGCCATGTGGCGCTGCGTGGAGGCGATCCAGGCCGAATACGGGCGCTGATGCGGCGCCGGCGTGATGCCAGCGTCAGTCGGCAGCGGCCGCGAGGGCCACGCCGAATTCCTCGCTGTCCGCCTGGGCTCCGTCGTCGAAGACCAGCCGGCGCTCGGGCCAGCGCATGGCGGCCAGCTTGAAGCGCAGCTGCGGGTCCTCTCCGGTCAGGCGCGCATTCCAGCGGCCGCCGACCGAGTAGTCCACGCAGAACACGTTGCCGCGCCGGCCGTGCCAGGACAGCGCGCCGGTCTGGCCGAAGAGGTTCTCGGCCTGGGCGCCGTGGAAGGACGGGCCGGCCCGGTTCAGACGGCGCCAGTAGTGGCCCACGACCACGGCCTGGGCGTCCTCGTACTCGTTCCACCAGGCCACGCGCTCGACGAAACGCCACTTGCCGCCCGCGTAGAAAGGGTTGCGGCATTCGCGTTCCACGCCCGAGGTCAGCACCTTGAGCGGGTTGACCATGGCCTTGGCCAGCTCGCTTTCGCTGTGGGCGGGCAGGAAGGGCGGCAGCCAGTTGCGGTCCTCCAGGTCGTGGGGCCACTGCCGGATTTCCGCACGCATGCGTTCGGCAACACGGCTGACCTGGGCCTGCTGGGCCGCCACGGTTTCGTAATGGTCATAGGCGCTGCGCGCGCTGCCCAGCGGCAGCCCGCGCGCCATGTCGATCTGCTGCGGGCGCCAGGCGGCATGGACGATGCGCAGGTCCTCGCGCTCCAGCGCGATCGGCAGGCGCCCCAGCAGGGCCAGGGTGGCGGGAACCTCGCTCGACGGCATGCGTTCGAAGGGCGCGTACTTGGGGGTGTCGGAGGCCACGCGGCTGTCGAAGAACCAGCCCGAGCCATCCTTGGCATCCTCGCGCAGCAGGTTGATCTCGTGGTTGCCCAGCACGGCCAGCGCGTGGCCCGAGGCCAGCATGGGAAGGACCCGGGCCAGCACGCCCGGGCTGTCGGGACCGCGGTCGCAGAAGTCTCCCACGAAGACCAGGCGCCGCCCTTGAGGGTGGCGGCCTTGCGCGTCGTAGCCGAGATGGGCCAGCAGTTGCTCCAGCGCCGAGGATTCGCCATGGATGTCGCCGACGATATCGAGCGGACCGGGGGGCAGGGGCTGGACGAGGCTCATGGCGAAAGGGGAAGGAAAGACGGCGCTGGCTTGCAAAGCCGACATTATTGGCACAGACCCGCCGCAGCCGCCAGCCCCGTGCGCGACAGCCGGGGTTCAGCGCCGCTGCAGGCGCACGAAGCTGTAGGGCAGGCCGCTGGCGGCGATGTGGCGGCTGCGCGCCACTTCCTGCCATTCGGGACCGGGTTCGGGCGCAAAGGCATCGCCTTCGTAGTCGCGCTCGATCTCGGTCAGCTCGATGATGTCGGCCAGCGGCAGGGCCTGGGCGTAGATCTGGGCGCCGCCCATGACCCAGACCTGCTCGGCCGCCTGGCGGCCCAGGTCCAGCGCTTGCGCGAGGCTGGCCGCATGCAGCACGCCCGTGGCGGCGGGCTGGGGCTGCCAGCCCACCTGGCGCGAGACGACGATGTTGGTGCGACCGGGCAGCGGCCGAAAGCGTGCGGGCAGCGAGTCCCAGGTCTTGCGGCCCATGACCACGGCGCCGCCCTGGGTCAGTTGCTTGAAATGCGCGAGGTCTTCGGGCAGGTGCCAGGGCATGGCGTTGTCCTTGCCGATGACGCCGTTGGCCGAGCGTGCGTAGATGAGGTGGATGGTCATGGTGTGTCGGAGCGAAGCCTTGCGTCAGACCGCCACGGGCGCCTTGATGGGGGCGTGGTGCTGGTAGTCCTCGACTTCGAAGTCCTCGTATTCGTAGTCGAAGATGGATTCCGGCCTGCGCCTGATGCGCAGCGTCGGATAGGCGAAAGGCTGGCGCGCCAGCTGGGTCTCGACCTGGGTGAAGTGGTTGTTGTAGATGTGGCAGTCGCCCCCGGTCCAGATGAAGTCGCCCACCTGCAGGTCGCATTGCTGGGCCAGCATGTGGGTCAGCAGCGCGTAGCTGGCGATGTTGAAGGGCACGCCCAAACCAGTTCGCCGGCCAAAATTTGTCCAACCCATTAAATTTAGAGGCTCTGCAGCCGATTCTGTATTGAGCATTTGTTCAGCCCTCAGTGCTGGCTGCAAAAAAATGAGATGGTGCTCGCTTCCGACAAGCGAAAGGTTCGCGACATTGTCTCTTATCAGCGAAGCTGCTGTTACCTAGGTGTTGAGTCCCAGGAGGTTGTTCATGGCCGGAATGCGGCTCATGGGAGGCTGATGGTTGAGAGCACAGTGTGGCCGGCACCAGTTGTAGTCGTCAATGAAGGGCTTCAAGGCTGCCTGGCGCTGGGCTGAACTCTCGTAGGCTCTGGCATAGGCCCACTCGCGCAAACTGGTTTGCACGAAGCGTTCGGCCTTGCCGTTGGTCTTGGGCGTGTACGGCCTCGTTCGGATATGCCTGATGCCCAACTCCTGACAGGCAGCTCGGAAGGCGTTCTTGTAGCCGGTGCCGTTGTCGGTCATCACCCTTTCGATACGCACACCGATGCCAGCGTAGTAGGCCACGGCGTTTCGCAAGAACTGCACGCAACTGAGCGCTGTCTCATCTGCCAGTACCTGGCCGAAGGACACGCGGGAGTGGTCGTCTATGGCCAGATGCACTGCTTCCCAGCCGATGCCTCTATTGCGATGCTGGCGCTTGCCGGTGATGCGGTGACCTATGCCCTCGATGCGGCCCAGCCGTTTGGTGTCGATGTGCAGCAACTCGCCAGGGCTGGCGCGCTCATAGCGCACCACAGGTTCGGGTGGCTGCAAGGCGCTCAGACGGCTCAAGCCCAGGCGGCCCATGTAACGGGCCACGGTACTCAGGCTGAGGCCGCACTCTCGGGCAATGCGCCACAGCGGCAGGCGCTGTCGGCGATGTAACTCGAACTGACTTATCTGTTCGGTGCTGCAGGCCGTGGGGCAGTGATGCGGTCGCGAACTGCGGTCACGCAGCCCTGGTGCTCCTTCTAGTCTGAAGCGAGCCAACCACTTGAAGCCGGTACGGCAGCTCACGCCCATGGCCTGGGCGGCGGTGGCCATGCTCCAGCCTTCATTCAAGACCCTGCAGATCAGCAGGGCTCGACCCG
>JBHIXF010000071.1:0-29026 GCA_041984925.1 Comamonas sp.
TGCTCGCTGCCCTTCAATTCACGCAGATGCAGTTGCTCGCCCAATGGCGTGTGGATGGTGACTCGGCGTGTCATTGGTTTTGCCCTGGCGGGGCGCCCTCCCGTTGGTCAATGGGAAAGCATCATAGACAAAAACAATGTGTTTTATCGGCCAGATAGATAAACAGGAATATTCCTAGGAAGATTCGCAATGAACGGGAGAGGCGATGGCAATGCGCCGATTGCGGGCATGGACAAGATCGGACCCTTCACCGCTCATTGTCTTCAAGAACCATCGGCCCGGGCGCCCGGTGTTCGGACAAGGAAGACAAGAGTCGCACGCTATGGCGCTACGGCTGCGAGCCGCTGCCGGGCATGGCGGCGCTTTCATGGCGCGTGCGCCAGGCCCGCAGCGCCTGGCGGTATTCGTCCATGGCCAGGTCGTAGGTGTCGAAGATGCAGGGGTCGCAGCCGTTGCCGCAGCAGGCGTCCAGGTCGGGCTGCTCGGGCGGCTGGGGCATTGGATCGTTGTCGGGGGCGGGGGCTGTCATGGACTGCGATTTTCCCGCACCGCGTTGCGGCGGGCAGGGGGGGCGGCCAATGGGCCCTTGGCGCGCAGGGTGGCCTTCAGGCCAGGCACCGGGGGGCGGGGAAGTCGATCACGCCCTTGATGATCTCGCGCATCTCGGTGATCAGCGGCCGCGCGTCGTCGCGGCGCCATTGCACGGTGTAGGTCAGCGGGGCCAGCGCGGGGCCGCGCGCGAGCACGCGCAGGGCGCCGCGCTGCTGCAGGGCCAGGGCCCATTGCTCGGGCATGTAGGTGAAGCCCAGGCCGTCGACCACCATGCCCACCACGGCGCCCCAGCTGTTGCAGGCCAGGTGCCGCTCCAGGGCCAGGCCCTGGCGGCCCAGCCAGTCGTCCAGCGTGCGCGTGGCGCCCGAGCCCGTGGGCAGGGCGATCAGCATCTGTTCGCGCACCAGGCGCTGGGGCAGGTCGGTGCCGGCCCGGGCGAGAAAGTCGTCGCTGGCGGCCCAGACGAAGCGCACCTGGGCCACCTGCTCGAAGGCCAGGCTGCCGCGCGACGACGGCCCGGCGCTGACCACGCAATCGAGTTCGCCGTCCACGATGCGCTGCTCCAGCACCTGGCCGATGTTGGAGTAGGGCTCCAGCTGCAGGCCCGGGTGCAGCTCGGCCAGGCGCCGCACCAGGCGCGGCAGCCAGGTCAGGCCGCTGAGTTCGCCCAGCCCCAGGCGGCAGCGGCCCTGCAGGCCCGTGCTGCGGCCGGCGGCCTCGCGCAGCTGGGCGGCGCCGTGCAGCAGTTCGCGGATGCGCGGCAGCAACTGCTCGCCCTGGGGCGTGAGCTCGGCCGCGCGCCCGCTGCGGTCGAACAGCTGCACGCCCAGCGAGGCTTCCAGTTCGGCGATGCGCTTGGACAGCGAGGACACGGACAGGTGCACGCGCTCGGCCGCCACCGAGAAGTTCAGGCAGGTCGCGGCCCAGTAGAAGGCTTCCAGCTGTTTGAGGGTCATGTGCATATTTTCACAAAAGTGGAATATGCATTTCGATTTATTTCGCTTTTGTTTCACACAGTGCCGCCCTACATTGGCCGGCAATGAGCACTGAATCCGTCACCGCCACCGTCCCGGCCGCCCGGCCGGCGCAGGCCCTGCCCCGGCGCCTGCGCCAGGTGCTGTCGCTCGACGATTTCGAGCGGCTGGCGCAGCGGCATCTGCCGCGCCCCATCTATGCCTACGTGAGTGGCGCGGTCGAGGACAACGCCTCGCTGGCCGGGAACCGCCGCGCCTTCGCCGACCTGGCCTTCGTGCCGCGCATGCTGGTGGGCGTGGCCCGGCGCGATCCCTCGTTCGAGCTGTTCGGGCGCCGCTACAGCGCGCCCTTCGGCGTGGCGCCCATGGGCATCGCGGCGCTGTCGGCCTACCGCGGCGACCTGGTGCTGGCCGAGGCCGCGCAGCAGGCGGGCGTGCCGGCGATCATGAGCGGCTCCTCGCTGATCCGGCTGGAAGAGGTGATGGCCGCCGCGCCCGGGACCTGGTTCCAGGCCTACCTGCCCGGCGACCAGGCGCAGATCGATGCCCTGCTGGACCGCGTGGCCGCCGCCGGCGTGCAGACCCTGGTCATCACGGTGGACACGCCCGTGTCCTCCAACCGCGAAAACAATGTGCGCGCGGGCTTTTCCACGCCGCTGCGGCCCGGCCCGGGCCTGGCCTGGCAGGGCATCAGCCATCCGCGCTGGCTGTTCGGCAGCTTCCTGCGCACGCTGCTGCGCCATGGCATGCCGCACTTCGAGAACAACTACGCCCACCGGGGGGCGCCCATTCTGTCGGCCAGCGTGCTGCGCGATTTCTCGGACCGCTCGCATCTGGCCTGGACCCACCTGCGCGCCATCCGCCAGCGCTGGAAGGGCCAGCTCGTGGTCAAGGGCATCCTGGCCGCCGAGGACGCCGTGATGGCGCGCGAGCATGGGGCCGACGGCCTCATCGTCTCCAACCATGGCGGGCGCCAGCTCGATGGCGCCGTGGCGCCGCTGCGCGTGCTGCCCGGCATCGTGCGCGCCGTGCCCGGCCTGCCCGTGATGCTGGACAGCGGCGTGCGCCGTGGCACGGACGTGGCCAAGGCCCTGGCCCTGGGCGCGCGCTGCGTGTTCGTGGGCCGGCCCTTCAACTACGCGGCCTCGGTGGCCGGGCCGGCCGGCGTGGCCCATGCCCTGGCCCTGCTGCGCGAGGAGCTGCTGCGCGACATGGGCATGCTGGGCGTGACGCGCCTGGAGCAGATCACGGCGGCCTGCGTGCGCCCGGCCGGTGCCTGGGACGCGTTCTGAGGCAAGGAAAGATTCAGCTGTGACGGAGACAAACGAAGTGAGCAAGATCCCCGGATTCCAGATCCACGCCCGGCCCGCGCCGGCCATCGACGACGCGCTGCTGCAGCGCTATCGCGGCTTTCCGGTCGCCAACGTCAGCGACGCCATGAGCCGCACCACGGGCACCTCGGCGCTGCGGCCCTTCCACCGGCGCCAGGGGCCGCTGGCCGGCCGCGCGCTCACGGTGCGCACGCGGCCCGGCGACAACCTCATGGTGCACCATGCCATCGACATCTGCGGCCCTGGCGACGTGATCGTGGTGGATGCGGGCGGGGCCGGCCCCAACGCCATCATCGGCGAGATCATGCTGGCGCTGATGATGGCGCGCGGCGCGGCCGGCATCGTGATCGACGGGCTGATCCGCGACAGCGACACCATCGGCGAGCACAGCCTGCCCGTCTATGCGCGCGGCGTCTCGCACCGGGGGCCGTACAAGGACGGCCCCGGCGAACTGCATGTGCCCGTGAGCATCGACGGCATGGTGGTCCATCCGGGCGACCTGGTGCTGGGCGACGGCGACGGCCTGCTGGCCGTGCCCGCCGCCGAGGCCGCCGGCATCGCCGACCGCGTGGAAGCGATCCAGCGCAGCGAGGCCGACGTGCTGGCCCAGATCGCCGCAGGCCGTGCCGACCGTTCCTGGGTGCTGCGCACGCTGCGCGACAAGGGGGTGCTGTGATGCAGCCGCGTGTCGTGCGCTTCGACTACTGGCTGGATCCGGCCTTCGACCGCATCGTCTCGGCCGCGCCCGGCGTGCAGCTGCAGACCTGCCGCCGCGAGGGCGATGACGCCGCCGCCTGGCAGGCGCTGGCCGGCGCCCATGTCTACCAGATCACGGCCGCCAAGGACGAGCTGCCGCGCCACTGGTTCGCCACGGCCGAGCTGCTGCAGCGCTGCCCCGCGCTGCTGGCCATCTCGTCCAGCGGATCGGGCTGCGACACCATCGACATCGCCGCCTGCACGCGGGCCGGCGTGGCCGTCATGAACCAGTCGGGCGGCAATGCCGACTCGGTGGCCGAGATGGCCATCGGCCTGATGCTGTCCGTGCTGCGCCGCATCAACGAATCCGACCGCCTGCTGCGCGCCAGCGCGCGCGGCTTCAGCCGCGAGGATGTGATGGGCCACGAACTGCGCGGCCGCACGCTGGGGGTCGTCGGCGTGGGCGAGGCCGGCAGCCGCGTGGCGGCCCTGGGCCGGGCCTTCGGCATGCAGGTCATCGGCTGCGACCCGGCCTATGACGCGGCCGGCCTGGCCGCGCGCGGCGCCGAAGCCGTCTCCTTCGACGAACTGCTGCGCCGCTCGGACATCGTCTCGCTGCACTGCCCGCGCGATGCCTCCACGCTGGGGATGATGGATGCGGCCGCCTTCGCGGCCATGAAGCCCGGCGCGGTCTTCGTGAGCACGGCGCGCGGCGGCATCCACGACGAGGCCGCCCTGTACCAGGCCCTGGCCGGAGGCCACCTGGCGGGCGCCGGACTCGATGTCTGGGACCAGGAGCCGCCGCCCGCATCCCATCCGCTGCTGTCGCTGCCCCAGGTGGTGGCGACCTTCCACACCGCCGGCGTCACGCACGAGGCCCGGCGCAACAACGCCGAGCTGGCCGCGAACCAGATCGTGCGCCTGCTGGCCGATGGCCAGCGGCCCGCGCGCCTGGTCAATCCCGAGGTCTGGCCGGCGGCGCGCGAGCGCATCGCCCGGGCCCTGTTCCCGTCCCGTTGATCCGTTTCTTCCACCATGACCGAAAGCCCCGCGGAGCACGAAAAAGGGGCGCACCAGGAGACAAGCATGAAACAGCAAGCAAGGCGCGCATTCTGCGCGGGCCTGGCCGCCGCCTGCATGGCGCTGCCGGCCATGGCCCAGACCGAGGCTGCCTACCCCTCGCGCAGCATCGAGATGATCGTGGCCTACGCGCCCGGTGGCGGCACCGACCTCGTGGCGCGGCTGCTGGCCCGCCATCTCGAAAAGAAGCTGGGCGGCACGGTGGTCGTGCTCAACCGCCCCGGCGCGGGCGGCGGCATCGGCTTCGGCGAGCTGGCACGGGCCAAGCCCGATGGCTACACCATCGGCTTCATCAACACGCCCAACGTGCTGACCATCCCTATCGAGCGCAAGAGCAGCTTCCACTGGAGCCAGTACGACCTGGTCGGCAACCTCGTGGACGATCCGGGCGGCTTCGCCATCCACAACAGCAATGCCATCACCACGCTGGCGGGCCTGGCCGCCTATGCCAAGGCCAATCCCGGCGCCGTCACCGTGGGCACGACCGGCACCGGCTCGGACGACCACCTGGCCATGCTGCTGTTCGCCCGGGCCACGGGCACGCAGCTGACCCATGTGCCCTACAAGGGCGCGGGCGAGGTGCGCGCCGCCGTCACGGGCCAGCAGATCACCATCGGCGCCATCAACGTGGGCGAGGTGCTGGCCTACCAGAAGGGCGGCACGCCCATCCGCCTGCTGGGCCAGATGTCGGCCGCGCGCACCTCGCTGGCGCCCCAGGTGCCGACCTTCAAGGAGCAGGGCATCGATATCGAACTGGCCTCGCTGCGCGGCCTGGCCGCGCCCAAGGGCCTGCCCGAGGGCGTGCGCAGGAAGCTCGTGGACGCGGTGGCCGCCATCGCGGCCGACCCGCAGTTCAAGCAGCAGGCCGAGGCCATGTACGCGCCGCTGCGCTACCTGGCGCCTGCCGCCTACGCGGCCGAGCTGGAGCGCACCGAGGCGGGCTTTCGCAAGCTGTGGAGCGAGATGCCCTGGCAGGACGGCAAGCCCTGAGCCCGATCCATTTCCTTGACTTGCCGAGGCTTTCTGCCATGACCACTTTCTCGCGCCGCGGCCTGGCCGCGTTCACCCTCTGCGCCCTGGGCGCCTCCTTTCTTCCCGCACGGGCCCAGGGCCCGCTGCCGCCCGGCCCCATCACGCTGATCGTGGGCTGGCCCGCGGGCGGCCCGTCCGACAATGTGGCGCGGCTGGCGGCCACGCGCATGAGCGAGGCCCTGGGCCAGCCCATCACCATCGACAACCGGGGCGGCGCGGGCGGCAACATCGGCAGCGATGCGGCGGCCCGCGCGCGGCCCGACGGCAGCACCATCATGCTGGCCACGGTGGCCTCGCACGGCCTGAACTCCGCGCTCTACGCCAAGCTCAACCACGACCCGCTCAAGGACTTCGCGCCCATCGGCATGATCACCACCTCGCCCAGCGTGCTGCTGGTGCCCGTGGACTCGCCGCTGCGCTCGGTGCAGGACCTGCTGGCCGCCGCGCGCGCCCGGCCCGGCCAGCTCAACTACGGATCGGGCGGCGTGGGGTCCAGCCAGCATCTGGCCGGCGCCAGCTTCAAGAAGCTCACCGGCGTGGACGTGACCCACATCCCCTACAAGGGCACGGCCCCGGCCATGACCGACCTGATGGCGGGCCGCGTGGACTTCGTGCTGACCACGGGCGCCATGCCCTTCATCCGCTCGGGCAAGCTGCGCGCGCTGGCCGTGGCCGCGCGCCAGCGCCTGCCGGCCCTGCCCGATGTGCCCACCTTCGAGGAGGCGGGCGTCAAGGGCTTCTACACCGACTCCTGGTACGGCCTCGTGGCCCCGGCCGGCACGCCGCGCGCGGCGCTGGAAAAGCTCAACGCCGCGCTGGCCACCGCGCTGCGCAATCCCGATGTGCAAAAGCAGTTCATCGAACAGGGCTCGCTGCCCGTCAAGCCCATGGGGGTGGACGAGTTCTGGCGCTTCGTGCACAAGCAGATGCCCGAAGCGGCCGAGCAGGTCCGCATCTCGGGCGCCAAGGCGGAATAGGCCCGCACAGGCCGGGCCGAACTCACTCGGCCTTGGCGCCGGCCGCCTTGATCACGGGGTCCCAGCGCCGGATCTCGTCGGCCGTGTGCTGGCGCAGCGCCTCGGGCCGCAGCCTGTCGCCCTGCGGGATGAGCACGCCCATGTCCGACAGGCGCCTGGCCAGCGCCGGCTCGGAAAAGGCCGCGCGCGCGGCCTGGTTCAGGCGCTCGATCACGGCCGCCGGGGTGCCCCTGGGCGCATAGAGGCCATGCCACACGGCCAGCTCGAAGCCCGGCATGCCGGCTTCCGAGAAGGTGGGCACCTGGGGCAGGGTGGCCAGCCGCTCGCGCGTGGCCATGGCATAGGGCCTGAGCATGCCCGCCTGGATGTGCGGCCCCGTGGCCACGGGCTGGTCGCAGATCACATCCACATTGCCGGCGATCAGGTCCTGCAGCGCCGGGCCCGTGCCCCGGTAGGGCACCATGGTCACCGTGGTGCCCAGGGTCTGGTTGATCAGCATGGCGCACAGGTGCGAGGTCGCGCCCACGCCCGCATGCGAGAACTTCACCTGGCCGGGGCTGGACTTGAGCCGGGCGACGAACTCGGCCAGCGTGGCCGGGCCGAAGCCCTTGTGGCCCACCAGGATCATGGGCACGTCGCCGGCCAGGGCCACGGGCTCCAGGTCCTTGCGGGCGTCGAAGCCCAGCCTGCTGTACAGCGCAGGCGCCGTGGCGATGCCCATGTTGTGCAGCAGCAGGGTGTGGCCGTCGGCAAAGGCCCGCACCACGCGGGCCGTGCCGATGGTGCCGCCCGCGCCGCCGGCGTTCTCCACGATGACCTGCTGTCCCAGGTCGCGCGCCATGGCCTCGGCCAGCACGCGCGCCAGCACGTCGGTGGAGCCGCCCGCCGCATAGGGCACGACCAGGGTCACGGGCTTGCTGGGGAAGGCCTGGGCGGCGCCAGCCAGCGCGATGGCGATGGCTGCGGCGAGCAGGCGCCGGCTGCGGTATGCGGTGCGCATGGTCTTGTCTCCTGTCATGGCGGGGGTGCAGCGCCGATCCGGTGGCCGGCCACGAACCTGTACAGCTCCGTGTGGTCTGCGGCCGGCCCCAGGGCGCGCGAGGCGCCGTCGGTCATGGCGCGCACCTTCTGCGCCAGGTCCATGGGCAACTGCAGCGCCATGCCGAGCGCAGCGGCGATGCCCACGTCCTTGGCCTGCAGCGCCAGCGAAAAGCCCGAGTCGAAACTGCCGCTGAGCATGAACTGGCGCGCCTTGTTCTCGGTGGTGTTGTTGCGGCCGGTCGAGGCATTGATGACCTCGACGATGGTGTCCGGAGCGATGCCGAACGCCGCGCCCGCGTGGATGGCCTCGGCCGTGGCCAGCAAGGCGGCGGCCGACACGTAGTTGTTCAGCGCCTTGAGCGCATGGCCCGAACCCACGGGGCCCACGTGGGTGATGGCCTGGCCCATGCATTCCAGCAGCGGCCGTTGCCGTGCGACCTCGGCCGCGTCGCCGCCGACCATGATGGACAGCGTGCCGGCCACGGCCTTCTTCACCCCTCCCGAGACGGGCGCGTCGATCAGCTGCACGCCCTGCCCGCGCAGCAGCGCCGCCAGGGCGCGGGTGCGCTGCGGGTCGGCCGAGCTCATCTCGACCACGCAGGCGCCGGGGCGCAGGTGGCCCGCCAGCGCCCGGACCACCGTGTCCACGATGTCCGAGTCCGGCAGCATGGTGATGACCGCCTCGCAGTCCGCGAAGTCGCCGTCCTGCGCGGCCAGCGCCGTGCCCGGGTGGGCGGCGGCGAAGTCCCGCGCCACGTCCGCCAGCGCGTCGCGCACCAGCAGCGGGTGGCCTGCGGCGTGCAGCAGGTGGGCCATGGGGCGGCCCATCATGCCCAGGCCGATGAATCCGATGCGGCGCATGCAAGACTCCTCACAGGTCCATTTCCTTGAACACTTCCGAGGCGACGCGGAAGGAATCGATGGCGGCCGGCACGCCGCAGTAGATGGCGGTCTGCAGGAACACCTCCTTGATCTCGTCCTGGGTCAGGCCATTGTGGATGGCGCCGCGCACATGCAGCTTCAGCTCATGCGGGCGGTTCAGCGCCGTGATCATGGCCAGGTTCAGGAAGGAGCGCGTCCTGCGGTCCAGCCCCGGGCGGTTCCAGATATCGCCCCAGCAGTACTGCGTGACCAGCTCCTGCATGTCGATGTTGAAGTCGCTGGCGTTGCGGATGGCGGCATCGACATACTCGGCGCCCAGCACCTCGCGGCGCGTGGACAGGCCTTGCTCGAACAGCTGCGGGTTCCTGGGGGCGTAGGGACGGGTCATGCGGGCTCCTTGGATGAGAGGTCGGGAATCACGGGGCACAGGCCAGGCGGCACGGCGCAGGCCATGGACTGGATTATTCTGATTGTCAGACAATCCGACATGATGAAACCATGGATTGCGCTGCGCCAGTGCCTGCCGTATGACAATCCGACGATGGAACAATTCACGGAACCCGCCCCCATGAACACGATGCTGCGAGTGCCCCGCGAAGCAACGTCGCTGCGCGAGCGGACCACCCAGACCCTGCGCACCGCCGTGCTCGACGGCGTGTTCGCGCCGGGCCAGAAGCTGTCCGAGCGCGAGCTGTGCGAAAGCCTGGACGTCAGCCGCTCCTGCCTGCGCGAAGCGCTGCAGCACCTGCAGGCCGAGGGGCTGATCACCATCGTCCCGCACAAGGGGCCCGAGGTGACGACCATCTCCGAGCAGGAAGTGCGCGACATCTACGCCGTGCGCGCCAGCCTGGAAAGCCTGGCGGGCCGGGGCTTTGCGCTGCAGGCCACGCCGGCGCAGCGCGCCGCGCTGCGCGCCAAGCTGGGCGAGCTGTCGCGGCTGGACGCCGACCGCGACCGCGCCGCGCTGCTGACGCTCAAGAACCAGTTCTACGACATCCTCGTGCAAGGCTGCGGCAACCTCGTGGCCGGCCAGATGCTGCGCCAGCTCAACAACCGCGTGACCGTGCTGCGCCGCATCTCCATGGCGCAGCCCGGGCGGCTGCCGCACACCCTCAAGGAGCTGGAGGCCATCGTCGCCGCGCTCGAAAAAGGCGATGCCGACAAGGCCGAAAAGCTGTGCGCCGACCATGTGCGCAAGGCCGGCGAGAGCGTGCTGCGCAGCATGCAGGCCGCGCGCGGCGGCTAGTTGAGAACCGCCAGGAGCTTGTTGGCAGGCCAGGCCTTCGCCGGCAGACTGGCGTGAAGCCAGGGCAAGGGGCGTGCTTCAGCGCAGCGACAGACCGGCCGACTGGATGGCCTTGGCATAGCGCGGGCGCTCGCTTTGCAGGCTCTTGCCGAGGTCGGCGGGCGAGCCGCCCGCGATCTTGAAGCCCATGTGCTCCAGCTGCGCACGCACGTCGGGCGCCTGCAGCACGGCCTGCAGGTCGCGGTTGATCTTGGCGACGATGGGCGCGGGCGTGCCGGCCGGCGCGAAGTAGCCCTGCCAGCTCTCCACCGAGAAGCCCGGCACCCCGGCCTCGGCCATGGTGGGCACCTGGGGCAGGGCGTCCGAACGGTAGGGCGTGGTCACGGCCAGGGCGCGCAGCTTGCCGGCGCGCACGTATTCGGTCACGGCCGCCAGCGTGATCAGGGTGGCGTCGGTATGGCCGCCCAGCACGTCCAGCGAAGCCGGTCCGCCGCCGGGATAGGGGATGTAGTTGACCTTGGCGCCCGTCTCCTGCGTGAGGATCTCGTGGGCCACATGGGCGATGCCGCCGTTGCCGGGCAGGCCCAGGCTGATGCTCTGCGGCCGCGCCTTGGCGCGCGCCAGGTACTCGCCCAGCGTGTTCAGGCCCGTGCCGGGGTTGACCACCAGCACCTGGGGATTGACCACGGCCTTGATGATGGGCGTGAACGCCTTCTGCGTGTCGTAGGGCAGCTGGGCGAACAGCAGGCCGTTGAGCGTCAGTCCCTCGCCCTGCTGCAGCAGGGTGTAGCCATCGGGCGCCGCCTTGGCGACCCTGGCCGCGCCGATGGTGCCGCTGGCGCCGGCCACGTTCTCCACCACCACGGACTGGCCCCACAGCGCGGCCAGCTTGTCGGCCAGGGTGCGCGTGAGCTTGTCGGCGCTGCCGCCGGGCGCCACGGGCACGATGATGCGCACGGGCCTGCTCGGATAGTTGTCGGCCGAGGCCAGGGCCGCCGGCGCATGCAGGGCCAGGGCGGAGAACAGGGGAAGCAGCAGGGCGCGCAGTGCGGACGGGGTGCGGATCATGGGAGTGCCGGGAAACAGAGAGTCGATGCACGCAGTCTGTCCGGCCCACGCACCGGCGTGAACGACGCATTGCGGCTATGCATATGCGTCGGCGGCACGATGCGGGCAGTCCGGTCGCAGTGCCGGATGCTCATATCGATATCCGCAATGGGTACTTGGAGCCGGCGCGGCAGCGGCATACCGTCGTGTCCTCTAGCGAAAGCCCTTCCCATGACACAGACCCATCTTTCCATCGACTTCAGCGGCAGCGACGTGGCCAGCCGCCGCGCGGCCGCCGTCACAGGCTTCATCGCCACGGCCCGGCGCCTGGTTCCCGATCCCGGGCACGCCACGCCGGACCAGCTGCAGGCCGTGGCCCGCGAACTGCAGGCCCTGGGCCTGCAGCGCGCGCTGTTCGACCCGGCGCATTTCCCGGTATCGGCCAGCAACCCCGCCCAGGTCTACCGGCTTGCCGAAGACCTGGACGGGCACTATGCGCTGTACCTGTCGGCCGGCCTGCCGGGCAAGTCCCAGCCGCCGCATGACCACACGACCTGGGCCATCATCGCGGGCGTCCAGGGCGTGGAGCGCAACGTGTTCTTCGCGCGCGGCAAGACAGACGACCCGCTGCGTGACACCCTCAAGGCAGAGTCCACCGTGGACGTGTCCGGCGGAAAGTCCGTCATCCTCTCGCCCACCGATGTGCACACCATCGCGCTGATCGGCGACGAACCCGGCCTGCACCTGCACTTCTACGGACGCGGCCTGGAGCGCATGCCCGATCGCGTGGTCTTCGAGAGCCTGGAGGGCGGGAGCTTTCGCACCTTCGGCCCGCCCAGGTCGATCCGCCATGCGCTGGTCACGCCAGCGGCGCTCAAGCAGGCGCTGGCCGACGGCGAGGAGATCGCCGTGCTCGACGTGCGCGAGGCCGGCGTCTTCGCGCACCGCCACATCCTGTTCGCGGTCCCCGCGCCGGCCTGGCGCCTGGAGCAGCTCATCGACCGGCTGGTGCCGCGCCGCGGCACGCGCATCGTGCTGGTCGATGGCGATGGCACGCTGGCCCACGAGGCGGCCGCCAAGCTGGTGCGCCTGGGCTGGCCCAACGTATCGGTGCTGGACGGCGGCACCGACGGCTGGGAAGCGGCGGGCCTGGAGATCTTCAGCGGCACCAACGTGCCCAGCAAGGCCTTCGGCGAAGTCATCGAGCATGAAAAGCACACGCCCTGGATCACCTCGGACGAGCTGGGCGCGCGCGTGCAGCGCGGCGACAACATCGTCGTCGTGGACAGCCGCACACCCGAGGAATTCGCCGCCTTCAGCCTGCCCTTCGCCCACAGCCTGCCGGGGGCCGAGCTGGTCTACCGCATCGGCGAGCTCGCACCGGATCCCGAAACCCTGGTCGTCGTCAACTGCGCAGGCCGCACGCGCTCCATCGTGGGCGCGCAGACGCTGATCGATGCAGGCATTCCCAACAAGGTGGTTTCTCTGCGCAACGGCACCATGGACTGGCTGCTGACCGGCCGCAGGCTGGCCCACGGACGCCGCACGCCGCTGCCGGAGCCGGCAGCCGCCACGCTTGCGACAGCCCGCGAACGCGCCGCATCCGTGGCGCGCCGCGCCGGCGTGCAGCACATCGATGCGGCCACGCTGGCACGCTTCGAATCCGAGGCCGCCGAACGCACGCTCTACCGCTTCGATGTGCGCACCCGCGAGGAGTACGAGGCCGGCCACCTGCCGGACTGGCGCTGGGCACCCGGCGGCCAGCTCGTGCAGGCCACCGACGAATACGCCGCCACGCGCGGCGCACGCATCGTGCTGGCCGACTGGGACGGTGTGCGTGCCCTGACCACCGGCGCCTGGCTGGCCCAGCTGGGCTGGGAAGTCTTCACCTACGTGCCGCCTGCGCTGGCCACCCTGGAAACCGGCCCGGAGTCCGTGCGCGTGCTGGCCTCCCACGCCGCCGCGCCCCAGTTGTCGGCGCAGCAGGCGCAGGAACTGCTGGGCGAAGGCCGCGCCATCGTCTTCGACGTGGACAGCCGCCCCGCCTTCGAGAAGCAGCACATCGCCGGCGCGCGCTTTGCCGTGCCCGACCGGCTGGCGTCCTTCGTGCAGGCGCTGCCGCAGTCCCAGGCCGTTGTCCTGACTTCGCCCGATGGCGTGCTGGCCCGCAGCGTCGCGGCGGAGCTGGCCTTTCGCACGGGACGCGATGTGCGCTCCATCGTCGGAGGCACGTCGGCCTGGGTGGCCGCGGGGCTGCCCGTGGGGCAGGGCGATGCGGATGTGCTGACGGGCGATGACGACCAGTGGTACAGCCCTTATGCGCATCGGGACCTGGCATCGCGCGATGCAGGGTTTCGGGCTTATCTGGATTGGGAACTGGGCTTGGTGGCGCAGCTGGAGAGGGAGGGTTTTACGGGGATTCGGTTGTTGCCGGCTGCTGCCTGAGTGAGTGTTTTGTGGCCTTCGCCGCGCCTCTGGCGACAGAGGCGCGACAGAGCCAAAAAGGAAGCTCAGGCAGCCAGCCTGGAACGCTCCGACACCGCCCCGAACCCCCGCTCCAGATCCGCAATCAGATCCAAAGGATCCTCCAGCCCCACATGCAAGCGCACCACAGGCGCAGACCCCGTCCACACGCTGTGCTCCCGCAAGCGCTCAGGCTGCGCCACCAAGGCCAGGCTCTCGTACCCGCCCCAGGAGGCCCCCTGCGCAAAATGCCGCAACGAATCCACGAACAGAGCGCCCGCGCCGGCATCGGTCCCCTCGGCAAATGCGAACGAGACCAGCCCGCTGGCGCCGCTGAAATCCCGCTTCCACAGCGCGTGGCCGGGATCGGACGGCAGGGCCGGGTAGAACACGCGGCCCACCTGCGGCTGCTGCTCCAGCCACTGGGCGATCTCGGTGGCATGGCGCTGGTGCTGGGCCAGGCGCACGGGCAGGGTGCGCAGGCCGCGCAGGGCCAGGTAGGCGTCGTCGGCGCCGATGGTCAGGCCCAGGGCCTCGTAGGCCATGGCGATCTTTTTGGACAGCGCCGGGCCGTCGGTGATGGCGATGCCCTGCATCACGTCCGAATGGCCCGCGATGTACTTGGTCGCGGCCTGGATGGAGATGTTCGCGCCGTGCTCCAGGGGCTGGTAGAACCAGCCGCCGCTCCAGGTGTTGTCGGTGGCCACGGGAATGCCGCGCTCGCGCGCCACGGCGGCCAGGGCCGGCAGGTCCAGCACCTCGTAGAGCAGGGAGCTGGGCGATTCCAGGTAGACCAGCCGCGTGTTGTCGCGGATCCTGGCGGCCAGGTCGTCGCGCGAGGGGGAGAAGTACTCCAGCGTGATGCCCATGCGCTGCAGCAGCGTGGCGTCCACGCGGCGCACGGGCGAGTAGACGCTGTCGGCCACCAGCGCATGGTCGCCGGGCGACAGCAGGGCCAGCAGCACCAGGGTGATGGCCGACAGGCCCGAGGGTGTGAGAAAGGCGCGGTGGCCGCCCTCCAGTGCGACCACGGCATCCTCCAGCGCGCGGTGCGTGTCCAGGCCATGGCGGCCGTAGGAGGCCACGCGCTCGCCGGCCTCGCGGCGGTGGTGCAGGTCGGCGTAGGCCGCGCTGTCGGCAAAGCGCACGGTGCTGGTGCGCACCACGGGCACGTTGACGGGGCCGCTGCCGCCCTGCAGCGGCGGCGTGCCCGCGTGCAGCAGGCGGGTCGATGGGCCCAGGGGCCGGTGCTTGTCTTGGGGGGTGCTCATGCCACGGCCTCGCTGGGACGGAAGTAGGCGGCGTTGTAGTTCTTGACTTCGCCGGTGTCGGGGTCGATGGCCACGCGGCCGCTCAGGGTCTCCAGCGGCTGGCCGTAGAGATGGAAGTGCAGCGTGGGCTGCTCGCCCACGACGGCAATGCTGTGGATGTCATCGGGCAGGAAGGCGATGGAGGCGCCCGGCTGCACGGTGAATTCGCGCGCCAGGTGGATGCTGGCGCGTGCGGGGTCGCTGCGGTCGTCCGTGCGTTCATAGAGGCGGTTGAGCTCCTGGCCCTCGACGGCCACGATCACGGCCCAGGTCGTGTGGTTGTGCGGCGCCGTGGTCTTGCCGGGGTTGATGGAGTTCAGGTACAGGGCCGGGCCTGCGTCGCCGTCGCCGGGGTTGAGCCGGTAGCGCGTGGAGGCGCCCACGCCTTCGGCCTGGGCGGGCGGCGGGAAGTCGGCGCGGCTGAACAGGGCCTTGTCGGCGGCCAGCTGTTCGATGCGCTGCGTGATGGCCTTCAGCGCCTGGCGGTCCGGGGCGCCCGCCTGCAGCAGGCGGCGCACGTCGGCCAGGGCGTTGTCCACGGCTTCGCGGCGCCGGGCGGCGAGGGTGCCGGTGGGTTGTTCAGTGGTCATGGCGGTGCTCCTGGTGGGGTGGTTGTGGTGAGCGTCAAAGGGCAAAGCGCAGGCTGTCGAAGGGCAGCGGCGTCGTGGCCGGGGCGGCCGGCGCAGGCCTGGGGCGGCCGCCATCGCCCAGCGCGCGCTGCAGGAACTCGCGCGTGCGATCGCTGCGCGGGCTGCCGAAGATCCGGGCGGCGCTGCCGTGCTCGACGATGCGGCCGGCCTCGGTGAAATAGACCTGGTCGCTGACCTCCTCGGCAAAGCGCATCTCGTGCGTGACCAGCACGCAGGTCATGCCGTCCCGGACCAGATCGCGTATCACGGTCAGCACCTCGCCCACGGTCTCGGGGTCCAGGGCCGAGGTCACTTCGTCGAACAGGATCAGCTCGGGCCGCATGGCCAGGGCGCGGGCAATGGCCACGCGCTGCTGCTGGCCGCCGGACAGCTCGCCGGGGTAGGCGGCTTCCTTGTGGTCCAGGCGCACCTTCTGCAGCAGGGCGCGGGCCTCGCGCTCGGCCGTGGCGCGGTCGCGGCCGGCCACGCGCGTGGGGGCGATGACCAGGTTCTCCAGCACCGACAGGTGGGGGAACAGGTTGTACTGCTGGAAGACGAAGCCCACGCGCTTGCGCAGCGCGATCAGCTCGGCCTCGGTGCGCAGCTGGTCCACGCGCGTGCCCGCCACCGAGATGGCGCCGCGCTGCGGCCGCAGCAGGCCGGTGATGCAGCGCAGGATGGTGGACTTGCCCGAGCCCGAGGGCCCGATGATGGTCACCGCCTCGCCGCGCCGCACCTGCATGTCGATGCCCTTGAGCACCGGGTTGTCGCCGAAGGACAGGTGCACATCCTGCAGGTGGACCAGGGCGGGCGCCGTGTCTGCGGGGGCATCGGCCGTGGCGAGTTGGGAGAGAAAGGAGTCAGTGGCGTTCATGACGTCGCTCCAGGGCGCGGGTGGCGCGGGCAATCGGATAGCAATAGGCAAAGAAAAGCGCGAGCAGCGTGAAGTACACAAGGATGGTGAAGTCCGTGCGGGCCACGGTGTTGCTGGCGATCTGGGCGGTGTCCACCACGTCGTGCACGCCCACCAGCGAGGCCAGCGAGGTGCTCATGGTGATGCTGGCGTAGAGGTTCATCCACGGCGGCAGCATGCGGCGCACGCACTGCGGCAGCACGATGAGGCGGAAGATCTCGCTGCGCCGGAAGGCCAGCGACTGGGCAGCCTCCCACTGCGCGCCGGGAATCGACTGGATGGCGCCCCGGAAGATCTCGGCCACGTTGGCGCTGGTGGGCAGGGCCAGGCCCAGCACGACCTTGATCCAGTCGGGGAACGGGAAGGTCCAGCTCACCAGCTTCAGCTCGAACGGGAACACGTAGGTGGTGAAGTAGATCAGCACCAGGATGGGCGCATTGCGAAACAGCTGCACGTACCAGCGCACGCCCGTGCGCACGGCCGGCGAGGGCGACAGCGACAGCGCGCCCAGCACCAGGCCGGCCACGGTGCCGATGGCCACGGCCAGCACGCTGATCTCGATGTTGACCAAGAGGCCGCGCAGCAGCGCGGGCAGCCATTTCCACAGGTGCACGAAGGCGGGCGGGGCGCTGTCCGTGGCGGCCCAGCAGACACACAGGGCCAGCAGGGCGGCGGGCAGCGGATGCGGCGCGGCGCCGGGGTTCAGGGTGGCTTCATTGGCCATAGCCGGGCATCCTCAGGTGTTGTTCCAGCCAGCGGCCCGCCAGGCTGACCAGCCAGGTCAGCAGGCCGAACCACAGCAGGATGAGCAGCAGCAACTCCAGCACATTGTCGCGCTGCGACCAGATCATGATGGATTCGTAGGTCACGTCGCCCACGGCGATGGCCGAGGCCACGGCCGTCATCTTCACCAGGTCCACGAGGTTGTTGACCAGCGAGGGCAGGGCAAAGCGCAGGGCCAGCGGCAGCTGCACGCGCACCAGCAGCTGGCGCTGCGAAAAGCCCAGCGAGCGCGCGGCCTCCAGCGTGGTGGCGGGCACGGCCTCGATGCCGGCGCGCAGCGCCTCGGCATGGAACACGCCCTTGTGCAGCGAGACCACGGCCACCACCCAGACAAAGGGCGTGAGCGGGTTGTTGCCCGCGCCCCAGTCGCGCAGCTGCTGGGTGATCAGCATGTTCAGCACCAGGAAGGCGCAGTACAGCTGCACCAGCGTGGGCGTGTTGCGCGTGACTTCGACGAAGGCGCGCGCGGGCCGGGCCAGCCAGGCGCGGCCCGAGGTCAGGGCCGCCGCCAGCGCCACGCCGGCGGCCAGGCTGCCCGGGATGGTCAGCAGGGCCAGTTGCACGGTCACGAACATGCCGCGCACGAAGGCCTGGCGCTCGCCCGCGTCCAGCATGAAGCTGTAGTTCAGGCCCAGGCCCTTGAGGGCATCCACGCCCTGGGCCAGCAGGGCGTCGCTCATGCCGTGGCCTCCGGTTCGGCGAGCGCGGCCTCGTGGGGCGCGCGCAGCGCCGCCACCGCACGCGCGATGCGGGCCGTGGCCTCGGCCAGCACTTCGTCGCTGGTGGCCGTGGAGATGCGGAAATAGGGCGACAGGCCGTAGGCGCCGCCGTCCACGGCGGCCACGCCCTCGGATTCGAGCAGCCATTCGACCAGGTCGGCCTCCGAGGCGATCACCTGGCCGTCGGGCCTGCGGTGGCCGATCAGCGCGCCGCAGTGCACGAAGGCGAAGAACGATCCGCCGGGCGGCAGCAGGCGCAGGCCGGGCACGGCGTGGATGGCTTCGGCCACCAGCCGCGCGCGGCGCGCATAGGCGGCGCGCGCGGCCTGCACGAAGGATTGGTCGGGCGACTCCAGCGCGGCCGCAGCGGCGGCCTGGCCCAGGGAGCTGGGGCCTGACGATACCTGGGACTGGATCACCGCCATGGCCTGGATCAGCGCGGCCGGGCCCGCGCCCCAGCCGATGCGCCAGCCGGTCATGGCATAGGTCTTGGAGACGCCGTGGACCAGCAGCGTGCGCTCCTTGAGGTCCGGTGCCACGGCCAGCCAGTGGGCGGGCGCCTCGGGCGTGAACCAGATGTGCTCGTACAGCTCGTCCAGCAGCACCAGCACCTGGGGGTGGCGGCGCAGCACCTCGGCCAGCGCCGCGAGTTCTGCAGGGCCGTAGACGGCGCCGGACGGATTGCCCGGCGTGTTCAGCACCAGCCAGCGCGTGCGCGCGGTGAGGGCGGCCTCCAGGGCCTGGGCCGTGAGCTTGAAGCCCTGCTCCTGGCCCACGGGCACGATGACGGGCGTGCCATCGTTGACACGCACGATGTCGGGGAACGAGGGCCAGTAGGGCGCTGGCACGATCACCTCGTCGCCCGCGTCCAGCGTGGCCGCCAGCGCGTTGTAGATGACCTGCTTGCCGCCGTTGCTGACGATGATGCGCTCGGGCGCATAGTCCAGGCCGTTCTCGCGCTGGTACTTGGCGCTGATGGCACGGCGCAGCGTGGCCGTGCCCTGGGTGGGCGTGTACCGGGTCTCGCCGCGCGCCAGCGCCGCGACGGCGGCCTGCTTGATGGGCTCGGGCGTATCGAAGTCGGGCTCGCCCGTGGTCAGCGAGATGATGTCGCGGCCCTGGGCGGCCAGGGCCGAGGCCCGCGCGCCGGCCGCAGCGTTGGCCGACAGCTTCACGCGCTGCACGCGCCGGGAAAGAGGAAAGCTCGTGGTCATGGCGTCTGGCCCTGTGGCTCGGAAAGGGGGAAAGGCTGGCCCGGCACCTTGCCGCAGCGCAGCACCTGGGTGCCGCCCGCGTTGGTGCAGAGGTGGCCGCCGATGGCGCAGCTGCCTTCCGAGCCCAGGCTCGGCGCGAACAGGCGGTGCGCCCCGCTGGGCGTGGCGTGGGCCACGGCCAGGGCCTGGCGCAGTGCGGCGGTCGGGTCGCTCATGTCGTGGTCTCCCGTTGCGTCATGGCTTCTTGGCCTGCGCAGCCGCGGCCTGGGCCTCGGCATAGACCGCGAAGTCGTAGGGCGCGCGGTCGAACTGGCCCTTGAGCGCGCGCTGGTGGCGTTCGGCGATCCAGGTGTCGGGCACGCCGCTGGCGCGGGCGACCTTGAGCAGAAAGCCCGTGCGGTGCCAGTCCTGGATGGCCTTGTCCACGAAGGCCTGGGTGTCGGCCTCGCCACGGCGCGTCCACACCACGGTGGGCGAGGGGATCAGCTGGTCCTGCGTGCCCAGCTCGAAGTCCTTCCACTCGGCCGCGTTCGGGCCTGTGAGTTTTTCATGGAGCGCGGGCTGGATATGGACCGAGGCCGCGCAGGTGCCGCCCTTGAGCGCCAGCAGCGACTCGGGAATGCCGCGCAGGCCCTTGACCACGGCGCCATAGGTCTCTGCCAGGGGCCTGGCGAAATTGCTGCCCTGGGACACGCAGGCCACCTTGCCGCGCAGATCCTCCCAGCGCTTGATGCCGCTGGCCTTGGCCACCAGGGCGCCGCCGCCGATCAGGTCATAGGGCGTGGGCGCGAACGACAGGATCTCGCTGCGCTCCTGCGTCCATTGGATGTTGGCGATCAGCAGGTCCACCTTGCCGCTTTGCAGGAACTGCACGCGCGTGGACGCCGTGACCGGCACGGTCTCCAGCGTCACGCCCAGGCGGCGTGCGATGTCGGCGGCCAGCTCGGTCTGGTAGCCGCCGGTCTTGCCGGTGGCGGGGTCGAGCACGCCGAAGGGCGGGCTGGCGCCATCGATGCCCACGGACAGCTTGCCGCGCTGTCTGATCTTGTCCAGCGTGGCATCGGCATGGGCGGCGCTGGCGCCCAGCAGCAGGGCCAGGGCGGTGGCGAGGGGAGGGAGAAGGCGGGACATGCGTGAATCCATCAGGGAACGGAAGGCCCGGCTCCGTCCTGCGGGGCCTGGCCTGGGTGTCGCAAAGGGGCCGGTGCGGCCTGTGTGGCCAGTGGTCAGCTGGCGGACTTGAACTTCGCCTGCAGCTCGGGCAGCAGCGGGTTGGCCGGCGCGATGCCCACGCGCTTTTCGGTGGCGATCAGCCAGCCCGTGCGGTGCCAGTCCTGCACCACCTTGTCCACGGCGGCGATGGTGTCGGCCTCGCCCTTGCGGGTCCAGACCACGGACGGCGCGGGCAGCACCTCGGTGGCGAAGGGTGCCGCGTACTGCGCCCACTCGGGGTTGCCGCGCAGCAGCGGATGGATCAGCGTGCTGTCATGCACGGCGGCCACGCAGTTGCCGCCCTTGAGGGCCAGCAGCGAGTCGGACGAGCTCTTGTAGCCGTGCACCTGGGCGCCGTAGTCATTGGCCAGCGGCTTGGCGAAGCTGCTGCCCTGCGACACGCACACGGGCTTGCCGCGCAGGTCTTCCCACCTGGCGATGCCGCTGTCCTTGCGCACGGCGGCAATGCCGCCCACGCGGTAGAAGGGCGTGGGCGCGTAGCCCAGGGTCTCGGCGCGGTCGGGGTTGAGCTCCATGGAGGCGATCAGCAGATCGACCTTGCCCGCCTGCAGGAACTGCACGCGCGTGGCGGTCTGCACCTGGACCAGTTCGGCCTGCACGCCCAGGCCCTTGGCCAGGGCGCGTGCCAGCTCGGGATTCCAGCCGACCAGTTGCTGGGTGGCGGGGTCGATGGAGCCGAAGGGGCCGCCGTTGACCAGCACGCCGATGGTGACCTTGCCGCGCTGCCTGATCTTGTCGAGCGTGGCGTCGGCATGGGCCGCCCCCGCCGCCAGGGCCAGCGCCAGGCAGATGAGGGAGCGGGTGGAGGGAATGGGGTGGCTGGAACGGGTGGAGGCGGGAAGATGCTGCATGGCGGATCGGGAACCGGCGGAAGATGGGTACGCAGGCATCTTGCGGCGCTGCCGGCACCGGGGCAACAAAGCTTTGCGCGCATGCATATGCGCTTTGCTTCGCTGCGCGGGCCCAGGCAATGGCCCGTGCGCCGCCATGCTCCGTACTTTCCCTGCCACAGGGGGTGGTGTAATCGCGGCACACGGCCATCGCCCGACCCGCCTGCCCAGTCCGCCATCGCCCATGACCAAAGTCCTCGCCCTTTTCGCCACCGCCGCGCTGCAGTTGTGCTGGGTGCCCCACGCCATGGCCGCCAGCTGCGAGGATGGCGCCACCAACATGTCCGAGATCCGTGCCTGCCTGGCCGAGCAGAACGGCTCCGCCGTGGAGGAGGCCTACGCCGAGCTGTCCCTCAAGCTCAAGGCACGCATGCCCCAGGCCTTGGCGGCCCTGAAGGAGTCGCAGCGCAACTGGGTGCAGTTCGCGCGCAGCTCCTGCGACTTCCATGCGGAATTCCACTCGGCCACCTGGATCCGGGAAGACGCGCGCGCCAACTGCATGGCCGATTTCTCGCGGGCGCGCGTCAAGGTGCTCAAGGCCTGGGAGAGGCAGCTGGACAAGAGGCCCTGAAGGGCCGGCATCACTGGTAGCTCAGCGTGAAGGTGGCCTTGCCGTTGGCAGGCCCCGGCGTGATGCTGGCAGCAGTCTGCACGTAGCTTGCAGTCAGCGCAATCCTGAATTGGGCAACGCCTTGGTCGATGGTGCCTGCACTCCATTGATTGGTGTTGCCGGGCGTGTTGGAGTCCGGCCCGTAGCCCAGTGGAACGCCATCCTTTTGTATCTGAATGCCCACCCCGGTGGCGGCGGGGCGGCTGTTGCTTCCCTGGGAGGGGCTCAGGGTCAAGGTCGTGCTGCGATTGCTGGCGTTGTTGGCGTCGGTGAGCGTGACATGGGGCAGCAGCTTGCTGCCGGTCGCGCCGCCCCTGCAGTTCAGGGTGATCTCGAAGGGCTGCGGGGTGGACGTGGAGCCGACGCCGGTGAATCGTCTGGCGAACACCGAGCCCAGGGCGACGGGAATGGCGGTGTTGGCGACCGAGCAGGAGGGGCCTGTCACCACTTGGGTGCTGCCAGCCAGTTTGACGGTCCCTGCGGTACAAGTGTAGGCGCATTGGAATTGCAGATAGGCGTTCATGGCCTGATTCGCCAGCAAGCCTCCTGCAATGTCACCCGTTTTCACCAGTTCGATCCAGACGTCCTGGGCACGTGAAGGGCTGAACCAGGTCCAGCCTGCCGCACCCGCGGTGTTTTCATTGGGGGTGGTAATGGGCATGGTTATGCCGCCGGGAAAATTGGGGGCGCGCCACGTGCCCGACCAGCGGACTCCCAGCCCGGCAACATTGGTGCTGTAGACATCCTTGTATCCAGGCGCCTTGCTTGCCCCCTGGATACGCCCATGTATTTCGGAGCTTGAGATATCCTTCCCACTTTCTGTGGTTCCGGCAAGCGGTGCAGCGGACAGACTCAACGTGACCACCGGGGATTTCCACAGTGTCGAACCCGCGGGCAGGTTCCCCGCCACCGTGATTTGAGTGGGGAGCGTGATGCTGGAAGTCATGGGGGAAAATTCGCCGCCGGCAAGGGCATCCATGCTCATCGCCGCCGCCGCTGCGAAGCCGGTGAAGAAAGCAAGGCGTTTCATATGGAGGAAAAATGAGGCTCCCAAAGAAGCAGGCATCTTTCTGATGAATCCATGGGGCGCAGGAGGATTGCCCGTAAACCATGCGAAGCCTGTTTTTGTTTTTTCCATGATTTCAGATGGATTCGGGGTGAAAAGAATACGGGATTTTTTAATTGACAATATTCTGATGGCTTGTAATATAAGTTTGGATATGGGTCGGTGAAATAAGAATTTTCCTAAAATTGGGCTCTGGATTCGGAAAGTTCCGAGATGCCTCTTGGGCCATCATCGGGTACAGGGGGCTGACAAAAGGGGGCTGACAAAATTTCCATCCCCGTGCCAGGATGGATTCTGTCTGGTGGTGGCGCAGGGCATGCATGTCATGTGACCAGCCGCCCCTGCCGCTGCGAAATGCCGATGGTGGCCTCCATGCCTGCCGTGAACTGCAGGAAGTCGGCCTCCATGCCGTCCGAGAAGATCACGCCGTGGTCCGGCATGCGCGAGCGCAGCGTCAACGGCTGGCCGGGCGTGACCTGTCCGTAGACCAGCCCGGCAGTGGAGGAGCGGCTGGGAAAGGGCTCGCGCACCGCGAAGTCCAGGCGCTGGGCGTTCCAGTCGAAGGGCTGGTAGCCGCTTTCGCCACCCGTGCCCCCGACGGCGCGGGCGATGCCCATCGAGCCCGTGACCACGCTCTTGATCCAGGCCGACGAGCCCAGGCCCGTGGCGACGATCAGCCCGGACGAGGACTGCGACTCCCGCCGCTGGCCCAGCGCGATGTCGTACAGGGCCGAGGTGTGGCTGCGCGGGCCGATGAACAGGTCGTTGGCGGCGCGCAGCACCTGGCCGTCGGACAGGCGTGCCTCGGCCAGGGTCACGGCCCGCGTGGGACGGCGGCCGGCGGCCACGTCGCCCAGCAGGCTGGCCAGGTCGCCGGGGCCGAAGGGCAGCAGCAGGCCGTCCCAGCGCGCGGGTTCGGGGTTGACGCCGATCAGCGGCTGGCCGTCCAGGTATTTCAGGGTGTTGGCGACCATGCCGTCCTGGCCCAGGGCGACGACGATGTCGTCGGCGCCGAAGACGAAGTTGGGCAGCAGGGCGCGGTCCACGATCTGGTAGCGGCCCCGCGCCTGCAGCGCCTGCACCACGGCCTGCAGGGCGGCGGCATAGGCGGCGCTTTCGCGCAGGTAGTCGCCGAAGTCGGCGCCCAGGTGCTCGATGTAGAAGCGGGCCTGGGACAGCGTGTGGTATTTGGCCACCAGCTCATCGAGCCGCGTGCGGCGCACCACCAGCACGGTCTTGCGGTCATTGGCGTTCACGGCGGCTCCTTGCGGCCTCGCCGGAGGGCGCTGCGCTGGTGGTGGCAGGGACCGCGCCCGCCCCGGCACCCGCACCCATCAGCGACTGCAGCAGCTCGGGCGAGACGTTGAGCTGGCCGATGCGCTCGGCCTTCTCGGCAATGCCGCCGAAGGCCTGGGCGATGAGCTGGCCCGGCTGCATGCCGGCCGCGGCCAGGGCCTGGACGGTGCGCGGATCGGCCTTGTCCAGCGCATCCATGACGGCGCCCACGCGGTAGGCCTCGGCGTCGGCCAGGGTGCGGCTGTTGGCGGCCTGGCCTGCGACGAAGTCCTTGCGGCTGCTCTCCAGCGCCACGTCGGCGGCCATCTGTTCGGCGCGCAGCTCGTTTTCCTTGCGCATCTGGGCGGCGCGGGCTTCGAGCTGGGCTTCGCGGATCTGGCGCTTTTTGCGCTCGACGGCCACGTCGGTGTCGAGTTCGTTCTGGCGGATGGCGCGCTCGTTTTCCACGGCCGCCATGCGGCGTGCGTAGACGGCGTCGTCGGCGGCCTTGAGGTTGGATTCGCGCGCTTCGGCTTCCAGCGCGCGGGCGATGTCGGGCGTGGGTTTGACGGCCATGACCGAGACGCCCAGGATTTCCAGCCCCAGGGCCGCGATCTCGGGCTGGGCGGCCAGCTCGCGCTGGGCCGTGCGGGCGATCAGCGCCGAGGAGCGCAGCGCCTGCTTGAGCTCCAGCGCCTGCACGGCCTGCTGGATGATGACCTCGGCCTGCATGGTCACGCGGTCGCCCAGGCGCTGCGGGTCCTCGGACAGGTACTTCTGGCCGTCGCGCGCCAGCGCGAAGTCCATCAGCGTGGCGGTCTGGCGCGGCTCGCTGATGCGGTAGGTGACCTGGCCCTGCACGGTGACGCTCTGGAAGTCGGCCGTCACCAGCTCCAGCATGAAGTGGCAGTCCTGGCTGCCCACGGGCACGGCCACCAGGGTGGTGGTGGGCGCGTAGTAGAAGAACGACTGGCCCACGCCTTCGCGCACCACCTTGCCGGCGCGGAACTGCATGAGGTGGACCGTGGGCTGGGACTTGATGAAACGGATGCCGAACATGCTGCTTCTCCTTGAGGGTTGTTCTGTACAACTTATATGGGTTGCACAGTACAACTTAAAATCCGGCGCGTCAAGCACAATCCATCCCATGGCCACGAAAAAAAACGCTCCCCCGCAAGGCGCGCTGGACTTCCAGCGTCCGTTCACCACGGTCGACGTAGTCATCTTCACGGTGGCCGACGACGCGCTGCAGGTGCTGCTGGTGCAGCGGCCCACGGCGCAGGGCGAGCCCTTCCCGGGGCTGTGGGCGCTGCCCGGCGGCTTCGTGGACGTGCACCAGGACGCGGACCTGCTGGCCTGCGCACGGCGCAAGCTGCTGGAAAAGACGGGTGTGGACAGTCCCTATCTGGAGCAGCTGGGCAGCTGGGGCGGGGCGGCGCGCGACCCGCGCGGCTGGTCGGCCACGCATGTATATTTCGCGCTGATCCCGGGCCATGACCTGATCCTGGCCAAGGGCGCCAATGCCGCCGACGTGTCGTGGTTCGCCGTGGATGGGCTGCTGCGTGCGCCGGACCTGGCCTTCGACCACGCGCAGATCCTGCGCGCGGCGGTGCAGCGGCTGCGCGGCAAGGTGGAATACACCTCGCTGCCGGCCTTTCTGCTGGCCGAGCCTTTCACGCTGCCGCAGCTGCAGCAGGCCTATGAGGTGGTGCTGGGCCGCCCCGTGGACAAGAGCGGCTTTCGCACGCGCATGATGGCCGCCGGCTTTCTGGTGGAGGCCGGCCTGGTGGAGGGCGCCTCGCGCCGGCCCGCCATGGGCTATCGGCTGGCCGACCGCAGCGCGCCCGTGGTGTTCCCGCGCACCTTCAGCCCGCGCGACTGAGCGCCGGGATCAGCCGCCCAGCAACTGGCAAAAGCGCTGCATGTCCACGTTGCCGCCGCTGAGGATGATGCCCACGCGGCGGCCGCGCAGTTGCTCGCTTCTTTGGCGCGCGGCGGCCAGGCCCAGGCAGCCCGTGGGCTCGACCACCAGCTTCATGCGCGTGGCCAGAAAGCCCATGGCATCGACCAGCTCGGCATCGCCGGCGGTCAGGATGTCGTTCACGTCGCGCTGGATGATGGGGAAGGTGATGCCGCCCAGGTGCTGGGTCTGGGCGCCGTCGGCAATGGTCTTGGGCGTGTCGATGTGGATGATGCGGCCCGCGCGCAGCGACTGCTGGCCGTCGTTGCCGGCCTCGGGCTCCACGCCGTAGAGCGCGCAGTCCGGGCTGAGGGCGCGCGTGGCCAGGGCCGTGCCCGACAGCAGGCCGCCGCCGCCCAGCGGCACGAACAGCGCGTCCAGCGGGCCGGCCTCCTCGAACAGCTCCTTGGCGGCCGTGCCCTGGCCGGCCAGCACGTCGGCATGGTCGTAGGGCGGTACCAGGGTCAGGCCATGGCGCTCGGCCAGGTCGCGGCCGATCTGCTCGCGGTCCTCGGTATAGCGGTCGTAGTGCACGACCTGGCCGCCATAGCCGCGCGTGGCCGCGACCTTGGCGGCGGGCGCGTCATGCGGCATGACGATGGTGGCGGGAATGTCCAGCAGCCGCGCGGCCAGCGCGATGGCCTGGGCGTGGTTGCCCGAGGAGAAGGCCACCACGCCCGCCTTGCGCTGGCCGGCACTGAAGCGCGACAGCGCGTTGAAGGCGCCACGGAACTTGAAGGCGCCCATGCGCTGCAGGTTCTCGCACTTGAGGAAGACGCGGGCGCCCAGCGCCTCGTCCAGCGTGCGCGAGGTCAGCACGGGCGTGCGGTGGGCGTGGCCTGCGATGCGCGCGGCGGCGGCAGCCACATCGTCGTAGGTGGGGAGATGGTTCGTCATGGGTGTGTGCACTGAGCGAAGGAGGGGCCTATCTGGCGTAGCTGTAGACCGTGGCGCGCGAGACGCCCAAGTGGGCGGCGATGGTCTCCATGGAGCGGCGTACTTCGAGCAGGCCGGCGCCCTTGAGCTCGCGCACCAGGGCGCGCCGGTCCTCGGGCCTGAGGGCGCGCGGCGTGGTCGCCAGGCGGGCGGCGAATTCGTCGATGCGGGCGCGCAGGGCGTCGGTGCCTGCGCCGGCCGGCTCCAGCATCTCATGGGCCGGCGTGTCGCCGCTGACGGCCGCAAAGCGGTTGAGCATGCCCTGGAAGCCCTGGAACAGGGTCAGGTCCACGTTCATGCACAGCGCGGCGATGTAGCGGCCCTCGGAGTCCTTGATGCCGATGGAGGTGCTCTTGGCCTGGCGGCCGTCGGCGAAACGGCTGGGGTAGTTGGCGATGACCTGTTCGTAGCCGGGGTCCAGGATGCGCGCCAGCCCCAGCTCGGTCGCCGGCTGGCCGGCTTCGCGGCCCGACAGGTTGTTGTGGATGGCCAGCACGGCGTGGGACGGCTCCAGCAGGTCGTGGACCACGACTTCGCAAAAGGGCGCAAAGGTCTGGCCCAGGCCTTCGGCGATCTGCTGCAGCTGCTCCAGCAGCAGCTGTTGTTCGGGGGTGCGGTCGGTCATATTGGACATTTTGTTTTGAATTGGACAAAATGTCAAAAACTGATCTCCCTCTCCCCGCACCCCATGTTCGAAACCCTCGTAGAACTTCTGACCACCCAGGGCGCGCGCTTTCGCGTGCTGGAACATCCGGCCGAAGGCCGCTCCGATGAAGTCGCCCGCATCCGCGGCACGGCGCCGGGCCAGGGCGCCAAGGCCATGCTATGCAAAAGCCGCGATGGCGCGGGCGGCCTGTTCCTGGCCGTGCTGCCCGGTGACCGCAAGCTCGATTTCAAGCGGCTGGCCCAGGCGGTGGGCGTGCGCCGGGCGACGCTGGCGTCGCCCGAGGAGGCGGTGGCCGCAACCGGCTGCGCCATCGGCTCCATCCCGCCGTTCGCGCTGCAGCCCGGCATCCGGCTGGTCGTGGACCCCGCGCTGGTGGAGCAGTTCGCCGAGATCGCCTTCAACGCGGGCCGGCTGGACCGTTCCATCGTGCTCGATTCGTCCGACTATGTGCGCATTGCCCGGCCGCTGCTGCACACGCTGGGGGACGGGCCGCATTGACCCCTGCGCGTGCGCCGGCCCACAATCGCTGCAACCGCATTTCCTGGAGCGCGCCATGTCCGACCGGCCGGCACCGAACTCCCGCCCCGCCCCGCAACCGGTGCATGCACGCGCCGTGCACTGGCCGCATCCGCCCGATGCCGCGCAATTCATGCGCGAGGTGCTGGGGTCGGCGCTGGAGCAGGTGCGCGCCAACGCCGATGCCGTGGCGGCCGGCATGGGCGGGCCCGAGCACATCCACCAGCTGCGCGTGGGCCTGAGGCGCCTGCGCACCGTGCTGCGCGACTGCGCCGCACTGGTGCCGGGCCTGCGCGGCGAATGGCTGGCGCCGCTGGCCCAGGCCTTTGCGCGGCTCGGCGCGCTGCGCGATGGCCAGGCCCTGGGCCCTGTCGTGGCGCCGCTGCTGCGCGCCGCCGGCGCGCCCCTGGTGGACTGCCACGGCGCGACAGCCCGGCGCGGCCGGGCCGCCGAGGCGCTGCAGGTGCCCGGCTTCGGCCAGGCTCTGGCCGGCCTGGAGGCGCTGGTGCGTGGCGGCGAGGGCTTTGCCGACCTGCCGCCCGCGCGCACGCGCCAACTGCTGGCGGCGCGGATGGCGCGCCTGCACCGCCAGGTCATGCGCCATTTCGACCACCTGCCGGTCGACGAGCAGCACCGCGTGCGCAAGCGGCTCAAGCGCCTGCGCTACCTGGCCGAGTTCACGGGCCCGCTGTGGGCCGGCAAGGCCCAGCGGCGCTACCTGCGGGCGCTGGAGCCGGCCCAGGATGCGCTGGGCCTGCACAACGACATCGCCGTCGCGGCCGGCCAGTTCCGCGCAGCGGCGCGGCACGATGGGCGCGCCTGGTTCGGGGCCGGCTACCTGCAGGCCCATCTGGCCGTGACGGCGCGCGCCGCGCGCAAGGCGCTGGCGCGCGTGGACAGGGGGCCGGTCCTGTGGAGGGACCAGGGCGTGTGATGCACTCTTGCGTGCATCAACGCTCTGGTCAGTCGCAAGCCGGTTGCTGC
>JBHIXF010000072.1:0-28639 GCA_041984925.1 Comamonas sp.
GCCAGGAAGGTGGTGCCCCAGATCATGGTGATGCCCACCAGCGCAGCTTCGCTGCCTCGCGTTCCCGCGAGCTTGCCCTTAAGCTGGGCGAAGACGCCGCGCGGGGGCGGGGGCGCGCCCTGGTGAGTCAGTGCTCCTGCACGGCATGCTCTCGTCGACCGTCGTCGCCTCTTCCCGCCGCGGCGCGCTTTCGCGCTCTCTGCTCCTCCGGGTCCGTCCGTCCGCCACGCCGTCGGCGCCCGGCAGCGGGTCGAAGTTCAGCAGGGGCTCCTCGATGATGTCGAACACGCTCTGGCGCGGGTCCAGAGAACTGAACGGGTTCTGGTAGACCAGCTGCACGCGGCGGCGCAGCTGGCGCAGGGCCTCGCCGCGCAGGGCCGTGACCTCGGTGCCCTCGATGCGGATGCGGCCAGCCGTGGGCCGGCCCAGGCCCACGATGTCGCGGATGGTGGTGGTCTTGCCCGAGCCCGATTCGCCCACGATGGCATGGGTGCTGCCCCGGCGCACGCGCAGCGAGACGCCGTCCACGGCACGCAAGATGCCGCGCCCGTGGGCCGAGGCATGGCCGGGTGCCTCGAACTCGTGGACCAGGTCCTCGACCTCGATGGCCCAGTCGTCGCCCGCGGCCGGTGGCCGGGCGCGGCGGGGCGCGGGCGTGAGGGAGGGGGCATCCGACAGCAGCCTGCGCGTATAGGCGCTTTGCGGGCTGCGCAGCAGCTCCAGCGTCGGCCCCTGCTCCTGGATGCGGCCCCCCTGCATGACGATGAGCCGGTGGGCGCGGTCTGCGGCCACGCCCAGGTCATGCGTGACCAGCAGCACGGCCGTGCCGGTCTCGCGGCGCAGCGTATCGATCAGGTCCAGGATGCGCCGCTGCACGGTCACGTCCAGCGCGCTCGTGGGCTCGTCGGCAATGATGAGGGCGGGCCGCAGCGCGATGGCAATGGCGATCAGCACGCGCTGGCGCATGCCGCCCGACAGTTCGTGCGGATACTGGCGCGCGCGCAGCGCGGGCTGGGACAGGCCCACGCGGGCCAGCAGTTCCAGCACGCGCGCCTCGATCGCCGTGCGGTCGCGCAGGCCGTGGATGCGCAGGATCTCGCCCACCTGGTCGCCCACCGTGCGCACGGGGTTCAGCGACATGGTCGGGTCCTGCGGCACCAGGCTGACCACGCGGCCGCGAATCCCGTTCCAGCGCGCGGCGCTCCAGCCCGAGACCTCGGTGCCCTGCAGGCGGATGCTGCCCTGCTCGCGCCGGCCGTTGTCGGCCAGCAGGCCGATCACGGCCTGGGCCGTGGTGGTCTTGCCCGAGCCCGACTCGCCGACCAGGGCCACCACCTCGCCCGGCGCCACGGAAAACGACACGCCGTGCACCACGCGCTGCTCCTGGCCGCCATGGTCGCGGTAGGCGACCGCCAGGTCCCGGACTTCCAGCACGGGGACGGCGGCGGCCGGGGAGATCGCCGCCGCGGGGCGGTCCTGCAGCGCCGCGCTCATGCCGGCCTCCGCGCGAAGGCCGTGCCTATGCGGTTGGCCGCCAGCACCACGGCCACCACGACCAGTCCCGGCGCCGTCGTCAGCCACCAGGCGGTGGCGATGTAGTTGCGGCCCTCGGCGATCAGCAGCCCCCATTCGGGCGTGGGCGGCGGCGCGCCGTAGCCCAGGAAGCCCAGCGTGGAGATCGCCAGGATGGCCGAGCCGAACTGCAGCGCCGCCATGGCGATGACCGAGGTCAGCGAATTGGGCAGCACATGGCGCCACAGCACGGCGACGAAGCGCCCGCCGCTGCCGAAGGCGGCTTCCACGTAGTCGCTGCGGCGCACGCGCACCACCTCGGAACGCACCAGGCGCGCGAAGCTGGCCACCGACACCGCGCCCACGGCGATGGCGGCGTTGATGGTGCCGAAGCCCAGCACGATGATGATGGTCAGCGACAGCAGCAGCGAGGGCACGGCCAGCAGCACATCGACCAGGCGCATCAGCGCCTCCTCGGTGCGCCCGCCCGTGGCGCCCGCGACCAGGCCGATCAGCGTGCCCGCGACCAGTCCCACGGACACGGCCACGAAGGCGCCGGACAGCGAATGCACGGCGCCATGCACCACGCGCGCCCACAGGTCGCGCCCCAGCGCATCCGTGCCCAGCCAGTGCGCGGCGCCGGGCGCCAGCAGCTGCTGTCCGGCCTGTCCGGCGATCGGGTTCTGGTGGGCGAACCAGCCGGGCGCCAGCGCCCACAGCGCGGCCACGGCGATCACCAGCCAGGCCAGGGCCAGCGTGGGCGGCAGGCGCCGCAGGGCCCGCAGCCGCGCCGGCAGGGCGAAGCCGCCACCCGAGGCGGCAGGCGCGAGGGCCGGTGGCGGCAGCGCCGTGGGCAGGGCCGCTGCGGCCTGCGTGTCGATGGGAGAAGCAAGGACGTTCGAGACGGCGGTATTCATGGCCGGTTTTCCCCGGAAAGGCGCAGGCGTGGATCGAGCAGCGGATACAGCAGGTCCACGGCGAGGTTGATGGTCACGAAGGCCGTGGCCGAGACCATGACCACGGCCTGGAGCACGGCCGTGTCCTGGTTGCCCACGGCCTGCTGGGTCAGCGTGCCCAGGCCGTTGAGGCCGAACACGGCCTCGGTCACCACGGCGCCGGCCAGCAGCTCGCCGAACAGCACGCCGGCAATGGTCAGCGTGGGCAGCAGGGCGTTGCGTGCCACATGGCGCAGCAGCACCCAGGCGCGCGAGGCACCCTTGGCGCGGGCCACGGCCACGAAGGGCTGGGCCAGCACGGCGTCGATGTTGCGCAGCAGCACCTGGGCCAGCGGCGCCGAGATCGGCACGGCCAGGGTCAGCGTGGGCAGCACCAGGCCTTCCCAGGGGCCGGGATTGATCACGGCGATCCAGCCCAGCCGGAAGGACACCACCTGGATCAGCATGATCCCCAGCCAGAACACGGGCACCGAGACAAAGACCGAAGGCAGCGAATGCAGCGCGTGGCGCAGCCAGGCCAGGGGCGCCAGGCTGGCGGCCGCCGCCAGCGCCACGGCCAGCAGCGCGGCTGCGGCAAAGCCCAGGGCCGCGAGCTTGAGCGTGGGCGGCAGGCTGGTGGCCAGGCCCTGGCTCACGGGAACGCCGGCCTGCAGCGAGTAGCCGAAGTGGCCCGTGAGGAACTGGCCCAGCGTGTGCAGGTACTGCTGCCACACGGGCTGGTCCGAGCCGTAGGCGGCGCGGATGTCGGCGATCTCCTGCGGGCCCAGGCCCAGTTCGGGGTTCAGGAACTTGATCAGCACGGCGTCGCCCGGCAGCAGCTGCAGCAGGATGAACGAGACCGTGAAGGCCGCCCACAGCACCAGGGCGGCCTGGGCGATGCGGCTGAGCAGATAGCGGCGCGGCATGGGAGCGGTTCCTAGGGAGCGTTCCGCTCAGCGCCTGGCCAGCCAGGTGCTGTAGAAGCTGGGCCGGCCCACGGCCTCGAAGCCCACCTCGCGCACCCAGGGCGCGCTCGCGAAGGCCTGCGGCTCCTCGAAGATGGGGATCACATAGGCCTGGTCGATCAGGTAGTTCTGCACCTCGCGCGTCAGTGACAGGCGCCTTTCGGCATCGGTCTCGGCCGCGATGGCGTCGAACAGGGCGTTGAGCTTCGTGTCCTCGAAGGACTTGACCTTCTGGCTCACGCCGCCCTTTTGCAGCAGCACGTTGCGGTTGGTCGGGTAGTAGTTGCTCTTGATCACGTCGGGATCGGCGCGGCCCACCATGCCCGGCAGCACGCCGGTCTTGTCGGGATCCAGCGTGTCCACGGCGCGGCTGCCCGCGTCGCCCGACAGCACGTTGAGCCTGATGCCCAGGCGCGCCCACTGCTGGGCGATGAGCTGCAGCGTCTCCTTGTTCTGCGGCTGGGGCAGGGACTCGTAGGTGGACAGCACGAAGTCCCGGCCGTCCTTCTGGCGCAGGCCGTTGGGGCCCAGGCTCCAGCCGGCCTCGTCCAGCAGCTGCTTCGCCTTGGCCTCGTCATGGGCCAGCTTGGCCGACAGGTCCACGAAGCCGGCCGCCGTGGAGGCGATCACCGAGCGCGCCTGCGGATAGCGCGGCGAGAACAGCGTCTCCACGATCTCCCGGGTATTGGTGCCGTGCAGCAGGGCCTGGCGCACCCTCAGGTCGGCCACCAGGGCGTTGTCGGGGCGGATGGCCACGCTGTTGTTCACGCCGCGCGTGGGCGGGGCGTGGATGGTGAACTTCTGGTCCTCCACGCGCTTTTCGTCATAGGCCTGGATCTGGCGGATCAGCCCGGCCTGGCCGGCCAGCAGCGCGCCGATGCGCACGCTGTCCTCGGGCGTGACGATGAACTTCACCTCGTCCAGCCGCGCGCGGCCCTGGTGGGCCAGCTTCGCGGGGCCCCAGGCGTAGTCCTTGCGTGCCTTGAGCACCAGTTCCTTGCCCAGCGTCTCGCTGGCCACCACGAAGGGGCCGGAGCCGATGATGCGCGTGGCGTCGCCCAGCTCCTCGAAGGGCCGGTCCAGCGTGGCCGGCGAGACCAGGCCCGAACCGATCACCGAGGTGCCCTGCAGGAAGCCCGGCGAGGGCTTCCTGAAGAAGAACTTCACCGTCAGCGGATCGACGACCTCGCTGCGCTCGTAGTTGTTGATCACCTCGGACACAGGCTGCTTGAGCGCCTTGTTGCCCAGGCCGTAGGTGTCGAAGTTGCGCGCCACGGCCGCCGCGTCCAGCGGCGTGCCGTCCGAGAAAGTCACCCCTGGGCGCAGCTTGAACTGGTACTCGGTGGCATCGGCGTTCACGGTCCAGGACTCGGCGATCCAGGGCTGGATCTCCAGCGTCTTCGGATCCTGGTAGGTCAGCTTGTCGGTGATCTGGTTGAGCACGCCGCCGTTGGGGTAGAAGCCCCCGGCCGGCGGATAGAGGTTGGTGTGGGCCTGCTGCTCCAGATAGACCAGGGTGCCGCCCTCCACGGGGCCGGCAGCCGCGCCCGCCTGGGCTGTATCAGCCTGCCGGGAGCACGCCGCCAGCAGCAGGCTGCTGCCCGCCAATACCGCTATCGCGGCCTTCCATGCCACCTGACCCGCCTTCGATTGGGAAAACACGTTCGTACCTCGCCGCCGCTGGGGCGCTGAAAAACAAGACTGCCGGCCACAGGACCGGCTCCATGGTTTTCATGCTATCGAGGGCAAATATTCGTGCTCATATATCGAGTTGCATCGATATATGGAAATCGACTAAGCAGACGGCGTCCCGGTTATCCGCCCGGCGCATAAGCGCAGACGGATTCGTTGGTTGGCCGCGCGGGCCGCGGTCCCAACAATGGGCGGGCACTTCTTCCATGAAAGCCCGTCCATGAGCCACCTGAACGAATACCTCTCCGAAAAGCGCGCCGCCGTGCTGGCGCGCGGTGCCCGCATCGGGGCCGGCACGGCCCAGCCCGCCCACCTCAAGGCCCATGTGCGTGCCGAGGGCCGCAGCGGCGTGCGCCGCCTGCGCATCCGCGAGCACCAGGTCATCAGCGACAGCCCGCCCGACTTCGCGGGCTATGACCTGGGCCCCAGCTCGCCCGAGCTGCAGCTGGGCGTGCTGGGCACCTGCGTGACCCACATCTTCCTGATCCAGGCGGCCGAACGCCAGGTGCCGGTCGAGAGCCTGGAGGTCGAGGTCACGGGCACCATCGATCCGCGCGGCGGCAAGCCCGGCCACGAGGCCACGCCCATCTGGCCGCACGAGATCGGCTACACCGTGCACATCGATTCGCCCGCCAGCCGCGCCGAGATCGATGCGCTGTTCGAGGCCGTGGAGCGCACCTGCCCCATCCTCAACCTGCTGCGCAATCCGCAGGCCATCCGCGCCGAAGTGCGCCATACCGATTCCAGCGCCGCCGCGCGCCTGGCGGCCTGAACACCGTGCGGAAAGCACCCCTGCCATGACCCTGCCACTCGACCACATCGTCATCGCGGTCCAGGACCTGGAACGCAGCATCGCCGACTACACCGCCCTGGGCTTTCACGTGCTGCGCGGCGGCGAGCACCCGGGCCGCTCCACGCACAACGCCCTGGTGGTGTTTGCCGACGGCGCCTATTTCGAACTCATCGCCTGGCGCGCCCCCGCGCCCGAGGAACGCTGGTGGCAGCAGCTGCAGCGCCACGGCGAAGGCCTGGTCGATTTCGCGCTGCTGCCGTCGGAGACCGGCGCCGTGGTCGCCGCCGCCCAGGCGCGCGGTCTGGACTACGAGGCGCCCTACGAAGGCGGCCGCCTGCGCCCCGACGGCGCGCAACTGCGCTGGCGCAATGCACGCGCCCGCAGCCAGGACCTGCCCTTTCTCTGCGGCGACCTCACGCCCCGCGCGTTGCGGGTGCCCGAAGGCGATGTGCGCGTGCACCCCAACGGCGCCACCGGCGTGGCGCGCCTGCATGTGGCCGTGCACGACCTGCGGGCCAGCCTGGCGCGCTGGCGCGCGCTGCTGGGCGAGGGCGAGGGCGCCGGCATCGGCGATGCCCGGCGCTCGGACGATGGCGGCGCCTGGCGGGCCTCGGTGGCCCTGGGCGCCACCGAGCTGGTGCTGGCCGCGCCGGCCCAGGGCGCGGCCACGGGCGCCCTGGGCCACTGGCTGGCCACGCGCGGCGAGGGCCCGTATGCGATCGAGCTGGCGGTGCGCGGGCAGTCGGCCGCCCGGGTGCTGGAGGGTGCCGCCACCCACGGCGTGCGCATCGCGCTGGCGCAGGCGGCTGCGGCCGGGGAAACCGTCGCCGCCTGAGCGAAATACGGCGGCGCTAGAATGGCGCCCCCGCTGAACATCCATGCCCACTCCGGTGGGCGTTTTCGTTGCAGCCGCAGCCCCCTGCCGGGGTGCCGCGGCGCGCCGCCGCTTGCCATGACGACTGCTTCCTCCCCTGCCACGCTGGGCATCGATTTCGGTACCTCCAACTCCGCCATGGCCTGGCGCGCGCCCGGCCAGTCCGCGCGCCTGCTGCCGCTGGAAGGCGAGGCCTGCGGCATGCCCACGGCCCTGTTCTTCCACACGGACGAGCACAGCACCCACTTCGGCCGCGACGCCATGGCCCAGTACCTGGACGGCGAGCCGGGCCGCCTCATGCGCTCGCTCAAGAGCCTGCTGGGCAGCGCGCTGCTGCAGGAAAAGACGGCCGTGCACGACCAGCTCGTGAGCTACCAGGACATCATCGGCCTGTTCCTGCGCCGCGTCGCCGACCGCGCGCGTGCCGCGCTGGACGGCCGCCTGCCCGAGCGCGTGGTGCTGGGCCGGCCCGTGCACTTCGTGGACGACCACCCCGAGCGCGACCGCCAGGCCCAGCAGGCCCTGGCCGACGCCGCGCGGGCCGCGGGCCTGGGCGAGGTGGACTTCCAGATGGAGCCCATCGCCGCCGCGCTGGACTACGAGCAGCGCCTCACGCAGGAATCGGTGGTGCTGGTGGTGGACATCGGCGGCGGCACCTCGGACTTCACCGTCGTGCGCCTGGGGCCGCGGCAGGCCGGGCGCAGCGACCGCCGCGACGACATCCTGGCCACCAGCGGCGTGCACATCGGCGGCACGGACTTCGACCACCGGCTCAACCTGGCCCGGCTCATGCCGCTGCTGGGCTACCGCCACACGGGCCCCAGCGGCCGCGAAGTGCCCAGCCGCGTGTTCTTCGACCTCTCCACCTGGCACCTGATCCAGTGGCTGTACTCGCCCAAGGCCCTGGCCGAGGCGCGCAGCCTGCGCACCGACTACAGCGACCAGCGCCTGCACAAGCGCCTGATGGAGGTGCTGGAGCTGCGCGAAGGCCACCGCCTGGCCGCCGTCGTGGAGCAGGCCAAGATCGAGGCTTCCACGCGCCATGCCGAGTCCGCCATCGAACTGGGCTGGCTGGAGCCGGGCCTGGCCGCCAGCATCTCGCCCGAGGTGCTGCACGCGCAGCTGCAGGGACCGCTGCAGCAGGTCGTGGCCTGCGCCCAGGACTGCCTGCGCCTGGCCGGCGTGGCGCCCCAGGCGCTGGACGCCATCTACCTCACGGGCGGCTCCTCGGCGCTGCGCACGCTGCGCGAGGCGCTGCGCGAAGCCTTCCCGCAGGTGCCCCAGGTCGAAGGCGACCTGTTCGGCGGCGTCGCCACGGGCCTGGCGTATGCCTGATCACTCCGCGTCGCCGTCCGCCTCGGCGGCCTGCTTGATGGCCAGCGCGGCGTCGTAGAGACGGTTGCGCGGCGCGCCCGTGATCTCGGCGGCCAGGCGCACGGCGGTCTTGGTGGGCAGCTCGGCCAGCAGCAGGCGCAGCACGCGCAGCGCCTCGCCGTCGGCCTCGTCGCCGCCCAGGGCCACCGGGTGCAGCACCACGGCGAACTCGCCCTTGCTGCGCTGGGGCGAGGCCTGCAGCCAGGCCGGCAGTTCGCGGGCCGGCATGGTGGCGATCTCCTCGAACTGCTTGGTGATCTCGCGCGCCAGCGTCACCGGGCGATCGCCCAGCGTGGCCAGGGCGGCGGCCAGGTCGGCAATGCGGTGCGGCGCCTCCAGCAGCACGGTGCAGCGCGGCTGCCGGGCAAGCTGCTGCACGGCGGCCAGGCGCTCGGCCGACCTGGTGGGCAGAAAGCCCGCGAATACGAAGCCGCCCTCGCCCTGCGAAGGCGTGACGGCGCCCGCCACGCTGATGGCGGCCGTGATGCTGCTGGCACCGGGCAGGGGAATGCTGCGCAATCCCGCCGCCTGCACGGCCGCGCACAGGCGCGCGCCGGGGTCGCTCACGCCCGGCGTGCCGGCGTCGCTGACATAGGCGATGCGCTGGCCCTGCTGCAGCCGCGCCACCACCTGCTGGGCGGCCTCGGCCTCGTTGTGCTGGTGCACGGCCAGCAACTGGCTGCCGGGCCGGTCCAGGCCATAGGAGCGCAACAGGCCCTGGGTGTGGCGCGTGTCCTCGCAGGCCACGCAGTCCACCATCTGCAGCACATGCAGGGCGCGCAGGCTGATGTCGGCCAGGTTGCCGATGGGCGTGGCCACCACGTAGAGGGCGCCCTGCGGATAATGCTGGGATGCGGCGGCATCCTTGGCTGCGCCCAGCGCGGCGGCGAAAGAGGTAGTCAATGGGTTTCCTTGCGAAAAAGCCGGCAGGCGCACCGCGTCCTGCGATCACGACCCGGCAGCGGGGGCAGCAGGCCGAAGACCTGGCGCTGTCCCACCTGCTGGCGGCCGGGCTGCGCCTGGTGGAGCGCAATTATCGGACGCCGGGGCGCGGCGGCGGCGAGATCGACCTCATCGTGCGCGAACGCGACGCCACCCTGGTCTTCGTCGAGGTCCGCAGCCGCGCCTCGCGCGAGTTTGGCGGCGCGGGCGCCAGCATCGGCGCCACCAAGCGCCGGCGCATCGTGCTGGCGGCGCGCCACTACCTGATGCGCTGGCCGGCGCCGCCTCCATGCCGCTTCGACGTGGTGCTCGTCGAGACCGCCGCCTCCGGCGCCAGGCCGCAGGTGCAGTGGCTGCAGGGCGCCTTCGATGCCGATGGCGCCTGACCGTTACGGCTGCAGCACAAATAACGCCTGGCTACGAAAGACTTCGGAGGCCGCAGTTATCATCGGGCCTCCATGCTTGAGCAACGTATCCAACAGCATTTCATCGACAGCGCCGACCTGAAATACCAGGCCGCCCAGGCGCTGAGCCAGCCCATTGCGGCGGCGGTGCAGGCCATGCTGGCCTGCGTGACCAGCGGCGGCAAGCTGCTGGCCTGCGGTGCCGGCGCTTCCGCCAGCGATGCCCAGCTCTTCGCTTCGCTGTGCGTGGCCGGCTTCGAACGCGACCGCCCCGAGCTGGCCGCGGTGGCCCTGGTCTCCGACGGCGGGCTGCTGGGCACCGTGGGCGCCACGGGCTCGGGCGGCAATGCCACCCAATACCTGGCGCGCCAGGTGCGAGCCCTGGGCCAGCCCGGCGACCTGCTGGTGCTGCTGTCGGCCACCGGCAACGACGCCGCCGTGCTCGAGGCCCTGGATGCCGCGCACGAGCGCGACATGATGGCCGTGGTGCTGACCGGCCGCACGGGCGGCACCCTGGCCTCCCGCGTGCGCGAGACCGACGTGCTGATCTGCGTGCCGCACGACCGCGCCGCGCGCGTGCGCGAAGCCCACACGCTGGTGCTGCACTGCCTGTGCGACGGCGTGGATGCCCAGTTACTTGGTGAACAGGAGATGCCTCTATGAAGTTCCGTTGGTCCCGCGCTGCCTGCGGCGTGCTTGCCGTCGCGTCCCTGGGCGCCGCGCTGTCGGGCTGTGTCGCCCTGGTGGGCGGCGGCGCCGTGATGGCCGGCATGTCGGCGGTCGACCGCCGCACCACCGGCACCCAGGTGGAAGACCAGGGCATCGAGCTGCGCGCCAGCAGCCGCATCACCGAGGTGCTGGGGGACAAGGCCCACATCAACGTCACCAGCTACAACCGCCAGGTTCTGGTGACCGGCGAAGCGGGCAACGAGGCCGACCGCCAGACCGTGGAACGGCTGGTGCGCGAGCAGCCCACGGTGCGCCACGTCTTCAACGAAGTCGTCGTGGCGCCCTTCACCTCCACGCTGGGCCAGCGTTCCAAGGATGCGCTGATCACCACCCAGGTCAAGGCCAGCCTGCTGGACGCCAAGGACATCCAGGCCTCGGCCTTCAAGGTCGTGACCGAGAACAAGGTGGTGTACCTGATGGGCATCGTCACCCCGCGCGAAGCCAAGCGCGGCGCCGAGATCGCCCGCGGCATCAACGACGTGGCCAAGGTCGTGCGCGCGGTCGAGGTCATCTCCGAGGACGAACTTGCCCGCATGCAGCCCCAGTCCACGGCCCCCGTGACCACCGACGACTCCGGCAAGGCCGTTGCGGCCAGCGCCCCCGCCAGCCCCACGGACAGCAGCCTGTCCACCCCCGTGGGCGCCACTGTCACGCCGGTGAAGTGATCACCGCTGCCTGAAAGCAAAAGCCGGAACATGTTCCGGCTTTTTGTTTTGGGCATAGGAAGATCTCGTTCCTCAGGGCATAGCACTTGAATCTGGCAGGGCCTAAAGCCAGGGACACCAAGCAAGGGCCGCCCCGCAGCGATGGTGTCGTCCCCCTCCCTTGCGAAGCAAGTAGAGAGGGGGAAGCGGCGTAAGCCGCTCAGGGGGTGAGCCTCTTAATGAGGCTCGACGTATCCCAGCGACGTCCACCCATCTGCTGCACGTCGGCATAGAACTGGTCGACCAGGGCCGTGACGGGCAGGCGCGCGCCGTTGCGCTGGGCCTCGGCCAGCACCAGGCCCAGGTCCTTGCGCATCCAGTCCACGGCGAAGCCGAAGTCGAACTTGCCCTCGGCCATGGTGCGGCCGCGGTTGTCCATCTGCCAGCTCTGGGCTGCGCCCTTGCCGATCACGTCGAGCACGGCGGGAATGTCCAGCCCGGCGCGCTGGCCGAAGGCAATCGCCTCGGACAGGCCCTGCACCAGGCCGGCGATGCAGATCTGGTTGACCATCTTGGTCAGCTGGCCCGCGCCGCTGTCGCCCATCCGCGTGCAGGCGCGCGAGAAGGCCATGGCCACGGGCTGCATGGTGGCGAAGGCCGTGGCGTCGCCGCCGCACATCACGGTGAGCTGGCCGTTCTGGGCGCCTGCCTGGCCGCCGGAGACGGGGGCATCGATGAACTGCAGGCCCCGCTCCAGCCCGGCCGCGTGCAGCTCGCGCGCGACCTCGGCCGAGGCCGTCGTGTGGTCGGCGAAGATGGCGCCGCGGCGCATGCCGGCGAAGGCGCCGTCCGGGCCCAGGACCACGGAGCGCAGGTCGTCGTCATTGCCCACGCAGCAAAACACGATGTCGGCGCCGGCCGCCGCCTCGCGCGGCGTCGCGGCATGGCCGCCGTTGAACTCCTCGCACCAGGCGCGGGCCTTGGCGGGCGTGCGGTTGTAGACCGTGACACGGTGGCCGGCCGTGGCCAGGTGGCCGGCCATGGGATAGCCCATGACGCCCAGCCCCAGGAAGGCGATGGACAGGGGGGCGGTGTCCGCATAGCTGCGGGCGGCGATGGAGGAGTCGGACATGGGGAATTCCTGAGAGGTGGTGGGATCGGGTGGGGCAGGGACGCATGCGGCGCGGCCCTGGAAGGAGCCGGTTGCCCGGCTCGGCGCGTGAAGTCCGTGCGGGGCGCGGTCAGACAATGGCGAAATGCTCGGTGCCCGCCGCCAGGTCCAGCGACTTGGCGCGCTGGCTGCCCAGCTTGATCTGCAGCCGCAGGTCGTTGACCGAGTCGGCGTTGCGCAGTGCGTCCTCATAGGTGATGAGGTTGGACTCGAACAGGTCGAACAGCGCCTGGTCGAAGGTCTGCATGCCCAGGTTGCGGCTCTTTTTCATGATCTCCTTGATCTCGGTGACCTCGCCCTTGAAGATCAGGTCGGAGATCAGCGGCGAGTTGAGCATCACCTCGATGGCGGCCACGCGGCCCTTGCTGTCCTGCTTGGGCAGCAGGCGCTGCGACACCATGGCGCGCAGGTTCAGCGACAGGTCCATCAGCAGCTGCGGGCGGCGGTCCTCGGGGAAGAAGTTGACGATGCGGTCCAGCGCCTGGTTGGCGCTGTTGGCGTGCAGCGTGGCCAGGCACAGGTGGCCGGTCTCGGAGAAGGCGATGGCGTGCTCCATGGTCTCGCGGTCGCGGATCTCGCCCATCAGGATCACGTCGGGCGCCTGGCGCAGCGAGTTCTTGAGCGCGGCCTCCCAGCTGTCGGTGTCCAGGCCCACCTCGCGCTGCGTGACCACGCAGTTCTTGTGCGGGTGCACGAATTCGATGGGGTCTTCGATGGTCACGATGTGGCCGTAGGAATTTTCATTGCGCCAGTCCACCATGGCCGCCAGCGTGGTGGACTTGCCCGAGCCCGTGGCGCCGACCAGGATGCACAGGCCGCGCTTGGTCATGACCACTTCCTTGAGGATCTGGGGCACGCCCAGGCTGTCGATGGTGGGCAGCGAGATCGGAATGGTCCGCAGCACCATGCCGACGCGGCCCTGCTGGATGAAGGCATTGACGCGAAAGCGCCCTATGCCGGCCGGCGAGATCGCGAAATTGCATTCCTTGGTGCGCTCGAACTCGGCGATCTGCTTGTCGCTCATGATGGAGCGCGCCAGCGTCAGCGTGTGCACGGCCGCCAGCGGCTGGGGCGACACCTTGGTGATCTTGCCGTCGATCTTGATGGCGGGCGGAAAATCCGCCGTGATGAAGAGGTCGCTGCCGTTGCGGCTGACCATGAGCTTGAGCAGATCGTTGATGAACTTGCTCGCCTGATCTCTTTCCATTGCTGTTCTCCCGGGCATTGCGCGCTGCGCGCGGTGGTCTTTTCCAAGACGCCTGTGTGGTGGCGGGCGCCTCATCGCCCGGCAGGCGCCCCGGATCGGGCGCCACGCAGTGCTAAGTATGCTGCCCTTCGCCCAGGCGTACGCTAATGGCGCGCAGGCGGAACGACAGTTTTCTTGCCAGCAGGGCCATGAGCTTGGCGGCCAGGGGCGCATTCCTGACCATCATCTCGTCCAGCGCCTCGGCGCTGAGCACGCCGATCTCGCAGTCGGTCAGCGTGGTGCAGCTCGAAAAGCGCGGGCCGCCGTCCAGCAGCGACATCTCGCCCAGGATGTCGCCGGGCCGGGTCTGCGCCAGCCGCATGCGCTCGCCCCAGGGCTGCTGGCGCTCCACGGCGATCTGCCCGGACAGCACCACGGCCATGAAGCTGCCGTTCTCTTCCTGGCGGATCACGTCGCGCTGCGGCGCGATGGCCGCAAAGCTGAAGTACTCGCCCAGCTGCCGCAGGCTGGCCGCCTCCAGCTGGCCCAGGTAGCGGTCGCGCTCCCACAGCCGGGCCAGCTGGGCGCTGCCCGTGCGCTGGGCCAGCCGCGTGGCACCGACTTCGATGGCGCGCGCCTCCCAGGGGACGGGCGGGGTGTGCGGATCGATGTAGCCATGCGCGGCCAGCGTGGTCGTGAAAAACGCCGACTCCGGCGAGGAGCCCTGCGGCGGCTCGCTCTGGCGCAGCATGCGGAAAAGGCTTTTCACGGCCTGGCCCCTTTCTTTGTGCTCAGCCCGGGAAGTTTTCCGGGGACTTGGCCTTGCCGCGCGCCTCGGCGGGACTGATGAGGTTGCGGCGCACCAGATCGGTCAGGTTCTGGTCCAGCGTCTGCATGCCCATGCCCTGGCTGGTCTGGATGGTGGAGTACATCTGGGCCACCTTGGCCTCGCGGATCAGGTTGCGGATGGCGCTGGTGCCCAGCATGATCTCGTGGGCCGCGATGCGGCCCTGTCCATCCTTGGTCTTGCACAGCGTCTGCGAGATCACGGCCTGCAGCGATTCGGAGAGCATGGCGCGCACCATCTCCTTTTCCTCGGCCGGGAACACGTCGATGATACGGTCGATGGTCTTGGCCGCGCTGGAGGTGTGCAGCGTGCCGAACACCAGGTGGCCCGTCTCGGCGGCCGTCATGGCCAGGCGGATGGTCTCCAGGTCGCGCATTTCACCCACCAGGATGGCGTCCGGGTCCTCGCGCAGCGCCGAGCGCAGCGCGGCCGAGAACGACTGCGTCATCGGGCCGACCTCGCGCTGGTTGATCAGGCACTTCTTGGAGTCGTGCACGAATTCGATGGGGTCCTCCACCGTCAGGATGTGGCCGTACTCGGTCTCGTTGAGGTGGTTGACCATGGCGGCCAGCGTGGTGGACTTGCCCGAGCCCGTGGGGCCGGTCACCAGCACCAGTCCGCGGGGCTTCAGGGCCAGGTCGGCGAAGATGCGCGGCGCATTGAGCTGCTCCAGCGTCAGGATCTTGCTGGGAATGGTCCGGAAGACGGCCGCCGCGCCGCGGTACTGGTTGAAGGCGTTGACACGAAAGCGCGCCAGGCCCTCGATCTCGAACGAGAAGTCCACCTCCAGGAACTCCTCGTAGGCCTTGCGCTGGGAGTCCGTCATGATGTCGTACACCATGGCGTGGACCGTCTTGTGGTCCAGCGGGTCCACGTTGATGCGGCGCACGTCGCCATGCACGCGGATCATTGGCGGCAGCCCCGCGGACAGGTGCAGGTCGGAGGCCTTGTTCTTGACGCTGAATGCCAGCAATTGGGTGATGTCCACGGATCTCGCTCCCTCGTTTGATACGCTGGCGGCAATTATGACGACGATTCAAAACAAGCTTCAACAGATTCACGGGCGGATCGCCTCGGCCTGCGCACAGGCGGGCAGGGCTGTTGGTTCGGTGCAATTGCTGGCCGTCTCCAAGACCTTCGGCGCCGATGCCGTGCGCGAGGCCGTGCTGGCCGGCCAGCGCAGCTTCGGCGAGAACTACATCCAGGAAGGCGTGGAGAAGATCGCCGCCGTGCGCGCCATGGGCCTGCCGGGCGGCGAGGCCCTGCAGTGGCACTGCATCGGCCCCATCCAGAGCAACAAGACGCGCCTGGTGGCCGGGCATTTCGACTGGGCCCAGACCGTGGACCGCCTGAAGATCGCCGAGCGCCTGTCGGCCCAGCGCCCCGAGGGCCTGGCGCCGCTGCAGGTGTGCATCCAGCTGAATGTGGACGGCGGCGGGACCAAGGCCGGCGTGCCGCCCGAGCAGGCACTGGAGCTGGCCCGTGCCATCGTGGCGCTGCCGCGCCTGGTGCTGCGCGGCGTGATGAGCATTCCCGACGATGCTGCGGGCTTCGAGGCCCAGCGCGCGGTGCACCGCCGCGCCACGGACGTGTTCGAGCAGATCCGCGCCAGCGGCCTGCCGGGCCTGGAGCGCTTCGACACGGTGTCCATGGGCATGACGGGCGACCTGGAGGCGGCCGTGGCCGCCGGCAGCACGATGGTGCGCGTGGGCAGCGGCATCTTCGGCCAGCGAAGCTACGCCGCTCGATAAGCGGGGCGTGGCGGGCGGCCTCAGCGCCCGCCGGGCCGCTTCATCTGGCAGTCCGTGGGCAGTTCCACCTGTTCGGGCGTGTAGACGGCATCGGTGCGAAAGCCGTAGTCCGTGCCTTCCCAGCCGGTCTTGACGGTCTTGCCGTCCACGGGGGCGATGGTGTTGACCACCTGGGGCAGCAGCAGCTGGTGGTCCTTGCCGCGCATGCGCACGGGGCCGACCACGCTGTCCATCTGCAGGTCCTCCAGGGCCAGCGCGATCTTCACGGGCTCGGTGGAGCGGGCCTTGGCCATGGCGGCGGCCAGCATGCGCGGCACGAGGTCCATGCGCGGCGCGAGGAAGTCCTTGCCCATGCGGGCCTTGTATTCCTGGGCGCGGGCATCGGCCTGCGGACGGCCGGCCTGGCCCGGGTGCCATTCGGCCACCCAGGTCAGCTGGCCGATGCGGGTCTGGGCGAACGAGGTCACCGTGCCCGGCATGCCGCCCGCGCTGTGGTTGAAATAGCGCAGGTCATAGCCCGAGTCGGCGGCCGACTTCAGCAGCAGGGTCAGGTCCTGCCCCCAGTTGCCCGTGATCACCGAGTCCGCCCCGCTTTCCTTGATCTTGGCCACATAGGGCGCGAAGTCCTTGACGCGGCCTATGGGGTGGAGTGTCTCGCCCGTGAACTGGATGTCGGGCCGGGCGGCAGCCACCATCTGGCGCCCGTAGGCTGCCCACTGCTTGCCGTGGGCATAGTCCTGATTGAGCAGGTAGACCTTGCGGATGCCGGGCTGGGTCTTGATGTAGCGGGCGATGGCCTGCATGCGCATGGCGGTGTTGGCATCGAACATGAAGTGCCAGAAGCTGCAGGACTTGCCCGTCAGCTCCGGGTCGATGGAGGAGTGGTTGAGCACCAGCACCTCCCTGCCCGGATTGCGCTGGTTGTGGCGCGAGGCCGCCTGCACCAGCGCCGCGACCACGGAAGAGCCCGAGCCGCCCGTGACCACCACGCGCGCGCCCTGGTCGATGGCCGCCTGCAGCGCGGCCTGGCTTTCCTGGGCGGACAGCTTGCTGTCGAACTGCAGCAGCTGCAGCCTGGCCCCGTTGAACAGCCCGCCCTGGGCGTTCACGTCCTCGACGGCGTACTGCACATGGTCGCGCATCAGCTCGCCCGTGCTCACGAAGGGCCCCGACAGCGGGTCGATGAAGGCGATCTTGAAGGGTTCGGCGCCCTGGGCGTGGGCGGCCGTGCCGCACAGCAGCGCGGTGGCAAGGACGGTGGCGAGCGCGGCAGAGGAAGGGCGGATGGGCATGTCTTGTCTCCTGGATGGGATGGATCTCAGGCCTTGCCGGGCGGCTCGGCGGCGGGCCGGCCGCGCCGTGCAGGCGTCTTCTTCGGGGGGGATGCAGGCGAGGGCGGCGCAGCGCGCAGGCCCAGCACGCGGCTGGCCAGGTCGGTCAGCTCGGCCACCATCTCGGCCGCGCCCAGGCGTCCGCCGGGGCGGTACCAGTGGTAGAGAAAGCCCGGCAGGCTGCAGGCGGCCTGGGCCGTGATGCGCGTTTCGCGGAAGTCGAAATGGCCGCTGGCGCGGCCCTCTTCGAGCAGCGCGCAGAACTGGCGGTAGAACTGGCGCGCCAGCGTGCGCGAAGCCTTCAGGTAGGCGGGGCTGAAGGCCTGCGGCTCGCGGTAGGGGAAAAAGCCGGCCGGATAGTGGGCGATGGTGGCGGCGATCAGGCGCTGCAGGCCGTCCACCGCCTTTTCGTGGGCCGGCCGCGCATCGTCGGCCGCGAAGTCCAGCACCGTGAAGCAGGCCTCGGTCGGCGCCCAGCACAGCGTCTCGAAGATCTCCTGCTTGTTGCGGAAGTAGTAGTAGACGAAGGGCTTGGTCACGCCCAGGGCCTGGACGATCTGCTCCATCGTGGTGCTGGCATAGCCGTTGCGGTCGAACAGGGCCTCGGCCGCCTTGAGGATGCGTTCGCGCTTTTCGTCGGAGCCGGCCGTGGGAAGGCGCTGGCGGCCGCGCGGGGTGACAGGGGGCTTGGGCATGCGGGAGATCTCGTGTCGCGCCGGTGGCAGCGACGGTTATACCGATGGGTAGCAATGTTCTACCAGCGGGTATATATTGGCAAGCCACTGGACCCCAAAACAGATCAAGGCAATCCCTTAGGACAGGCTCCGGGATGGCCAGACACCCAGGAGACAAGCCATGGCGGATTCCCCAGCCCTCATCCCCCTGCATGAGGCCTTGCGCCGCAACGCGCGCCAGCATCCCGACCGCGACGCCTACATCTGGTACGGCCGGCACATCAGCTGGGCCGAGGTGGACGCGGCCAGCGACGCCTTTGCCGCGCGGCTGCAGGCGCTGGGCGTGGGCCGTGGCGAGCCCGTGGCGCTGTTCATGAACAACTGCCCGCAGTACATCGTGGCCCACTACGGCATCCAGAAGATCGGCGCCATCGTCTGCCCCTGCGGCCCGCTGAACAAGGAGCATGAGCTGGACTACCAGCTCAATGACCTGAAGGCGCGCGTCATCGTCGCGGCCGACGTGCTGCTGCCCGTGGTCGACAAGGTGCGCGCCGGCACGGCGCTGACCCATGTGCTGGCCGTGCGCTATGGCGACTGGCTGCCCGACTCGCCCACGCTGGCGCTGCCCGCCGAGCTGCAGGCGCCCGCGCAGCCGCTGCCGGCCGGCGTGGAGTCGTTCTGGGACGTCATGCACAGCGGCGCCAGGCCCGTTCCCGTCGATGTCTCGCTGGACGATGTCTCGCTGATGACCTACACCTCGGGCACCACGGGACTGCCCAAGGGCGCCATGCTCAGCTACGGCAACGCGGCCAGCAAGACGGCCGGCGCCTGCAGCGCCACGGGCGTGGACGGCGAGGACATGCTGCTGGCCGTGGCGCCGCTCTACCACATCGCCGGCATGTCCATGGGTGTGAACATGCCCGTGCACAGCGGCGCCACCTGCGTGCTGCTGCACCGCTTCGACCCGCTGGCGGTGGCCCAGGCCCTGGAGCGCTACCGCGTGACCTGGTGGTACAGCATCGCCCCCATGAACGTGGCCGTGATGCAGTTGCCGGGCGTGGAGGGCATGGATTTTTCCGCGCTGCGCCGCAACACCGTGACCAGCTTCGGCATCGCCTACACCGAGGAGCTGGCGCGGCAGTGGAAGCGCTTCACGCCCAACTGCATCTCCAGCGAGGCGGCCTACGGCCTGAGCGAAACCCACACCATGGACACCTCCATGCCGGCCGACGCCATCCGCTGGGGCACGCACGGCAAGCCGCTGCCGGGCAACGAGATCCGCATCATCGACCCCGAGACCGGCGATGCGCTGCCGGCCGGCGAGGTGGGCGAGATCACCATCCGCGGCCCCGGCAACTTCAAGGGCTACTGGAACAAGCCCGAGGCCACGGCCAGGACCCTGAGGGACGGCTGGGTGCATACCGGCGACATGGGCCGCATCGACGCCGACGGCTACCTGACCTTCATCGGCCGCTTCAAGGAGATGATCAAGGTCTCGGGCTACAGCGTCTTCCCCGAGGAGGTGGAAACCATCCTCATCAAGCACCCGGCCGTGGCCCAGGCCGCCGTGATCGGCGTGCCCGACCCGCACAAGGGCGAGGTCGTGCGCGCCTTCATCGTCGCCCGGCCCGGCCAGCAGGTCGCGGCCGAGGACCTGATCCAGTGGTCGCGCGAGAACATGGCCAGCTACAAGGCGCCACGCGAGGTGCGCTTCATCGATGCGCTGCCCGCCACGGGTGCCGGCAAGGTGCTGCGTCGCTTGCTGCGCGATCAATGAGAAAGATCCAAGACCCCATGTTCCACAAGATCCTGATTGCCAACCGCGGCGAGATCGCGCTGCGCATCGTGCGCGCGCTGCGCGAGCTGGGCGTACCCAGCCTGGCCGTGTATGCCGCAGACGACGCGCAGGCCCCCCATGTCTCGGCCGCCGATGCGGCCGTGGCCCTGGGTGCCAGCGGCCCTGCGGCCTACCTTGACGGCGCCCATCTGCTGCGCATTGCGCGCGAGCATGGCTGCGACGGCATCCATCCCGGCTACGGCTTTCTCAGCGAGAACGCCGGCTTCGCCCAGGCCTGCGCCGATGCCGGCGTGCGCTTCATCGGCCCTACGCCGGAGCATCTGGCGCTGCTGGGCGACAAGGCCCGCGCACGCGATCTGGCGCGCCGCTGCGGCGTGCCGCTGATGCCGGGCAGCAGCGAGGCCGTCACGCTGGAGCAGGCCCAGGCTTTCTTCGAGGCGCAGCAGGCCGGGGGCGCCAGCGGCATCATGGTCAAGGCCATCGGCGGCGGCGGCGGGCGCGGCATGCGCGCCGTGGCGCGCGCCGAGGAACTGCCCGCCGCCTACGAGCGCTGCCGCAGCGAGGCACGCGCCGCTTTCGGTGTGGACGGCGTCTATGTGGAGCGGCTGATGACGGGCGCTCGCCATATCGAGGTGCAGATCCTGGGCGACGGCGGCGCAGGCCCCATCGCGCTGGGCGAGCGCGAGTGCACGCTGCAGCGGCGCTTCCAGAAGCTGGTGGAGATCGCGCCCAGCCCCAGCCTTGCGCAGCCGCTGCGCGAGCGCATCACGCGCGATGCGCTGCGCATGGCCGCCGAGATCGGCTACGAGAGCCTGGGCACCTTCGAGTTCCTGGTCGACGCCGCCTCCGACGCCCTGCCCTATGTCTTCATCGAGGCCAATCCGCGCCTGCAGGTCGAGCACACCATCACCGAGGAGGTCTTCGGCATCGACCTCGTGCAGGCCCAGATCCGCGTGGCCGCCGGCGAGCACCTTGGAGAGATGGGCCTGGATGCCAGGACGCCGCCCGCGCCGCGCGGCTATGCCATGCAGTGGCGCATCAATGCCGAGACGCTGGATGCCGCAGGCCAGTCGCGCCCCGGCAGCGGGCGCATAGGCACACTGCAGTGGCCGGCCGGGCCCGGCATCCGCATCGACACGCATGCGGTGGCCGGGGCCAGCCCCTCGCCGCACTACGACACGCTGCTGGCCAAGCTCATCGTGCACAGCAGCGCGCCGCGCTTTGAAGACGTGCTGCGCCGCGCACGCCGCGCGCTGGACGAATGCCGCATCGAAGGCCTGCAGACCAACCTGGCCCTGCTGCAGGCGCTGGCCCGGCGGCCCGAGATGGCGTCGCAGGCCGTGCACACGCGCTGGCTCGAAGAGGCCCTGCCCGAATTGGTGGCGGACGCACAGGCGCTGGCCGAAGGCGCACGCCGCACGGCTGTGGCCGCCGATATTCCGATGGCTGCCGGGGCTGCTGCCGCGCCGCTCCCCGAAGGCGCCATCACGGCCCCCATGCCGGCACGCATCGTGCAGTGGAGCGTGGCCGTGGGCGATGCGGTGGCCGCAGGTGCCGAGCTGGGTGTGCTCGAAGCCATGAAGATGGAGCATGTGCTGCTGGCGCCGCAGGCCGGCACCATCACCCAACTGCTGGCCGAGGCCGGTGCCTACGTGGCCCAGGACCAGCCCCTGCTGGTGCTGGCCGCCGCCGAAGGCGTGCAGGCCGACGCACGCGCGCAGCAGACCGCACAGGACCCGGATCACATCCGCGCCGACCTGCAGCGCGTCATCGACCGCCATGCCTTCACGCTCGATGCCGCCCGCCCCGAGGCCATGGCCAAGCGCCATGCCCAGGGCAGCCGCAGCGCGCGCGAGAACATCGCCGACCTGTGCGACGCCGGCAGCTTCATCGAATACGGCGCGCTGGCCATCGCCGCGCAGACGCGCCGGCGCAGCATGGACGACCTGATCGCCAACACCCCGGCCGACGGCATGGTCACGGGCATGGGCTCCATCAACGGCGCGCAGTTCGGCGAGGAGCGCGCGCGCGCCGTCGTCATGGCCTATGACGCCACCGTGCTGGCCGGCACCCAGGGCGCGCGCAACCATGCCAAGACCGACCGCATGCTGGGCATTGCGCTGGCGCAGAAGCTGCCCGTGGTGCTGTTCGCCGAAGGCGGCGGCGGGCGCCCCGGCGATACCGACACGCCCGTGGTCGCGGGCCTGCATGTGCACACCTTCGCGGCCTACGCGGCGCTGTCGGGCCAGGTGCCGGTGATCGGCATCGCGCACGGCCGTTGCTTCGCGGGCAATGCGGCCCTGCTGGGCTGCAGCGACGTGATCATCGCCACGCGCGCCAGCTGCATCGGCATGGGCGGGCCGGCCATGATCGAGGGCGGCGGCCTGGGCGTGTTCCGTCCCGAGCAGATCGGCCCCAGCGCGGTCCAGCATGGCAATGGCGTGATCGACATCCTGGTCGGGGACGAGGCCGCAGCCGTGGCCGCGGCGCGCCACTACCTGTCCTTCTTCCAGGGCCGCACCACGGACTGGACGGCGCCGGACACGCGCGCCCTGCGCCATGTGGTGCCCGAGAACCGGCTGCGCGCCTACGACACGCGCGCCGCCCTGGCCCACCTCGTGGACGAAGGCAGCCTGCTGATGCTGCGCACGGGCTTCGGCGCCGGCATCCACACGGCGCTGGCGCGCATCGAGGGCCGGCCCGTGGGCCTGATGGCCAACAACCCCTCGCACCTGGGCGGCGCCATCGACGCCGATGCGGCCGACAAGGCCGCGCGCTTCATGCAGCTGTGCAACGCCCATGGGCTGCCCCTCGTCAGCCTGGTGGACACGCCCGGCTTCATGGTCGGGCCCGAGATCGAGAAGACCGCCCAGGTGCGCCATGTCAGCCGCCTGTTCGTCACCGCCGCCAAGCTGCGCGTGCCCTGTTTCAGCGTGGTGCTGCGCAAGGGCTATGGCCTGGGCGCCATGGGCATGACGGCGGGCAGCTTCCATGCGCCCGTGTTCAACGTCGCCTGGCCCACGGGCGAGTTCGGCGCCATGGGCCTGGAGGGCGCGGTGCGCCTGGGTTTCCGCAAGGAGCTGGAGGCCCTGCCCGAGGGCCCCGGGCGCGAGGCGCTGTTCGCGCAGCTGCTGGCCCGGCAATATGCGCACGGCGAGGCCATGCACATGGCCAGCACGCTGGAGATCGATGCCGTCATCGACCCGGCCGACACCCGCGCCTGGCTGGCCCGCGGCCTGGCCGGCGCCCATGTCGCGCCGGCGCAGGCGGGCTTCGTGGACACCTGGTAGGCCCTGAAAACGCCACGGGCGGCATGCTAAGCTGGCCCTCTTTCCGACGAACACGAAGGCGGGCACGCATGGCGCGGGCCCCGCTGCCCCTGGAGACTTTCCATGCCCGGACTTCTGCCCGATATCGATCCCGACGGCCTGCTCGAATTCTCGGTGGTCTACACCGACCGCGCGCTCAACCACATGTCCAAGCGCTTCGCGGGCGTGATGCAGGACATCCTCACCACGCTGCAGGAGGTCTACCACGCCCACACGGCCGTGCTGGTGCCCGGCAGCGGCACCTTCGGCATGGAGGCCGTGGCGCGCCAGTTCGCCAACCGCGAAAAGGTGCTCATCGTGCGCAACGGCTGGTTCAGCTACCGCTGGACCCAGATCTTCGAGGAAGGGGGCCTGGGCGGTGGTGCCGTGGTCTGCAAGGCGCGCCGCCAGGGCGCCGGCAGCCAGGACCCCTGGGCGCCCTGCGCGGCCGGGGACGTGGCCGCCGCCATCCGCACGGAAAAGCCCAAGGTCGTGTTCGCCCCCCATGTGGAGACGGCCAGCGGCATCATCCTGAACGACGACTACCTGCGCACCGTGGCCGATGCCGCGCACGAGGTGGGCGCGCTGTTCGTGCTCGACTGCGTGGCCTCGGGGGCGATGTGGGTGGACATGGAAAAGACCGGCGTGGACGTGCTGATCAGCGCGCCGCAAAAGGGCTGGAGCAGCTCGCCGTGCTGCGCCATGGTCATGCTCTCGGCCCGCGCGCGCGAAGCCATCGAGCACACGAAAAGCTCCAGCTTCTCCTGCGACCTCAAGAAGTGGATGCAGATCGCCGAAGGCTACGAAAAGGGCCAGCACGCCTACCACACCACCATGCCCACCGACGCCCTGGTGCGCCTGCGCGACGTGATGCTGGAGACGCGCGCCTACGGCTTCGCCAAGGTGCGCGACGAGCAGATCGCCCTGGGCGCCAAGGTGCGCGCCCTGCTGGAGTCGCGCGGCTTTCCCAGCGTCGCGGCCGAAGGCTGGAAGGCCCCGGGCGTGGTGGTCAGCTACACCACCGATCCCGGCATCCAGAGCGGCAAGAAATTCCTCGAAGCCGGCCTGCAGACCGCGTCCGGCGTGCCGCTGCAGTGCGACGAGGGCCCTGACTTCAAGACCTTCCGCATCGGCCTGTTCGGCCTGGAAAAGTGGCACAACGTGGACCGCACCGTCGGCCACATCGCCGATGCACTGGACCGGATGGGCGTGCCGCCCGCCAAGTCCTGACCCACCTCTCTGGAAGTACCCTCATGAACAAGACATTCACCACCCTGGCCGCTTCCTGCGGCCTGATGCTGGCAGCCTTCACCGGCATGGCCGCCCATGCGGCCGGGCCCGTCGCCACGGCCAGCGGCCTGGTCTATGAAAGCCTCAAGGAAGGCACGGGCGCCAGCCCCAAGGCCAGCGACACCGTGCGCGTGCACTACCGCGGCTACTTCCCCGACACCGGCAAGGACTTCGACAGCTCCATCGCGCGCGGCCAGCCCATCGAGTTCCCGCTCAACGGCGTCATCCCCTGCTGGACCGAAGGCGTGCAGAAGATGAAGGTCGGCGGCAAGGCCAAGCTGACCTGCCCGCCTTCCATCGCCTACGGCAGCCGTGGCGCGGGCAGCGTGATCCCGCCCAACGCCACGCTGAACTTCGAGGTGGAGTTGCTGGCCATCAAGTGATGGCGTGCCCGCTGGCCGGGCCTGAGCCTGCTTGATGCAAAGCCGGCCTGCGCGCCGGCTTTTTCACGCGCGCTGAAAGGAAGACACCGTGGACTCACGCCAACCGCTGGATGCGCGCGCCGCCGCGCTGATGCTCATGCTGTGCCTGGTCTGGAGCCTGCAGCAGATCCTGCTCAAGGCCACGGCCGATGCCATCGCGCCCACGCTGCAGATCGCGCTGCGCTCGGGCGCGGGCGCCGTGCTGGTGTGGCTGTTCATGCGCTGGCGCGGCATGCGCGTGCAGTGGCGCGACGGCAGCTGGCGCGCCGGCCTGCTGGTGGGCGGGCTGTTCGCCTTCGAATACCTGCTGGTGGGCGAGAGCCTGAACCACACCTCGGCCGCCCATGTGGTGGTCTTCCTGTACTCGGCGCCGGCGTTTGCCGCGCTGGGGCTGCACTTCAAGCTGCCCAGCGAAAGGCTGGCGCCGCTGCAATGGCTGGGCATCGCGCTGGCCTTCGCGGGCATTGCCCTGTCCTTCCTGGGCGGCTCCAGGGCCGGTGCCGGCCCGGTGGCCGCCACGGTGGCGGGCGACCTCATGGCCCTGGGCGCGGGCGCGGCCTGGGGCGCGACCACGGTGGTGATCCGCAGCACGCGGCTCGCCGCCCTGCCTGCGGCCCAGACCCTGCTGTACCAGCTGGTGGCCGCCTTCGTGCTGCTGATGCTGGCCGCCGTGCTGCTGGGCCAGACCCGCTTCGAGCCCACGCCCGCGGCCTGGGCGGCGCTGGCCTTCCAGGCCGTGGTGGTCAGCTTCGCGAGCTTTCTCGTCTGGTTCTGGCTGCTGACCCGCTACCTGGCCACGCGCCTGGGCGTGTTCTCGTTCATGACACCGATCTTCGGTGTGCTGCTCGGTGCCTGGCTGCTGCACGAGCCCATCGAGGCGCATTTCCTGGGCGGGGCGCTGATGGTGCTGGCCGGGGTGCTGCTGGTCAGCGGGCATGGGTGGCTGCGCTCGCTGTGGCGTCCTGCCTGACCAGGCCCAGCCTCCGCGCCAGCCGCTGCAGGTTGGCGCGGTCCATCTGCAACTCGCGCGCGGCGGCGGCCCAGCTGCCGTTGTGACGCTGCAGGCTGGCCTCGATCAGGCCGCGCTCGTAGCTTTCCACGGCTTCGCGCAGGCCCTGGGGGCTGGGGGGCAGCGCCTGCGCAGATGTTGCGGCAGACCGGGCCGCCGCCTCCGAGGCCCGGGGTTCATCCCGGAGGTCGGCGGATGCCAGTGTGACGATGCGGGTCCGGCCGCTTGCGGGGGCGGGCGTGCGGCTCAGGGCGCGCAGCACGCCGCGGCTGACCCGATGCTCCAGCTCCCGCACATTGCCGGGCCAGTCCTGCGCCAGCAGGGCCGATTGCGCGGCCGGATGCAGGCGCAGGCCGCCCAGGCCCAGGCGCGAGCGGTTTTCCTCGAGGAAGAAGCCGGCCAGCATCAGCACATCGCTGTCGCGCTCGCGCAGCGCGGGCACGTGCAGCGGGTAGACGCTCAAGCGGTGAAAGAAGTCGGCGCGCATGCGGCCGGCCGCCACCTCGGCCGCCAGGTCGCGGTTGGTGGCGGCGATCACGCGCACGTCCACATGGTGCTCGCGGTCCGAGCCCAGGCGCTGCAGCTGGCCGCTTTGCAGCACGCGCAGCAGCTTGGCCTGCACGGCCAGGGAGAGTTCACCCACCTCGTCCAGGAACAGCGTGCCCTGGTGCGCCTGCTCGAACTTGCCGCTGCGCTCGGACAGCGCGCCGGTGAAGGCGCCGCGCACATGGCCGAACAGCTCGCTTTCCACCAGATTGTCGGGCAGGGCCGCGCAATTGATGCTGACCAGCGGCCGGCCCGCGCGCGCCGATTGCGCATGCACGGCCTGGGCCACCAGCTCCTTGCCCGTGCCGGTCTCGCCCGTGATCAGCACGCTCAGGTCGCTGGCCGCGACCAGGGCGATGTCCCTTTGCAGCGCGCGCATGGCCGGGCTCTGGCCGATCAGCGGACGCGATGGCTCCCCCCCGGATGGCGCCCCGTGCGCCGGCAGGGCGCGTGCGCTGCGCGCCAGCTGGCGCAGCCGCTCGGCCGTGGTGACGGTGGCGGCCGCGAGGTTGCTGAAGGCCTGCAGCGCCGCCAGCGCGGCCGGGTCGGCGAAGCGCCCCGTGTCCAGTGCATCCAGCGTCAGCAGGCCCCAGGGCAGGCCGCCGGCCAGCAGCACGCAGCCCATGCAGTCGTGGACTTCCAGGGGGCCATGGCCCTGGGCGATGAGGCCGTCATAGGGGTCGGGCAGCGGGCTGTCGGGGGCGAAGCGCGTGGCCTGGCCAGCGGCCAGCAGGTGGGCGAAGCGCGGGTGCTCGGCAATGCGAAAGCGCCGCCCCAGCGCATCGGGTACCAGGCCGTCGATGGCCACGGGCTTCAGCCATTCGCCCTCCAGGCGCAGCAGGGCGGCGGCATCGGCCGGCAGCACGGCGCGCAGGGCGGCCAGCAGGCGGCGAAAGCGCTCGCGCTCGGGCAGGTCCCGGGCCAGGTCGGCCACCAGGGGCGTCAGGGCATGCAGGGCGATGGATGTCGTCATAAAGACTGCATTCTGAGTCAAAAAGACATGTTTTGATGGATGTCATATTGACGCATGAAACGGCAAGCCCTTGTTCGGAAAGGGCCTGGCTGCTGGCACGGCGCTTGCAGTTCCAGGCCATGCCCGGCACCGCACCGCGCATGTCCCTTTCCGTACCCAAGGAGTTTTCCGTGCTGACCGAACGACAACGCGCCATCGTCCAATCCACCGTCCCGCTGCTCGAAACCGGCGGCGAAGCGCTGATCACCCACTTCTACCAGACCCTGCTGGGCGAGCATCCCGAGGTGCGCGCCCTGTTCAACATGGCCCACCAGCAAAGCGGTGCCCAGCCGCGCGCCCTGGCCTATAGCGTGCTGATGTATGCCAAGCACATCGACCGGCTTGAAGCCCTGGGCGATCTGCCCGCGCAGATCATCAACAAGCACGTTGCGCTGCAGGTGCAGCCCGAGCACTACCCCATCGTCGGCACCTGCCTGCTGCGCGCCATCCGCGAAGTGCTGGGCGCCGAGATCGCCACCGACGAGGTCATAGCTGCCTGGGGCGCCGCCTACCAGCAACTGGCCGACATTCTGATCGCCGCCGAACGCCAGGCCTACGAGCGCACGGCTGCTGCCGAGGGTGGCTGGCGCGGCGAGCGCGCCTTCGTGGTGGAGGACAAGGTGGCGGAAAGCGCCGAGATCACCTCGTTCTACCTGGTGCCGGCCGACGGCGGCCCCGTCATGGCCCACCAGCCCGGCCAGTACATCGGCCTGCGCCTGATGGTGGACGGCCAGGAGCAGCGGCGCAACTACTCGCTGTCCGCCCCGGCCGACGGCCGCAGCCTGCGCATCAGCGTCAAGCGCGAGGCCGGTGGCAAGGTGTCCAACTTCCTGCACGACCAGGTCCGGGTCGGCGACACGCTGGGGCTGTTCCCGCCCGCGGGCCATTTCACGCTGCAGCCCGGCGAGCGTCCGCTGGTGCTGATCAGCGGCGGCGTGGGCATCACGCCCACCCTGCCCATGCTGGATGCGGCCCTGTCCGGCAAGCGGCCCGTGGTCTTCATCCACTGCGCGCGCGAGCGCGGGGTGCATGCGTTCCGCGAGCATGTGGATGCGTTGGCCGCTTCGCATCCGCAGCTGACGCGCTACTACTGCTATGACCGCGTGCAGGAGGGCGATGCGGTGGATGCGCAGGGGCTGCTGACCACCGAGCAGTTGGGCCGCTGGCTGCCGTCGGCCGATGCCGACGTGTACTTCCTCGGGCCTCGGCCGTTCATGCGGTCGGTGAAGGAGTCGTTGCGGGTGCTGGGGGTGCCGCAGGGGCAGGTGCGGTATGAGTTCTTTGGGCCTGCGGAGGCGTTGGCTTGATGTTTTTCTGTTTCTGCCTGCTGGCGGTTTTTGAGCTTGTCCCGCCTCTGTCGCCAGAGGCCGGGACTCGCCCCGGCAGGCGACTTACTTTCTTGCCGCGCGGCAAGAAAGTAAGCATAGAAG
>JBHIXF010000073.1:0-28555 GCA_041984925.1 Comamonas sp.
CGAGCTTTCGCTGTTCCACTATGCCCAGGCCAGCACCGTGATCATGGCCATGCTTTTGCTGAGCATTGCCGTGGACTGGAGCAGCGCCGGCCTGCGCCGTGCCATGCGTTGAGACAGTTGACGCGGTGCCCAGGCACCGAATCAGCTTCATCCGTTCCTCCATCACATCCGCCGCGCAGCCCCCCAGATGGGCCAACGCGGCCAGCGATCCGGTCTGCATCCAGGTCTCGATGAGAGTTGAAACCTGAATGACTTCAGCCACACCTGGCACCGCTTAGAGCGATGCTGCTTCACACTCCCAGGGGCAGGTCGGCCTTCTTCAGCGTGCGCAGCACAAAGCTGGACTGGCTATGACGTATGCCCTTGATCTTGTAGAGCTTCTCGCGCAGCAGGCGCTCGTAATCGCGCGTGTCCTTGACAACGATACGCAGCAGATAATCGTACTCGCCCGAAACCAGATGCGCCTCCACTACCTCGGGAATGGTGGCCAGCACCTCGCCGAACTTCTCCAGCGTGTTGTCCGAGTGGCTGTCCAGCGTGACCTGCACCAGCACCGTATCGCCCAGGCCCAGCGCCAGCGGATTCAGGCGCACGGTGTAACCCTCGATCACGCCGGCCTCCTCCAGCTTCTTGATGCGCGCCCAGCAGGGCGAGGCGCTCAGGCCCACGGCCGCGCCGATCTCCTGCAGGCTGGCGCGCGCATCGGCCTGCAGGGCGGAAAGAATCTTTCTGTCGAGCGTATCCATGGCCTGCAATCTACTGCAAAACGGCGGCTGCAGAAAAATTTTCTGCAGCAACAGCCATCCCGCAGAAAAAGAGAAGCATTTTCTGCGGTTCCAGGCGCACACTTGTCTGCATGGAAGCACGCTTACCGGCGCAGCAACACCATTCGCCCAGCCCCGCAGACTACCGTCCGCGCCAGGATGCGTGATCCGGCCAGGAATCCGTCACAGGCCGCCCCGCTTACCCGCAGCGGGGCGGCCTGTCGCATTGGACGGGCGGCACGCAACTGCAGGCACGGCCGCGATTGGTCACAATCGGGCATTGCGTTCACGGAGGTCCGACCGATGCCCGATATTTCACGCCGCGCCCGCGCCATGGCGCCCTGGCTGGCCGCAGCCCTGATCTCGCCCCTGCTGGCGCCGCTGGCCCATGCCGCGCTCAAGGTGGGCGATACCGCCCCCGCCTTCACCACGCCCGCCGCCGTGGCCGGCAAGGCCTTCGAATTCGACATGGCGGCCGCGCTCCGCAAAGGGCCGGTGGTGCTGTACTTCTTCCCCAAGGCCTTCACCCAGGGCTGCACGCTGGAGGCCCACGCCTTCGCCGAGGCCACGCCCCGCTTCAAGGCACTGGGCGCCACGGTGGTGGGCATGTCGCATGACGACATCGCCACCTTGCAGCGCTTTTCCACCGAAGCCTGCCGCGGCCAGTTCGCCGTCGCCTCCGATCCGCAGGCCAGCACCATCCGCGCCTACGATGCATCGGCCGCGGCCAATCCCCAGCGCGCCGACCGCATCTCCTACGTGATCGGACAGGATGGGAAGGTGCGCTTCGTGCACATCGGACAGGACCCGCAGGAGCATGTGCTGCAGACCGAGGCCGCCGTGAGGAAGCTGTCAGGCAAGTGAGCCGCGCGGTGCGCCGCCACGGCGTTTGACCTGGGTCAAACAAGCGCTTGCAGCCACCCGCCGAGACGGTGCCAGGCCGCGCCGCCTTCCTATGATGGGACCATGCTCTGACCAAGGAAAAGGACATATCCCATGCAAACATTCCAGATTGTGGTGATCGGTGCCGGAGAGACCGGCACGCCGCTGCTGCGTCAACTGCTGGACGCGCCCTTCGTGCAGGTACGCGGCGTGGCGGACCTGGACCTCGGCCTGCCCGGCATCGCGCTGGCGCGCGAACACGGGGTGCCCGTCACCGACCGGTTCATGGACCTGATGGACCCGGCGGTGGACATCATCATCGACGTCACCGGCTCCCCGCAGGTGCGCGAGGCGCTGCGCGCCAGCATGGTCGCCACGGGCAACACCCACACGGTGATCATGCATGAGGCGATTGCGCTGCTGATGATGTCGCTGTCCGCCGGCAGGCTGGTGGCCGGCAAGCACGGCAACCTGGAATACGCCTGACGGCCGCGGGCCGGGGCCCGGGCGGGAGCAGGGACAGGCTGGCCGGCAGTCAGGCGGCCGGCGCAGGCGCGGCATCCAGGACCATGCGCACCCGCTGGCCCAGCGCCTGCAGGCTGTAGGGCTTGGCAATGACATCGAACGGCACGGCCGCGCCGGTGTGCTGTCCATGCAGCGACTGCGCATAGCCGGTGGCCAGCAGCACCCGCAGGCACGGCAACCGCTGCTGCAGCGCCCGGGCGAGCGACACCCCGTCCATGCCGCCCGGCATGACCACATCGGACAGCAGCAGGTCCGGGCTCCAGCGCCCCACGCCCTGGCGCACCAGCTCCAGCGCCGCGGGGCCGTTGCTGGCGGTGAACACGGTATAGCCCAGGTCTTCGAGGGCCTGCCGGGCCAGCGCCAGGATTTCCTCCCGGTCATCGACCACCAGCACCGTCTCGCTGCCGCCGCGCACTGCCTGGTCGGCATGCGGCGGCACGTCCTCGGCATCGTCGCGGCAGCGTGGAAAGAACATGCAGACCGTGGTCCCCGGTGCATCGCCGCCGTGCCGCGAACGGATGTCCACCACGCCGCCCGACTGCCGCGTGAAGCCGTACACCATGGACAGCCCCAGCCCCGTGCCCTTGCCCTCTTCCTTGGTGGTGAAGAACGGGTCCATCACCCGGCCCAGGATCTCCGCCGGAATGCCGCTGCCGCTGTCCTGCACGGCCAGGCGCACATAGTGTCCCGGCGCGAGCCCCGAAGGCATGCCCGGCTCGTCCGCACGCACCTCGACGTTGTCCGTCGTGATGGCGATGGAGCCGCCTGAAGGCATGGCATCGCGCGCATTCACCAGCACGTTGAGCAGCGCCACCTCGAACTGGTTGGCATCGAGCTGGCAATTGGCCAGGTCCGGCGCCAGCGCCAGGCGCACATCGATGGACTCGCCCAGGGTCTGGCGCGCCATCTCGGCCAGGCCCTCGATCAGGGTGTTGAGATTGAGAGCCCGGTTGTCCAGCTTTTGCCTGCGCGCGAACGCCAGCAGCTGCTGCGTCAGCCGCGAAGCCTTGGACACCGCAGCGCGGATGCTGGCCATGGAGCGGGTGATCAGGGCTTCATCGGCCTTGCCCGCCCGCTGCCGCGCCGCCACCAGATCCAGGTGGCCGAACATGACCTGCAGCAGGTTGTTGAAGTCATGCGCGATGCCACCCGTCAACTGGCCGATGGCCTCCATCTTCTGGGACTGGCGCAATGCGCCCTCCATGCGCTGCAGCTCCTGCGTGCGCTCGCGCACCCTGGCCTCCAGCGACTCGTTGGCCTGCATCAGGCTGCGCTCCGCCAGGATCTTGGAGGTGGTCTCCGTCACCACCGCCAGCACCGCCTCCGGACGGCCCTGGGGACCGGGCACGGGCGAATAGTCGAGCGTCAGCCAGGCCTCCTCGGGCCTGCCGTTGCGCAAAAAGGTGAAGGCATGGTCCACGTAGGACTGCGGCTGGCCCGCCATCACCGTCTTCATCAGCCGGTCGTTGAACTCCGCCACCTCGGGCCAGGCACTGCGCAGCGGCTGGCCCAGGCAGGCAGGATGGCGCCCGCCCGCGACGACGGCATAGGCATCGTTGTAGATCATGATGCCCTCATCGCCCCACAGCAGCGTCATCGGCTTGGGAGAGCACAGCACCATGCCGACGGCGGTGCACAGATGGGCGGGCCACTGCTCCATGGGCCCCAGGCAGGTGGAGGCCCAATCGAGTTCGGCCATCAGCGCTGCAACCGCCGAATGGGGTGGTAGGAAGCAAGGGATTGTCGCAAGCGCCATAGACAGAAGAACCGCGCAGACCGGCCGAAGTGAGAACTGTACGCAAAGCTAGCAGGCGAGCATACAGGCCGATGTAAGCGTTAATCCAATTGACGGACTCCAAACCGGTGCAACGCGGCCGGTCTTTGCCCAGAGCGCAAAGACCCTGCCAAATGGCGCAAGCTTCGCCTGCCGCGCGGCGCGGCCGGCGGCCGCCGCCTTCGCCCGCCGCCGGCCGAATGCCCTGCCCCAGGGCCCGTCCCCGACCATGCCGGGCGCGCGCTGCACCATCCCATGGGCCGCATGCTCAGGCCTGGCGCAGCTGCCCAAGCGCAAGCTGCCTGGCTGCGCTGGCTTCGAGTTTTGCACGCTCCTCGTCCAAATAACGATGAATGCTTTCAAGGTCCGTGATTTTCTCTTGGATTTCTGCCATTTTCTTTTCAATCAGCCTGGCACCGCGAGCACAATCGATGGACTGGTTTCTCTGCGCATCCAGGATTTCGCCGATTTCCCCCAGAGAAAAACCCATGCTCTGGGCACGCTGGATGAATTGCAGGTCCTGCAGGGTTTGCGCTGTGTAAACGCGGTAATTGTTTGCTCGCCGCAACGGCGATATCAGGCCGATCTTCTCGTAGTAGCGCAAAGTATGGCGGCTGGCGCCGCTGCGGACCTCGAGTTCGCCGATTTTCATGAAAAAAGCGCTTGACTGTAGAGTTGGGTCGACAGTCTACACTTGGTTTTTCGTCATGCCAAGGAGCAGGAAAATGGGTGTGGAATGCTTTGTCACGGGGGGGTCCGGCTTCATCGGCCAGCATTTGCTGTCGCATCTGAGCGCAAAAGGCCACACCATCCGGGTGCTGATGCGCCGCCCCGAGCGACTCGCTGAACTGCGGGAGCAAGTCGCCAGCCTGGGAGGCATTGCAGCCCATGTCTTTGCCGTAGCCGGTGATCTGGCGCAGGAAAACCTGGGCCTGGACCCTGCAGACAGAGAAGCTGTGCGCAAGGCCGAGGTGGTGTTCCACCTGGGCGCCCACTTCGCCTGGGGCCTTTCGATGGAGCATTCACGCGCAGTGAATGTGGAAGGTGCAAGGCGCGTGGCGCTGATGGCCGCCGAGCAAGATAGCCGGCTGGTGATGATTGGTGGCTACATGCTGAAAAACAATGAACACATGCAACGCATCGGCATTGATCCTGGCCATCCGGAAAGCACGGACTGGCCTGCCGTCTATCGCCGAGCCGGCGCTTACGAGGCGAGCAAGATGGAGGCGCATTTCGTGGCCCTGCAGGTCATGAATGCCAAGGGTGGAAAAATGACCGTCGTACACCCCGCCACGGTGTGCGGCCATAGCCGCACGGGACATATATTGGAAAACCAGCCACTGGTGGAGCTGATACGCAATCTGGCGAAGGGAAAGCTGGCGGCAGCGCCCGGCACCCCCGAGCACTGGTTGCCGCTGGTCACCGTGGATCATCTGGCTGAACTGGTGGCGATGTGCGCCTTTGATTCCTCGATGGTGGGCCAGGAGCTTCTGGCGCTGGATGCCGAGAGCCCCGATCTGCGAGAACTCCTGGCACAGGTGGCAAAGCCTCTTGGAGTGAAGGCGCCCAGGCACCATATTCCACTCCGATGGCTGAAATGGCTGCTGAGCATTCCTGCCGTTGCGAGGTTCTTGAATACAAGCGCCGAAGCCCTGGATTTCATCCAGACAACTCGTTTTGACACCTCGGCAGCCGAACAATTTGCCCGAAGGCACGGAATTTCAAAGCCGGACATGCGTCAGTCGTTGACCAACACTGCGATGTACGTCAACTCATACCTCATTCCCGGGGGCAGGGTGCGCTGAGTTGTCCTTCGGCGCGAGGAAGCGCGCCGCCGCATCGGCCACCGCAATGCCGCGCCGCTGATCGGATGTCCCGCTCCTGTCCCGTGCCACGCCGCATCCCCGGGCCAAGGCCGCGCGGCACTTGCGCACCATGTGCTGCGCGACCATGGGATGCTGATCCGGCAGTCACCGCCGTGACTGCCAGTGGTGATAAAGCCCCTGGATGTCCCCCGAGCAAAGCAAGGGCATGGCGGCTTCAATTTCGGCCAATGGCCAGTCCCACCACTGCATTTCAAGCAGCATCTGCACTTGCTCGACCGGGAATCGCGTTCGAATCTCCTTTGCCGGGTTTCCCGCCACGATGGCGTATGGCGCCACGTCCCGGGTGACCACGGCCCTGCTGCCGATGACAGCGCCATGCCCGACGGAAATACCTGGCAGGATCATCGCTTCGGCTCCAATCCACACGTCACTGCCGATCACGGTATTGCCGGCCGGAATGAAGGCATCGCGCGCGGCGGCGAAGGCAGGCTCCTGCTGCATATAAAAGAACGGGTAGGAAGATGCCCAGTCCGAGCGGTGCCCCTGGTTCCCCGCCATGATGAAGCATGCCCCCGACCCTATGGAACAGAAGCTGCCGATGACCAGCCTGTCCACATCGTGCCGGTCGGGCAGGAGGTAGCGTGCGCAGTCGTCGAAGCTGTGTCCGTGGTAATAGCCCGAGTAGTAACTGAATCGTCCCACTTCGATGTTGGGATTCGTGACCTGTTCGCTCAGCAGCCTGCCTTTGAATGGACTCTCGAAGAAGTTGCTCATGGGCGCGATTTTGCATTACCGCCCCGCAGGACCGAAGGAATGCGCCCGGCCGCAAGCGGCCCTTCCCCTTTACGCCGCCCGCTGCTGCGGCAGCAAAAGCAGCTTGCCCACGCTGTGCCCGGATTCCATGCGCTGGTGGGCCTGGGCCGCCTGCTCCAGCGGGTAGGTGCTGTCGATGACGGCACGGATGGCTCCGCCGGCCAGGGCGGGCAGCCAGCGCTGGGCAAAGCGCCGGACCATGGCCTGCTTGACTTCGGGCGGGCGCGACTTCATGACCGTGCCGAAGATTTTCAGGTGCTTGTACAGCAGCGCGTCCATGGGCATGGCCGTTGCCTGGGCGCCGCCCAGCAGGCCCACGCAGACCATGCGCCCGCCCACGCCCAGCGAGCGCAGGTTGCGCTCCAGATAGGGGGCGCCAATGAAATCGATGACCACGTCCACGCCCTTGCCGCCGGTCTTTGCGGCGGCCACGGACTGGAAGTCCTCGCTGCGGTAGTCGATGAATTCGTCGGCGCCCAGGCCGCGCACGGCATCGCGCTTTTCGGCGCTGGCCGTGGCGAATACGCGCGCACCGGCGGCATGCGCCAGTTGCACCGCCGCCGATCCGACGCCGCCGGCCGCCGCGTGGATGAGCACGGATTCCCCGGCCTGCAGGCCGGCCAGGTGGAACAGCGCCTCGTGCGCGGTCACGAATACCTCGGGCACGGCGCCGGCATCGGTCAGCGACAGGCTGTCCGGGACATGCATGGCCATGCGGTAGTCGATGCGCGACAGCTCGGCGTAGGCGCCGCCGCCCACGATGCCCATCACCCGGTCGCCCACGGCAAAGCCCTGCACCTGCGCGCCCACCGCCTCCACGGTGCCGGCAATCTCCAGCCCCATGATGTCCGAGTCGCCGAAATGCGCGCGGCCATAGGCGCCCTTGCGGTGCAGCACATCGGCGCGGTTGACGCCGATGGCGGCATTGCGCACCAGCAGGTCATGGGGGCGGATGTGGGGGCAGTCGGTCTCGCGGGCCACGAGCACCTCGGGGCCGCCGAAGTCGTCGAAGACGATGGCTTGCATGATGGATTTCTCCTGTTGTGTCCAAGGCTGCGAAGCTTACGGCGGCGCAGGCGCCACAAACCGCAGCGATTTCGCTCTACAGTGCTGCATTTGTGCATCAGCCGACATGCCGGCCGACATCCTATGGACTGGGACGACACCCGCATTTTCCTGGCCCTGACCCGGGCACCTTCGCTGCGCGCGGCCGCACGCAGCCTGGGCATCGACCAGGCCACCGTGGGCCGGCGCCTGAATGCGCTGGAGGCGGGCCTGGGGGCCCGGCTGTTCCTGCGTGCCAAGGATGGCTACCTGCTGACGGCGGCGGGCGAGGCGGCGCTGGCGGCGGCGCGGCGCATGGAGGCTGCCGCGCTGGATCTGCGCGCCAAGGTCGAAGGCCAGGACGACAGCCCTGCCGGCCTGGTGCGTGTGACCAGCACGGACTCGATCGCCGTCGACCTGCTGATGCCCGCCATCGGGCGGCTGCAGCAGCGCTGGCCGCAGATCCGCGTGGATCTGGAGGTCTCCACCCAGTTGCTGAGCCTGGGCCGGCGGCAGGCGGATATTGCCTTTCGCAATGTGCGTCCCGAAGCGCCCGAGCTGGTGGTGCGCCGCGTGGTGGCATGGCCCGTGGGCCTGTTCGCCAGCGCCGCCTACCTGGACCGCTTCGGCCTGCCCGAGCCCGAGGACGAACTGCGCGACCATCGCCTGGTGGTCTATGCGCCGTATCTGGAGAAAAACCCGGTCCCCGCCATGGCGGGCATTGCCGCGCGGCATGCGCGCATCGCGCTGGCGGCCGGCTCCAGCCTGATGGTGCGCAAGGCGGTGGCCGCCGGCATCGGCCTGGGCGAGATGCCGGTATGGATGGGCGAGCGCGAGGGCCTGGTGCGCGTGTGGCCGCAGCGCACGCGCACCAACGACTACGAGGTCTGGCAGGTGATGCACCCCGACCTGCAGCGCACCGCGCGGGTGCGGGCCACGGCGCAGTTCCTGTCCGAGGCGCTGCGCTGCGCCATCGCGCCAGCGGAGGCCGGCGCCATGGCCGATGACGCCCCCTGGCCTGCCGCCCCGGCCGCAACGCCGCCCGCGAACTAGGCCCTGAGCAGCTGCTTTTGTATCTTGCCGCTGGCCGTCTTGGGCAGCGATTCACGGAAGTGGTAGCGGCGCGGGCGCTTGTAGGCGGCCAGCCGGTCGCCGTGGACCAGGAAGGCGTCCAGCGCCTCGGCCGTGGGCGCGGCGCCGGGCCTGGCGACGACGTGGGCCGCGACGATCTGTCCCCAGCGTTCGTCGGCCTCGCCGATGACGGCCACCTCCAGCACGTCGGCATGCTCGACCAGGGCGTCCTCCACCTCGCGCGGATAGACGTTCTCGGCGCCGGAGTTGATCATGTAGTCGATGCGGTCGCGGATCCAGAGATAGCCGTCGTCGTCGATGTGCCCCAGATCGCCCGTGTGGTACCAGCCGTGGGCCAGGGCGCGCGCGTTGGCATCGGGTCGGTTGAGGTAGCCGGCCATCATGCAGGGGCCGCGCACCAGGATCTCGCCGACTTCGCCGGGCAGGCAGGCCTCGGCCGGGTCGGTGGGCGCGTTGTCCTCGCGCACACGCGCCACGATGAGGTCATGGCCCATGGAGGGCAGCCCGGCCGAGCCCGCGTGCGAGAGCTGCTCGCGCGGCAGCAGGACGGACATGCAGGGACCCATCTCGGTGGTGCCGTAGACCTGGACCAGGTCGCTGCCGACCTTGCGCGTCCATTCGCGGATCAGGTGCGGAGCCATGGATGCGCCACCGTACTCCACCAGGCGCAGCGCCGGCGCCTGGGCCGGCGAGGCGACGGGGTCGGCCAGCAGCATGGTGATCATGGTGGGCGCCGCGAAGAAGAAGGTCACGCGCTCCTCGCGGATCAGGCGCCAGGCCTCGGCCGCGTCGAAGCGGCGCAGCAGCACCTGGGTGGCGCCGGCCTGCAGGCGCGGCAGGAAGCTGGTGTGCAGCTCGGCCGTGTGGTTCAGCGGCGCCATGGCCAGGCCCACGTCGTCGCGCGTGAACTGCATGGTCTGGTGCATGAGGGCGTTGTGCGCCAGCTTGCTGCGGTGGGTGTGCAGCACGCCCTTGGGCCGGCCCGTGGTGCCGCTGGTGTACATGAGGATGCAAGGATCGCTTTCGCGCACATGGGCTTGGGGCGGCGCGCTGCTGCGGCCACTGGCCAGGGCGGACAGGCGCTGCGTGGCCCAGATGGGCAGGGCATCGGTCTGCGCATCGTCGGCAAAGATCCAGTGCGCGGGGCTGCCGCCGCCGTCGGCCTTGAGCAGGGCCTGGGCACGGGCGACGGTCTCGCTGCCCTCGGCCTCGAAGACCAGGGCGCGGGCGCCGCCGTCCTGGAGGATGAAGGCCAGCTCCTGCGGCGCCAGCCGGTAGTTGACGGGGTTGAAGACGGCCCCCAGGCGTGCTGCGGCCAGCATGGTGAAGACGAAGGCCGGCGTGTTGTAGAGGAAGGCCGCGACCACGTCGCCATGGCCTATGCCCAGATCGGCCAGGCCATGGGCATGGCGGTTGACCTCGGCATCCAGTTGCGCATAGGTCCAGGCGCGCCGCTGGCCGCCCTCCCAGGCCACCAGGGCCTCCTTGTTGGACAGGTAGCGGGCCGGCCAGGCCAGCGTGTCTCCCAGCGTCTGCTGCATTGCTCTCGTTCCTTCCCGCGCAGGGGATGCATATATCGATGCACGCCAATGTATGGGATTTTTTAGACAGTTATGAAATTTGCAAATACGGCGACACAGGGAAGGCCAGGCCCCTCGTGTCAATCCCGTGGTGGCAAGCGCTTGCGCCAGGGCTAGAATCCGCCGGTCAGGAGAGAGTGCCCGCCCGGCCGCCATGGTCGCAGGCAGCGGCGCCGCCGAAGGCGCAGGGTTCGCCCCGAACGCTCAGGCAAAAGGACTGGCACCGCCTGCCGCCACGGCCGCAGGCGTTCCTTGCTGGAGAGAGATGCAGCGCACGGCGGCGTGCCCATCCACCGAAGGAGCAAGCCCCACGCCCGGAAGGTGCGGGTGAATCTCTCAGGTAAAGCGGACAGCAGGGCAGGACATCCCGCATGGCCGGGATGGCGTATGGCCTTGCCACTTGCCCGAAGAGAGACGCTCCTTGACCGCTGCCACCCCCACCCCCGACCTGCTCAAGACCCCCCTGTTCGCCCTGCACCAGGAGCTGGGCGCGCGCATGGTGCCCTTCGCCGGCTACGCCATGCCCGTGCAGTATCCCCAGGGCCTGATGGCCGAGCACCTGCACACGCGCGAGGCCGCCGGCCTGTTCGATGTCTCGCACATGGGCCAGATCAGCCTGCGCGGCGCGGGCGCCGATGCGGCGCTGGAGTCGCTGCTGCCCATGGACGTGCTGGGCCTGGGCGAGCACCGCCAGCGCTACGGCCTGCTGCTCGATGATGCGGGCGGCATCCTCGACGACCTGATGTTCGTGCGCCGCGAGGACGATCTGTTCCTCATCGTCAACGGCGCCTGCAAGAACGCGGACCTGACCCACATCCAGGCGCGCATCGGCCAGCGCTGCGAGATCGTGCCGCAGTTCGACCGCGGCCTGCTGGCCTTGCAGGGCCCGCAGGCCGCCCTCGCCATGGCGCGCCTGCTGCCCGACACGGCCGGCCTGGTCTTCATGACGGGCGGCTATTTCGACTGGAATGGCGCCGAGCTGTACATCACGAGGAGCGGCTACACCGGCGAGGACGGCTTCGAGATTTCCGTGCCGGCCGAGGCCGCCGAGGCACTGGCCCGCGCGTTGCTGGCCCAGCCCGAGGTCCGGCCCGTGGGCCTGGGCGCGCGCAATTCGCTGCGCCTGGAAGCCGGCCTGTGCCTGTACGGCAACGACCTGGACACGACGACCACCCCCGCCGAAGCCGCGCTGAACTGGGCCGTGCAGAAGGTGCGCCGCATCGGCGGCGAGCGCGAAGGCGGCTTTCCCGGCGCCGCCACCGTGCTGCCCCAGCTGCAGTCGCCCGAGCGGCTCCAGCGCAGGCGCGTGGGCCTGGTGGCGCTGGAGCGCGTGCCCGTGCGCGAGGGCACCGAGCTGCAGGATGCCGGCGGCCGCAAGGTCGGCACGGTCACCAGCGGCCTGCTGTCGCCCACGCTGAACCGGCCCATCGCCCTGGCCTATGTGGAGCCGGCCAGCGCCGCCATCGGCACCACGCTGCAGGCCCTGGTGCGCGGCAAGGCCGTGCCCATGCAGGTGCAGGCCACGCCCTTCGTCGCCCCCCGCTACCACCGCGGCTGAGGACGGCCGGGGCGCCGGATCGGCAGGCCAGGACGGGCAGATTCGTTTTTCCGCCGCCGCATGCCGCTACAGTGCGCACTGACCTTTCTCAAACCGCCTTTCACAGGTTTTTTTCAGCTTTCATCCGGAGCAAGCCATGAGCATCCAGTATTCCAAGGACCACGAATGGATCAACGCCGCCGACCCTGACGCGGCCATCGTCGGCATCACCGTCCACGCGCAGGACGCGCTGGGCGACGTGGTCTTCGTCGACCTGCCCGCCGTGGGCGCCAGCTTCAACCAGGGCGACGTGGCCGGCGTGGTCGAGTCCGTCAAGGCCGCCGCCGACGTCTACATGCCCGTCAGCGGCGAGATCGTCGAGGTCAACGAAGCCCTGCGCGACGATCCCTCCCTGGCCAACAGCGATCCGCTGGGCGCGGGCTGGTTCTTCAAGGTCAGGCTCAGCGACGCGGGCCAGCTGGCCGGCCTGCTCGACGAAGCGGCCTATACCGCCTTCGCGCAGAACGCCTGATGGCGCCACGGACACCGCGGGTGTCCGTTTTTTCTTGCGGGGCGGCGTGCCGTCCCACCCTCAGCTTTTGAGACAGGTCCCTCCATGCTGATGTCTTCCACCCAGCCCCTCGCAGCCCTCGAAAACGCCACGGAGTTCGTGGCCCGCCATATCGGCATCGCCCCCGAAGACGAGGCCCGCATGCTCGGCGCCATTGGCGCCGCCTCGCGCGACGCGCTGATCGACGCCATCGTGCCGCCTGCCATCCGGCGCCACCAGCCCATGGCGCTGCCACCTGCCGCCACCGAAGCCCAGGCGCTGGCGGAGCTGAAGGCGCTCGCGGGCCGCAACCAGCTGCTCAAAAGCTTCATCGGCCAGGGCTACCACGGCACGCACACGCCGGGCGTGATCCTGCGCAACATCCTGGAAAACCCCGCCTGGTACACGGCCTACACGCCCTATCAGGCCGAGATCTCGCAGGGCCGCATGGAGGCCCTGGTGAACTTCCAGACCATGGTCTGCGACCTGACGGCCATGCCCATCGCCAACGCCTCCATGCTGGACGAGGCCACGGCCGCCGCCGAGGCCATGACGCTGGCCAGGCGTTCGGTCAAGAGCAAAAGCAACCGCTTCGTGGTCGCGGGCGATGCCCACCCCCAGACCATCGAGGTCATCCGGACCCGCGCCGCGCCGCTGGGCATCGACGTGGTGCTGGCCGACTCGCTGGAGGAATGGAGACGGCTGATGGATGGCGACTACTTCGCCGTGCTGGCCCAGTACCCGGCCACCAGCGGCCGCCTTCCCGGCAGTGCGGGCGATCTGCGCGCCGACGTGGACAAGGCCCATGCAAAGCAGGCCGCCTTCATCGTGGCCGCCGACCTGCTGGCCCTGACACTGATCACGCCACCCGGCGAATGGGGTGCCGACATCGTGGTGGGCTCCACCCAGCGCTTCGGCATGCCCATGGGCGCGGGCGGCCCGCACGCCGCCTTCATGGCCTGCCGCGACGAATTCAAGCGCTCCCTGCCCGGCCGCCTGGTCGGCGTGAGCGTCGATGTCCACGGCAAGCCCGCCTACCGCCTGGCCCTGCAGACCCGCGAGCAGCACATCCGCCGCGAGAAGGCCACCTCCAACATCTGCACGGCCCAGGTGCTGCCCGCCGTCGTGGCCAGCATGTACGCCGTCTACCACGGCCCCGAAGGCCTGGAGCGCATCGCCCGCCGCGTGGCCTCGTACACCGCCATCCTGGCGCGCGGCCTGGCCGAGCTGGGCGCGCCCCTGCGCGAAGTGCCCAGCTTCGATACGCTGAGCCTGCACACCGGCGCGGCCACCCAGGCCATCGCCGCGCGCGCCCGCTCGCTGGGCGCCAATCTGCGCGTGTACTTCGACGAGTACCTGTGCATCTCGCTGGACGAGACCACCACGCGCGCCGATGTCGAGCTGCTGTGGAAGATCTTCGCCAAGGATGGGCAGGCCCTGCCCGGCTTCTCGGCCTTCGAGAAAGGCGTGGAGCCGCTGATTCCCGATGGCCTGCGCCGCACCAGCGCCTTCCTCACGCATCCGGTGTTCAACACCCACCGCAGCGAGACCGCCATGCTGCGCTACATCCGCCAGCTGTCCGACAAGGACCTGGCCCTGGACCGCAGCATGATCCCGCTGGGCTCATGCACCATGAAGCTCAATGCGACCAGCGAGATGATCCCCATCACCTGGCCCGAATTCGCCCAGGTGCACCCGTTCGCACCCGCCGACCAGCAGCAGGGCTATGCCGAGCTGGACCGCCAGCTGCGCGACTGGCTGTGCCAGGCCACGGGCTACGCAGGCATCAGCCTGCAGCCCAACGCCGGCAGCCAGGGCGAGTACGCGGGCCTGCTGGCCATCAAGGGCTGGCATGCCAGCCGGGGCCAGTCCCACCGCAATGTCTGCCTGATCCCCAGCAGCGCCCACGGCACCAACCCGGCCAGCGCGCAGATGGTCGGCATGCAGGTGGTGGTGACCGCCTGCGACGCCAACGGCAACGTCGATATGGCGGATCTGGCGGCCAAGTGCGAGCAGCACAGTGCCAACCTGGCCTGCATCATGATCACCTACCCCAGCACGCACGGCGTGTTCGAGACCCAGGTCAAGGAATTGTGCGAGCTGGTGCATGCCCATGGCGGGCGCGTCTACGTGGACGGCGCCAACATGAACGCCCTGGTCGGCCTGGCCGCGCCCGGCAGCTTCGGCGGCGACGTCAGCCACCTGAACCTGCACAAGACCTTCTGCATTCCGCACGGCGGCGGCGGCCCCGGCGTGGGCCCGGTCTGCGTGGTCGATGACCTCGTGCCCTTCCTGCCCGGCCATGCCACGGCGGGCCTGGCGGGCGGCACGGGGGCGATCAGTGCCGCCCCCCTTGGCAACGCGGCCGTGCTGCCCATCAGCTGGATGTACATCCGCATGATGGGCGCCCAGGGGCTGACCCGGGCCACCGAGACCGCCATCCTCAGCGCCAACTACATCAGCGCGCGGCTGCGCGGGCACTACCCCACGCTGTACGCGGGCGAGCATGGCCATGTGGCCCACGAGTGCATCCTGGACCTGCGCCAGTTCAAGGAAAGCACGGGCGTGATGGCCGAGGACGTGGCCAAGCGCCTGATCGACTACGGCTTCCACGCGCCCACGCTGTCCTTCCCGGTGCCCAACACGCTGATGGTGGAGCCCACCGAAAGCGAAAGCCTGTACGAGCTGGACCGCTTCATCGACGCCATGATCGCCATCCGCGAGGAGATCCGCGCCATCGAGCAGGGCCGCCTGCCGCAGGACGACAACCCGCTCAAGAACGCGCCGCACACGGCCGAGGCGCTGCTCAAGGCGGACTGGCCCCATCCCTACAGCCGCGAGGCCGCCGCCTACCCGGTGGCCGCCCTGCGCCAGGCCAAGTACTGGAGCCCCGTGGGCCGCGTGGACAACGTCTACGGCGACCGCAACCTGTACTGCAGCTGCATCCCGGTGGACGCCTACCGCGACTGAGGCGGGCCCTGAAAAGCCGAGCCCGCAGGCCCGCCTATCCGCGGGCGCTTGTGGCCGCCGGCCCGGCGCGCGTACACTGCGGGCGTTCCCGGGGCGCCTCCCTGGGCGGCAAGCCCGCGGCCTCGGCCGCGCCGATCAGCGCACACCCGCGCCATGAGCAGTCCTGACCCTTCCGACCCTTCTCGCGACGACGAGCATCTGCCCCTTCATGCGCTGCTTGCGCCGGGCGCCGGCCTGCTGCCCATCGAGTCCCTGCCGCCCGGCCCCGCCGAGGACGACCCCCTGCAAGCCCTGGTGGCCGAGTTGCGCAACTACCAGCGCGAGCTGGAGATCCAGAACCGGGTGCTCGACTACAGCCAGGCCGTGGCCGAAAGCGCCTCCGAGCGCTTCGAGGCCCTGTTCGCCAGCATCCCGCTGCCCCTGCTCGTGGTCGACGAGCACGACATGGTGGTTCAGGCCAACGCCATGGCGCACAGCGCCTTCCAGCCCACGGAGCACGACAGGCTGCTGGTGAACTTCTCCCCCTTCGTGCACCACGATGACGCAGAGCGCGTGCGCGAAGCCTTCGCAGCCGCCCGTGAAGTCGGCCGCAGCGAAGTCCATGAGGTGTGCTTCCAGATCACCGAGCAGCACCAGCTGCGCGGCGACCTGCACGTGGCCTGCATCGCCATTCCGCAGCAAAGCGGGCCGCCCGTCGCCCAATACCTGTGCGCCGTGGTCGACCAGGGTCCGCTGCTGGCCGAACGGCAGGCGCTGCAGCAGCGCAACCGCCAGCTGTTCGTGAGCGAGCGCCGGCTGGAGTCGGTGATCAACTCGGCGCTGGACGCCATCATCTGCCTGGACCAGGACCAGCGCATCACCGTCTTCAACCCCACGGCGGCGGCCATGTTCCTGTGCCCGCCGCACGACGCGCTGGGCAGCCCGCTGGAGCGCTTCCTGCCCGACGCGGCCCAGGCCCTGTCCTTCGCGCCGCTGACCACCCAGGCCGTGCTCGGTGAAATGACGGCACGCACGGCCAGCGGGCGCGAACTGCCCGTCGAGGTCAGCGTTTCCTTCGAGCACCACAGCGGCGGCGAAACCACCACCGTGTTCGCGCGCGACCTGACCAGCCGCAAGAAGGCCGAGGCCCAGCGCACCGAGCTGGAGGGACAGCTGCGCGAATCGCACAAGATGCAGGCCCTGGGCACCATGGCCGGCGGCATCGCGCACGATTTCAACAACATCGTCGGCGCCATCCTCGGCAACGTGGAACTGGCCAAGGCCGACTGCGGGGACAACCCGGCGGCGCTGGAAAGCCTGCAGGAAATCGAGAAAGCCGGCCGTCGCGCCCGCGACCTCGTGCGCCAGATCCTCACCTTCAGCCGCAACGAACCACCACAGCTCAAGCCCGTGCAGGTGCGCGAGGTCATGGGCGACACGGCCCGGCTGCTGCGCGTCACCCTGCCGCCCGCCGTGGAACTGCTGGTGCACGTGCCGCCGCAGCTGCCGGCCATCCTGGCCGACGCCATGCAGGTCGAACAGGCCTTGTTCAACCTGTGCACCAACGCCATCCACGCCATCGGGGAGCGGCGCGGCCTCGTGCAGATGGATGCCGACCTGGTGCGCCCCGACCAGCGCCTGTGCGAACGCCTGGGCCTGCCCCAGCTCGGCTATGTGGCCCTGTCCGTGCAGGACAACGGACCGGGCATGGATGCGCGCACGCTGCAGCGCATCTTCGAGCCCTTCTTCACGACCAAGCCCGTGGGCCAGGGCACGGGCCTGGGCCTGCCCGTCGTGCATGGCGTGATGCGCAACCATGGCGGCGCCGTCGACGTCTACAGCATCCCGGGCCAGGGCAGCCGCTTCACGCTGTACTTCCCCCAGGTCGAGATGTCGGCCTTCGAGACCGATGCGCCGGCCGGCGCAGCGGCAGCCGAGCCGCCCGCGCCAGCACCAGCGCCAGCACCCGCGCCCGTGCCAGAGCCCCAGGCGCAGCAGCAGCACGTGATGTACGTGGACGATGACCAGGCCCTGGTCTTTCTCGTGCAGCGCCTGCTGCGCCGGCGCGGCTACCGCGTCAGCGGCTTCACCGACCCGCACATGGCCACGCAGGCGCTGCGCGCCACGCCCCAGGAATACGACCTGCTGGTCACCGACTACAACATGCCCGGCTACAGCGGCATCGACCTCGTGCATGAGGCATTGGCCATACAGCCGCAACTGCCCATTGCGCTCGCCTCCGGCTACATCACTGCCGAGATCGAACAGGCGGCGCTGGCCGCCGGCGCCCGTGCCCTGGTCCACAAGCCCAACGACGTCGAAGAGCTGTGCGCCACGGTGCACCGCCTGCTGAACGAGCGCTGAAACACCACCCGCCTGCACGGCGCAGGCGGGTGGTGCGGACACACAAGCAAGCCCCGCACGGGGCTGCCGCCCTTTTCGCCGTGCGTCCCAGCGATTGCGTGGAATTTCCAGGAAATTTCCGAAAACTCCCGGGCAAATCCATTCATTCCCGGAATATTCCTACCCGCCATTCGGGTGGCCGCCACGACGGCGATTGCCAGCCGCCCCCACCACCATCGCCCCCAAAGGCATCAGCCCTTCGTCATTGCGCTGCCAGTAAAGCCAGCGGTATTTCAGTGCCGGCGCGCGCCAGACGCGCCGGTTTGAACCCCTAGACTGGATTTTCACTGCGGAAACTTGCGCCAGCGGGAATCGGCCGGGTGGGCCGAATCCACGCCACACCCAAGCCCCACATCCATTTCCTGCGCATTCCGCATTCCGCATTCCGTTGCACAACGAAAAACGCGCCCGCACAGCCGTGCGCGAGGGAGGCCGGTTTCCAATGGCATCAACGCAAACCCAGGTACATGACCCTGCCCTTGCGGCATTGCTCATGATGGCGCAATGGCATGGATTGCCGGCCGACCCGGCACAGCTGCGGCACGAATTCGGGCCCGCGCCGTTCGATACGGTCGCGCTGCTCAATGCAGCCCGATCGCTGGGCTTTGCCGCAAGGCGGGTGCGCCAGCCCCTGCAGCGGCTGGACAAGGCTGCCCTGCCCTGCATCGCCTGCGACCGGGACGGGCGCCACTTCATTCTTGCCCGGCTGGCCGCTCCTGCCGCACAGACCGGCCCGTCCCGTCCGGACCCAGCGCGGCCGGGCGCGGACTGGCAGCTGATGGTACAGCGCCCTGGCGAGCCGCCGCAGATGCTGGGCATCGAGGCTTTCGCCGCGCTGTGGAATGGCGACCTGATCCTGCTGGCCAGCAAGGCCAGCTTCGCGGGCGAGGCCGCGCGCTTCGACTTCACCTGGTTCATTCCCGCCGTCGTCAAATACCGCAAGCTGCTCGGCGAGGTGTTCGCGCTGTCGCTGGCGCTGCAGCTGCTGGGGCTGGTCACGCCCATGTTCTTCCAGGTGGTCATGGACAAGGTGCTGGTGAACCAGGCCATGCAGACGCTGCACGTCATCGCCATCGGCCTGCTGTGCGCCACCGTGTTCGAGGCGTTGCTGACGGGCATCCGCACCTACGTGTTCGCCCACACCAGCTCGCGGATCGACGTCGAGCTGGGCGCGCGCCTGTTCCGGCACCTGATGGCCCTGCCGATGGGCTACTTCCACAGCCGCCGCACGGGCGATTCGGTGGCCCGTATCCGCGAGCTGGAGAACATCCGCAGCTTCCTCACCGGCAATGCCATGACCCTGGTGCTGGATTTGATGTTCTCCGGCGTATTCATCGCCGCCATGGCCTGGTACAGCCCCCAGCTGACGCTGATCGTGCTCGGCTCCATTCCCGTCTACGTGCTCATATCGCTGCTGCTGACGCCGTTGCTGCGCGCCCGCCTGAACGAGAAATTCAACCGGGGCGCCGAGAACCAATCCTTTCTGGTCGAGACCATCGGCAACATCGACACCGTCAAGACCATGGCCGTGGAGCCGCGCTGGCAGCAGCGCTGGGACCGGCAGCTGGCCGGCTACGTGGCCGCCGGCCTGTCGGCCACCCATGTCGCCACCGTGGCCGGCAATGCCGTGATGCTGGTCAGCAAGCTGGTGACGCTGGGCATCATGTGGCTGGGGGCGCAACTGGTCATCGAAAACCGGCTCACCGTGGGCGAACTGATCGCCTTCAACATGCTGGCCGGGCAGGTGTCCAGCCCCATCCTGCGCATGGCCCAGCTGTGGAACGACTTCCAGCAGGTGGGCATCTCCATGGGCCGGCTGGGCGACATTCTCAACACCCGCACCGAAGTCGAGGGCAGCAAGACCCGCGTGGCGCGCGTGGCCGGCGCCATCGAATTCGACCAGACCTCGTTCCGCTACCGGCCCGACGCGCCCGACGTGCTGCGCGCGCTGCAACTGAGCATCCAGCCCGGCGAAGTGGTGGGCATCGTCGGCCGCTCGGGCTCGGGCAAAAGCACGCTGGCCCGGCTGGTGCAGCGCATGTACGTGCCCGACCGCGGGCGCGTGCTGGTGGACGGGCAGGACATCGCCATCGCAGACACCGCCTCGCTGCGCCAGCAGATCGGCGTGGTCCAGCAGGAAAACCAGCTCTTCAACCGCTCCGTGCGCGACAACATCGCGCTGGCCGACCCCTCGGCATCCATCGAATCCATCATCGAAGCGGCACGCCTGGCCGGCGCGCACGACTTCATCTGCGAATTGCCCGAAGGCTATGACACCCTGGTCGGCGAGCACGGAACCGGCCTGTCCGGCGGGCAGCGGCAGCGCGTGGCGATCGCGCGCGCCCTGATGGGCGATCCGCGCATCCTCATCTTCGACGAGGCGACCAGCGCGCTCGACTACGAATCCGAAAAAATCATCCAGGACAACATGCGCCGCATCTGCCAGGGGCGCACCGTCCTCATCATCGCGCACCGGCTCTCCGCGGTGCGCGATGCCCACCGCATCATCGTGCTGGAGCGCGGCCAGATCGCCGAACAGGGCACGCACCACCAGCTGCTCGCCCACCCCCAGGGCATCTACCGCCACCTGCACCAGCTGCAAAGCGGCCAGGAGGTCGCGCCATGAGCCAAAGACACCGCCTTCAGGCCTACCGGGAACTGCTGGCACGCTATGGGCGCACCTTCGCCTTCTTCTGGCGCCGGCGCAGCGAATTCCCCACCGGCCTTTTCAGGCCGGAGGAGGCCGAGTTCCTGCCCGCCGTGCTGGCCGTTCAGGAAAGCCCGCCCTCGCGCACGCTGCGGGCCATCGCCTGGCTGCTGGTGCTGCTGCTGGCAACGGCGCTGGCCTGGTCCATCTTCGGGCGCATGGACATCATCGTCTCGGCCAGCGGCAAGGTCATCCCCAGCGACCGCAGCAAGACCATCGCCGCCGTCGACACCGGCGCCGTGGTGGTGCTGCAGGTGCGCGAAGGCCAGGCCGTGCGCGCCGGCGACGTGCTGCTGCAACTGGACACCAGCGCGCTGGACGCCGACCGCGACAAGGCCCTGGGCGAGAAGAACGAAGCCGCCCTGGCTCTGGCTCGCAACCAGGCCCTGCTGCAGGCCATGCGCCAGGGGCAGGCCCCCGCCCTGCCCGACCTGCAGGCGCTGAACAGGCGCCATGGCACCACCCTGGATGCCGACCGCTGGCAGGCGGCATCGGCCCATCTGCAAGCCCAATACCAGGACTACGCCGCACGGCGCAAAAAACTCAGCGACGACATCCGGCACTACGCCACAGCCCTGCCGCTGGCCACCGAACAGGCCAGCCGCTACGAGACGCTGGCAGCCACCAGCGACGTTTCACGCGATGCCTGGCTGGAGCGCGAGCGCATCCGCCTGCAGTTGCAAGCCCAGCTCCAGGAAGCGCGCAACCAGCGTGACACCCTGGCGGCCGAGCTCTCGCGCACCGCGCTGGACCAGATCGCCGATGCGCGCCGCATCGCCGCGGCATCCACCCAGGAAGCCCTGCGCGCAGCCAGCACCAGCCGCCTGCTGACGCTCAGGGCGCCCGTCGCTGGCACCGTGCAGCAGCTCGCGGTGCACACACTCGGTGGCGTGGTGCAGGCCGCCCAGCCCATCATGCAGATCGTGCCCAGCGGCGGACCGCTGGAAGTCGAAGCCTTCATCGACAACAAGGACAAGGGCTTCGTGCATCCCGGCCAAAGCAGCGCCGTCAAGGTCGACACCTTCGAGTTCACCAAGTACGGCACCCTTCCCGGCAAAGTCGTCCATGTCTCGCAGGACGCCATCCCCGACGAAAAGCGCGGCCTCATCTACGCCGTCAAGGTCCTGCTGGACAGGACCCAGCTGGACGTGGACGGCCGGCCCACGCCCATCACCCCGGGCATGTCCGTCAACGTGGAAATCAAGACCGGCGAGCGCCGCATCATCGAATACGTGCTCAGCCCGCTGCTGCGCCACAGCCAAGAGGCCCTGCGTGAACGCTGACACCCCTGCCCCCACCCTGTCACGGGCCACCGCAGGCCTGGCCATGGCGCTGGCAATGGCGCTGCCTGCCCTCGCCTGCGCGCAGGCCATCCGACCATGGAGCGCGGGCGGCGACCCGCTGCGCATCCACCCCCCCGAACTGGACGGCCGTCTTCGGCTGCCACTGCCGCCCGACCTGCTGGCAACGGCGCAGGCGGGGGACGCAACGCCTGCCACGGCGCCGGCACCGGACTGCGCCACGCGCATCGCCGCCCGGCAGGCCGACAGCGCCCATTGGGCGCTGCAAACCCTGCGCGACAGCCAGCCGCCCGGGCCGCCACCGGACATGCCCATGCTGGACCTGCCCGTGGCCATCCATCTGGCCGTCTGCCACAACCCCCAGCTGCGCGCCAGCTGGAGCCAGATCGCCCAGCAGGCTGCGCAGGCAGGGCAGGCACACAGCGCCTATTGGCCGCAATTGGGCGCCAGCGTGGCACGCCAGCGCAGCCGCATCCGCTATGCCGACGGCGGCCTTCCCGCCAGCACCACCGAGGTCGCCACACAGAACGCCACGCTGAGCTGGCGCCTGTGGGACTTCGGCGCCCGCAGCGCACGTGTGGATGCTGCCATGGCACAGGTCCGGGCAGCCCTCAGCAGCCAGGACGCCTTGCTGCACAAGACCGTGGCCGACGTGCTGCACAGCTATGCCGAAGTCCAGTCGGCCCAGGCCCGGCTGGCAGCCCAGCGCGCGCTGCTGCCACTGGCGCAGCGCAACCTGCTGTCGGCCGATCGCCGGCTGGCCGGTGGCGTCGGCAGCCTCAACGACCGGCTGCAGGCCGCAGCGGCACGCTCGCGCATCGAACTGGAGCAAAGCCGTGCCGACGGCGACCTGCGCAAGGCACGGGCCCAGCTGGCCTTCCTGCTGGGGCTGCCCCCGGGAACTGCCCTTCAGGCCAGCCCTCTGCTGCCCGACTCCACATGGGAAGTGACCGGCAGCCTGGCGCCGGATGCCGAAGGGCAAGACACCCCCGCCGCCTTGCTGCTGCCCGCCACCCGGCAATTGCTGGACCGGGCCCTGGACGACTGGCTCGACCATGTCCGCGCGCACCACCCCGCCATCGAAGCGGCACGGGCACAGCTGCAGGTGGCCGAAGCCAGCCTCCGGGCCACTCGCGCCGATGGCCTGCCCACCGTCGACCTGAACCTGGGCCACTACCGCAACGGCCGGCCCAACATGGCCCTGAGCGCCACCCGCTCGCGCGACAGCGTGGCCGGCATCAGCCTCACCATCCCGCTGTTCGACGGCTTTGCCGGCACCTACCGGCAAAGCGCCGCCCAGGCGCTGGTGGAGCAAAGGCAGGTGGAACTGCAAGCCGCCGAACAGCAGACCCTGCACGACGTGGTGCAACTGCACGCACAGGCCCACGCCGGCCTGAACAACCTCCAGGCCGCCGCAAGCCTGTACCGCGCCGCCCAGGCTGCGGCGCACTCGGCCCAGCGGCAATACGGGCTGGGCGCGCTGGACGTTCTGCAGCTGAACCAGGCCTTGATCGCATGGCAGCAGGCGCAGCAGGAACTGGCGCAGGCACAGCTGGAGTGGGGACGGGCCCGGTGGAAGCTGTGGCTGGTGGGCGCGGCGGGCCGCCCCTGACACGCGATCACCCCTGCCGGCCAGCGCGCGCCTGGAAATTCAATGCGCAAAACTGCGCCATGCGAATAACGCCACCGGCATGCCTGCTCGCGCAGCGACTGGCGGGCGAGGTCTTGTGGCAGTTAGCAGCCGGCCGTACTGTATCCGCGAAGCCCAGCGGTAGGTCCCGCACAAACAGCCCCACGAAGCGCCCAGCCAGACAACACCTCTGCCTCACGTTCAGAAAACGCCATCGACTACCCACGTGGCTGAGCCCACAACGGCGGCCACCTCAGGAAAGTGAGTCTTGGAAATGAGGATTTCGAGAATATTCACCTTGCTTGCCGGCCTGTCGGCCCTTGCGGCATGCAAGCCCATGTATGAGGACGAGGGCATGAAGGCCTATCGCGCACAACTCAGGCAGTGCCGGCAGGAATTGGCCAAGAGTCCGTTGATTCCAATCATTGGCGGCGGCTATTTGGACACACGTTACTTTGCTTTCAATGTGCCATCCGTCAGATACACGAATGGAGAGTGTGGCACTGATCTTTTCACTGCGGAATTCCGGTGGACTGGGGAAAAAATTGTTGCCAACTCCATGGAAATGATGGGCATTGATGTCCCCAAGCCCATTCCAAGAGGGTGGAACCCTATACCTAAAGAATGGCTATTTTTTCAAGTTGGTGTGAGATTTGGAAATCTCAAGAAAACCAAACATTGCAAAGGCAATTATGGATTAATACCAGAATGCCCACATCCAGACATCACTTACCCAGCAATGGATATTCCGTCAGAATTGAAAGTTATCCCTAAAAATTATCCAGATTTGGAAATATGGCTTTCAGAGCGCAGCTTTAAATCAATGGGATCAGTGAACTTCACAATTCCCAGTTGGCGAAGACCCGATGGCTATCCAAGATTCATCAGTTGTTCACCTAGAGGTGGTGAATATGAAAAAACCACATTCACCAGAGAGGATTATGAAAAAATAGATTTTAAACAACACAGATTTCCATGCAAACTCGAGTACAGAAGCTTTCCAGTCAAAGGAGGAGGGGCCAGAATATACACAGGAACTGAAGCATTAAGAGACATTGTGCCAGCACTTCAGGCGCTGGAAACCTATATCAATCAATCAATAATTTGGGAATAGTATGAGCTACAAATTCACCGATGCCGAAAAGTTATATATTCAAAAATCAATCAATGATTCCACCGGTTTGATTTTTGACACCTCGCTGAAGGAATACATAATCAATGAATCAGACCCCAGTTCAAACGCCAGGCCACTATATGAAAATCTCTCTAGATTGGTGGGTCAAAAAATATCAACACCTTCAGCCTTCGACAGGGAGACGCTCTCCAACCTCCAAAGCATGAAGCTATGGCTGGATGTTGCCATTGGCGCCAACAGCAACGAAGGCATGCATGCTGCTTTTATTCGAACGTTCACCCAGACACAGGCCCAGTTCCGCCTGGGACGGCCACTGACTGCTGCCGAGATGCAGAATGCATCCAATGCAGTTGCTCGCAATCTCGCGAATGGTCTTCTCAATGGTGTTGCGGGTTCTAATCTGGATGAATGGACGGTACCCAGCATAAGCCAACTGGCTCAAATGGATGCGAGTGCGATTGGACGGGAAATCTTCGTCGACAAGCTCGCAAGCAACGACGACACAGCCATTACCAGAAATTCCGCATGGTCAGGCACCCTGGGCTTCAACCTTCTGGGCGGGGAAGTCCCCTTCGAATCCTGGCGCCTGACCAGCAGCGGCGATGCGGGTTCCGAGCTGGAAGGCCAACACAGCCTCGCCCAGCCCAATACCCTGGATGATTTCAAGAACCTGCTCTATGCCGTAGCCAGCTACGAGAAAGCCTTGGTGGCAGGCTATGCCGCTGGTGCCCAAGACATGCTGGCCTACCTGTCAAGGGGCTTTGCCTACTCCATGACCGGAGTCTGGACCGACAAATGGGTAGGCCCTCCAGCGGCACAGGTCGCCATCGCCGCCAGCAGTGGCAATTGGCTGGGCCTGGTCCATGACGTAGCTGCACGCTCCCCCGATATCAGTCCTGTCATCGATGCCATCACCACGATCGGCCCTGCCAGATTCCTGGACATGCTGCGGGGCGCGGCCCAAGGCAAGCCGATATCCGCAGCGGTTGCCACCACTAGCGGCAACCTCGCGCAAAACGCCATGGCATTCTTCAACGGTTACCAGACCGACGAGAGCCAACGGCTGCGGGTCCAGATGCTGCCCTTGGACGCCCAGGCGCTGGCGAAGCTTGCCCAAACCGATGTGAATGCGCGCGCCGCACTGGCAGGACTGTCCATCGTCAGCATGGAAGTGGACGCGGCAACGGCAGCCCGCTTCGAGCGCTATGACGAAGCCACGGGCCTGGGAAGTATCACGGACCGCTGGATCCAGGACCGCGCCGACTTCACCGTGAACCTCTACCAGAAGCTGGCGGGCTGGGGCGGGATCGTCAATGGAAGCCAGAATCTGCGCTACTTCGATGCGGACAGCAATACCGAGGTGCTGGTGGGCGCCAGCAGTTCCCATCGCAAGCACTACCTGTTTGGAGGCAGTAAAAACGACATACTGGAAGGGCAAGGCTTCGCCGACCGCCTCTACGGCGGCGCGGGCCACGACCTCCTCATCGGCTTGGGGGGCGACGACTACCTTGAAGGCGGCGCCGGCAACGACACCTTGATCGGCGGCGCCGGCTCCGACCAGCTCGTGGGCGGCGCGGGCTTTGACACCTATGTCATCGGCGACGATGACCAGGGCACCATCGGCCAGGGCGTGGACACCATCATCGACAGCGATGGCGAGGGCCGTATCCATCTGGGCGGCCGGCCCATCGAAGGCAGCTTCGGCCGCCTGCGCAACACCGTCATCGGCGAAGGCGCTGGCAACGACTTCTACAGCCATGACCTCCGCTTCAAGCTGCGCCAGACTTCGGCCGGCGACTGGCAGCTGTTCGCCCGCACCAGCAATGCCTATGCACCCGTGGCCAACCTGCGCAATTGGAAGCCCGGCCAGCTGGGCATCCGCACCGACGGCCCCGCCGTGGAACCACTGCATCCGGGCGATGCGGCCAATCCCAACCTGGGCCTGTCCTTTCCCAACAGCAATGCCTACATGAACTTCAACGCCGCCGGCGCGCCGGGCGGCGTGCTTCTGGAAAGCGGCAATCGCGCCTCGTCGTTCACGGGCAGCGGCTACGGCGATTTCATCGTCGTCGGCAACGGCTCCTCCAGCTATGTCATGGCCAATGGCGGCAACGACATCGTCATCGGCGGCAGCGGGCGTGACTACATTCGCGCCGGCGTCAATTTCCTGGGCGTCGATCAGGAGGACAACGATATCGTGCTCGGCGGCGAGGGCACGGACATGATCTACGGCGGCGCCGGCGACGACGAGCTGTGGGGCAACTCCAATGCGCAGGTCTCCATCGGCGGCAATGCCACGGCCTTCGCATTCGAGCTCACCGCGCCTGACAGCGGCGAGCGCGGCGACTGGGTCAGCGGCGAGCTCGGCAATGACTTCATCGCCGGCAGCCGTTCCAGCGACGTGCTGTTCGGCGGTGCCGGGGCCGACACCATCCGTGGCGGCGCGGGCGATGATCTGATCCTGGGCGATGCCCAGTACTCCACCACCTCCAGGGCCATTGCGCTGGAGTACGCAACGCCCTTGACGCAGTCCTTCGTATGGGATGCCAGCCGTGGGGGCTTTCGCGGGCCGCTGGGGGAGTTCGACTATGCGCTGGAGCCCGTGATGCTGCCCAGCTGGGCCATCTACAAATGGAGCTGGTCAGGCCATGAGAGCGACTTCTCGCTGAACCTGGAGCCGGGCATATCGCTGCTGAGCCAGTGGCGTGTGGCGCCGGACGGGGGCAACGACATCATCGATGGCGGTGCCGGCAACGACTGGATCGCGGGCCAGGCGGGGGACGACATTCTCTACGGCGGCGAAGGCGATGACATTCTCTATGGCGACGATGCCCGGCCCATGCCGGCCGGCAGCGCCGAAGGCAATGACCGGCTCTACGCCGGCGCCGGCCGCGATGTGCTGTTCGGCGGCGGTGGCGACGACCTGCTCGATGCCAGCGATGCCGATGGCCACCTCGACAGGCTCTACGGCGATGACGGCGACGATGTGCTGATCGGCGGCACCGGCCACGACGAGCTGTTCGGCGGCGCCGGCGACGACCAGCTCTTTGCCGGCAGCGATGGCAGCTTGATGGACGGCGGCAGCGGCAACGACCTGTACATGGGCGGCGCGGGCAACGATGCCATGTACGACAGCGGCGGCAACGACACCTACTACAGCAGCGGCGGCAACGACAACATCATGGACCTGGGTGGCGACGACAGCTACCACATCCGCTACGACAGCCTGCGCGCCGGCGGCACCACGACGCTGACCGATGCCGATGGCCGTGGACGCCTTTACTTCGACGGCACGCTGCTGACGCGCAGCCAGCTGTTCGCCCTGTCCGAGGACAGCTGGGCCGCCGTCGACGGCCTGGGCATCCTCAGCAAGAGCGGCGGCGACCTGGTGCTGCGCGCCCGCGATCTGGCCGTCACGGGTCAGGTCGTGATCAAGAATTTCTTCAGCGCCGGCGCATTCCTGGGCCTGGAGCTGCCGCCCTACGCCCCCATCCAGCCACCGCCCATCCAGCCACCGCCCAACCAGGCGCCGGTGGCCGGCAGCGCCATCGGCGCGCAGCGCGTGGACCAGGACCAGCCCCTGGCACTGGTCTTGCCCGCCAATGCCTTCGCCGACCCCGATGGCGACACGCTGGCCTACAGCGCCCGCCTGGCCGGCGGCGGCGCCCTGCCCGCCTGGCTGCAATTCGATCCGGCCACGCGCAGGTTCTCGGGGACGCCGGACAACGGTGCCGTGGGCGAGCTGCGCATCGAGGTCACGGCCACCGATCCCTCGGGCGCCAGTGCCCGCCAGACGTTCCCGCTCACGGTGGCCAATGTCAATGACGCCCCCCAGCCCGGCGTACCCCTGGTGGCGCAAAGCGGCCGCGCTGGCCAGGACTTCGGCTATACCCTGCCGGCCGGCGCCTTCACCGATGTGGACGCCAACGACCGGCTCACGCTCAGCGCCACGGGCATGCCGCCCTGGCTGGGCTTCAATGCGGATACGGGCGTGTTCTCCGGAACGCCGCCGCGGGGCGTGTCGGGCGAGTTCACCATCACCG
>JBHIXF010000074.1:0-28069 GCA_041984925.1 Comamonas sp.
TGAAAAAGGCCCCCTCGGGGGGCAGCGGACCTTGCGCAGCAAGGGCAGCGTGGGGGCCATCTTTCATCGCCGGGCCGCCCCAAGATGAAAAGCGGCCCCCTCGGGGGGCAGCGGACCTTGCGCAGCAAGGGCAGCGTGGGGGCCATCTTTCATCGGAGCCTGCGTCGCAGGACCAGCCCCCAGGCCAGGCCCAGCACGGCCGCCGTCGCCGAAGCCATCAGCACACCCAGCTTCGCGGCGTTGAGCAGGGCCTCGCTGTCGAAGGCCAGCGTGGCGATGAAGATGGCCATGGTGAAGCCGATGCCGGCCAGCAACCCCGCCAGCAGCGTGCCGCCCCAGCCCATGCCGGGTGGCAGCGCGCACAGGCGCAGCCGCACGGCGATCCAGCAGCTCGCGAGCACGCCCAGCGGCTTGCCCACGACCAGAGCCAGGGCCACGCCCCACATCACGGCCGAGGTGCCGGCGGCCTCCTGGCCCGCGCCCTGCAGCGGCACGCCTGCATTGGCCAGCGCGAACAGCGGCATCACGCCGAAGGCCACCCAGGGGTGGAGCGCGGCCTGCACACGCTCCACGGGCGCGGCGCTTTCGCGGCCCGCCAGCGCATGCACGGGCGTGACCAGGCCCAGCACCACGCCGGCCAGCGTGGGATGGGCGCCGGTCTGCCAGATCCCCCACCAGAGCACGGCGCCCGGCAGCACATAGGCCCAGGCGCGGCGCACGCCCAGCGACTGCAGCAGGAACACGCCGGCCAGCCCGGCAGCGGCCACCAGCAGCTGGCTCCACTGCAGCCCGCCCGAATAGAACAGCGCGATGATGAGCACGGCCACCAGGTCGTCGATGATGGCCAGCGCCAGCAGGAACACGCGCAGCGCAGGCGGCAGGCCCCGGCCCAGCAGGGCCAGCACGCCCATGGCGAATGCGATGTCGGTGGCCGTGGGCACGGCCCAGCCGTTGCGCAGCGGCGGCGCGGCATTGAAGGCCAGGTAGATCAGGGCCGGCGCGACCACGCCGCCCAGCGCGGCCACCACGGGCAGCAGGGCCTGGCGCGGCTCGGCCAGCGCGCCCGAATGCAGCTCGCGGCGGATTTCCATGCCGACCACGAGAAAGAACACGCTCATCAGCGCGTCGTTGACCCAGAAGTGCAGGGACTGCGACAGCTGCCAGGGGCCCAGGCCCAGGGTCAGCGGGGCGTGCCACAGTGCATCGTAGGCCGGGGCCCAGGCCGAGTTGGCCCAGGCCAGGGCGGCGGCCGCTGCCAGCAACAGCACGATGCCGCCCGCGGCCTCGGCATGGGACCAGCGGGAAAGGAGGGCGCCGGCACGGTCGGCGAAAGACAGGAACAGGGGCGTGCGCGGGCCGGACGGCCGCGGGGTCGTGGAGGTGTTCATGCGTGAAACGGCAATGGGAGCCTTGCGGCCCCCGTGCGCAGGCGGCCCGACCTGCGCTGACAACACCTGTCCTGCCGCCCCATGCGGCCTGGACACCCGGCCGGCATTATAAAAAAGCGGCGGCCGGGCCCCGGGCGCAAAGACCTTGCAGCGTCAGGGCCGGGGCGGTTCGCTGCGGGAGACGCACTCGGCCAGCAGCCCCAGCGAGGACAGGGCGACCATGAAGACGATGAATACATAGGCGGCCGTCGCCACGCCCAGGCTCATGCTGAAGCCCCACAGCAGCATCGAGCAGGCCGTGCCCGACTGCGGGTACAGCGCCATGCACTGTGCGGCGGCGGGCATGTGCACATACCAGGTGACGGCCGCCAGCACGGCGCCCGCCACCATGGCGGCATTGGCCCAGGGATGGGTCTGCGGATGGTAGAGCGCATAGATCAGCGCCACCGGCACGGCTAGGCCCCAGGCGAACATCATCAGCCAGCTGAACACGGGGGAGACGGCGAGCACGGACTGCAGCCAGCCCATCTTGGGCAGCCCGTTGACCCAGCCCAGCAGGTCCCAGACAAAGGGCAGCACGATGCCTGCGACCGCCAGGCTCGCCAGGCCCAGCGCCAGCAGCAAGCCCTTGCTACGCGAACGTGGACGCGCATCCGGCGTCGGATGCGAAGAGGTGATCAGTGCATGCATGGCCCATCTCCTGTGTGCAGGGCGGGCAGTTGCCGCGCAGGCAGTTCCGGAGTCGGGCGGCAGCCGCAGCGCCGTGCAATCGGTTGGCAATAACCTCCGGATGGATCCAGTCTAGGACGTGGTGCGCTGCAACAGGTGTAGGCCTGGGACTGACCCGCCTAGGGATTTGTCCCAGGGGCGCTTCACAGACTGTCCAGGGCCTGCAGCACCTCGCCTTTGGAAAGGAGTTCGCTGAGCACCAGCGGCGGTTTGCCGGGCGCATGGAGCACATAGGCCGGCACGCCGCTGCGCCCCAGCTGCTGCAGCGCGGCGGTGATGGCGGGGTCGCGCCGCGTCCAGTCCGCGCGCAGCAGGGCCACGCCGTGCCGCTCGAAGGCGGCCAGCACCTCGCCATGGCTGAGCGTGGTGCGCTTGTTGACCTGGCATGTCACGCACCAGGCGGCGGTGTAATCCACGAACACGGGCGTGCCCGCCGCCTGGAGTTCGGCCACGCGCGCCGCCGACCAGGGCTGCCAGCGCTCGCCGGAGGCCGCCTGGGAGGGCGAGCCCTCGGCCGGGTCCGGCGTGGCGATCAGCGGCAGGGCCGTGGCCAGCAGCGCGCCCGACAGCGCCACCACCAGCGTGGCCAGCACGGCGCGCGTGCGGCCCTTGAGCGTCAGCGTCCAGACCAGGGCGCTGAAGGCCAGCAGCAGGGCCAGCAGCGCGGCGGCCGCGTCCATGCCGCTTTGGTGCCCCAGCACCCAGACCAGCCAGACCACGGTGGCGAACATGGGAAAGGCCATGGCGCGGCGGAAGGTATCCATCCAGGCGCCGGGGCGCGGCAGCCAGCGCACCACGGCCGGCACGAAGCTGGCCAGCAGATAGGGCAGGGCCATGCCCAGGCCCAGGGCCGCGAACACCGTGAGCGCCTGTGGTGCCGGCATGTCGATGGCAAAGCCCAGCGAGGCGCCCATGAAGGGCGCCGTGCAGGGCGAGGCGATCGCCACGGCCAGCACGCCCGACAGGAAGGCATCGGCCACGGGATGGCGGGCGTGGGCGGCGGCCCAGCGGCCGGGCAGCATGGCGCCGAACTCGAACATGCCGGCCAGGTTCAGGCCCAGCAGCGTGAACAGCGCGGCCAGCAGGGCCACGATGGCCGGCGACTGCAGCTGAAAGCCCCAGCCCAGCTGCTCACCGGCGGCGCGCAGCGCCAGCAGCAGGCCGCCCAGGGCCAGGAAGGACAGGACCACGCCCGCCGCATAGGCCAGCCCGCCCAGGCGCTGGGCGCGGCGGTCCTGGCCATGGCGCGCAAAGCCCAGGACCTTGATGGCCAGCACGGGGAAGACGCAGGGCATGAGGTTGAGGATCAGGCCGCCGACGAGCCCGCCAAGCAGGGCCATCCAGAGGCTGGTGGCGCTGGCGGCCGGCGCGGATGCCTGGTTGGCCGCCAGCGCGGCGGCCAGGGCCGGCGAGACGCTGGCCATGGCGGCGGCCGTCCAGAGCCCCTCGACCGTGGCCTCGGCGCGCCAGGCCACGGCCTGGCCCTGCTCCAGCGCCGCCGCGCGTTCTGCGGGCGGCAGGGCCACCACCACGGGCAGCAGGGCCGGCGTCTCGCCGCGCATCTCGGACAGCGGCAGCTCGGCCACCCAGGCGGCGCCGTCCCAGCGCTGCTGCCAGTCCTTGCCCGGCTCGGCGGCGTGGTGGAAGGTGTCGGGCGACTCGGGGTAGAAATCCAGCGTGCGTCCCTGCAGCGCCTCGGGCAGGCCTTCGAGCCGCAGCTGCACGCGTTCGGCGGGCGTCCTGCCCTCGGCGCCGGCCCCTTCGGCTGGCAGCACCCGGGCCCGGGCCTGGGCGGCCAGAGGCTGCGGCTTGAGTGCCCAGGCCTGGAGGAAGTCCTGGGATTGCCCCGCCGTGCTGCCCTGCACGGGCAATCGCAGCTGGAAGTCGCCTTCCTCCGGGATGCATTCGACGCGGCAGATCAGCCAGCTGGCGTGCAGCCGCAGTTCCAGCATGCCCGAGGCCGGCGGCTTGAAATCGGCGGCCACCTGCACGGGCACGGGCAGCAGCACCCGGCCTTCATAGCCGTAGTTGACCAGCGGGCCCACGCGCAGCGCCTCGGGCACGGGCCATTGCACGGCGCCGGCCGCCAGGCCCGCGGGCAGCTGCCAGGACAGTTCGGTGGCCAGGCCCGAGTCGCCGGCATTCTTCCAGTAGGTATGCCAGTCGGGCTGGTGCTGCAGCAGCAGCCCCAGCCACAGCGTCTGGCCGGGCTGCACGCCCTCGGGCGCCTGGGCCACGAGCTCGGCACGCACGCGCGGCGTCTCCACGACGGCGCCCGGCGCACCGGAGGACTTGAGCCGGATCTGTGCGCCGGCGCCGGTGGACAGGGCGGCGGCCACCACCAGGATCAGGGCAAGAAACCAGAAGGCGAGGCGCTGCGGGCCCCTGGGTCTGTGGAACATGTTGGATGGCATAACGGACGGTGGGAGCCGCGGCGCAGGGCTTTGGTTCCTCTGGGACAGGTGTGCGCGATTGTGGGGCAAGGCCGTTCAGGCGCCGGTGGCGCAGGCCGCCGCGCCGATTGGCAAAAGATATCGTTGCATAGCGGCTTGGTATTGGACAGGCCGAGACCGGAATGCCCATGATGGACCAGCCCTGCGTCCGGGATAGGGCATGACAGGAGACAAGCATCATGATGGAGACTTCTCGCCGCCATTTCCTGGCCGCTGCCGCAGCCACCGCCGCGGGCGCGCTTGCCCTGGGCGCGCGCGCCGCGGCCTACCCTGACAAGGCCGTGCGCGTCATCGTGCCCTTTCCCGCGGGCGGCACCACCGACGTGGTGGCGCGGCTGACCATGCAAAAGCTGGGCGAGCTCACGGGCCAGTCCTTCGTGGTGGACAACAAGGGCGGCGCCAACGGCGTCATCGGCACCGAACTGGCCGCGCGCGCCGCGCCCGACGGCTACACGCTGCTGATGAACACGGCGGGCGCGCAGACGCTGAGCCCCGTGCTCTACAAGACCGGCTACGAGGCGCTGGCGAGCTTCGAGCCCATCAGCCACCTGTGCGACGTGGGCTTCGTGCTCATCGCCCGCAAGGACCTGCCGGTGGACAGCCTGCAGGAGCTGGTGGCCATGGCCCGGCAGGGCAGGCCGCTGAGCGTGTCCTCGGGCAGCAGCATGATTTCGCTGATCACCGAGCAGTTCAAGAAGGTGATCGGCGCACCCTCCATCGTCAATGCCCAGTACAAGGGCACGGCCCCGCAGATGCAGGCCGTGGTGGCGGGCGAGGTGGATTTCTCCTTCGACTCCTTCACCTCGGTGGAGATGATCCGCTCGGGCAAGGTCAAGGCCCTGGCGGTATTGCTGCCCCAGCGCGCCGAGCTCTTCCCCCAGGTGCCCACCCTCAAGGAGGCCGGCGTGGACGGCATGGACTTCAGCTCGTGGTCGGGCCTGCTGGCGCCCAGGGGCACGCCCCGGCAGATCGTGGCCCAGCTGGCGCAGCAGATGGACAAGGTCATGCAGATGCCCGATGTGCTGGCCAAGCTCAAGGGCTACAGCTACGTGCCGCGCCGCAGCACGCCCGAGGCGTTCGCGCGCCTGATCGAATCGGACAACGAGCGCTGGAAGCGCATCGTGAAGGAATCCAACTTCAAGGCCGAATAGAGGGCACGGGGGCTAAGATTGCGGCCATGCCAAGCTCCCCGCCCCCACAGACCTCCCTCCATGCCTGGCCCTCGCGCTGGTGGGCCGAGGTGTCGGCCCGTGACTTCGCGCTGGCCCAGGCCGGGCTGGCGGCCGAAACCATCGCCGTGCTGCCCGTGGCCGCCGTGGAGCAGCATGGGCCGCACCTGCCGTTGTGCGTCGATGCGCGCCTGCTGCAGGGCGTGATCGATGCGGCGCTGCCGCTGCTGCCGGCCGATCTGCCCGTGCTGTTCCTGCCGCCGCAGAACATCGGCTTCAGCGTGGAGCACCAGTCGTTCGCGGGCACGCTCACCTTGACGCCGGCCACCCTGATCGCGCTGTGGACCGAACTGGGCGCCTGCGTGGCGCGCGCCGGCATCCGCCGGCTGCTGCTGCTCAACGGCCATGGCGGCCAGGTCAGCGTGATGGACATCGTTGCGCGCGAGCTGCGCATGCGCCATGGGCTGCTGGTCTACAGCAGCAGCTGGTTCGGCCTGGTGGACGATGCGGCCAGCGCGCAGTTCAGCGCGCACGAGCACCGCTTCGGCATCCATGGCGGCGAGGTCGAGACCTCGATGATGCTGCACCTGGCGCCCGGCACCGTGCGCATGGCGCATGCGCGGGACTTCCATTCCACTTCGCAGGACCGGGCTGCGCGCCATGCGCTGCTGGGCAATGGGCGCAGCGCCAAGATGGGCTGGGCCATCGAGGACTACAACGTGTGCGGGGCGGTGGGCAATGCGGCAGGGGCCACGGCCGAGCGGGGGGCGGCCATGGTGCAGGCGTCGGCGCGGGGGCTGGTGCAGCTGCTGGGCGAGATGCATGCGCTGGCGCCAGACACCGTCGGCCGGGCGCCGCAGCCCCTCTGAGCGCTGCCCTTATTGCTTGGGGATCTTGGCGCTGGCGATCACATCGCCCCAGCGCCTGATCTCCGATTGCAGCAGCTGGGCCGTCTGCTCGGGCGTGCTGGAGCGGGCCTGCACGTTCATCTCGCGCAGCTTTTGCGTGACCTCGGGGGAGTTCACGGCGGCGGCGATCTCCTTGTTCAGGCGGGCAATGATCTCGGGCGGTGTCTTGGAGGGTGCGGCCAGCGCGTTCCAGGACGAAGCCACGAAGCCCTTGACGCCCGATTCCTGGGCCGTGGGTACGTTGGGCAGCAGGGCGGATCGCTTGTCGCCCGTGATGGCCAGCAGGTTCACGGCCTTGGAGTTGATCTGTCCCATGATGGGCGTGAGGATCTCCACGGCCGCATCGATCTGCTTGCCGCGCAGGGCCGTGACCACGGCGGGCGTGCCGTTGAAGGGCACGATCTGGGCATCGATGCCGGCCGTGGTCTTGAACAGCTCGGCCGCCAGGTGCTGGGTGCTGCCGATGGCGATGCTGCCGATATTGAGCTTGCCGGGGTGGGCCTTGGCCCAGGCCACCAGTTCGCCCAGGTTCCTGAAGCGCGAGTCGCTGGCGGTCAGCACGCCGATGTCGAAGTAGCCCAGCGTGGAGAGGGGCGTGAAGTCCCGGACCATGTCGAAGGGCAGCTGGCTGAACAGCCCCACCGTGACGGCGCTGCCGTTGGACATGAGGAACAGGGTGTGGCCGTCGGGCGCGGACTTGGCCACGGTGTCGGCCGCGACGATGCCGCCGGCGCTGGGCTTGTTGTCGATGATGACGGGCTGGCCCAGCTGGGCGGCCAGCTTCTGCGCGACCACGCGCGAGGTCACATCGGCCACGCCCCCCGCGCCGAAGGGCACGACGATGCGGATGGGCTTGCTGGAAAGGGGCTGGGCCTGTGCCTGGGATGCGCCCATGGCCAGCACCAGGCTGGCGCAGGCCAGCGTGAAACGGCGTTTGTTCATGATGGTTCTTGCCTCCTGGCCGGGGAGTTTGGCGCAAAAGCGCCAAGGGACCCAGAGCGCCGCTGTTCTGGCTGCTATGCGCTGGCGCGATAGCTGGGGGATGGAGCCCTGCCGTGTCAGGCGTGCGTGATCCAGCTGCGGTGCTCGTCCGTGTCGAGGTGGTTGAGCGTGTTGAAGGTCTGCAGCATCAGGCGCTTGGGGCTGGTCGAGAACTCGGTCACGGCGCTGTTGCGGATGCGCATGTTCAGCGCGATGGTGACCTCGGGCGCGGTGCCCAGCACATGGCCCACGGCCGTGGAGATGGGGCCGCCGCTGCTGACCAGCAGCACGTCTTCGTCGGCATGGGCATGGCGCACCTGCTCCAGCACCTGGCGCACGCCGGCCGAGAAGTCCTCCCAGCTGGGCATGCCCTGGGGGCTGATGGTGCCCGCCATCCACTGGGCCAGCGCGTCGCACAGCAGGCGGAAATGGTGGCGGTACAACTCGGGCGTGTCGGGCCTGGGCAGGGGCGTCGGGTGGATGGCCTGCAGCAGCGCGCCGCTGTCGTACTCGTTGAGGCCGGCTTCCTCGCGCACGGGCAGGTCCAGTCCGCCCAGGCCTTCGCGGATGCCCGCCAGGGTCTGGGCGTGGCGGCGCAGCGTGCCCGTGTAGACCGCGCCGAAGCGCAGGCCGCGCTCGCGCCAGTAGGCGCCCAGGCGCCGCGACTGCGCCGCGCCGCGCTCGCTGAGCTGATCGTAGTCGTCGGCACCAAACGAGGCCTGGCCATGGCGCACAAGGTAGAGGGTTCCCATGGCGCGGATTGTGGCGAGCCGCCTGCCCGCCGTTTGTCCTGCGGGCGACTGGCTGCCGCCTTGGCGACAGGGCGCCCGGGCCACCTACAGCAGCACCTGGCCACTGACGCATTGCACGACGCTGCCGCCTATCCACAGGGCGCCCTGTGCGTCCTCGTCGACGTAGACGCGGCCGTCGCGCCCCACGCAGCAGCCCTGGCTGGCGATGTAGGGCGCGCGCAGCAGGCCTTCGCCGCGCAGCCACAGGGCCAGGCCGGCGTTGAGGCTGCCGGTCACGGGGTCCTCGGTGACGCCGACGGCGCTGGCGAAGCCGCGCACTTCGAGCCGGGGGGCGGCCTCGTCCTGCGCTGCACGCTGGCCCGTGGCGAAGGCCCGCGCCTCGCGGCTGCTGCGGCCGATCAGCGCTGGCGCGGCCCGCGTGTCTTCGTACAGCGCGCAGGCGCCGACCTTGGCGTTCAGTGCCTTGAGCCGCGCATGGTCGGGCTCCAGGGCCAGCAACAGGTCCGGATCCTCCAGCAGCACGCCCATCCAGCGCGGGCCGTTGTCCAGCCAGGCGGCGTTCAGGACCTGGTCCGGCGCCACGCCCAGCGCCCGGGCCACCTCCGCCAGCAGGCCGGGTTCGACGGCGGTGATGCCGGTGGGCGGGGCTTCGAAGGCCAGGCGATCGTCCTGGCGCACGATGGCGATCAGGCCCTTGGCGCATTCCTGCACGATGCGGCCTGGCTGCCGTGGCACGCCGCCATGCGCCAGCCAGGCATGGCAGCTGCCCAGCGTGGGATGGCCCGCGAAGGGCAGTTCGCCGCCCGGCGTGAAGATGCGCGTGCGGTAGTCGGCGCCCGCGGCGCGGCCTGCCTCGGTGGGCGGCAGCAGGAAGGTGGTCTCCGACAGGTTGGTCCAGGCCGCGAAGGCCTGCATGCGCGCATCGTCCAGGCCGGTGGCGTCGAGCACCACGGCCAGCGGGTTGCCGAGATAGGGCCGGGCCGTGAACACGTCCACGGTCATGAAGGGGCGTTGGCGGGGGGCGGTGGCGGAGGTCATGGCAACGCAGGCAGGTGCAGGAGGGATGGAGAAAAGCCGGCGCAAGGCCGGCTTTCAGGGGAGGCTGCCGGTGCCGTATCAGGCCGGGAGCTGGCTGCGGATGGCGTCGGCCAGGGCCGCGATGCCCTTGTCGATCTGCTCGGCCGACACCGTCACGTACGACAGGCGCAGCGTGTTGGCCTGGGCGTCGCCCGCGTAGAACGGCGCGCCCGGCACGAAGGCCATGCCGCGCTCCACGGCCGCGGGCAGCAGCTTTTGCGCATCCATGCCCTGGGGCAGGCGCACCCACAGGAACATGCCGCCGACGGGGCGCGTCCATTGCACGTCCAGGCCGGTCATCTCGCGGTCCAGCGCGGCCAGCATCGCATCGCGCTGCTGCCTGTACATGGCGCGGATGGTGGGCACATGGCGGTCCAGGAAGCCGTCCTTGATGACCTCGGAGACCACGCGCTGGTTGAAGCCCGGCGTGTGCAGGTCGGCCGCCTGCTTGGCCTGCAGCAGCTTGTTGTAGACGGCCTTGGGCGCCACGAGGAAGCCGATGCGCAGGCCCGGGGCCAGCACCTTGGAGAAGGAGCCCAGGTAGATCACGCCATCGGGATTGCGCGCGGCCAGCGGCAGCGGGGGCGCCTGCTCGAACCACAGGTCGCCGTAGGGGTTGTCCTCGATCAGCGGGATGTCCAGCTCGCGGGCCTTGTCCGACAGGGCCTGGCGGCGCGCCTCGTCCATGGTGCGGCCGGTGGGATTCTGGAAGTTGGGCAGCACGTAGGCCAGGCGGGCCTTGCCGGCGCCGCTGCCGACCTTGGCGGCGAAGTCCTCGATGACGATGCCGCTGTCATCGCTGTCCACGCCCACGGGCACGGGCTCCTGCGGGGCGAAGGCCTGCAGCGCGCCCAGGTAGGTGGGCTTTTCGACCAGCATGCGGCTGCCGCGGTCCAGGAACACCTTGCCGATCAGGTCCAGCGCCTGCTGCGAGCCCGTGGTGATCAGCACCTGGTCGGGGTCCACTGCCCAGGGCAGGAAGTCGGCGACCGCCTGGCGCAGCGGGCCAAAGCCTTCGCTGGTCGCGTATTGCAGGGCCGAGGCGCCATCGCGCTGCATCACGGTCTGGCAGGCCTCGGTGAAGGCGTCCAGCGGGAACGCCTTGGGCGAAGGCAGTCCGCCGGCCATGCTGATGATGCCGGGACGGTCGGTGAGCTTGAGGATTTCGCGGATGGCGGAGGGGTTCATCTTGGCAGCGCGGTCTGCCAGCGTCCAGGTCGTCATAAGAAAAGCAGTCTAGGTCTTTGCGGTGCCCGCCATGCGGGCGGGCTGGTATGGATTGCCATGCCGTCGTGGGGCACGGGCCGGCCGCATGTGAAGAGCGGATATCGGATACGGCTTTCGCTCTTGCGCCGGCAATGAGGGTATTTTGTCGCGGCCGTGAAGGGTTTGCGCTTCCTCCCTTCAATAGCTGGGCAGGCCCGTACGGCCTTTGCCCGGGCGGCCTGGGCCGGGGCGTGGATGGCGGACCCTCATGCGGCCACCATCCACAGCGCCGTCAGCGCCAGCAGCGCCGCCATGGCGCGGTTGAACCACAGCAGCCTGCGGCCCCGTGCCAGCCAGTCGCGCAGCAGCGCGCCCACGCAGGCATAGAGCAGGTTGCTGAAGAAGGCATAGGCGGCCATGACCGGCAGCACCACGGACAGGCGCGCGGGCAGGTCCTCGCGGCCCGCGACCCAGCCGGCCACGATGGCCAGGGCCAGCAGCCAGGCCTTGATGTTCACGAACTGCAGGCCCACGCCCTGCCAGAAGCCGACCCGCAGCTGCTGCTCGCTGGCCATGGCCATGCGTGCGCTGCCGGCGAGCCGCCAGGCCATCCACAGCAGATAGCCGATGCCGGCGGCCTTGATCAGCCACAGCAGCACGGGCGCGGCCAGCACGGCGGCGCCGATGCCGGCCGTGCTCAGCGCCAGCAGCACGCACCATCCCACGGGAACGGCCAGGACGAAACGCATGGCGGGGCGCAGCCCGTGGTTGGCCGCAAGGGCCGTGGACAGCGTGGTGTTGGGCCCGGGGCTGAAGCTCATGGAAGCGGCCAGCAGCAGCAGGGCGGTGAGTTCGGACGGTGGCATGAGGCGGCGGCCCCGGAGGTCTCCATGCAGGCGGGAAGGGCTGTTGGGGAAAAGACATGCAGTGTGCCTTTTCCACAGCACGAATGCTGCCAATATAGGTGCAAGACCTGTACAGTGCCAACACAGTTGAACCCTCAATTCCATGTTCTGTATCGGTGGCCATCCCGATACAGTGGCGCTCCGGTGAATGTTGCATGCCTCTTCCTCTTTCGCGGCTGGCGCCGCAGACCCTGAGCACCCAGCTGGCCGAGCGCCTGGGCGAGCGCATCCGCATGCGGCTGCTGCCCGCCGGGGCGCGCCTGCCTTCGGTGCGCGAATGCGCGCGCCAGCAGGGCGTGAGCACGCACACGGTGGTGGCCGCCTATGACCTGCTGCAGGCCCAGGGCCTGCTCGAGGCGCGGCCGCAAAGCGGTTTTTTCGTGCGCGACTTCGTGGGGGATGCGGCGCTGCTGCAGTCCGGGCAGGCGCGTGCCGCCGCCGAGGAGCCGGCCGGGGTGCCGCAGGGCACGCGCATCAACGCCTCCATGCTGGTGCGCGGCATGTTCCACCAGAGCGTGGGCGGCAAGCCCCAGCCCGGCGCGGGCGTGCTGCCGGCCCAATGGCTGGAGGCCGGGTTTCTGGCGGGCGCCATGCGCCGGGCCTGTTCGGGCCAGTCGCTGTACGACACCTGCGTGGGCTATGGCGATCCGCTGGGCGACATCAGCCTGCGCGAGGCGCTGTCGCGGCGCCTGGCGCGGCTGGGGATCGCCGCCGCGCCGCAGCACATCATCACCACCATGGGCGCCACGCATGCGCTGGACGTGATCAGCCGCGCCCTGCTGCAGCCCGGCGACCCGGTCATGATCGAGGAGCCGGGCTGGGCCGTGGAGTATGCGCGCCTGGCATCGCTGGGCATGCGCGTGCTGCCCGTGCCGCGCGGCCCCGACGGGCCCGATCTGGCCGTGATGCAGCGCTACTGCGAAAGCTGCGCGCCCAAGCTCTACGTGAGCGTCAGCGTGCTGCACAACCCCACGGGCTACAGCCTGTCGCCGGCCGGCGCGCACGAGGTGCTGCAGCTGGCGCGGCGCTTCGGCTTCTATGTGGTCGAGGACGACACCTATGGCGAGATCGCGCCCGACCATGCGGCGCGCGTGACCGTGCTGGACCGGCTCGGCCACAGCATCTACGTGAGCGGCTTCGCCAAGCTGCTGGCCCCCAACTGGCGCGTGGGCTACCTGGCGCCCCCGCCCGCGCTGGTGGAGCGGCTGGTGGACACCAAGCTGCTGTCCACGCTGACCACGCCGTCGCTGATGGAGCGGGCCCTGGCCCATTGCATGGAAAAGGGCCAGCTGCGCCGCCATGCCGAACGCCTGCGCCAGCACCTGGCCCAGGCACGCGCGCGCAGCGTGGCGCTGGCCCAGCAGGCAGGCGCCCGCTTCGTGTCCGAGCCGGCCGGCATGTTCGGCTGGGTGGACACGGGCGTGGACACCGAAACCCTGGCCCAGCGCCTGCTGGACGAAGGCTACTTCATCGCCCCCGGCTCCATGTTCCACGCCGGCCGCCAGCCCAGCACCTGCATGCGCATCAACTTCGCCACCACGCAGGAGCCCGCCTTCTGGCGCATCTTCGAGCGCGAAGTCCAGGCCCTGCGCGGCAGCGCATAGAAAAAAGGGGGGGGGGTGAGAGAGAGGGCGGTATCAGCCCGAAAGCTCAAATGAGATGCGCGGCACAAAAAGCCGGCACGGCCCAAAGCGAGGGACACCGAGCAAGGGCCGCCCCGCCGCGAGGGTGTCGTCCCCCTCCCCCGCGAAGCGGGTAGAGAGGGGGAAGCCGCGCAGCGGCTCAGGGGGAGCTTCAGTCCTAATGCGCCCGCATCTTCGTGCGCAAGCGCGCGATCGCCTGGCTGTGCAGCTGGCAGATGCGCGATTCGGTCACGCCGAGCACGGCGGCGATTTCCTTGAGGTTCATGTCGTGCTCGTAGTACATGCCCATGATGTACTGCTCGCGCTCGGGCAGTGCCTTGATGGCTTCCACCAGGGCCACGCGCAGGCGCTGGTCGCGCAGCAGCGCGAACGGGTCGGCGCTGGAGTCGGCGACGTGGCGCTCCAGGAAGTCCTCGCCATCGTCGCCGTTGGGCGACATGTCTTCCAGGTAGACGAGCTGGGTGCCGCGCACCTTGCCCAGCAGGGACTGGTAGTCCTCCAGGCTCATGCCCAGTTCGATGGCGATCTCGGACTCCATGGGAGTGCGGCCCAGGCGCTGCTCCAGCCGGTGCAGGGCCTGTTCGATGTCTTTCTGGCTTTTGCGCGAGCTGCGGCTCATCCAGTCGCCCTCGCGCAGCTCGTCGAGCATGGCGCCGCGGATGCGCTGGCTGGCGAAGGTCTCGAACTGCACGCCCTGTTCGCTCTCGAAACGGGACAGTGCTTCGGCCAGTCCGATCATGCCGACCTGGATCAGGTCGTCCAGCTCCACATTGGGAGGCAGCTTGGCGATCATGTGCAGCGCGATCCGGCGCACCAGCGGCACATGCCGACGGATCAGCGCATCGCGGTCGAGTTGGCCTTTGGCGGTGTACATGGCGGTCAGTGGCTCCAGGCGGAAAATGCGGTCAGCGGCGCCAGGCCGGCGGCCAGGGCCTGGCCGCCATGGGGCAGCACGCTTGCCGCATGGTTGAGCAAGTGCAGCGCCAGGCGCTGCAGGTCCGGCGCATGGTGCTCACGCACGGGCAGCAGCTCGGGTTCATGGCCCAGGTGGCGCTGGGCGCATTGCCGCAGGGCATCGATCTGGCTCTGGCCGCGGGCCGCATCTTCGGCCCGGCTGAGCACGCTGCTCTGGTTGCGGCGCCAGTCGTAGCTGACCACCGGCTCGTCCTCGGGCCCCGGCCGCAGCGAGGCCAGGATGCAGCGCAGCCCCGCCTCCAGCGCCAGCTGCTTGAGCTGGCGGTAGCAGCCCAGCACGCGCGGGCCCTGCTCGGGCAGGACCATCAGCGGGCGCACGGCTTCGCCGGGCAGCGTGCCGGCCAGCGTGTCGGCGTCGGCGTAGACCACCACGATGGCGTAGCCGCGCACGTGGCGCTGCAGCCATTGCAGGCAGCCGGTGCCCGCCTGGTGCGCATGCGCATGCAGCAATTGCAGTCCCTGGCGTGCCGGCAGCACGGCCACCGAGCTGCCTTGCGGCTCGGGGTGCAGGCCGGTGCGCGCCTGCCAGGCGCTTTGCATCAGCAGCTGGGCCAGGCCGGGCGCCGCGGCGCTTTCGGGCTGGCTGCCGTCGAGCACCAGCACGGGATGGCCCAGGCGCTGCAGGCAGTCGCAGACGGGCCACAGCAGCGATTGCTCCACGCGGCCCGTGGGGTCGTTGGCCGGGTCGCGCAGCACGGCCAGCACGCGCAGGTCGGCGGGGCTGGCGCTGCCCGGCTGTCCGTGCAGGCCCAGGCCCTGGTGTATCAGCGGGAAATGCTCAAGCATGGCCGGCCTCGCTGGACGGTGTGAAGAAGAAGTCCAGGTCCAGGGACTTGGGGTCGAAGGCCGAGCGCGCCGGGGCGCGCATCGAGGTCGATACCAGCTGCTGGGCATCGGCGCGCTCCCAGTCTTCGGGGACGCGCTGGCCGTTGGTCACGCCGCGCAGCTGCATCTGGTGGCGGATCAGCGTGTCCACCGAGGGGCCCAGCTTCACGGCCTCGTCCACCTTGGTGAGGATGGCCTGGCTGGAGCCGCGCGCTTTGAAGGCCTGCATCACATCGTCCAGGGCCTCGCCCTGGCCGGCCGCGTTGACGGCCAGCAGCTTTTGCACGCCGGGCAGGTCCAGCAGGTCCAGGATCTCGTCCTTGCGCGGATCGCGCGGGGCCACGCCCGTGGTGTCGATCAGCACCAGCTGCTTGTTGGACAGCAGGCCCAGCAGGTCCTGCAGCGCGGCGCGGTCATGCGCCAGGTGGGCCACCATGCCCAGCATGCGGCCGTAGGAGCGCAGCTGGTCGTGGGCGCCGATGCGGTAGGTGTCCAGCGTGATCAGGCCCACGCTGGCCGCGCCATGCTTGGCTGCGCACAGGGCGGCCAGCTTGGCCGTGGTCGTGGTCTTGCCCACGCCCGTGGCGCCGACCAGGGCGAACACGCCGCCCTGCTCGTGCAAGGGGGCCTGTCCGGCATCGGTGCGCAGGTTGCGCTCCAGCACCTGCATCAGCCAGCGCACGGCGTCGCCCGCCGACAGGTCCTGGGGCAGGTGCTCGATCAGGGCGCGCGACAGCGTGGGCGAGTAGCCGGCACGGATCAGCTTGAGTGTCAGGTTCGACTGGATGGGGCTTTGGCGCGTGTGGCCCAGCCATGTCAGCGTGTTGAAGCGTTCCTCGATGAGATCGCGCATGGACTGCAGCTCATCCATCAGCCCCTGGGGAGAGCGCATGGCCGCGGTGTCGGCGCGCTGGGCCTCGCGCGCCGGCGCTTCGGCCGTGGCGCGCAGTGGATTGTGGCGTGCCACGGAGGCCGCGGCCGGCTGGGCCGGGCGTGCCTGCGCCGCGGCGGGCTGCTGGGCCGAAGCCTCGCGCAGCGCATCGCCCAGGCTGCGGCGCTGCGCAAAGCTGGGCAGGGCTTCGTCCGCGTCGGCCATGGCTTCGTGGCGGCGGCGCAGCATGCGTTCGCGCACATAGTCCTGGAAGGACAGCGTGCTCATCGCCAGCTGTTCGGTATCTTCCGCCACGCTTTGGCGCAGGCCGGCAGGCTCGGCACCGGCGTCGGCCATGGCGGCCGGCTGCGCGGCGCGCGGCTGGGCAGCCGCCTGCGGGGCAGTGCGCGGCAGCGCGCGCCGGGGCGCGGCTTCCTCGGCTGCGCGGCGCTCCAGCGCCTGCTGCAGCGGGGAGGCCGTGGCCATGGCCGGTGCCGGATCCAGCGTGTCCTCGGCCGTGGCCATGATCTCGACGCCGTCGGGCGTGGCCCGGTTGGACAGGATCAGCGTGCCCGCTCCGAAAGCCATGCGCGCCTTGGCCAGGGCCTCGCGGGAGGTAGGGGCGTAGAAGCGTTTGATGTTCATGCGGATGCACCTTTAAGAATCGGGCCGATGCGGATGGTGTGCGTTTCCGGGATTTCGCTGTGGGCGAGAACCTGGAGACGCGGCGCCACGCGGCGCAGCAGCCGGGCAATGGAGTTGCGGATGGAGTCGGGCACCAGCAGGCAGGCGGGGATGCCCAGTTCTTCCTGCTGGTTGGCCATGTCGGCGGCCTTTTGCGTGAGGATCTCGGCGACGCCGGGATCCAGCGAGGGCGCGCCGGGATTGGAGAGCGCCTGAACCAGCAGGCGTTCCAGCCCGGGTTCGATGGCGATGACGTTGAGTTCGCGGGTGGGGCCGTAGATCTGCTGCACGATGGCCGGCGCCAGCGCGATGCGCACGCGGCGGGCCAGCTCCACGGGGTCCTGCGTGGACGAGCAGTGCTCGGCCAGGGTTTCGATGATGGTGCGGATGTCACGGATGTGCACCGAGTCCTCCAGCAGCAGCTGGAGCACTTTCTGGAACGTCGTGATGGACACCATTTTCGGAATGACTTCTTCGATCAGCTTGGGAGCCAGTTTGGCCACATGCTCGACCAGCTGCTGCGTCTCGGTACGGCTGATCAGCTTGGCGGCGTGCACTTGCATCAAGTGTGACAAATGGGTCGCCATCACGGTTTCCGAATCAACGACCGTAAAGCCTGCCATTTGTGCCGCTTCCTTCTGGCGCTCGTCGATCCAGTGGGCGGGCAGGCCGAAGGCCGGGTCCGTGGTCTGGGTGCCGATCAGCGGCGTGCTGATGCCGCCGGGATTGATGGCCAGGAACATGCCGGGGAAGGCCTCGCCCTCGCCCACCATCACGCCGCGCAGCGTGATGCGGTAGGCGCTGGGCTTGAGTTCGAGGTTGTCGCGCACATGCACGGCGGGCGGCAGAAAGCCCACCTCCTGCGCGAACTTGCGGCGCACGCCCTTGATGCGCGTGAGCAGATCGCCCTGGCGGCTCTTGTCCACCAGCGTGATCAGGCGGTAGCCCAGCTCCAGGCCCAGCAGGTCCACGGGCTGCAGATCGTCCCAGGTGGCTTCGCCGTCGCCCTGTGCCTGGGCGGCGGGCTGGGCCTGCGCCTGGGCCTGGCTGGCGGCCTTGGCCTGCTGGCGGCGCGACAGCATCCAGGCCACCCAGCCCAGCAGCGCGCCCGTGCTCAGGAACACGATGTGGGGCATGCCGGGGATGATGCCCAGCAGGGCCAGCACGCCGGCCGTGATGCCCAGCACCTTGGGCGACATGAACAGCTGCTGCGCGATCTGCTGGCCCATGTCCGATTCCTTGCCCACGCGCGACACCACCATGGCCGAGGCCACCGAGATCAGCAGGCCGGGGATCTGGGCCACCAGCGCGTCGCCCACGGCCAGCAGGATGTAGCTGTCGGCGGCCTGGCCGGCCGACAGGCCATGCTGGGCCATGCCGATGGCGAAGCCGCCGATGATGTTGATGACCAGGATCAGGATGCCGGCGATGGCGTCGCCGCGCACGAACTTGCTGGCGCCGTCCATGGAGCCGAAGAAGTTGGCTTCCTCCTGCACTTCGGCGCGGCGGCGCTTGGCCTCCTTTTCGTCGATCAGGCCGGCGTTGAGGTCGGCGTCCACGGCCATCTGCTTGCCGGGCATGGCGTCCAGCGTGAAGCGCGCCGAGACTTCGGCGATGCGTTCGGCGCCCTTGGTGATCACCACGAAGTTGATCACCACCAGGATGGCGAACACGATCAGGCCGACCGCGAAGTTGCCGCCGATCAGGAAATGGCCGAAGGCCTCGATCACGGCGCCGGCCGCGCCCGGGCCCGTGTGGCCTTCGAGCAGCACCACGCGGGTGGAGGCCACGTTCAGCGACAGTCGCATCAGCGTGGTCAGCAGCAGCACCGAGGGAAAGGCCGCGAAATCCAGCGGCTTGATCATGTAGGCCGCCACCATCATCACCATCAGCGCCACGGCGATGTTCAGCGTGAAGAAGGTGTCCAGCAGCCAGGGCGGGATCGGCAGCACCATCAGCGCCAGGATGGCGATCACGAGCAGCGGCGCCATCAGGCCCTGGGCGAGCCGGGACTGCTCGCCCGACCACATCGATTGCAGGGATTGGAGCGGATTCGTCGTCATGGAGCGGTACCTTCAGCGGGCGTGGCGGCGGGTGCGCGGCGGCCGTGATGCGGATCGAGCTCGGCGGGAACGGCGGGCTGGCCGAGTTCGCCGGGCATGGGGCCTTCGCCGCGCAGCGCGGCCTTGAGGCGGTAGACATAGGCCAGGACCTGGGCCACGGCGGTGTACAGCGTCGAGGGAATGGCCTGGTCCAGTTCGGCGTGCGCATACAGCGCACGCGCCAGCATGGGGGATTCGAGCACGGGGATCTTGTGGGCGCCGGCGATCTCGCGGATCTTCAGGGCCACCAGGTCCGTTCCCTTGGCGATGACCTGCGGGGCCGCCATGGTCTTTTCGTCGTAGCGCAGGGCCACGGCGTAATGCGTGGGGTTGGTGACCACGAAGTCGGCGCGCGGCACCGCGTTGACGCTGGCACGGTCGGCGATCTCGCGCTGCTTCTGGCGGATCTTGCCCTTGACCTGCGGGTTGCCGTCGGACTCCTTGTGCTCCTGCTTGACTTCCTCATGGCTCATCTTCAGGCGCGACTTGAACAGAAAGGCCTGCAGCGGCACGTCGATGATGGCCACCATCATCACGACCAGCAGCATCAGCGCCACGCCGCTGGCCAGCCAGTGGCCCGTCATGGTCAGCGCCATCGCCGAGGGCTGGGCCGATACGGAGGCGATCTCGGCGATATGGCTGCTGATGAACTTCCATGCCACGAAGGCGAGGATGGCCGTCATGGCCACCATCTTGGCCACGGTGACCATCTGCTGCTTGGTGAACAGGTTGGACAGACCCGACAAGGGGTTGAGCCGGTTGAACTGGGGCTGGATGGGCTTGAGGCTGAAGATCCAGCCGCCGGCCATCACGCCCGACAGCAGGGCCGCGCTCATGGTCACGGTGGCGGCGATCAGGGCGATGGTCAGCCCCAGGCTGCCCATGGACTGCAGGCGTTCCAGCATCATGGCCGGTGTTTTCGCGGCCTGGGCATCGAAGGCCAGTTGCCGCGCCAGCGCCAGGCGCAGGTGCTGGACCAGCGGCCCGGCGCCCATGAACATCAGCAGGGCGCCCGTGCCCAGGATGGCCAGGTGGGACAGGTCGCGCGAGCGCGCACCCTGGCCGTCCGCACGCGTTTTCTGCAGTTTGCGTTCGGTGGCTGGCAGGTTTTTGTCTTGGCTGGAGTCCATGGCGCAATGACGGAAGGATTGACGTCATTGTTCCGGACAAGCCCGGGCGGCGAAGCCCCGATAAGAGGGGCTCAAGCGGCGCTTATGCGCTGTCTGGGAGGCTCGGGGAAAGCGCGGCCGGCCGGCGCAGCCCGCTGTCCAGGCTGCGCCGGGTGGCCTTCAGAACCCCAGGCTGGCGAGCAGGTCGTCCACCTGCGATTGCGAGGTCACCACATCGGGCGTCTTTTCCGGATCGACGACCGGGCCCTGCAGGTGTTCCTTGGGCTTTTCGGGGGCGGGGGGCGCGGGCTGCGCGGTGGCGCCCTGCTGCGGGTTGGGCGAGGTCTGCAGCAGCAGCTGGACCAGCTGCTCCTCCAGGTCGGCCGCCAGCGAGACGACGCGGGCGATGACCTGGCCGGTGAGGTCGTGGAAGTCCTGGGCCATCATGATCTCGGTCAGGTGCTCGTCGGCCCGCTGCGTGGCCTCCTCGACCTCTTCGAGATAGTTCATGACCCGGCCCTTGGCCACGGCCGCCACGGGATCCTCGACGAGCTGCGCGCGCATGGCGCGCGTGCGCTCGGCCAGGCTGTCCTGCTGGCTCTTGGCGAGTTCGACGCGGCCCAGCACCTTCTCGGCCGCCTCGCCCGTCAGCCGCGCGATATAGGAAAGCCGGCTCTGGGCGTCCGGAAGCTCGCCCATGCTGCCGCGCAGCCGGTCGGCATAACCCAGCTCGTTGAGCGAATCATGGAGCTGGCGCGTGAGGACGCCGATCTTGTAATGGACGCTCTCGGGGACATCCGGATTGGTCATGGCAGGCCCTACATGCTCAGCTTTTTGAGGATCAGGTTGACCTTCTCTTCCAGCGTCGCCTTGGTGAAAGGCTTGACGATGTAGCCGGCGGCGCCACCCTGGGCCGCGGCCACGATGTCCTCCTTGCGCGCCTCGGCCGTCACCATCAGCACCGGAAGATGCTTGAGCTTGTCGTCCTGCTTGATTTCGGTGAGCAGCTGGAAGCCGTTCATGTTGGGCATGTTGATGTCCGTCACCACGAAATCGAACTTGCTGCTGCGCAGCTTGTGCAGGGCCACGACGCCATCCTCGGCCTCGTCCGCATCAGGGAACCCGCTCTCCTTGAGCAGGTTGCGCACGATGCGCCGCATGGTGGAGAAGTCGTCAACGATCAAAAAACGCAGGGCATTAGCCACGTGAGGCCCTTTCGGTCGGTAGGTGCTCGGTACTGGGGGATGTTGGCCCCGATGGTAACAATTGGAAACCACCGGGGCGCAATGCGGGAATTTTCCTGCTTTTCGGCAGCATGGGGCCCAAACCTTAATTTGTTACAAACCCTGAGCCGGCGCTGCGGCTGCGGGAGCCGCCTCGCTCGTGCCGGCTTGGGGGCCGGTCTTGGATGTCGCGGCGGCCTCGCCGGAGGCTGCCATGTCGGGGGTGGCGGCCGGCGCGGAGCCGCCCGCAGGCGTCAGGCCCGGGGGCAGGGCATTGCGCGTCACGGGGCCGCGGTGTCCCAGCAGGCGCTTTTCCGCCTCCTGCGTGAGCACGGTGATGGTGATGCGCCGGTTCTGCGGCGCGCGGGGATCGTCGGGCAGCAGCAGGTCGCTGCTGGCCAGGCCGGTGATGCGGGCCAGCTGGTTCAGCGGCATGCCGGCGGCCACGAGCTCGCGCCGCGAGGCATTGGCGCGGTCGGCCGACAGCTCCCAGTTGCTGTAGCCCCGGTCGGCATTGCCATAGGGGGCGGCGTCGGTGTGGCCCGACAGGCTGATGCGGTTTTCGGCACCGGCCAGGGCCGCGCCCACTTCGCGCAGGATGTCGCGCATATAGGGTTTGACCACAGCGCTGCCGCTGTCGAACATGGGGCGGTTCTGTTCGTCGACGATGGTGATCTGCAGGCCGTCGGGCGTCACGTCGGTGCGGATCTGCGAGCGGAACTCGTTCAGGCGCACGTTGCCCGTGATCATCGCATCGACCTTGGCCTTGAGCGCCTTGATGCGGTTGGCATCCGCCTGGACCTGGTCGGCGCGGCCCGAGTCGACGCTGGTGCGCCGGTTGGAGTTGTCGGCCGATTCGGAGCGGCGCACCTGGCCATGGACCTTGGCCAGGTCGTTGCCGCCGCCTGGAATGACGCTGGAGCTGTTGCCCGCGCCGTCGCCGCCGGCCATGGAGACCTTGAGCGGCGAGGAGAAATAGGCCGCGATGCCCTGCAGCTCCCCCTTGGCCGTGGAGCCCAGCAGCCACATCAGCAGGAAGAAGGCCATCATCGCGGTCACGAAGTCGGCATAGGCGATCTTCCAGGCGCCGCCGTGGGGCGCGTGCGCGCTTTTCTTGACGCGCTTGATGATGATCGGCTGTAGCTTTTTCTCTGCCATGGCTGGACGCTGCTGGTTGCAGGATTATTTCTTGCCCTTGACGTGGCTCTCGAGCTCGAGGAAGCCGGGGCGCTCGGTCGAGAACAGCACCTTGCGGCCGAATTCGATGGCGGTGGCAGGGTTGTAGCCCTGCATGCTGGCCAGCAGCGTCGTCTTGATGCACTCCAGCTCCTTGGCGGCATCCTGGGCGCGCTGCTCCACGAGGCCGGCCATGGGCTCGACCAGCGCATAGGCCAGCAAAATGCCCAGGAAGGTGCCGACCAGGGCCGAGGCGATCATGCCGCCCAGCACGGAAGGCGGCTGGCCCACCGAGCCCATGGTGTTGACCACGCCCAGCACGGCCGCAATGATCCCGAAGGCCGGCAGCGCGCCGGCCAGGCGCGTCAGCGCGTTGACGGGCGCATGGGCCTCGGCGTGGTGCGCCTCGATCTCGCTGTCCATCAGCGACTCGATCTCATGGGAGTTGAGGTTGCCCGAGACCATCATGCGCAGGTAGTCGGTCAGGAACTCGACCACGTGGTGGTCGGCCAGCAGCTCGGGGTACTTGCTGAAGATCGGCGACTCGTTGGGCGCCTCGACGTCGCCTTCGATGGACATCAGCCCTTCCTTGCGCGCCTTTTGCAATATCTCATAGAGCAGGGCCATCAGCTCCATGAAGCGGGCCTTGGTGTAGCGCGAGCTCTTGAGCACGCCCGGGATGGCCTTGGCCGTGGCCTTGAGCACCTTGGGCTGGTTGCAGACGATGAAGGCGCCGATGGCGCCGCCGCCGATCGTGATCATTTCGAAGGGCAGGGCCTTGATGATGACCGAGACGTTGCCACCATGCAGCACATAGGTGCCGAAGATGCAACCGAAGGCGACGATGTATCCGATGATGACAAGCATGGGAGTGGATTGTGAGCGCGCGCAGTGCCGATATTGGGTGGAAAAGCCGGGTGATTGCTTGTTAGATCGGCAGCTTGATCGGGGGATGTAGGGGGCGGGCGCAGAAAAACCTGGCGCACCCGCCCGAGCCCGCCTGCGCCGGCCCTGGCGGCGGGGGGAATTGCGGGGGTTGGCGCTGCCTTTTTGCGGGCTTGCGTCCCGGGGCTTCATGCTTCAATGGCCGGGCGACCATGAGATGCATGCCGGCGGCCCATGGCCGGCGCCGAAATTTTTCCTCCCAGGTATCTATGTCCTCCATTCTTTCCAGCGAACAGCCAGAGCAGGAAGCGGTCGAGCTGCTCGATCTCCAGCAGATCAACCAGTTGATCCACAAGCACCAGTTCGTCGAGGCGCTCACGGCGCTGACCCAGCTGGTGGCGCGTGACATGAACAACTCCAGGCTGTGGCTGATGATCGGCCTGGCTTACACGCGCATGGGCCACTGGAAGCCCGCCATCGGCGCGCTGGAGACGGCCGTGCAGCTCAATCCGCGGGAAGAGCAGGCCCGCATGCTGCTGGCGCTGGCCTTTTTCAGCATAGGCCGCCAGACGGAGGCCTGCGAACTGATCGACAAGGTGGTCAAGCAAAGCAACGTAGGGCAGCAGTGGATGATGCGCTCCTACCTGCATTCGCATACCAGCCGGGATCCCATGACGGCGCTGGCCGTGGCCCGCGACTGGGGCCGGCGCTTTGCCGACCCGCTCACGCGCCAGGCGCGGCCCCTGCCGCTGCGCGACCGCAGCCCGCGCAAAAAGCTCAAGATCGGCTATGTGACCGCCGACTTCCGCGAGCACTCCGTGGCGTTCTTCATGCTGCCCGTGCTGCTCCACCACAACCACGACAATGTCGAGGTCCATGTCTACTGCAATGGCCCCTGGGACCATTTCACGCCCCAGCTGCGCGCCCTGGTGCCGCACTGGGAGGATGTGATGGAGCTGTCGGACGAGGCGCTGAACAGCCGCATCCGCGCCGATGGCATCGACGTGCTGGTGGACCTCTCGGGCTTCACCCATGGCCACCGCCTGGGCGTCTTCGCGCGCCGCGCCGCGCCGGTGCAGGCCACCTGGCTGGGCTATCTGCAGACGCTGGGAATGAAGGCCATGGACTACCGCCTGGTCGCGCCGGACGTGGTGCCCGACAGCCACGCACCCTTTTATTCGGAAAAGCTGTTCCAGCTGGGCTACTCGGCCAGCTATGCACCGCCCGCCTATGCGCCGCTGTGCGAGCAGCCGCCCATGCTGCGCAATGGCTACCCCACGCTGATCTCGCTGAACAACTCGGCCAAGATCACCGACGAGATGCTGGCCGTGTGGGCGCGCATCCTGGAGCTGCGCCAGGACGCGCGGCTCATCATCATGGTCAAGGAGCTCGACGCCGACGCCGCGCAGCAAGACATGCAGCCGCGCGTGGAAGCGGCCGGCATGCCGCTGGAGCGCGTGTCCGTGCTGCACCAGCAGCCATTGAACCAGTTCATGGAACTGGGGCATATCGCCGACATCATGCTCGACACCCACCCCATCTCCGCAGGCACCACGGCCCTGCACGGGCTGTGGATGGGCCTGCCCATCGTCACCATCGATGCGGTGCGCGGCGTGGACGCATCCTGTGCCCGGGTGCTGCAGGTGGTGGGCGGTGCCGGCGAAGTCGTCCAGGACGCCGAAGCCTACGTGCAGGCGGTGCTGTCCCTCATGGATGACCCGCAGCGCCTGCAGGAGCAGCGCGCGACCATCCGCGAGCGCATGCGCCAGTGCGGCTACATGGACTACCCCGCGCGCACGGCCGAGCTGGAAAAGGCCTTTCGCCTGATGTGGCTCAACTGGCTGCGCGGAGACCACAAGACCCTGAGCGTGCAGGCGGACCTGCAGGCCCTGATGGAAGAACTGGAACAGGAGTGATGACCATGGCCACTGCCCCCGCGACCGACTGGGTGCCCCTGCTGCGCCCCGAACTGCCCAGCCCGCAGACGCTGCTGCCCTGGCTGGAGCGCATGCATGCCGCGCGGCATTACTCCAACTTCGGCCCGCTGGTGCAGTCGCTGGAGCAGGAGCTGGCCGCGCGCCTGGAGGTGGATGCGCAGCAGGTCACCACGGTGGCCAATGCCACGCTGGGGCTGGAGCTGGTGCTGCAGGCGCTGGATCTGCCCGCAGGCTCGCGCGTGCTGGTGCCGGCCTTCACGTTCGTGGCCACGGCCACGGCCATCCTGCGCGCCGGCCACGTGCCCGTGCTGACCGACGTCGATGCCGACCACTGGATGCTGACGCCGGAGCTGGCCCGCCAGGCCTGTGCCCAGGCCCCCATCGATGCCGTCCTGCCGGTGGCCGCCTTCGGCATGCCGCACGACATGGCGGCATGGCAGCGCTTCGAGCAGGAAAGCGGGCTGCCCGTGGTCATCGATGCCGCGGCCGCCTTCGGCAGCCAGCGCCTGAACGGGGCCCGGGGCACGCTGGTCTTCAGCCTGCACACCACCAAGAGCCTGCCTGCCGGCGAAGGCGGCCTGGTCGTCTCCACCCGCCCCGGGCTGGCCAGCCGGGTGCGCCAGCTCTCCAACTTCGGCATCAACCTCGCCCCGGACTCGGGCCTGCCCGTGGGCGCGCTGACGATGTGCGGCTCCAATGCCAAGATGAGCGAATACCATGCGGCCCTGGGGCTGGCCTCGCTGCAGGCCTGGGACCGTCAGGCGGTGCAGCGCCAGGCATTGATGGCGGACTGCATGTCGCAGCTCAGCCATGTCAGCCGCAACCAGCTGCGCTGGCAGGTGCAGGGCCCGGGCGGCGCCTTGCTGGCGCCCACCTCCCTGTGCGTGCGCCTGCCCGACGAGGCAGCGCGCGCGCAGCTGGAGCAGGCATGCCAGCAGGCGCGCATCACCACGCGCCGCTGGTACCAGCCTTTGCTGCAGCACATGCCGGCATTGCAGCAGCGCTGCCACGTCCTGCCCACGCCCAATGCCACGGCGCTGGCGCAGACCCTGCTGGGCCTGCCATTCTTCCTGGGCATGGCGCGGGAGCAGCGTCTGCGTGTCGAGGAAGCCGTGGGCAGCGTGTTCGCTTCCCAGCTGGCCGCCAGCGGCGTGGCCTGCAGCGCATAACAACGCCCTGGCGGCCAGACCCCCAGTAAAAGCCAGCAGCGCAGCCGCGCTGCTGGCTTTTTTTGCATCGCCGTCCGGCGGGGGCGCGGACCTCCGGCAGGGCCGGTCAGGAGCGGGCTGCCGCCCTGGGCCGGGAGCATGCGGGCGCGCCGCCCGCCTGCAGCACCGCCCTCGAATGGACCGCCGCTTGTGGCGCAGGGCATCTTGCCATGGCGCTGCCAGGCCAAGGCACAGGCCAAAGCGGACAGGCCGCATGGCTTGCGCCACGCGGCCTGTCCGCTTCATCATCCAGCGGGCGGCGAGGGGCTTGCTCAGCCCTGCAAAAGCTTCAGAACGTTTTGCGGCAGCTGGTTGGCCTGGGCCACCATGGCCGTGCCGGCCTGCTGCAGGATCTGCGTGCGGCTCAGGTTCGCCGTTTCCTTGGCGAAGTCGGCGTCCACGATGCGGCCGCGCGCGGCGGACAGGTTCTCCACCTGGATGTCGATGTTGCTGACGGCGTTCTCGAAACGCGTCTGCATGGCGCCCAGCGTGGCGCGCGCGCTGTTGACCTGGTCCACGGCGCTGTCGATCTTCTTGAGCGCGACCCAGGCGCCTGACTGGGTGGTGACGTCGATGTCCTCGATGCCCTTGTCATCGAGGGTGGAGGACGCTGCCGAGCCGCCGGCCAGCGAGATGTCGGCGTTGGTCACGCCCGTCGAGGTCGCGGAGAAGCCGGTGAAGGCCACCGCCACGGGCTGGCCGGTCGCGTCGAGCTTGCCCGACATGACTTCGATCTTGTAGTTCTCGGTGCCGTCGACCTTGGTCAGATAGGCCGTGACGCCGGTGTCCGCCGACTTGTTGTTGATCGCGGTCACGATCTGGCCCAGGCGCTCCTGGCGGCTGCTGGCGGAATCGATCTTTTCCAGCGGAACCACCGAGGTGTCGGGCGTGGTGCCCACGGTGATGGACAGGGAGCCCTCCGTGATGGCCTGGGCGTAGTCGGACAGCGTGGTGTTGGCCGTGGTGTTGGTCGTGTTGATGGCGGCGACCGAGGCGGACGCGAAGGACACCGAAGACAGCTGCGAGGAACGGGTATCGGCCAGCGCGCCCAGCGTCACGTTGTCGCCGGAGTTGGCGCCCACCTGGAACACGGCGCCGGCAAAGCTGCCATCCAGGATCTTGCGGCCGTTGAAGTTGGTCTGCTTGGCGACGCGGTCGATTTCGGCCGACAGCTGGCTGACTTCGGACTGCAGCGCCTCGCGGTCGCTCTTGCTGTTGGTCGCGTTGGAGGCCTGCACGGCCAGTTCGCGCATGCGCTGCAGCATGTCGCCCACCTTGCCCAGCGCGCCTTCGGCCGTCTGCGCCAGCGAAATGCCGTCATTGGCATTGCGCGCCGCCACCGTCAGGCCGCGCACCTGGGTGTTCATGCGCTCGGCGATGGCCAGGCCTGCTGCGTCGTCTTTGGCACTGTTGACACGCAGGCCCGAGGACAGGCGCTGCATGGTGGTGTTCAGCGAGCTGCCCGACAGGGACAGATTTCGCTGGGCGTTGATCGAAGCAAGATTCGTATTGATAGTTGCGGCCATTGCTGTTTTCCTTCAGAAAAGGCGGGTTGCATCGCATCGCTACAGAAACCATGAGCACGGATGAGCGACAGGCAACGCTAGCGATGGGGGTATTTTTCAATGCAGGGCCAAGGCGCATATCGCGGATAAGCATGCGTTTTGCCCCGCATTCCCCGGTTTTCACCCGGATGCCCTGCCTGGCCGCAGCGGCAGGGGCCGCCGCGCAGCGCGGCGCAAAGAAAGCCCTAAAGAACGGCAAAAGGGGCCCGATAACCCTCTTGTACGGGGCAGGACTGCAGGCTGAACAGGCCGGCAGCAGTGCAAAAGACACAGCCGCAAGCCCCGGCAAACCAAGCAA
>JBHIXF010000075.1:0-27776 GCA_041984925.1 Comamonas sp.
GCTGACGTCGGTTGGGTAAGGCTTGCGTGGCATCGCTCGACTCTACCTGTGGCTTGCCCATGGCTGGAGCCAAGTTCATAACACGCTCTAGGCTGCGCGAAATCAAACTCGCAAGGGAGCAGCAGCGTGAGGCGGAGAAGTCAGTGGAGCCAAAGATGGTCGCAGCGAAAGCTGAATCGGAAACCGACCGGCTCAACAACCAACTACAGCTCAGCCGCACAGAGAACGCTAGGCTCCACGCGAAGAATGAGCTGCTCCGCAAGGAGCTCCAGCAAACCAAGGACCTGCTGGCAGAGGTGACCCGACTCACCCGGAATACGCGTCTGGACGCTACGCCATCCCGCTCCAAGGGCTCACCAGCAAAGGTGGTGTCGTTCCGGGAGAGCACCGTGGCCAAGTCCGATGAGGGCCCATCCAAACGATAGCGCCGGCCACCCCGCAAGGTTCCAATGAAAACGGGCCCCACTGGGGCCCGTCTCAGGCAGTAGTCCTGTTTGAAGACTCAAACCGCGATGGGGGCCTTAATCCCTGGGTCGGGGTCATAGCCTTCAATCTGGAAGTCCTCGAAGCGATAGTCGTAAATGGACTCCGGCTTGCGGATGATGTTCAACTGAGGCAGCTTCTTTGGCGACCGAGTGAGCTGCAGCTCAATCTGTTCCATGTGGTTTGCGTAGGCGTGGAGGTCGCCGATGCTGACCACAATCTCGTGTGGAATCAAATCGCACTGCTGGGCCAACATGTGCGTCAGAAGCGCCAACGAAGCGATGTTGTAGGGCAGGCCAAGGAAACTGTCCGAGCTTCGGATGTACAGCTGAGAGGACAGCTTGCCGTTCGCCACGTAGAACTGGTACAGAAGGTGGCAAGGAGGCAGGGCCATCAGGCCATTCTCAGCATTCTGAACCGGGCTCTTCGATTCGTCGGGCAGATACTCGGGGTTCCAGCCATGGAACAGGATTCGTCGGCTGTTGGGGTTGGTCTTAAGCGTGTTGACGACGTAGTCAATCTGGTTGATGGTGCCACCGTCCTTGGTAGGCCACGCGGTCCACTGCTTTCCGTACACGGGGCCAAGCTCCCCTTCAGGTGTCGCCCATTCATCCCAGATGGAAACACCATGCTCGTTGAGCCACGCGATATTGGTCTTTCCGCTGAGGAACCAAATCAGCTCGTTTGCGATGCTTTTGAAATGAAGCTTCTTGGTCGTCAGAAGCGGAAACCCGTTCGCCAGGTGATGGCGAATCTGTCGGCCAAAAACAGAGGTCGTCCCGGTTCCAGTGCGGTCACCTTTGACCTCACCGTTTTGAAGAATGTCTTCGAGCAATTCCAGGTATTGCTTCATGCGTCCACCAATCCAATCAAGTTATCGTGTGCTTCGGTTGTCTCGGGCGGGCCCGTTGACATGCGAAGTTGAGGGCTAGCCTGAGGCCCTGCCTCAAACCCCTCGGAGCGAGATGATGCCCAGGGGCCAACAGCGCATTTTGCGACAGGAGCGCAGGCACCACGCCCGGAAGGGCATCCATACGACGTGTAGAAAGCACTTTTAGCGCCCCGGCTGGCCTCCCTGCCCCTTCGCAGGCTGGCCGAATGCTCTCTCTTTTCTCGCCAAAGCAACCCAAAATCCGCCAAAGCCACCGAACATCTTCCCCTGCAGACCTCTACGGCCCTTCAAAAGCTTGCAGCAAGCCTGGTCCCAGCGGCTTGGCCTCAAGGGCCCCCATGCTGGGGCGTCTAGATGTGATGTCTCAACAGGTTGTTCATCCGTCTCAGATTTGGGAAGCTGTGGTTACCAGGCCAAGCAACTCAAGTCAGGAGAGACAGATGAACAGTCACAAGCATGCCCGACTTACCTTCGCCCGCCGACTTGAGATGGTTAAACAGATGACCATTCATGGCATGGATGGAGTTGACCCGGTCCGGTGGACGGTTTCTGGTTTGATTCTCAAACCATCTGGGGTACTTCGTCAGCGTACCGTGGGTCGTGCTTGCAGGCCTTGAATCGTGCCTGCTGGCTCCTTTCAAAGTTCAGAGGTGAGAGGTAACCCAGACCGCTGTGACGGCGCCTGGGGTTGTACCAACCTTCAATCCACGTGAAGACAGCCATGCGAGCCTGCGCCTTTGACTCAAAGCTGTGACGCTCGATGAGTTCGGCCTCCAGGCTGGCGAAGAAGCTCTCAGCCATCGCGTTGTCATAGGCATCTCCCACAGTACCCATCGAGGGGCGAACACCCATCTGACGGCAGCGCTCACCGAAGGTCAGGCTGGTGTATTGGCTGCCTTGGTCACTATGGTGGATGACGTCTTGCGGCTTGCGCTGGGTCAGCGCCATGTTGAGCGCCGATAGCACCAGTTCAGTCGTCATGCGCTCACCCATAGACCACCCCACCACACGCCGGCTCCACACGTCGATGACCACGGCCAAGTACAAGAACCCCGTCCATGTGGGCACGTAGGTCATGTCGGCCACCCAGAGTTGATTGGGGTCGCTGGCCTTGAACTGGCGCTGGACCAAGTCGTTGGCGGGCGAGTCGCGTTTGTCTCGGCGCGTCGTAGCCATGAAGCCACGGCGGCGGCTGATGCCCCGGATGTCGGCCACACGCATGAGGCGAGCTACGCGTTGCCGGCTGATGGAGACGCCTTGCTCGATGAGCTCGGCCCTTACGCGTGGCATGCCGTAGGACTCGTGGGAATCCTTGTGAATCTGGCGTATTCGTTGCGTCATCACCGCGTTGGCGATGCTGCGCTGTGAGGGCCTGCGCTCTCGCCAGGCGTAGAAGCCGCTGGCGGATATACCCAGAACACGGCACATAGTGCGCACGGGGAAGTCGGCCTGGTTTGCCCTCACGAGTCCGAAGACTTCGTCGAAGTTGCATCGCTGCGACTTGCAAACCAGGCCGTAGCCTTTGCCAGGATGTCGCGTTCCTGCTGAACTTGACGTAGTTGACGGCGCAGCCGTGCCAACTCCTCGCGCTCGACGGTGGTCAAGCCTTCCTTGCCGGGCAGCGGCTTGCCGCTATCAATGGCGGCTTGACCGACCCAGTTGGTGATGGACTGCGCGGTGACGTTGAATTCGCGTGAGAGTTCGGCTGGCGTGCGTCCGGCACGTACCAACTCGACCATCTGCTGCCTGAACTGCGCCGGATACGGCGGTCTGACTTTGGACATTTGCGGCTCCTTGAACACAAAGAATGATGTGTCCACGGAACCGGGTCAACTCCACTAACAGGCTTGGTCCGGTGATTGACAGAGAGCTCTGCCGGAGCGTTGAGGGAGGCACCCAGGGGGTACACCTCGAAGTTAAACCTGGGCTTCCTGACCAGGTCTTCAAGCAGCCAGGCTGCTACTAATTTTGACATCCAGGCGCATCTGTTCCTTTGTTCAATTCGAACCAGATACTACCCAGGAATTAGTCAGTGGAGAACCCGCTGAGAGCCTTGTTCCGCCATAGATTGGACAGGAATAGTTTGGCCGGGAAACAGGAAGATGTCGGCGCTGCGCTGGTAGAGCTGGCAGCTGAGCTTGCCGTCGGCCACGTAGAACTGGAAGAAGGCATGGCAGGGCATGAGCGCCATCTGCGGCAGATCGGCCACGTTCCAGGCGCTGACGATGATGCGGCGGCTGTCGGGGTTGGTCCTGAGTTGCTTGACGACTTCGGCGATCTGGTCGATGTGGCCGCCATCGGGCGTGGGCCAGCTGCGCCATTGCACGCCGTAGACCGGGCCCAGGTCGCCGTCCTCGCGTGCCCATTCGTCCCAGATGGTGCAGCCGCGCTCCTGCAGCCAGCGCACATTGCTGTCGCCGCGCAGGAACCACAGCAGCTCCAGGATGATGGACTTGAGGTGGACTTTCTTGGTGGTCACCAGCGGAAAGCCTTCGGACAGATCGAAGCGCATCTGGTGGCCAAACACGCTGCGCGTGCCCGTTCCGGTACGGTCGGTCTTGGACACGCCATGCTGGTAGACGTGGCGCATGAAGTCTTCGTACTGGGATCGGGCGGGGCGGGGCGCGGCGGTGGTATTCATGTGCCGGATTATCCCTTGATGAACATGCGATCTTGTCCGACGGCTTCCATGCCCCTGGAAACTCGGATTGGAGCCCTGGATGCGACAATGATCGCCATCAGGCGCCGGGGTGTTCCTGCCAGGGCAATGGCTTCGGCGCCACTGTTTTTTCTGCATCTGCTTAGACAAGGAGTCGTGCGCATGTCTTCCATGCTCTCCCCCTGGCAGGCCGGGCTTGTGCTGGGCGCCGCCATGCTGGCGCTGACCGCCTGCGATCCGCGCTCCCCTTCCGTTCCCGCCCCCAAGGCCGCTTCCGCCGCGGCGCCCGGCACGGCACAGGCGGCGATCGTGGAGCCGGCCTCTGCCGATGCGCTGCGGCAGACGCGCCTTCCTTCGACGGCCAAGGCAGGCGAGCCGGGGCTGGACAGCCTGGCCGAGTATGTCGGCAAGTATCCGTACGATGGCATCAACTACCTGGAGCAAGGCGTGCTCGCGGACCGGCTCAAGGCCTTGCTGGGAAACCGCTATCCCACGCTGCTGAGCAATATGCGCACCGTGGGGCCGCTGACGCGCGAGGGCGAGGTCTGGAGCATCGTCGGCCTGCGCCCGCACCAGGGCGGCGAGGAAATGGGGGCGGTCGTCATCGATCCCGCGCGCAATGCGCTGCGCGTGTGGCTGCTCAACGATGGCCGGCAGGACGATGTCACCGATGTGTCCGGCCCTGACATTCCCTGGCCCGAGCAGGTGAGGAAGACGCTGGCCAACATCGAGGCCCGGCCCGCGACCTGACCCCGGGCCCAGGCCTGCCATCTGCGCCTTCCGCCCGTGCCTGCCGGCTTTGCAGGGGGAGCCGCCCGGCTGGCAGCGGGCGGGTGGCCCTGTCAGCTCATGGCCGCGCCAGGATGCAGCCGGGGTTCATGATGCCCTGCGGGTCCAGGGCCTGCTTGATGGCCCGCATCATGGAAAGCGCCACGGGCGACTGGTACTTTTGCAGCTTGTCGACCTTGAGAGCGCCCACGCCATGCTCGGCCGAGAACGATCCGCCGAATTCGGCAACGGCCTCGTACACGAGGTGGTTGACCCGCTCTTCCTGCTCGTTGAGGAAGGCCTTGGCATCGCCGCCTTGCGGCGCCTGCACGTTGTAGTGCAGGTTGCCGTCGCCCAGGTGGCCGAAGTTGACCAGGCGCACGCCGGGGATCTCGCGCTGCAGCACGGCGTCCGTATGCGCGACGAAGGCGGGGATGCGCGACGCGGCGATGGAGATGTCGTGCTTGATGTTCAGCCCTTCCTCGGCCTGGGCCAGCGGAATGCTCTCGCGGATGTGCCACAGCTCATGGGCCTGGGACAGGCTTTCGGCGACCACGGCGTCGAGCACGCAGCCGTCCTCGAAGGCCAGCTCCAGCAGCGCTTCGAAGCGCTCGCGCGCATGCTGCTCGGACTCGCTGTCCGAGTTCTCGACCAGCACGTAGTAGGGCGGCGCGCCGTCCAGTCCGGCGAAGGGCACGCGCAGCTGGGGCATGTGCCTGATGACCAGCGACAGCGCGAACTGGCCCATCACCTCGAATCCCGTCAGGCCCGCGCCCAGGTGCCGGTGCGCCATGCCCAGCAGGCGCACGGCGGCCTCCATGGAGGGCACGGCGGCAAAGGCGGTGAGCTGGGCCGCGGGCTGCGGGAACAGCTTCATGGTGGCGGCAGTGATGATGCCCAGCGTGCCTTCGCTGCCGATGAACAGGTCGCGCAGGTCGTAGCCGGTGTTGTCCTTGCGCAGGCCCTTGAGGCCGTCCCAGACTTCGCCCTGGGCCGTGACCACTTCCAGGCCCAGGCACAGCTCGCGCGTGTTGCCGTAGCGCACGACCTGGGTGCCGCCCGCATTGGTGCCCAGGTTGCCGCCGATGGTGCAGCTGCCTTCGGCCGCCAGCGACAGGGGGAACAGCAGGCCTTCCTTCTCGGCCAGCTCCTGCAGGCTTTGCAGGATGCAGCCAGCCTCGACGGTGAAGCTGAGGTTGTCGCGGTCGATGTGGCGCACGGCATTCATGCGGGTGAGGCTGAGCACGACCTGGGTGCCGCTGTCGTCGGGCGTGGAGCCCACCGACAGGCCGGTGTTGCCGCCCTGGGGGATCAGGCTGGTGCCTGCCGCCGCGCATTCGCGCACCACGGCGGCGACTTCGGCCGTGCTGGCCGGGCGCACCACGGCCAGCGACTTGCCGCGCACGCGGCGGCGCCAGTCCTGTTCATAGGCGACGAGGTCCCCCTCGGTCAGTACATGGGCTTCGCCGACGATCTGGCGCAGGCGTTCGAGCAATGCGGTCATATTGCAGTTTCTCTTGGGAAGAAGGAAGGGGTCAGCCCGGCTGGGCCGCGTGGGCTGCACGGCGGGCGCTGCGCTGGCGCCAGCGCACATGCAGCGCGCAGGCCGTGAACAGCATCAGGCACAGGAAAATCTCGGCCAGGGCCAGCCACCGGCCCGGCGCAGGGTCGCTCCAGGCGCGCACCACGCCTTCGGTGAAGTACAGCCAGACCAGCAGGCTGACCCAGCGGTAGGTGTACATGCGGTGCTTGAGCAGGCCTGCCAGCGGAATCGCCAGCGGCAGCGCCTTGAGCACCAGCCAGGAGCCGCCGGGGCGCATGGGCGCCAGCCACAGCTCCCAGGCCACGCTCAGCGCGATCAGCCCCAGCAGGCTGGCAACGGCAAGCCATCGGGTGGCGGCCACGTCGGCGCCAGGACGGGAAATCGGATCAGTCATCGGGGTGGCATCATATCGGCCATGGTGTTGACCTTTGAAAACATGATTGCTTGCACGCACCGGTCCATGGCCTGCATGGGCGGGGGGCTGCAATGAATGCCGCTTCCGAGCCCGCGCTGGAGCTGGATGCGCTGCAGCCTGCCGGCAACGCGCTGCCGGTGCCCGCACAGCCTGCCGGGCATGCCGCCTGGGCGGCGCATTGGCTGCAGCGCTGGCGCGCTTTTCCCTGGCGCAATACCCTGCACACGCTGCGCGAGCGGCTGCGCGAGGACCGGCTCGGCGTGACGGCCAGCAGCCTGACCTTCACGACGGTGCTGGCCCTGGTGCCTTTCTTCACGGTGGCACTGGCGCTGTTCACCGCCTTTCCCATCTTCTCGCGCGTGCAGATCGTGCTGGAGCGCTGGCTGATCGACAGCCTGATTCCCGAGACCATCGCACGCCAGGTGCTGGGCTATCTGACGCAGTTCGCGTCCAAGGCCAGCCAGCTGGGCATTGCGGGCTTTTCCATACTGGTGGTCACGGCGGTGGCGCTGATCCTGACCATCGACCGCACGCTCAACAACATCTGGCGCGTGCGCCAGCTGCGGCCGCTGGGCCAGCGCGTGCTGATCTACTGGGCGGCGATCACGCTGGGCCCGCTGGTGCTGGGCCTGAGCCTGGTGCTGTCTTCGTACGTGATGTCGGCTTCGCGGGGGCTGGTCAATGCGCTGCCCGAGGGGCTGCGCTTCATCTTCGATTCCATCGAATTCCTCGCGCTGGCCGCCGGCATGGCTGGCCTGTACCACTATGTGCCGAATACGGCCGTGCGTTGGCGCCACGCCTGGGTGGGGGGGCTGTTCGTTGCCATCTGCATGGAACTGGCCAAGAAGGCGCTGGGGATCTACCTGGCCTCCGTGCCGACCTATTCCGTGATCTACGGCACCTTCGCCACGCTGCCCATCCTGCTGATCTGGATCTACATGGCCTGGATCATCGTGCTGCTGGGCGCCGTGGTCACGGCCTATCTGCCGGTGGTGCTGGCCGGCGTGCAGCGGCTGCCCGGGGAGCAGGGCTGGCAGTTCGAGATGGCGGTGGAGATACTGCAGTACCTGGCCGATGCGCGCGAGTCGCCCGACAAGGGGCTGTACGCCAGCGATCTGGCGCGGCGCCTGCGCGTGGACTGGCAGCAGATCGATCCGGTGCTCAAGGCGCTGTCCCTGCTGGACTGGGTGGGCACGGTGCAGGCGCCCGGCGCCTTGCCGGCCAGCGAGGGGCCCGAGCCGCGCTACGTGCTGCTGGTGGAGCCGCAGCGCACGCCGCTGGCGCCGCTGGTGCACCGCCTGCTGCTGGCGCCCTCGCGGAGCATGGAGCCGCTGTGGCAACGCGCGGGATTCGACGGCATGTCGCTCGCGGACCTGCTGCAGCCCGGCGTTGCGGCGCAGCGCATGGCTACAGCGCGATCCTGCCTGTGAGCATGTCGCGCCACATGACCCAGTCGCCGCGGAAGCTGTAGAGCGGGCGCTTGAAGCTGGCCGGCCTGTTTTTCTCGAACACGAAATGGCCGAACCAGGCAAAGCCGTAGCCGCACAGCAGCCCTGCGGCCAGAAACCAGAAATGCCCGGTGAGGAACAGCCCGAACAGGCATAGCAGCGCCAGCGAGGAGCCGGCGAAATGCAGGCGCCTGCAGGTGCGGTTGCTGTGCTCCCGCAGGTAGAAAGGATAGAACTCGGCAAAGGTCTTGAACTGGCGCGGATCGACGGCTGCCCCGGCCGTGCCGGCCAGGGGGGCGGATGCATGGGTCATGGCAGGCCTTCGTGGTGGACGATGCCTTTCTTATACGCCCGCGCCGGATGCGGCGCCAGCGGGGCATTACCGAGCCGGGCGGCTTCCCAAAAGCGGACAAGCGGGGCGCAAAAACTGCCGCATGCGCAAGGCGGCGCCGTGCAGGGCGCGCGGGACTGCGGCATGGGCAGGCATGATGCAGGCAGGCCCGGCTTTGCGGGCTGCAGGGCTGCAGGGCCACAGGGTTTTCATCAGCGCGACCGCAACCGCAATTGCAACCATGTCCATGACCGCCTCGACTCCATCCACCACGGAACACCGGATTGCCACCCCGCAGGGAAAGATCTTCGCCAGGAGATGGCATGCACGCTGCGCTGCGGCAGCGGCGCCGAGGGCGCCTGTCGTGCTGTTGCACGATTCGCTCGGGTCGGTGGCGCTGTGGCGCGATTTTCCCGCCCTGCTGGCCGAGGCGGCGGGGCGCGACGTGCTTGCCTATGACCGGCTGGGCTTCGGACAAAGCGATGCAAGCCCCGTGCCACTGGAAAGCGGCTTCGTGGCGCAAGAGGCGGAAACCACTTTCGCGGCCGTGCATGCGGGGCTGGGGCTCGGTGATTTCGTGGTCCTGGGCCACAGCGTGGGCGGCGGCATGGCCACCATGGTGGCCGCGCGCTATGGAGCGCGCTGCCGTGCCCTGGTGACCGAGTCCGCGCAGGCCTTTGTGGAGGACCGCACGCTTGAAGGCATACGTGCGGCCCGTGACGATTTCGCGCGGCCCGGCCAGCTCGAGCGGCTGCGCAAATACCATGGCGACAAGGCCGCCTGGGTGCTGGCGGCCTGGGTGGATACCTGGTTGTCCGAGCCTTTTGCCGGCTACCGGCTCGACGAGGCCCTGGCCCGCGTGCATTGCCCGGTGCTGGCCATCCATGGCGAGAACGATGAGTTCGGCTCCCTGGCCCACCCCGAGCGGATCCGGCAGAAGGCCGCCGGCCCGGTCGAGGTGGAGATCGTGGCGGGCGGCGGCCACGTGCCGCACCGGGAGCAGCCGGCGCACATCGTGGAGCGCATCGCCCGCTTTCTGGCGCCGGTCTGAGCCGCGGCCCGCCCCGAAGTCCCGCTCAGCGCGCCAGGAAGTCGCGGATGGCGAACAGCGTCTGCTCGGGCGCCTCGGTCATCTGGTTGTGGCCGCTGGGCAGGTGCACGATGCTGACTTGGCGCTGTGCGGCCCGGGCTGCCTCGATCAGGCCCCTGGCCGCCTTGGGCGGGGTCATCTGGTCCTGCTCGCCCAGCGCGAACAGCACGGGGCACTGCAGCGCAGCCATGGCGGCCTCGCCGCCCGCATAGCTGTCGCAGGCCTTGAAGCCGGCGTGCAGCAGGTTGGTGCGGTCGTTGCTGGCCAGCACGCGCCGGCCCAGCGCCAGGCCGGCGCCGAACACCCAGCTGCCTGCGCCGTTGGGCGGCGCCAGCGTGGCGCGCGAGAATACGTTGACCATGTGGATGGCCTGCTCGGGCGTGCGCAGCGCCGACTCCAGCAGCGCGGGCGAGACCTTCATGGGGAAAGCCGTGCCCACCAGCACCAGGTGGCTGATGCGCGCACCCAGGCGGGCCGCGGCCTCCATGGCGATCAGGCTGCCCCAGCTGTGGCCGACCAGCGCTGCATGCTCCAGGCCGGCGGCGTCCATCAGCCGGCCGATGAAGTCCGCGGCCGCCTCCACGCTCTCGGGTGCGTCGCCCGCGCTCCTGCAGTGGCCGGGCAGGTCCAGGGCCAGCACGTTCCAGCCATGGTTGGCCAGGTAGCGGCTTTGCAGCGCCCAGACGCTGTGGTCGCACAGCACGCCGTGGATCAGGATGGCCGTGGGCTGTGCCGGATTGAGGGCCTTGCCGCCGGTGTAGGCGTAGATGGAATGGCCCTGTACGTCGATCTTCATTGCAGCTCTCCCGTGTTCTTATGCGGCCTTCTCGGCGGCCTTGAGCGCGCGCTTGAGGTCGTCGATCAGGTCGTCGGCATCCTCCAGTCCGATGGACAGGCGAATGGTTCCCTGGCCGATGCCGGCCCCGGCCAGGGCTTCGTCGCTCATGCGGAAATGCGTGGTGCTGGCCGGATGGATGACCAGGCTGCGGCAGTCGCCCACATTGGCCAGATGGCTGAAGATCTTGAGCGTTTCAATGAACTTCCTGCCCTGGTTGCGGTTGCCCTGGATGTCGAAGCTGAACACCGAGCCCGCGCCGCGCGGCAGCAGCTTCTGCGCGAGCTGGTGCGAGGGGTGGGATTCGAGCAGGGGATGGCCCACGCGGCTGACCAGCGGATGGCTGGCCAGGAACTGCACGACCTTCTCCGTGTTGCGCATGTGGCGCTCCATGCGCAGCGGCAGGGTCTCGATGCCCTGCAGGATCAGCCAGGCGGTGTGCGGGCTCATGCAGGCGCCGAAGTCGCGCAGGCCCTCGCGCCGCGCGCGCAGCAGGAAGGCGCCGGTGCTGCTTTCCTCGCTGAAGACCATGTTGTGGAAGCCGTCATACGGCTGGGTCAGCTCGGGGAAGCGCCCGGACTTTTCCCAGTCGAAGCTGCCGCCGTCCACGACGACGCCGCCGACCACCGTGCCATGGCCCGACAGGAACTTGGTGGCCGAGTGGTAGACGATGTCCGCACCGTGCTCGAAGGGCTTGATCAGCCAGGGGGAGGTCAGCGTGGAGTCCACCAGCAGCGGCACGCCCGCTTCATGGGCAATGGCCGAGACGGTGGGAATGTCCAGCACGTCCAGGCCGGGGTTGCCCACGGTCTCGCCGAAGAACAGCCGGGTGTTGGGGCGCACGGCGGCGCGCCATCCATCGATGTCGCCCGGCCTGACGAAGGTGGTTTCTATGCCGAAGCGCGCCAGCGTGTAGTGCAGCAGGTTCTGCGAGCCGCCGTACAGCGCCGTGCTGGCCACGATGTGGCTGCCCGCGCCCATGAGCGTGGCGACCGACAGGTGCAGCGCCGCCTGGCCGCTGGCCACCGCAATCGCGCCCACGCCGCCTTCCAGGGCCGAGACGCGCTGCTCCAGCACCGCGTTCGTTGGGTTGGAGATGCGGCTGTAGACATGGCCGGGACGCTCAAGATTGAACAGCGAGGCCGCGTGGTCGCTGGACTCGAAGACGAAGGAAGTCGTCAGGTGGATGGGGGTGGCGCGCGCGCCGGTGGCGGGGTCGGGCTGGGCGCCTGCGTGCAGCGCCAGGGTGTCAAAGCCGGGGTCCGGGTAGCCGGGCATTCCTGTCTCCATGGTTGTCAAGGCAAGCGGGCATTGTGGGCTATATTTCCTGTCAGACAGTGGCTCGTGCAGCGGCTTGCCGCCACGGCGGCGACACAGACAAACTTTGGAGATTGGGCATGAAAGTAAGCGACATCCTGCGGGTGAAGGGCAACACCCTCTACACCGTATCCCCGGACGAGAGCCTGGCCAGCGCAGTCAAGGTGATGGCTGAGCGCGACATCGGCTCCCTGGTCGTCATGGAGCATGGCGATGTGGTGGGCATGCTGACCTTCCGCGAGGTGATCCAGGGCTTCGTCAAGCACGGCGGCGTGGGCGAGACATTGGTGCGCTCGGCCATGGACGATGCGCCCATGACCTGCACCATGGAAACCGAGATGGACGAGGTGCGCCGCATGATGCTGGACCGCCATGCGCGCTACATGCCCGTGATGGACAAGCGCATGCTGATGGGCGTGATCAGCCTGTACGACGTGGCCAAGGCCGTGGTCGACAGCCAGAACTTCGAGAACCGCATGCTCAAGGCCTACATCCGCGACTGGCCCGAGGGCGAGCGCCAGGGCACGGACTGAGCGGGCGCCTGCCTGTGCCTGCAAGGCCCTGGCCGTGGAATGCGGCAGGGCCTTTTTGCTTTTCCGGCCCCGGGCCGGGGCTGGCATGGGCAGGCAAGCGCTCTGGCAGGCGCAGGCATGCACGAAGGAGTCCGGGCTTCTACAGTGAGACGACTGTCCCGAACTGCAAGGAGTTCCATTGTCCATTGAATCCCCCTCCCGACTGCAGCTGCGCGAAGCGGCCATGCAGTGCGCGCTGCCCGTGGACAGCGCCTCGCTGGATGCCTATGACCGCCTTGTGCAGCCCCTGGCCGCCTGCTACCGGCTGCTGGATGCCGCCGCCTTCGATGCGCCGCCATCCTCGGCAGGCCCGCGCGACTCCTACCGGCCCGATGCTGCCCAGGACCCGCTGAACGCCTGGTACCGCTGCACCGACATCTCCAGCCCGGGTGCGCAGACGGGGGTTCTGGCCGGGCGCAGCGTGGCCCTCAAGGACAACATCTTCCTGGCCGGCGTGCCCATGGCGAACGGCAATGCGGTCATCGACGGCTATGTGCCGTCCTTCGATGCCACGGTGGTCACGCGGCTGCTGGCGGCGGGCGCGCGCATCAAGGGCAAGGCAGTCTGCGAGAACCTGTGCCTGTCGGCCAACAGCTTCACCAGCGCCAGCGGGCCCGTGCACAACCCGCACCGCCGCGGCTATTCCGCGGGGGGGTCTTCTTCGGGCTGCGGTGCCCTCGTGGCCTCGGGCCAGGTGGAGATGGCCATCGGCGGAGACCAGGGCGGCTCCATCCGCCTGCCGGCCGCGCTGTGCGGCATCTACGGCATGAAGCCGACCTTTGGCCTGGTGCCCTATACCGGCGCCTTGCCGATGGAGCCCACCATCGACCACCTGGGTCCCATGACCGCCTCGGTGGCTGACAACGCGCTGCTGCTGGAGGTGATCGCCGGCGATGACGGCGTGGATCCGCGCCAGCGCAACGTGCGCGTGCAGCGCTACACCGAGGCGCTGGGCCAGTCCATCGCCGGCATGCGCATCGCCGTGCTGGAGGAGGGGCTGATCCTGCCGGGTGCCCACCCCGGCGTCAATGCGCGCGTGCGCCAGGCAGCGGCGCAGATGGCGCGGCTGGGCGCGGTCGTCGAGTCGGTCTCGCTGCCCGTCCATGCGCGTGCCGCAGGCGCATGCCGGCCCATCCTGCTGGAAGGCGCGCTGCGCACGGTGTTCGGGGCCGACGGTTTCGGCACGGGCCGCCACGACCGCTATCCCGAAGACCTCATGGTGCGCTTTCGCAAGGGCCATGCGCAGGCGCTCGATACGCTGCCCCTGACCATCCGCGCCGCGCTGGTGGCGGGCACGCACCTGACACGCCTGAATGGCCACCGCTACTACGCCAAGGCCATCAACTTCGGCCGCAGCCTGCGCGCCGCCTATGACGCGCTGCTGCAGGGCTTCGATGCACTGCTGATGCCGACAACGCCCTCGGTGGCGCACCGCCTGCCGGAGGGCCAGGCCGAGACGGTGGCCTTCGTGGAGGCGACCGCCGGCATGGTGGGCAACACCTTGCCATTCAACGTGACGGGCCATCCCGCCATGTCGCTGCCCTGCGGCCGCGTCGACGGGCTGCCCGCCGCGGTGATGCTGGTGGCCGCGCACTGCGCCGAGTCCACCCTCTACCGCATCGCCCACGCCTACGAGCAGTCCGTGGACTGGCAGGCCTTGTAACGCCTTGGAAGGACCCACCCGTTGCCATCGTTTTCCAGGAGATCCGTATGAAGAAGTACATTGCCGGCGCCATCATCCTGGCCCTCTCGGCGTTCCAGGCCCATGCGCAGACCGGCGACTACCCACGGCGCAGCATCACCATCATCGACCCCTATCCCGCCGGCGGCAGCACCGACGTGCTGTCGCGCCTGCTGGGCGAGCAGATGGCGCGCACGCTGGGCCAGCCCATCGTGGTGGAGGCGCGGCCGGGGGCGGCGGGCACCATCGGCTCCGCACAGGTGGCCCGCGCCCGCCCTGATGGATACACGCTGCTGGTGGGCAACCCGGGCCCCAACGCCATCGCGGCCAGCGCCTTCTCCCGGCTGCCCTACGATGTGGAAAAGGATTTCACGCCCATCATGATTGCCGCCACGGCGCCCATGATGTTCTGCGTGCCCACGGCATCGCCGCTGAAGACGCCGGCCGACCTGGTCGCATTGGGCAAATCGGGCAAGCCCGCGAATTTCGGCTCCACCGGCCCCGGCGGCATATCGCACATCCTGGGCGAGCTGTTCAACCGCGATGCGGGCACGCGTTTCAATCACATCCCGTACAAGGGGGCCGCCCCCATGGCGGTTGCCATCATGGCGGGCGAGCTGGACTTCGGCATGCTCAGCGGACCGGACGCCATCGCCCATGTGCGTGGAGGAAAGATGCGCTGCATTGCCACGGCAGGGGCCGTGCGCTCGCCCCATTTTCCCGACGTGCCGACCTGGACCGAGGCGGGCGTGCCCGGCGTCAGGGTCGAGCTGTGGTTCGGCTACCTGGCGCCTGCAGGCACGCCCGCCGCCATCATCGACAAGCTGCATGGCGCCATGGCGGCCGCCCTGGCCAGCCCGGCCATCAAGAGCCGGCTCGATGAACTGAGCATCTCCATCACCGCCAGCTCGGCGCAGGCTTTCGCGCAGCGCATCCACTCCGACCGCGCGCTGTATGGCGGCATCGTCAAGGCCATCAACCTCAAGCTTGACTGAGCAGTGCGCTGGGCGCCACGCCGTGGGCCTGCCGGAAGGCACGGCTGAAATGCGAAAAGCTGGTGAAGCCGCAGGCCAGTGCCGCGTCGGTCACGCGCATGGCCTCGCCCTGCTCCAGCAGCCGGCGCGCCTGGCCCAGCCGCTCGCCCCAGAGCCAGCGGCTGGGGGTGGAGCCTTCGGCGGCGAACAGGCGCGCCAGGCTGCGCGGCGACAGGCCCAGCGCCCGGGCCACCTGCAGGGGGGTCAGTTCGGCATCGTCCAGCCGTTCCTGCATGTATTGCTTGGCGTCTGCCAGCCTGTCCTGTGCGGGCGCAGCCGCATCGCCCAGCGTGGCGGACAGCGCATGCAGCAGCGACGAGCGCAGGTGCGCTGCCACCTTTGCGCCCGGCCGCGAGGGCAGGGCGCAGAGCTGGCGCACCATGGTGGCGACCAGGCCGGCCATGGGGCTGGCGGCAGGCAGGACCCGGCTGGCCGGCAACTCCGGCAGCATGCCGCGCAGCCAGGCGTGGGGAATGCGCACGCAGAGGCTGGACATGCCGTGCTCGTAGCGCCATTCATGTCCCTGGTCGGCATTCCAGAGCACGATGTCGCCCCTGTCCTGGACGATGCGCTGGCCCGGTGTCTCCAGGATCATCGGTCCCGCATCCAGCACTGAAAGAAACATGGCGTCCGCCGGTGCGTGGTGCATGCCGCGGGCGCTGGTGCCGGGCGGGCGCGTCAGTTGCAGCAAAAGCAGCCCGCCCAGGTCCAGGCTGGCAAGGCGCAGGGCGCTTCCAAGCGGCGGGGGGCGGCTGCTGCGCGCCGCGGGGTACATCAAGCGGTTGGTCAGGCGGCTGTAGCTTGCGAAGTCGTCGCGGTCGCTGGTGCGTGACGAGTCGAAATGGACCTGCATGCGGTGGGTCTCCGGGGGGCATTGGCATTGGTACTGGCGCCGGAGCCAGTATTGAATGGCGCGCTGCAGTCCGGCAGACGGATTTTTACCTATGGGGTTGGCGGTATCCATAGCTGCTTGCTGTCTCGGCCGGCGATGGCCGTCCGCGCAATGCCCCTGTGCCATCCGCGCCTGCCTGGCGGGCCGCGCGGGCATAATCTTCGGCCTATGAGCGGCAACACCTTCGGCACCCTATTCACAGTCACCAACTTCGGCGAATCGCACGGCCCGGCCATCGGCTGCGTGATCGACGGCTGCCCGCCCGGCATGGCGCTGAGCGAAGCGGACATCCAGCATGATCTGGACCGCCGCCGCCCCGGCACCAGCAAGTTCGTGACCCAGCGCAACGAGCCCGACGCGGTGGAGATCCTCTCCGGCGTGTACGAAGGCAGGACCACGGGCACGCCGATCGCGCTGCTGATCCGCAACACCGACCAGCGCAGCAAGGACTATTCCAACATCGCGCAGAGCTTCCGGCCGGGCCATGCCGACTATGCCTACTTCCAGAAGTACGGCATTCGCGATCCGCGCGGCGGCGGCCGCTCCTCGGCACGGCTGACGGCGCCCACGGTCGCCGCAGGCGCCGTGGCCAAGAAATGGCTCAAGGAAAAGTTCGGCACCGAATTCCGTGCCTGCATGACCCAGGTGGGCGAACTGTCGCTGCCCTTCGAGAGCTGGGAGCATGTGCGCAACAACCCCTTCTTCGCGCCCGTGGCCGATGTCTCCCGCTATGAGGAGTACATGGAGGCGCTGCGCAAGTCGGGCGATTCGTGCGGCGCCGCGCTGCGCGTGCAGGCCAGCGGCATGCCGGTGGGCCTGGGCCAGCCGCTGTACGACCGGCTGGACGCCGACATCGCCTACGCCATGATGGGTCTGAACGCCGTCAAGGCCGTGGAAATCGGCGCGGGCTTCGACAGCGTGGTCCAGCGCGGCACCACCCATGGCGACTCCCTCAGCCCCGGGGGGTTCCGCAGCAACAACGCGGGCGGCATCGTCGGCGGCATCAGCACGGGGCAGGATCTGGAAGTGCGCATAGGCATCAAGCCGACCAGCTCCATCATCACGCCGCGCGAGTCCATCGACGTGCATGGACAGAGCACCGAGGTCATCACCAAGGGCCGCCACGATCCCTGCGTGGGCATCCGCGCCGCGCCCATCGCCGAGGCGCTGCTGGCGCTGGTGGTGATGGACCATGCGCTGCGCCACCGCGCCCAGTGCGGCGACGTGGATTCGGGCCTGGCGCCCATTCCTGCAGCGGCTCCTTGAGGCACCCCAAGAAAAAAGCCGCCCTCGGGCGGCTTTTTCGTCTGCGAGGCCCCGGCCATCAGCCGGGATTGCGCACCTCATCCATGACGTTCTTGAAGTCGTCCACATCCTCGAAGCTGCGGTAGACGCTGGCATAGCGGATGTAGCCCACCTTGTCGAGCAGCTTGAGCTCGCGCATCACCATCTCGCCCAGCCGGCTGGACAGCACTTCACGCTCGCCCATGCCGCGCAGGCGCTCCTCGATGCGCTCGATGGCCCCGTCGATCTGCTCGGTGCTCACGGGGCGCTTGCGCAGCGCGATCTTGAACGAACCCAGCAGCTTGGCACGTTCGTATTCGATGCGCCGCCCGTCCTTCTTGACGATGGTGGGAAAGCTGACCTCGGGACGCTCGTAGGTGGTGAAGCGCTTGTCGCAGCCGCCGCACTGGCGGCGGCGGCGTATGAAGCCCCCATCCTCGGCATCGCGGGTCTCCACGACCTGGGTGTCCGGGTGGCTGCAGAACGGGCACTTCATGGCGCTTTCCTATGCGCAGCTCAGGCGCCGTAGACCGGAAAGCGTGCCGTCAGCTCGGCGACCTGGGCGCGCACGCGGGCCAGGTTGGCCTCGTCGTTCGGGTTCTCCAGAACGTCGGCCAGCAGGTTGGCCGTCAGGCGGGCTTCCTCTTCCTTGAAGCCGCGCGTGGTCATGGCGGGCGTGCCCACGCGGATGCCGCTGGTGACCATGGGCTTTTCCGGGTCGTTGGGGATGGAGTTCTTGTTGATCGTCATGTGGGCGGCGCCCAGCGCGGCTTCGGCCGCCTTGCCGGTGATGCCCTTGGCGCGCAGGTCCACCAGCATGACGTGGCTTTCCGTGCGGCCGGAGACGATGCGCAGGCCACGCGCCGTCAGCGTTTCGGCGACGACCTTGGCGTTCTTGACGACCTGCTCCTGGTATGCCTTGAACTCGGGCGACAGGGCTTCCTTGAAGGCCACGGCCTTGCCGGCGATGACATGCATCAGCGGGCCGCCTTGCAGGCCGGGGAAGATGGCGCTGTTGATGGCCTTCTCGTGCTCGGCCTTCATCAGGATCACGCCGCCGCGCGGGCCGCGCAGGCTCTTGTGCGTGGTGGTGGTGACCACGTCGGCGTGGGGCACGGGATTGGGGTAGACGCCTGCGGCGATCAGGCCGGCATAGTGGGCCATGTCCACCCAGAAGATGGCGCCGACTTCCCTGGCGATCTTGGCGAAGCGCTCGAAGTCGATGGCCAGGGCATAGGCGGAGGCGCCTGCCACGATGATGCGCGGCTTGTGCTCGCGCGCCAGCGCTTCCATCTTGTCGTAGTCGATGGCTTCCTCGGCGTTCAGGCCGTAGGAGACCACGTTGAACCACTTGCCCGACATGTTCAGCGGCATGCCATGCGTCAGGTGGCCGCCTTCGGCCAGGCTCATGCCCATGATGGTGTCGCCGGGCTTGGCAAAGGCCATCAGCACGGCCTGGTTGGCCTGGGAGCCGGAGTTGGGCTGCACGTTGGCGGCTTCGGCGCCGAACAGCTTCTTGACGCGGTCGATGGCGAGCTGCTCGACCACGTCCACGTTCTCGCAGCCGCCGTAGTAGCGCTTGCCCGGATAGCCTTCGGCGTACTTGTTGGTGAGCTGGGAGCCCTGGGCTTCCATCACGGCGGGCGAGCAGTAGTTCTCGCTGGCGATCAGTTCGATGTGCTCTTGCTGGCGCAGGTTTTCGGCCTGGATGGCGGCAAAGACTTCGGGGTCGACCTTCTCGACGGTATTGGTGCGTTGAAACATGGCAGTCCTGTGAACTTGAAATTCCCTTGAGGCCAAGGGCTGCCCAGGCGAACGGCGGAACACTCCGGCGCCTTCCGTCTGGACAGGCCCCGGGCGGTACGCTCCCCGGTGGTTCACGGAAGGTGGCCCCTTCCGGGCCTTCCGCTGGTTTCCACGTCAGCGGCAGCCTGCATGAAGCGGCTGCGCCTATCGCCAGTTGCGTACCCCGTTAGTGTAGCTGAGCTGATGGGCCAGGGCGCGCGGGCGAGCCGGGCGTGCGGCACCGAAGAGGGCTGCAGGCCTTGTCTGCGCCATCAAAAAAGCTGGCCTCGGCCAGCTCCATCCATCTTGCTGCAGGCCTGGCTACAGGGCCGGTTCCTGCGTCTGCAGCGCCACCTGCTCGGTGCGAGTCGCGGTGCTGCCCGAGCTGACCGGCGTGGCGTCCGGCAGCGCGGGCGACGCCGCCGCCGCCGATGGCGCGGTCGAGGCAGCGGCAGGCTTGGTGGCCGCGACCTGGACCTCCTTGGGCTGTTCGGCTTTTGCCGTCATCAGCGGCACGGCGCGCAGGCCTGCGGCCAGGCGCAGGCGCTGGTGCTCGGCCAGCACCTTGGCCGCATAGCCGCCATCGGTGGGCAGGTTGGCGGCGCCCACGTAGTAGCGCAGGCCACCTTCGATGGAGCCGGCGCGCTCTATGCACTCCTTGAGCACGCGCACGCCCACGCGCAGGTTGCTGACGGGGTCGAAGGCAGCATTGTGGCCGCCGAAGTTCTCGTACTTGTCGGTGTGCACCGTTGTCATCACCTGCATCAGGCCCTGCGCGCCCACGGCGCTTTGCGCGAACGGGTTGAAGCTCGACTCGATCGCCATGATGGCCAGGATGAGCGTGGGATCAAGGCGGTTGGTCTTGCCCAGGTCGTAGGCCTCGCTGACCAGCGCCGCGATGGGCTCGGGCGCCACGCGGTACTTCTTGCTCAGCCAGAAGGCCACGGCCGCCTGCTCCTTGGGCAGGCTCTTGGGGTTGGTTGCCGTTGCGCGCTCGCTGGCGGCAAGCTCGACGGGCATGCCCAGCTCGGCCGTCTGGCGCGCGGTGAGCCAGGAGCGCAGCTGGCTTTCGCCGGCTTCACGCAGATCGGGGCGGGCGAACAGGGTCAGGGCCGAGAAGGCCACAGCCAGGCCCAGCAGGGCGAAGCTGTTGTGGATGATGGCAAGAAAACCGTTGGCCACATCGATGGCGAACGTTCGCACTGCGGCGAAGAATTTTCCTGACGCTGGCATAGCTTTTTCCTTTCTGGGCGTCCACCAAGAAAGGCCTTCGCTGGTGAGGCGAAGGCCGGCAGGCGGGCACCCTGGATGAGGTGCTGCGGATCCGGGAGACGGCGAGCGGTTCGTGATGGAAAACGCGTCTGCGGGATCTGCTCAGTCGTGAGGCAGCGGAAACAAAAAACGCTCAGGTTCGAGCGCTGGCGGATTCTAGGAGTTCACTAAATACGGGGTCAATACTATATATTCTATTTCTTAGATGAATAGATAATATCAAAAACTGTATAAGAGTACAGTCCTGCTCGTTTTGTAGGCAGGCCAGGCGGTTGCACGCGCTGCGTCCGCAGGCTGTGTATCAAATTGCAATCAAATGAAAAAACGCTGGCGCCTTCGCAGCGGCTTGCCTATATTGGGGGCGACTGCTGAGGCAGTCGTCTCGCCAAAAGGGATGGACAGGCAAGATGGCGTCCGACGTTTCGGACACACAAGCCCTGTGCTTTCCCTGAGGCAAAAAAGGAAGCAATCCCTTGCTTCCGTGCAGCAGGGACGATCCTCTCCTTGACTGCCGTGAACGGCCAGGCCTTGAGCCAGCCGTAAAGCCCGGAAGCCGGCTCGGCCGCTTCCGGGCTTTGTCGTTGCAGGCGCCTAAAGTCAACAAATGCGAAATCGCTGCGTGCAACGGCTGGCAGCGCTACGATTTCTGGTGCAATGACGCCCCCGTGCGGTCCCGCAGGGACCAAGCCATCAACCGGAGCCCCATGCAATTTCTGTTCAAGCACCGCTGGCTGCGCAGGCTGGCCATCGCCTCGGGGGCGCTGCTGCTCCTGTGGCTGCTGTTGTGGGCACTGGTGCCCGTCGTAGCCAGGAGCCAGATCGAGAAGCAGGCATCGGCGCAGCTGGGGCGGCAGGTCAGCGTGGGGCGCGTCGAGTTCGCGCCCTGGTCATTGGAGCTGACCCTGCACGATCTGGCCGTCGCGCGCGCCACAGCGGCGGCGCCCGACGCAGTGGCGCCCAACGCAGTGGCGCCCGACGCTTCCTCGGCCGATGCCGCTTTGCCGCAGCTGGAGATTGCACGCATCCATGTCAACGCCAGCCTGCAGTCGCTGCTGCGGCTGGGGCCGGTGCTGGATGCCGTCGAGGTCGACGCGCCCGTGCTGCGGCTGACGCAGAGCACGCCGGGCCACTTCGATGTCGATGATGTGCTGCTGAGGCTCTCGCAGCCCGGCGAGCCATCCAGGCCCGTGCGTTTTGCGCTCTACAACATCGCCTTGCGGGATGGCCGTGTGCAACTGTGGGATCAGGTGCAGCAGCGCAGGCATGAGCTGGACCAGTTGCAGCTGCGGATTCCCTTCATCAGCAACCTGCAGTCCCAGCGGGACATCAAGGTGCTGCCGCATCTGGCCTTCCAGCTCGACGGCAGCCGTTTCGAGTCCAGTGCCGAGAGCACGCCCTTCACCGACGGCCGCCAGACGGTTGCCACGCTGCGCTGGCAGGGGCTGGATCTGGCCCCCTATCTGGGGTATGTGCCTGCTTCCTCGCCGGTGCGGCCGCAGTCCGGCGTGCTGGAGGCGGATTTGCGCATCGCATTCGAGCAGCAGGAGCGGCCTGAGTTGCGCATCAGCGGGCAGCTCAGCCTGTCGGGCGTGGCGCTGCATGACCGTGCCGACGCGCCGCTGCTGCGCTTCGAGCGCCTGGCCGTGGTGCTCAAGAATCTGCAGCCGCTGCAATCGCTGGCCGAACTGGAGTCGGTGCACCTGCAAGGCCCGGAGCTGTTCGCGTCGCGCGATGCGCAGGGCCGCCTCAACTGGCTTGAACTGCAGGCGCGTTCCGGCGATGCGCCCGCGGGCGCTGCAGCGGCGCCGGCGCCCTGGCAACTGGCATTGCCTCTATTGGATATGGCGCAGGCCACCGTGCACTGGAACGACCGCTCCGCACAAGCCGGTGCTGGCGGCGCTGCGCTCGAGGCAAGGGGGCTGGCGGTGCAGGCGCGCGGCATCCACTGGCCGCTGCGTGAGGCGCTGCATTTTTCGGCCCATGGCGAAGTGCAGGCGGTGGGTGCCGCCGACAAGCCGGCCCTGTTGCAGTTGCGGGGGACCATGGCGCCTGGGCAGGGGCAGGTGGCGATCGCTGCCCGGCAGCTGCCGTTGCAGATGGCGGCGCCTTATCTGTCGCGGCAGCTGGCGCCCGAGCTGGCGGGAGTGATGAGCGCGGATGCCGGCTTCGCCTGGAATGGGCCGGCCATGGTGGTGCATGTGGGGGACCTATCGGTCCAGCAACTGGGCCTCAGGGACAAAGCCGCGCCCGTGGATGTTGGCATGCTGCAGCTGGCCCAGGCCCGGGTCGATCTGTTGCGCCAGCACGTTGCCATAGACCGCCTGGCCCTGCGCAAGCCTCGGCTGGGCGTGATGCGCGACGGCGAGGGGCGCTGGATGTTCGAGCGCTGGCTGGCCCCAAGGCCCGCCTCCACGGATGCGGCGGGGGCGGGGCAGGGCGGCAGCCGGCCGTGGGCGCTGAAGCTGCAGGCCATCGAGGTCGATGGTGGGGAGCTGGCTTTCAGGGATGAAGCACCGGCCGTGCCGGGCGGCGCGGCCAGGGCGGTGTCCCTGGATTTGACGGATGTCCGTTTGCGGCTCGGCGCCATCGAGCCACTGGCGGCGCAGTCCCAGGCTTCGCCGCTGGAGCTGTCTGCGCGCGTGGCATCGGGCCGCCGCGTGCAGTCCGGCTCGCTGAGCCTGCGCGGCGCGATCGGCCTGGCGCCGCTGGCCTTGGAGGGGCGGCTGCAGGCGCGAAGCCTGCCGCTGCATGCCTTCGAGCCGTATTTCTCCGACCGCCTCAACGTGGAACTGGTGCGTGCCGATGGCGGCTTTCTCGGCCAATTGCGTTTCGCCAGCCTGCCTGCCGGTCCCCTGCTGGCGGTGCAGGGCGATGCGGAGCTCAACGAGCTGCGCATCCGCTCCGCGCTGGCAAGCCCGGTGCAGGCGTCCGTGCCGCCTTCGGCATCGCCATCGGCTGCGGGCGCGGTGGCGGCCGTTCTCAGCGAGTCGACGGCCGACCGCGCCCGCACCCAGGCCGGCTCGACAGGCCTGGGGCTGCGCGATGAACTGCTGGCCTGGAAGACGCTGGCCGTGCGTGGATTGGATCTGCGCATGGAGCCCGCCAGCCCGCTGCGCGTGAGCGTGCGTGAAACGGCGCTCAGCGACTTCTTCGCACGCGTCATCGTGCAGCGCAATGGGCGCATCAATCTGCAGGACATCGTGAAGACGGCCAAGTCCGAGCAGTCCATCGAGCAGAACGAGGCACCTGCGGGCACGCCCCAGGCGAACGGCGCCGCCTCCCGCCCTGCCGCCGAATCCGCAGCGCCCGCAGCCATCGTGCAGGTGGGGCCCATCGTGCTGACGGGCGGCAAGGTCCAGTTTTCCGACTATTTCATCCAGCCCAACTATTCGGCCGATCTCAGTGAACTGGCGGGCCGCCTGAGCGCGTTTTCGTCGCAGCCGCCGCAAGGGGCGCAGGGGCCGCAACTGGCCGAGCTGGAGCTGCGCGGCAAGGCGCAGGGCACGGCTTCGCTGGAGATCACGGGCCAGGTCAACCCGCTGGCCAGGCCGCTGGCCCTGGATGTCCGGGCGCAGATGCGCGATCTGGAGCTGGCGCCGCTGTCGCCCTATTCCATCAAGTACGCTGGCCATGGCATAGAGCGCGGCAAGCTCAGCATGGACGTGAACTACAAGGTAGAACCCGATGGGCAGCTCACGGCGCGCAACAAGCTGGTGTTGCACCAGCTGACTTTCGGCGATGAGGTCAAGGGGGCGCCGGCCTCGCTGCCCGTGCGGCTGGCGGTGGCATTGCTGGCCGATCGCGATGGGGTGATCGATCTGGACCTGCCGATCAGCGGCTCGCTCAACGACCCACAGTTCCGTCTTGCACCCGTGATCTTCAGGGTCATCGGCAATCTGGTCATGAAGGCCGTGACCGCGCCGTTCGCGCTGCTGGCCGGGGCCTTTGGCGGCGAAAACGAATCGGCCATGGTGGGCTTCGCGCCCGGCCGGGCCGAGCTCGACGCCAAGGCCCGTGAAAGCCTTGACCAGGTGGCCGCGTCCCTGCGGGAGCGGCCGGCGCTCAGGCTCACCGTGGTAGGCGAGGCGCGCGACGCGCAGGACCGCGATGCCTGGAGGCAGGCCGCGCTGGAGCGGCTGCTGCTCGCGCAAAAGCGCCGCCAGGCATTGCGCGAAGGCAGGAGCGCGCAGGAGGTCACCGAGGTGCTGCCCGCCGAAACGCCGGCGCTGCTGAAAGCGCTCTACAGCCGTGCGGACTTTCCCAAGCCGCGCAATGCGATCGGGCTGTCCAAGGAGGTGCCGCCCGAGCAGATGCGTGCCCTGCTCATGGAGCACATCGCGGTTCCCGATGACGCCATCCGGGAGCTGGCGCTGGCGCGTGGCGTTGCGGTGCGCGACTACCTTGCCGGGCGGCAATTGCCGCTGGAGCGCCTGTTCCTCGGCGCGCCAAAAACCGATGCCGATGAACAGGATTGGGCGCCGCGCGCCCAGCTCAGCCTGTCCACCCGTTGAGCGGGTTTTGGCTCCATCCGAAATAACGGCGAGAATATGGCTTTTCCGGACCGGACAGCATGCCGCGCATGCAGGCTGGCCGGCCCGCGTCCGGCGGCCTGGACCGCCCGGACATTCAACGATTGATACATGTCTTCTCTTTCCCCTAGCAGCACCATGTCCGATGCACCTGAAGTGAGCCCTGCTTCTGCCAAGAATACTGACCAGCATCCCTTGGATGTGCTCACGGGCGGTGCCTTTTCCGCTGAGACTCCGGGCGACCGCGCTGCACGCATCCGCGACTGGCTGGCCACGCAGCCTGCGGTCGAGCAGTTGCAGGATGTCCTCAAGGAACTGAGCGCGCGCGACAAGAGCGCAGCCCGCGCCGTGCGCGAGCGCCTTGACGAGATCCGCCGTGCCAAGGACCAGGAAAAAATCGCCGTCGAATGGGCCGAAAAGGCCCAGCTCCTGCTGGCTGCCACGCCGTTCAATGCGGCCGAGGCCGCTGCGTGGCAGCGCGACGCCGCCAAGGCAGGCGCGCCCCTGTCGCGCGAGCCGCTGTCGCAGTTCAAGGCCCAGCTGGTCGAGCGCATCAAGGCCATCGAGGACCTGCAGCACCGGGTGCAGGTACAGCGCGAAGTCGCCGTGCTGCTCGCACAGCGCATCGAAGTGCTCTCCACCAAGCCCTGGCGCGATGCCCAGGCCGTGCTCGACAATCTGCGCGCCGACGTGGCGCGCTGGCAGGAGCAGGCCGGCGAGCTGACGGGCGATGCCGGCTGGGCCAGTGTCGACGCGCGTTTCCCGCCCCAGCTGGAGGCCGCCAGCGCCCAGCTCACCCTGGTGTGGGACGCCTTCCAGTCGGCCCTGGCGCAAACCGAAGCCGCCGCTGCGGACGAGAATGCGCCTCTGCCCACCGTCCCCGTCTGGGCTGACGAGATCCGCGTCGCGCGCGGCCTGCCGCCCGAAGCCGCCGCTGCCGCGCCCGAGCCATCCGCCAAGCCCGCGCCCGCTGCGCGCGCCGCGTCGGCTGGCAAGGGGCGTGGCGCCACGGCGGAGCAGACGGCCGCCGCGGTGGCCGCGCTGACCCAGGCGCTGGAGCAGCTCAAGGCGGAAACCGCTGCGGGCCACAGCAAGGCCGGCTCGCCTGCCGTGCAGGCCGTGCGCGCTGCCATCAAGGCCCATGGCCGCCTGGTGGACGACGCCCTGGTGACCCAGGTGCACGAAGCGCTGCTGGCTGCCGGCGAGGCCGATGGCTGGCCGCGCCAGAACGCCGACAAGCTGCGCGAAGAGCTCGTGGCCAAGGCCGAAGGCCTGCTCAACCGGCCTGAAGGGCAGGCGCTCGGCGGGCGCAAGATCCAGGAGTCGCTGCGCAGCCTGCGCGAGCAATGGAGGCTGGCTGACCAGGGCAGCGCCGCCAACCATGCGCTGTGGAAGAAGTTCGACGAGGCCTGCAACGCCGCGCACAAGGTGGTCGAGTCCTGGCATGAAAAACTGCGCACCGAAACCAGCCAGTCCAAGGCGCAGCGCCTGGCGCTGATCGAGGAAATCAAGGCCTGGGCGGCTGCGCAGCCGCCGGGCGCGCAGGACTGGAAAGCGGTTGCGCGCGCACTGCGCCAGTTCGCGGAACGCTGGCGCGAAGGCGGCCATGTCGGAGAAAAGCTGTTCGCTGAACTGCAGCCGCAGTTCAAGCAGGCCATGGCCCAGGCTGAGGCCCCGTTGCATGCCGCCCAGAAGGAAAGCCTGCAGCGCCGCCACGCCATGATCGACGAGGCGGTTGCTCTGGGCGCGGCCCCCAGCCTGCGCATCGATGCCGTCAAGGCCTTGCAGCAGCGCTGGCAGGCCGAAGCGCAGGCCGTGCCGCTGGACCGCAAGCATGAGCAAAAGCTTTGGGACGCTTTCCGCAAGCCCATTGACGAAGCCTTCAACCGCAAGGGCAGCGAGCGCGGCGCGCGTGCCAGCAACGTCGCGCTGAGCGACCACGACCGCCGTGTGCTCGAAGCCTCGCAGGCCGTGGAAGCGGCCAATGCATCGGGCGACGTGCAGCAGATCCGTGCGGCGGTGGAGGCGCTGGAAGACGCGCTGCGCGGCCGTGCCGATGCGGCAGGCAATGCAGGATCGTCGGCCGCGCAGGCGCCGGCCGTGCAGGCGGAGGGCGCGCAAGAGGCGGCCAAGCCGGCTGCAGTGCGTCCCGTGGTCGCGGTACGCGGCGACGATCGCCCCGGCATGAAAAAGGAAGAGTCGGGCGCGCGCGCCGGCCGGCCCGGCGAGCGCCGTGATGGCGGCCGCGGCGGGCGTGATGCAGGGCGTGGTGGCCGCTTCGAGCGCGAGCCCCGTGAAGAGCGCGGGCCTCGTCTGGCGGATCCGGCTTTCCGCGCCCAGCGTGAAGCCATGGAGCATGCCCAGGAAGCCTTGCGCAAGCTGGCGGCACAGGCGCACGGCGAGGCGCTGACGCAGCTGCTGTCGGCATGGGAGTCGCGCGACGCAGCGCAACTGCCTGCGGCCCAGCAGCTGGGCGGCCGTGTGACGCCGCAGGTGCGCAGCGCCTGGTCCCAGGCACTCGCGCAGGCGCCCAAGGGGGATGCGGCCGAAGCACTGCTGCGCCTGGAAATGGCGGCTGACGTCCCCACGCCGGCCGAGCATCTGAGTGCGCGTCGCGCACTGCAGCTGCAGCTGCTGACCCGCCGCAACGATCCTTCGCCTGAGCAGACCTGGGGCAGCGATGCCGCCCAGGTCCTGGCGTCGGCCCGCGACGAAGCCAAGGCGCGGCGGCTGCAGAACGTACTGCGGCAGCTGCTGCGCAAGTAAAGAGAGTGGGGGCCCTTGCGGGCTCTCCTTGCCGATGGGGAAAAAGGGGCGCGAGCCCTTTTTTCCATGGTCGCGCCCAGTGGTGTGCGGCGGCAGAGCAAGAAAAAAGGCCGTTGCGATGCAACGGCCTTTTCATGTTTGGTGCCCAGGAGAGGACTCGAACCTCCACGGAGTTACCCG
>JBHIXF010000076.1:0-27703 GCA_041984925.1 Comamonas sp.
GCCTCGCCCAAGGAGTGCGCCGAGAACGTGATGATCGTGGACCTGCTGCGCAACGATGTCTCGCGCATCGCCGAGCCGTTCAGCGTCACGGTGCCCCGCCTGTTCCACGCCGAGCCCCTGCCCACGGTGTGGCAGATGACCTCGGATGTCCAGGCACGCACGCGGCCCGGCACGCGCCTGTCCGACGTGTTCGCGGCGCTGTTTCCCTGCGGCTCGATCACGGGCGCGCCCAAGCGGCAGGCCATGCGGCTCATCCACGAACTGGAGCCCGGCCCGCGCGGCGTCTACTGCGGCGCGGTGGGCGTGGTGCGGCCGGGCGGCGCGACGGGGCGCATGCACGCCACTTTCAACGTGCCCATACGCACCGTGGTGGCGCGCGGCGACGCACTGCGCTGCGGCATCGGCAGCGGCATCACCTCGGGCGCCGAGGCAGGTGCCGAATGGCAGGAGTGGCGCCACAAGCGGGCTTTTCTGGACAAGGTGTGAAAGGGCGCAAGAACATGGCGGATACGGACTTCGACATTCTGGAAACCCTGGCGCTGCGGGACGGCGGCTTCGTGAACCTGGAGCGCCACCTGGCACGCATGCGGGAGGCGGCGCGGCATTTCGCGCGGCCCTGCGCCGATGCCACGCTGGAGCAGGCGCTGCAGGGCCTGCGCCAGGCCCATGGCCAGGGCGACTGGCGCGTGCGGCTGGCGCTGGATGCCGCAGGCCGGGTGCAGACCCAGGCCGTCGCGCTGCCACCCTCGGCCACGCCGGTGCGGCTGGCGCTGGCCGGCCGGCCCATCGCCAATGCGGTGGCACGCGGGCAATGGGTGCGCTTCAAGACCTCGCGGCGCGCGCACTACGAGGCACTGCAGCCCGTGGACGCCCGCGTCTTCGACACCGTGCTCCACAACGAGGACGGCGAGATCACCGAGGGCACGCGCGGCAACGTCGCCGTCCTGCTCGATGGCCGCTGGGTCACGCCGCCGCTGTCCTGCGGCCTGCTGCCCGGCGTGGGCCGTGCCGTGGCGCTGGACGAGGGGCGCGTCGCCGAGCGCATCGTGCGCCTGGACGACCTGCCGCGCGTGCAGGGCTGGGCCTTCGTCAACAGCCTGCGGGGCTGGCTGGATGCCAGGTGTGAGTGACAATGCTCGTCAAGCAAGACGAGGAAACGCCCATGCTCACGCGTCTGGAAATTGACGGATTCAAGACCTTCGAAAACCTGGACATCAGCTTCAGTCCCTTCACGGTCATTCTCGGCAGCAATGCCGCAGGCAAGAGCAATCTGTTCGATGCCATCAAGCTGCTGTCGAATCTGGCGACCAAGGATGTCAATGAAGCATTGAAGGACATGCGCGGCGAGCCTCTGGAGCTTTTCCGCCAGACGCCAGGCCAGGGCCGGGTGCGGCAGATCTTCCTGGCTGCGGAGGTCATGGTGGATCCGCTGGTGCGGGATCCGTGGGGTAGCGAGGTGCGGCTTTCCCATACGCGCATGCGGTACGAAGTGACGCTGGAGCGGCGGGAGTCCCGCAATGGACTGGAACGCATCCAGGTCGCCAAGGAGGCGGTCTATCCCGTCATGAGCAAGGATGACCGATGGGTGAAGGCGCAAAGGCCCAGCAACGCGTTTCGGAAAGCCTACCTCAAGTACAACCGCCAGAAGCCTTGGCTGACCACCGAGGTCCTGGCTGAAGGCTTGTCGTTCAGCATTCATCAGGACGGAAAACCTGGGCGTAACCGGCCTGCCAGCGCGGCCGAAGCAACCGTGCTCTACAGCGTCACGAACGCAGAATTTCCCCACCTCTTCGCACTGCGCGAAGAAATGCGCAACTGGCGCCTTCTGCAACTCGATCCGGCGTTGTTGAGAAAGCCAGCCCCGGCTGCCGCCTCCGACGTGCTGGACGTGGACGGCGCCAACCTGGCGGCCGTGCTGGCGCGCCTGAAAGCCGAGACTGCCACGCCCGAAAGTCCGAATGGTGTCCTGAGCGATATCGCTGCTGAGCTGAGCAGCCTGATTCCCGGCGTCACGCAACTGGATGCGGGGTTGCACGATGCCAGCCGTGAGTACCGGATCGAACTCACCATGCGCGATGGGCTGCCGTACACGTCCAGGGTCATTTCGGATGGAACCTTGCGTGTTCTGGCGCTGCTGACCTTGCTGAACGATCCCCAGCACAGGGGCTTGATCTGCTTCGAGGAGCCCGAGAATGGCGTGCATCCGGGGCGGGTGCGGCAACTGGTCCGGCGTCTGAACGACATGGTGTCTACGCCAGCGGGCTATGTTTCCGATGGCGATGCGGCGCCGCCGCTGTGCCAGCTGCTTCTCAACAGCCATTCTCCGGTCGTGCTGTCCGCGTTGCTCGACCAGGATGCCGGCGATCTGCCACTGGATGCAGAAATCCTGTTTGCCGATACAGCGACCGTGGTCGACCCGACCCAGAAGGAGCAACGGCGCAAAACGCGCCTGCGGCCCGTGATCCGTCCGGGTTCCTTTGTCCAGGCGGACCTGTTCGATGCGCCCCATGTCCCACAGGGGCAGGTGTCCTCGATGGAGGTCAACAGCGTATTGGGCACCGTGAGCGCGGAGGGCTGAGACATGCACTATCTGGGCTTGGCGCTGTATGCGGAGGGGCGGACCGACGAGCGCTTCCTGGGGCCTGTGCTGCAGCGGTTGTGCGGGGATGTCTGCGCCAGGGAGTCCCGGCGTCCCGTTCAATTCAACGACGAAGTCCTGGTGCTCAGAGAATCGTTGCGTTTGCGGCAGGCGCCCAGGCAGGATCGGATCGTCGACGCGGCGCAACTGGCGCGCGGAGCGTGGTCCCTCCTGTTTGTCCACGCCGATGCCGACGGGGACGCCATGAAGGCCCGGCGGGAGCGCGCCAATCCAGCACTGGAGAGGCTGCGGGATGTGTTCGATGCAGGCTGCCAGGCTATTGCGGTCGTTCCAGTGCGAACCACGGAAGCCTGGGCCCTTTGCGACGGTGATGCACTGCGGCAGGTGTTTGGCACCACCTTGGGTGACAAGGCCTTGGGTTTGCCCGCCACGGTCAAAGGCGTCGAGACGTTGGCAGATCCCAAACTATGCCTCGAAGCCGCTTTCAAGGCCAGCCAGACGGGTGGACGGCGCAAAGCAGCGCGCACGGTCAATGAGCGGCTCCGTGCGCTGGGCGAGCAGGTAGCCCTGGATCGCCTGCGTCAACTTGGGGCCTTCCAGTGTCTGGAGGATGACCTCAGGAAGGCGTTGCAGGCAATGAGAGTGATTGATTGAAAGCGGCATGCATGGCCAGCAGCCCGCCAAACGCCTCATGCAGCGGCCGCAGCGATGGCCCTGCGGGGTCCAGCTGCTCCAGCGCGCAGGCAGCGGCTTCCAGCGTGGACAGTTGCCCAGGTGCATGGGCCTTGCGCAGCGTGCCGTAGCGTGAAGGGGGCAGATCGTGCAGCGCCAGGCGCGGCAGCGATTGCAGCAAGGGGTTGAGGTAGAGCATCTTGCGGCTCTTGCGCCAGGTGGCGTCGAGCACGACCAGGCGCAGCGCCTCGGGGCCAGGTGCGGGCAGCGGCCAGGGCGAGGGCGCCGCCAGGCCCAGTTGGCCGCCCTGGGGCGTATCCGGGTAGAGCAGCACGGGCTGGCGCGGTGTGTCGCCGCATTGCCAGGGCGCGTGCAGCAGGGTGTGCAAGGCCTGCGCGTCGAAGGCTTCGCCCTCTGCCAGGCGGCTGGCCGGCAGGCACAGGTGCAGCAGCCTGCCCGTGCCCTTGGCCTGCAGCACTTCCTCGGGGTGCTGGAGTACCAGCAACTGCACCCGGTGCGGTACCGGCTGCACCAGGGCGCACAGGCAGGTGCGCGCGGGGCGCAGGCAGAGCGCGCAGCGTGCGCGGGTGCTGGCCAAGGCAGGCCCGGGATTTACAGTCGGCCCTTGTAGTAGCTGGGCTTGTCCATGTCGGCGATCTCCACGCTGAGCTGGACCAGCATGCCGGCCGGCTGGGGCGTGAGGCGGCGCAGCACGGCGGCGATGCCGTCGGACAGTTCCTTCTTGGCCGCGTCGGTGCGGCCCGCGAGCAGGCGCAGCTGCACGTGGACGAAGCCGCGGTTGGCCGGCGCGGTGCCGATCTCGAACTGGCTGACGGGCAGCAGGCGGGCCTTGACGTCGGCTTCGTCCTGGATGCTGGGGTGGCCGCAGACGAAGGCGTTGATCTCGGTCAGCAGCTGCTGGCCGGGCAGGCCGGCGAGGTTGTCGGTGTATTCGACATAGAGATGGGGCATGGGTGTCTCCGGTTCGGTGGAAAGAATGGGGGGGATCAGGAACGGGGCCGGGCCAGGCGCGAGACCTCGTCCAGTGCCGTGAGCAGCAACTGCACGTCGATGCGTGTGTGGGAGGCCGACAGCGCGATGCGCAGCCGTGCCGTGCCTTCGGGCACCGTGGGCGGGCGGATGGCGGGCACCCACAGGCCGCGCTGGCGCAGGCCTTCCATCACGGCCAGGGCCGCATCGTTGGCACCGATGACAAGGGCCTGCACGGCGGTGCGCGAGGGCAGCAGCCGCCAGCCCGTGCGCGCCAGCAGCGGCGCCAGGCCCGCGCGCAGTTCGGCGATGCGCTCGGCCAGGGCCTCGCGGCGGTCGTCCCCGGCCTCGATCAGGCCCACGCTGGCCTGCAGTGCGCTGGCCAGCATGGGCGGCGCGGCGGTGGCGAAGATGTAGCTGCGCGTCTTTTGCAGCAGCCACTCGATCAGCATGTCGCTGCCCGCCACGAAGGCGCCGGCCACGCCGGCCGCCTTGCCCAGGGTGGCCATGTAGAGCACGCGCGGCGAGGCGCCCGCGCCCGTGAGGCCGGCTTCGGCCAGGCTGCCCCGGCCCTGCGGGCCGAGCACGCCGAAGCCGTGGGCGTCATCGAGCAGCAGCAGCGCGTCATGCTGCTCGCACAGCGCCAGCAGGCCGCGGATGTCGGCGACGTTGCCGTCCATGCTGAACACGGCATCGCTGATGACCAGCTTGCGCCGTGCCGTGCACGCGGCCAGCTGCGCGGCCAGATCGTCCAGGTCGGCATGGGCGTAGCGGTGGATCTGGGCGCGCGACAGGCGTGCGCCATCGATCAGGCAGGCATGGTTGAGCGCGTCGGAGAACAGCGCGTCGCCCGCGCCCACCAGGGCCGGCACGATGCCGGCATTGGTCGCGTAGCCCGCATAGAAGTAGAGCGCGCGCGGCAGTTGCACGAAGCGCGCCAGCTGCTCCTCCAGCGCCGCGTTGGCCGTGCTGTGGCCGCTGACCAGGGGCGAGCCGCCCGATCCCACGCCGAAGGCCTGGGCACCCGCGCAGGCGGCGCGCACCAGGGTGGGGTGGCCTGCCAGTCCCAGGTAGTCGTTGCTGCAAAAGGCCAGCATGGGATGGCCGTCCACTTCCATGTGGGCGCCGCTGGCGGCGCCCTGCAGTGGTGCCGTGGCGCGGCGGCTGCGGCGCAGGCGCGCCGCGTCCAGTTCGGCCAGGCGCGCCGGGATGTCGTCGAGCCAGGAGCCGTTCATTGCCATTGCTCCGGCAGGCTGAAGGGCGTGGCGCGCGCATCGGGCACGGCCTGGAAGGGGATGTCGGCCAGCAGCGGCGCCTGCAGGTGCTGGCCCAGCCACTGCATGTTCTCTTCAGGCACGAGCATGGCCGGGTCCACGCGGCTCGCGATCCAGCCGGCCAGGCGCAGGCCGCGCGCGCGGATGGCCTCGGCCGTCAGCGCCGCGTGGTTCAGGCAGCCCAGGCGCAGGCCCACCACCATCACCACGGGCAGCCCCAGCGCCTGCGCCAGGTCGGCGCCCGTGAGCTGGTCCGACAGCGGCACGAGAAAGCCGCCCGCGCCTTCGACGACCACGGCATCGGCCTGGGCGGCCAGGCGTCGGTAGCTGTCCACGATGTGGGCGATTTCGATGGAGCGGCCCGCGCGCCGCGCGGCGATGTGGGGCGACATGGGGTCGGGCAGCAGCACGGGATTGTCGAGTGCGGGCGGCACGGCCAGCGTCGAGGCGGCGCGCAGCGCCAGCGTGTCCTCGTTGGCCCAGCCGCCGTGCCCGTCGGGCTCGGCGCCTGCGGCCACGGCCTTCATGCCGACCACGCGGGCATGGTGGCGCGCCAGCGCGTGCAGCAGGCCGCACGAAGCCAGGGTCTTGCCCACGCCGGTGTCGGTGCCGGTGACGAAGCAGCCTACGGTGGGTTTGCCGTTCATGCCGTTGTCTCCTGGGCCAGGGTGTCTTCGAGGGCGGCCAGCGCACTGGCCGCCAGGTGCTGCACGGCCTCCTCGTCCAGCGCATAGGGCGGCATGGCGTAGAGGGTGTTGCCGAACGTGTTGGTGATAGGGCGCAGCAGCAGGCCGCGCTCCAGCGCGGCGGCGTGGTAGCGGCGCGAGAAGTCGGGCAGGCAGGTCTGCACGTCCCAGGCCCAGATCATTCCCTGGCGCCGTGCATGGCGCACGCGGCCGTGCTGGTTCAGCGGCGCGAAGGCGGCATCGAGCCGCTGCGCCAGCGAGCGATTGGCCGCGATGGCATCGGTCTGCTCGAACAGCTCCAGCGTGGCCAGCGCCGCGCGGCAGGCCAGCGGGTTGCCCGTGTAGGAGTGCGAATGCAGAAAGCCCCGCGCGACCGAGTCGTCATAGAAGGCCGCGTAGACCGCATCCGTGGTCAGCACGGCCGACAGGGCCAGCGTGCCACCCGTCAGTCCCTTGGACAGGCAGATGAAGTCCGGCCGTATGCCGGCCTGCTGGTGGGCGAACATGCTGCCGGTGCGGCCGAAGCCCACGGCGATCTCGTCCACCACCAGGTGCACCTGGTAGCGGTCGCACAGGGCGCGCGCCAGGCGCAGGTACTCGGGGTCGTGCATGGCCATGCCGGCCGCGCACTGCACCAGCGGCTCGACGATCAGGGCGGCCGTGGTCTCGTGGTGCTGCTCCAGCCATTGCCGCAGGCCCTCGGCGGCGCGGCGGGCCACGCCGGCCGCGTTCTCGCCGTCGGATGCGCCGCGCGCATCGGGGCTGGGCACGGTGCCGGCCAGGCGCACCAGGGGCGCATAGGCTTCGCGGAAGATGGGAATGTCGGTCACGGCCAGCGCGCCCACGGTCTCGCCGTGGTAGCCGCCGGCCAGGCCCGCGAAGCGGCTCTTGCCGGGGCGGCCCAGGTTGCGCCAGTAGTGCGCGCTCATCTTGAGGGCGATCTCGGTGGCCGAGGCGCCGTCGCTGCCGTAGAAGGCGTGGCCCAGGCCGGTGAGTGTGGCCAGCCGCTCGGACAGTTCGACCACGGGCGCATGCGTGAAGCCGGCCAGCATCACATGGTCGAGCCGGGCCAGCTGGTCGGTGAGCGCCGCCTGGATATAGGGGTGGCTGTGGCCGAACAGGTTGACCCACCAGGAGCTGATGCCGTCCAGATAGCGCCTTCCATCGGCGCCGTGGAGCCAGGGCCCCTGGGCGCTTGCGATGGCGATGGGGGGCGCGGCCTCGTGCCGCTTCATCTGGGTGCAGGGGTGCCACACAGCCGCGAGGCTGCGGGCGGCAAGCGATTGAGTCATCGCGCGATTGTCACACCGTCCGGGCGCGCCGCGCGGCGCATCACAGCTGCTGCGTGGGCACGTGGTGGCGCAGCTCCACCTGGCGGTTGGCCTCGTCCACGAAGACCAGCTGGGGCTGGTGGCCGGCCACGTCCTTTTCATGGACCTGGGCGAAGGAGGCGATGATCAGCAGGTCGCCCACGGCGGCGCGGCGCGCGGCCGAGCCGTTGACCGAGATCATGCCGCTGCCGCGCTGGCCCTTGATGGCATAGGTGACGAAGCGCTCGCCGTTGTCGATGTTCCAGATGTGCACCTGCTCGTTCTCGACGATGTTGGCGGCGTCAAGCAGGTCCTCGTCGATGGCGCAGGAGCCTTCGTAGTGCAGCTCGCATTGCGTGGTCTTGACGCGGTGGATCTTGGATTTGAGCAGGGTGCGGAACATGGTCGTCGGTCCGTGGGGAGTGGGAAAGGGGGCGTGTATCAGGCGCGCGGCGTGCATTCGAGCACGCAGGCGTCGCCCAGGGCTTCGCGCCACACGCGCACGCGGGCCACATTCTGGCGCAGCGGCTCGGGCATGGCGGCGGCGATGAACAGGCACAGGTTCTCCAGCGTGGGGATGCCCAGGCCCGGCACTTCGTCCAGCATGTGGTGGTCCAGGCGCTCGCGCACCTCGGCCAGGGCGCGGCGCAGCAGGCCCAGGTCCAGCACCATGCCGGTGGCGGGATCGCGCTCGCCGGTCAGGAAGACCTCGGCATGGTAGGTGTGGCCGTGCACGCGGCGGCTGCCTTCGGCCTCGATCTCGCGGCGCAGGGTGTGGGCAGCGTCGAAGAAAAAGCGCTGGGAAATGGTGAACAACATAGCGGTGGCTCGGAACTCAGCGGATGCCGCTGATCTTGTGGGTCTGCAGGCTCAGGCGCCAGACGGGCTGGCGCATGCAGGCGTCGATGCAGGTGGCGATGTGGGCGGCCTGCTGCGGTCCGTCCATGGGCTGCAGGAAGCGGTGGGTGAACTGGCCGGTGCGCGCCATGGTGTCCAGGTCGAACCCGGCCTGGGGCCAGACCAGCTTGAGCTCCTGTCCCTGCTGCTGCACCCAGGGGGCGCCGGCCTTGGGGCTGACGCACAGCCAGTCGATGCCCGGCGGCGCGGCCACGCTGCCATTGGTTTCGACGGCGATGCGGAAATGGCGCGCATGCAGGGCGTCGATCAGCGGGGTGTCCAGCTGCAGCAGCGGCTCGCCGCCCGTGATGACCACGAGGCGGCGGCCGGCCTCGGCCGGATCGTCGGCGGGCCACTGGGACGCGATGCGGTCGGCCAGATCGGCGGGGCTGGCGAACTTGCCGCCCAGCGTGCCGTCGGTGCCCACGAAGTCGGTGTCGCAGAACTGGCAGATGGCGCTGGCGCGGTCCTGTTCCCGGCCGCTCCACAGGTTGCAGCCCGCGAAGCGGCAGAACACGGCCGGCAGGCCGGCCTGGCCGCCTTCGCCCTGCAGGGTGTAGAAGATTTCTTTGACGCTGTATGTCATGGTGGATGTGGCTGCGGTTGCGCCGTGGGTCAGGGGGGGCGGGGCGCAGCCGTCAGGCGGGCGTATAGGACAGGCGCACGTAGATGGGCGCGAAGGCCTCGGCCTGGGTGATCTCGATCAGCGTTTCCTTGGCCAGCTCCAGCAGGGCGATGAAGGTCACGACCAGCACGGTCGAGCCCTTCTCGGGCTGGAACAGGGACTCGAACTCCACGAAGCGCCGGCCCTGCAGCGCCTTGAGCACCTGGCTCATGTACTCGCGCACCGACAGCTCCTCGCGCGTGATGCGGTGGTGCTGCACCAGCCTGGCGCGCTTGAGGATGTCGCGCCAGGCCGATTGCAGCTCCGCCACGTCCACATCGGGAAAGCGCGGCTGCAGGCTTTGCTCGATGTGGATCTGCGCCTTGAGAAAGTCGCGTCCGTACTGGGGCAACTGGCCCAGCTGGTGCGCGGCCAGCTTCATCTGCTCGTATTCGAGCAGGCGGCGCACGAGTTCGGCGCGCGGGTCCTCGGCCTCCTCGCCGTCTTCCTGCTTCTTGGGCGGCAGCAGCATGCGCGACTTGATCTCGATCAGCATGGCCGCCATCAGCAGGTACTCGGCCGCGAGTTCGAGGTTGCGGCTGCGGATCTCGTCGACATAGCTCATGTACTGGCGCGTCACGTCCAGCATGGGAATGTCGAGGATGTTGAAGTTCTGCTTGCGGATCAGGTACAGCAGCAGGTCCAGCGGCCCTTCGAAGGCTTCGAGGAAGACCTCCAGCGCATCGGGCGGGATGTACAGGTCCTGCGGCAGCGCGAACAGCGGCTCGCCGTACAGGCGCGCCAGCGCCACCTGGTCGACCACGGCCGGGCCGCCATCGTCTTGGGGGCTGGAGGGCGCCGCCTGCTCGGGCGCCAGCGTGGATTCAGCTTCGGTCATGGCGTGCCGGCGCCCGGTGGCCGGGCGCTTGCTGCAGTGTCCTCATGGGGGCGAAGCCGGCATCCAGGCTCAGGAGTTGGTCTGGTAGACGTAGGGCTTCTGGTTCACGCGGCCGGCGCGCAGGTCTTCCCAGACCTCGTGGTTCACGTCCTTGTCCCACAGCAGCGAACGGCCGGCGACCTGCTGGCTGGACAGTTCGGGCTTTTGCTTCTTCAGTTCGTTGATGAAGTCGGTGGTGTCGGAGCGGTAGTCGGGGCGGCGAAAGAATGACATAGACTGGTAACCTCTTGAATCGCGTGATTTTACCGGGACACCGTCCATGAACCTAGTCTCCCGCCTCGCGGGGGTTGCCGTGGCCGTGATGGGCATGCTGTCGCTGCCCGGCTGCGACCCCCAGAACATCAAGGAACTCGAGGAAGGCCTGTCCACCGAAGCCGACGTGCGCGCGCGCTTCGGCGAGCCCGAGCGCATCTGGCCCGAGGCCGACGGCTCGCGCACCTTCGAGTACAACCGCCAGCCCGCCGGCAGCCGCAACTACATGATCACCATCGGCACGGATGGCAGGATGAGCGCGCTGCGCCAGGTGCTGGCCCCGCACAATTTCGAGAAGATCCGCCCCGGCATGGAGCAGGAGCAGGTGCGCCGCATGCTGGGCAAGCCCGCCAAGGTCACGACCTACCAGCTCAAGCAGGAAACCGACTGGGACTGGAACTACGTCGATCCCCCCACCCGCGACATGGAGTTCACCGTGACCTTCGGCCCCGACGGCCGCGTGCTGCGCAGCGTGGGGCGGGAGAAGCTGCACAACGGGGGATGAGGCCCGAATCAGCCCGCGGCCGAGGGCCCTGGCCCTGGCCCGGGCCCTTGCCCATCGATGGCCGCCAGCCAGCGCCAGAGCGTGGAGCGGCTCACGCCCAGCCGCCTGGCGGCCTCGGCGCGGCGCCCGCCGGCCTCGCGCAGGGCCTGGCGCACGCGCCAGGCGTGTTCGGAGGTCCCGGCGGGCGCCTGCGCCAGGGGCTGGGCGAACAGCTCGGGGCAGTCGTGGCGCAGCGGCTCGTAGGCGATATCCGCCAGGCGCGTGAACTGCGCCAGAAAGACGGCGATGCGCTCGGCCATGTTTTCGAGCTCGCGCACATTGCCGGGCCAGCCATAGGCCTGCAGGCGCGGCATCAGCGGCGCCAGCGCCGCCTGCGCGTCCAGCGGGCTGCCCAGCCGGTGCAGGCAGGCGGCCACCAGCGGCCGGGCCAGCACCGCGATGTCTTCGGGGCGTTCGCGCAGCGGCGGCAAGGCCAGGCGCAGCGTGTTGAGGCGGTAGTACAGGTCCTGGCGGAAGCGCTGGCGTGCCATCAGCTCGGCCAGCGGCTGGTGCGTGGCGGCGATCACGCGCACATCGATGGGCACGGGCGCCGTGGCGCCCAGGCGCATGATTTCGCGCTCCTGCAGCACGCGCAGCAGGCGCGTCTGCAGGGGCAGGGGCATGTCGCCGATTTCGTCGAGGAACAGGGTGCCCGTATGCGCCGCCTCGATCAGCCCGGGCTTGCCGCCGCGGCGCGAACCCGTGAAGGCCCCCTCCTCGTAGCCGAACAGCTCGCTTTCGAGCAGCGATTCGGGAAATGATGCGCAGTTGACGGCGACGAAGGGGCGGCTGGCGCGCTCGCCCGCGTTGTGCATCGCCTGGGCGAAGACTTCCTTGCCCACGCCGGTTTCCCCGGTGATCAGAACGTTCAGGCCGGTGCGGGCGAAGCGGCGCGCGCTGTCCACGGCGCGCCGCAGGGCGGCGCTGGTGCCGGCGAGGGCGTCGAAGCCATGGCGTGCGCTGTGCTGCTGGCGGCGCTGCAGGCGGCGCAGGCTGGAGTCGGCGGCCTGGATGCTGCGCGCGTCGTACAGCGTCAGCGCCGCGCCCACGGTCTGGCCGTGCTCGCGCACGGGCGTGCGGTGCGCCACCCAGTCGCGCTGGGCAAAGCGCAGGGCCACGGCCTGCTCCTGCAGGCCGCTTTCCAGCGTGGCCCGCAGCGACAGCGCAGGCGCCAGCGCGTGCAGCGCCTGCCCTTCGAGGCGCAGGGCGCCACCGCCCAGCAACTGCTGCATCGGCGGATTGATGGCGGTGATCCTGTCCTGGCGGTCCACGGCCACCACGGCCTCCTGCAGGTTGTGCAGCACGCTGTGCAACTGCTCGTAGCGGCCGGCTTCGAGCCTGGCCACGCGGGCCAGCTCCAGGGCGTCGTCCAGGCCCTGGCGGATGCTGGCCAGCGAGTAGGCCAGCAGGCCGCGCAGGCTGGCCTGCCGGGCCAGCTCCACCACCAGGCTGGAGCCGACGATCACCTCGTAGCCGGCCAGGCGCAGCGCCTCCAGCCGCTGGCGCGCGTCGCCGGGCGTGTGGTAGGCATGCTGGCTGATCTCGATGCGCAGCATGTCCTTGACGGCGTCCAGCTCGGGGATGGTCTGGCCGTACGTCACCACACCGACGCGCGCGGCGATGCGCCGCGCCTTGATCAGGGCCTGCAGCAGGTCGAATCCCGTGAGCTGGATGGTGGCCACGGGCGCCTGCAGCCCGGCGCGCAGGATGCTGGCGTTCGAGCCCGCGCTCACGAAGGCATCCACCTCGCCGCGCGCCAGCCGGTCCTGGGCGATGGCCAGCGCCTCGCCGAAGGCGCCATCGACGACCTCGATCTCGGCGCGGTCCTGGTAGGCGGCGATCACGGGCATGGCCAATTCCCGGATCTGCCGGTAGCTGACAAAGCACAGCCTGGGCAGGCGCTGGGGCGCAAGGGGGGCGGCCATCGGTGTCTCCTTGAAACGTTCTTATGTTGCATGAGTGTTGCATGGAACATCGCGGGGGCTGCGGCGCCGGGCGCGGAACCCATTGGAATCAAGGGGTTGCAATGCGCAGCGCCGCTGGCACGCGCCCTGCAACGGCCGGTGCATCACCGTCGATACAGGAGCGTTTCACCTTGGCACTCGAACACATCACCGTGCTGGACCTGACCCATATGCTGGCCGGCCCCTACGGCACCATGCTGCTGACCGATCTGGGCGCGCGCACCATCAAGGTCGAGCCGCCAGGCTGCGGCGAAGGCACGCGGCGCCTGCTCGAAAACGACAGCGCCTATTCGCGCGGCGGCATGGGCGCCTATTACCTGACGCTCAACCGCAACAAGCAAAGCGTCTGCGTGGACCTCAAGAGCGAAGCGGGGCGCGAAGTCTTCCTCGATCTCGTGCGCCATGCGGACGTGGTGTTCGACAACTTCAGCGCCGGCGTGACCGCGCGGCTGGGCATAGACCATGCGTCGCTGGCCCTGGCCAACCCGCGCATCGTCACCTGCTCGGTCACGGGCTTCGGCGAAACCGGGCCGGCGACGCAGCGCCCCGCGTTCGACCAGGTGGTCCAGGCCATGGGCGGCGGCATGTCGATCACGGGCACGCCCGAGACCGGGCCCACGCGCAGCGGCATCCCCATCGGCGACCTGGGGGGCGGCATGTTCGGCGCCCTGGGCGTGCTGGCCGCGCTGGTGGAGCGCGAGCGCACGGGCCGGGGGCAGCATGTGGACATCTCCATGCTCGATGCGCAGATCTCGCTGCTCAACTACATGGCCACCATGTACTTCATGTCGGGCCGGGTGCCCGAGGGCATCGGCAACGGCCACTTCGTGCACGTGCCCTACAACAGCTACCCCACGGCCGACGGCCACATCATCGTCGCCTGCATCGGCGACGCCTTCTTCGCGCGCTTTGCCGACTGCATGGACCTGCCCGCGCTGCGCAACCCCGCCTGGCGCGGGCAGCCTGCGCGCCATGCCGACAAGGCGCGCATCGACACCCTCGTGGCGGACGCGCTGCGCACTCGCCCCACGGCGCACTGGCTGGAGCGGCTGCGCGCCGCGCGCATTCCCTGCGGTCCGGTCAACGACTTCGCCCAGGCCCTGGCCGACCCGCAAGTGCTGGCGCGTGACATGGTCATCGAGGTGCCCCTGCCGGACGGAGAGCGCCTGCGCATGCCCGGCAATCCCGTCAAGCTGTCGGGCGCCCGGCCCATGGCGCACCGCAGCGCGCCGGCCCTGGGCGCGCACACCGATGAAGTGCTCGCGGATGCCCTGGGCTACGCGCCGCAGCGGCTGGAGCAGTTGCGCGCGGCCGGCGCCATCGGCTGAAGGCAGGCCGCATGGACGCCATCCACATCACCGACGTGGCGCCGCGCGACGGCTTGCAGAACCAGCCCGCGCCGATCTCCACCGACGACAAGCTCGGCCTGGTCCAGCGCCTGGTGGCGGCCGGCGTGCGCAGCGTGGAGGCCACCAGCTTTGTCTCGCCCAGGGCCGTGCCGCAGATGGCCGACGCGGCGCAACTGCTGCCACGCATCGCACGGCGCTGGCCGCACCTGCGCGCATCGGCCCTGGTGCCCAATCTCAAGGGCCTGGAGCGTGCGCATGCGGCCGGCGCGCAGGAGATCGCCGTCGTGCTGTCGGCCACCGAGACCATGAACCGCAAGAACATCAACATGGGCCTGGCCGAGGCGCTGGACGCCAGCGAACAGACCCTGGCGCGTGCACGGGCCCTGGGCCTGCGCACGCGCGCCTACGTGGCCGTGGCGTTCGAGTGCCCGTTCGAGGGGCCCACGCCGCTGTCCGAGCTGCTGCGCCTGGCCGGCCGCATGCATGGGGCCGGCGCCGGCGAGGTCGTGGTCGCCGACACCATCGGCGCGGCGGCGCCCGCCCAGGTGCGCGAATGCGTGGCCGCATTGCGCGAGGTGCTGCCCCTGCACCGGCTGGCCCTGCACCTGCACGACACGCGCGGCCTGGGCGCGGCCAATGCCTGGGCAGGCATCGAGGCTGGCGTGCGGCGCTTCGACGCCAGCGTGGGCGGCATTGGCGGCTGCCCGTTCGCGCCGGGCGCCGCCGGCAACCTGGCGACCGAGGACCTGGTGCTCATGGCCGCGCGCAGCGGCCTGGCCACGGGCATCGACCTCGACGGCCTGCTGGATGCCATCGCATTCGCCGAAGGCCTGCTGGGCCGGCCGCTGGGCGGGCGCAGCAGTGCCTGGCTGCGCCGCGCACGGTCGAACGGCGCCTGCGCCTAGAAAAAAACATCACCCATCAAGGAGACAAGACATGCCTGCACATTCCCCCGATTTTTCGCTGAACCGGCGTGCGGCGCTGGGCGCCCTGGCTGCCTTCGCTGCGGGTGCGGCGGCTCCCACGGCCAGGGCCCAGGCCCCGGCGGCAATGCGTTTTCCGACCAGGCCCGTGACCATCGTCGTGCCCTATTCGGCCGGAGGCGGCACTGACATCGTCGGGCGCCTCGTGGCCCAGCAGCTGTCCCAGCGGTGGGAGCAGTCCGTGGTGGTGGACAACCGCACGGGCGCCAACGGCGTCATCGGCTCCCAGCATGTGGCCAAGGCGGCGCCCGACGGCCATACGCTGCTGCTCGTGGTCGGCTCGCACGCCATCAACCCCGTGCTCATGAAAAGCCTGCCCTACGACACCATGAAGGCGTTCACGCCCGTGACCAACATCGCCACCTCGCCCATGGTGCTGGTCGTGGCCGCGGACGGGCCCTACCGGACGCTGACCGGGCTGATCGACGCCGCGCGGGCGCAGGAAATGGCCGTGGGCTATTCGGAGGGCCAGACGCGGCTGACCGGCGAGATGATCCGCCAGGCCGGCGGCCTGCGCATGGCGGGCGTGGCCTACAAGGGCGGCGCGCCCATCATGGTGGACATCATCGGCGGGCACCTGCCTGCGGGAGTGACCAGCGTGCTCACGGCGCTGCCCCACGTGCAGTCCGGCAAGCTGCGCGTGATCGGGGTGGCGGCGCGCGAGCGCATGGCCCTGTTTCCCGATGCCATGACCTTCAGCGAGGCGGGCCTGCCGGGCGTGGAGTCGTTGAGCTGGTACGGATTGTTCGGCCCCGCAGGCCTGCCCGGCGACGTGGTCGCGCGCCTGCACGAGGACTTGCGCAAGGTCTCGGCCGATCCCGTGGTGCAGCGGCAGATGCAGGAGCAGGGCGCGCAGGTGGAGATGACGCCGCCGGCCGAGTTCCGCCGCTTCGTGGAGTCGGAAGCCGGCAAGTGGGCCCAGGTGGCCCGGCGCGGCGGCATCCGCGCCGAATGAATGGCATGAAGGAGATGCAAGATGAAGCACATCCGCAAAATCCTGTGCGCGGCCTGGAGCCTGTGCGCCGCGCTGGCCTGGGCGGACGGATATCCGAGCAAGCCCATCCGCCTCGTCGTGCCCTTCGCGCCGGGCGGCGTCACCGACACGGGCGCGCGCGTGGTGGCCGAGCGGCTGGGCACGCGCCTGGGCCAGCAGGTGGTGGTGGACAACCGCCCCGGCGCCTCGGGCAGCATCGGCACGCAGATGGCGGCCGCATCGGCGCCCGACGGCTATACGCTGGTCGTGGGCTTCGATGGCACGCTCGTCATCAACCCCCATGTCCATGCCAGGGTGCCGTTCGACACACTGCGGGACTTCGCGCCCGTGGGCAAGATCGGCGATGCGGCGCTGGTCATCGTCACCCACCCCTCGGTCCCCGCCACGGACCTGGCGGCGCTCGTGGCCTACTCCAAGGCCGCTGCTTCGGGCATCTCCTACGGCAGCGCCGGCACGGGCAGCACGCCGCACATCGCGGGCGAGCTGCTGCGCGCCCGCACGGGAGCGAACTTCGTGCACGTGCCCTACAAGGGCGGCGGCCAGGCGCTGGCCGACGTGGTGGGCGGCACGCTGCCCATGCTCTACACGGCCGTGGCGGGCGCCTATCCGTTCATACAGCGCGGCCAGGTGCGCGCCATCGCCGTGTCCAGCGCCCGGCGGCTGCCGTCGCTGCCCCAGGTGCCCACGGTGGCTGAGTCGGGCGTGCCGGGCTTCGAGGTGAATTCGTGGATCGGCATTCTCGCGCCGGCCAGGACCCCGCCCGCCATCATCGACCGGCTGCAGCGCGAGCTGCATGCCGTGGTGCAGGCGCCCGACGTGCGCGAACGGCTGGCCTCGCTGGGCATCATCGCCTCGGGCAATACGCCGGCCGAGTTCCGCAGCCAGATCGAGGCCGACCTGCGCAAGTACGCCGACATCGTCAAGGCGGCCGGCATTCGCGCGGAGTGAACGCATTCCCCGCCGCGCCCGGAGTGGGGCGGGGTGGGGTGGGTGCAACAGCATGTCGCAGCAATTTTCTCTAGAATCCGGGTTTGTACCTATGACACCCCATGGGTGCAGCGAAGGTCCCCACCCCTGGGCCTTCGCGCCGATCGAACTGTCACCACCCCGACAATGTCCACGCCATCCCTGCCCGCCGCCGCGTCCGCGCCGGCCCCGACCTCGCTGCGCCACGGCCTCTTCGAGGATGTCCAGGCCCTTTTCACGGGCACCCTGTTCGTGGGCATCGCCATGATGATGTTCGCGCAGGCGGGGCTCTTGACGGGAAGCACGGCGGGCCTGGCCTTCGTGCTGCACTACGCCACGGGCTGGCCGTTCGGCCTGGTCTTCTTCGCGATCAACATTCCCTTCTACTGGTTCGCCTGGACGCGCGTGGGCCGCACCTTCACGGTCAAGACCTTCCTGTGCGTGGGCGCGCTGTCGCTGATCACCGAAACGGGGCCGCGCCTCATCCACATCGACTACCTGCACCCGGCCTTTGCCGCCGTCGCGGGCGGTCTGCTCATGGGCTCGGGCCTGCTGTTCCTGGCGCGCCACCGCTCCAGCCTGGGCGGCGCCACCATCGCCTCGCTCTACCTGCAGGACCGCTACGGCATCCGCGCGGGCAAGGTGCAGATGGCCATCGACTGCTGCGTGGTGCTGCTGGCGCTGTGGGTCGTGCCCTTCGAGCGCGTGGCCTGGTCGGTGCTGGCGGCGGTGGTCATGGGCGTGTTCCTGGCGGTGAGCCACCGGCCGGGGCGGTACGCGGGGCAGTAGGCCTCAGGGCTGCAGCGGCTGCCCATCCGGCGTGCGGTAGCGCACCGTGATGCCGCTGTGGTCGGCGGCGGCCCCGTCATCGCTCATGGCATCGACGGCCTTGCCCACGCCCTTGCCGACGATCTTGGCCGTGCCCACGGCCGCATCGGCCGCCAGGCCCACGGCCGAGGCCGTGACGCTGACGGCCGTGGCGGTCACGGCCACCACGGTGCAGCCGGACAGCAGGGCCGCAGCAGCCAGGCAAAGAAAAGCCCCCAGGGCCGGGGACCGTGAGGGCTGGCTTGGCTTTCCTGAACCCATTTCAGTACTCCAGGATGCTGCGCTTCATCCGCAGACTGGGAAACTGGCGTGATCGAAGCCAGGGACAGCAAGCAAGAGCCGCCTCGCAGCGAGGCTGTCGTCCCCCGTGGGGGAAGGCGCGAAGCGACTCAGGGGGCATCTCAATGAATACGCATGCCGGGCTGTGCGCCAGGGAAAGGTTCCAGCACATAGATGCCGGGGTGGGCCTTCTCATCGGCATGGCTGGCCGCCAGCACCATGCCTTCGGAGATGCCGAACTTCATCTTGCGCGGCGCCAGGTTGGCCACCATCACGGTGAGCTTGCCCTGCAGTTGCTCGGGCCGGTACATGCTGGAGATGCCGGAGAACACGTTGCGCAGGATGGGACTCCCCTGCGGGTCGGTGCCCTCGCCCACGTCCAGCGTCAGCTGCAGCAGCTTGGTCGAGCCTTCGACGGGCTTGCATTCCACGATCCTGGCGATGCGCAGGTCCACCTTGGCGAAGTCGTCGATGCTGATGGTCTCGGCGATTTCCTCGCCGCCGGGCAGGATCTTCTCGGCCACGGGCTCGGGGGCCTCGAACAGGGCGTCGAGCTGCTTGACGTCCACGCGCTGCATCAGGTGCTTGTACAGGCCGATGGCGTGGCCGGCGCCCAGCAGGTTCTGCGCGTCGGCGAACTGCAGCGGGGCCACGTTCAGGAAGCCTTCGACCTGTTCGGCCACGGCCGGCAGGATGGGCTTCAGGTAGATGGTCAGCAGGCGGAAGGCTTCGATGCAGGTGGTGCAGACGTCCTGCAGGCGCTCATCCCGGTTCGCCATGCCTTCCTGCGGCTTGGCCAGCTCCCAGGGCTTGTTGGCGTCCACGTACTCGTTGACGCGGTCGCACAGCTGCATGATCTCGCGCACGGCGCGGGCCGTGTCGCGGTTCTCGAAGGCCTGGACGATGGTTTCGCTCTGGCCGCGCAGCTGGGCCAGCAGGGCCTGTCCGTCTTCGCTGACCGTGCCCAGCCTGCCGTCGAAGCGCTTGGCGATGAAGCCGGCCGCGCGCGAGGCGATGTTCACGTACTTGCCGATCAGGTCGGCGTTGACGCGGGCCATGAAGTCATCGGGGTTGAAGTCGATGTCCTCGTTCTTGCCGTTGAGCTTGGCGCCCAGGTAGTAGCGCAGCCACTCGGGGTTCATCTGCAGGCCCAGGTACTTGAGCGGGTCCAGGCCGGTGCCGCGGCTCTTGCTCATCTTCTCGCCGTTGTTGACGGTCATGAAGCCGTGCACGCAGATCTTGGTGGGTGTCTTGCGGCCGCTGAACTTGAGCATGGCGGGCCAGAACAGCGTGTGGAAGGTGATGATGTCCTTGCCGATGAAGTGGTACTGCTCCAGGGCCGGATCGGCCATGTAGGCCTCGTAGTCCTCGCCGCGCCGGTCCAGCAGGTTCTTGAGCGAGGCCAGGTAGCCCACGGGCGCGTCCAGCCAGACGTAGAAGTACTTGCCCGGCGCATCGGGGATCTCGATGCCGAAGTAGGGCGCGTCGCGCGAGATGTCCCAGTCGCCAAGGCCCTCGCTGGTCGTGCCGTCCGGGTTGGTGCGCACGCTGAACCATTCCTTGATCTTGTTGGCCACCTCGGGCTGCACGTGCACGCCGTCCTGGGTCCATTCGGTCAGGAATTCCACGCAGCGCGGGTCCGACAGCTTGAAGAAGAAATGCTCCGAGCTCTTGAGCACGGGCGTGGCGCCGGACAGCGCCGAGTAGGGGTTGATCAGCTCGGTGGGCGCGTAGACGGCGCTGCAGACCTCGCAGTTGTCGCCGTACTGGTCCTTGGCGTGGCAGCGCGGGCACTCGCCCTTGATGAAGCGGTCGGGCAGGAACATGTTCTTCTCGGGGTCGAAGAACTGCTCGATGGTGCGCGTCTCGATGAAGCCGGCGGCCTTCAGGTCGCGGTAGATCTGCTGGGCCAGCACATGGTTCTCGGGCGCATCGGTGTTGTGCCAGTTGTCGAAGGCGATGTGAAAGCCGTCCAGGTACTGCTTGCGCCCTGCGGCGATGTCGGCCACGAACTGCTGGGGTGTCTTGCTGGCCTTCTCGGCCGCGATCATGATGGGCGCGCCATGGGCATCATCGGCACCGACGAAGTTGACCGCGTTGCCCTGCATTCGCTGCGCACGCACCCAGGTGTCGGCCTGGATGTATTCCATGATGTGGCCGATGTGGAAGTTGCCGTTGGCATACGGCAGGGCGGTGGTGACGAAGAGTTTGCGTGCGGTCATGGGTACAGCCTTCTCGGGGAACCCGCCATTCTAGAAGGCCCGGGCCGCTGGTGCGCACTGTCGGCCTTTCGGTCGCGGGCGACATGGCGAAGGCGCCCTCCGATGCCTTGCAGACGCCGCCATGCCAGGGTGCATGGCGGCGTCGCCGCGTGCTTCGGAGATCAAAAGGGCACGGTGGCCTTCACATAGAACTGTGTTCCCTGCGGCCTGCTGCGCACGTCGAACTCTTTTTGGAGCTTGGCCGTGAAGAGCCAGCCCTTGCCGTCGGCAAAGCGGATCGACGGGCCGAAGCCGACGGCACGTGCCTTGCCGTCGGCGCTGTTGGGGCCCTGGTCCGCCGTCGTCTGCCGAAAGACGTAGCCGCCCACTCCCACAACCCAGCCATTGCCCAGTCCCCAGCCGGCGGAATAGTCGGCATGGATCGCCTGGCCGGAGCGGGTCCGGGTGTCGGAGTTTTTGCCATTGAAGTCGTACATGAGCTTGATGTCCGCATTGATGCCGCTGGGCTGCACATAGCTCATGACGAACACGGGCTGCAGGGCCCAGTAGTTCTTGCCCAGGCTGGAGGGGTCATTTCTGTCGTATCTGCCGGATGGGACATACAGGTCCATGCCTGCGCCGTAGTAGAGCTTGTCCCCGGAGCGAAAGCCCACGCCGCCGCCGAAGGCCATGTCGCCCAGGCCCTGGCTTCTGAAACGGCTTCCCGCCGCCTGGAACTGCACATCCAGCAATGGTGCAACCGCATGGAACAGCAGCTGCCCCCCGAGCACTTTTTGCTCCGTGACCCAGACTACGCGCGGCGTGACTGCCTTGACGTCCACCCGGAAGCCGGGAACGGCAATGGTGCTTCCTGTCCGGTCCCGCAGCTTGTCGTAGCTGGCGGCTCCGCCGTAGAGCATCAGGTACACGCCCGGAGGTGGCAGGGCCGAGACCATGAAGTTCTCCAGGCCGTCCGGGAGAATGGCCAGGCCCGAGCCCTCGGTGGCGCCGGCCTGCCCGAACAGGCTGGCAAAGACTGCGGCGACTGCGTATCGCGCGTGCAGGCGGGATGTTTTCATGGTGTCTCCTGGTGTCCGTGGTCGTGGGGGAAAAGCGCGTCCAGGCCGCCTGCCTGGCAGCAGGCGGATGGCCGTGTGCGGCGTGAAAGATCAGTGAGGGTTGATGGGCGAGAAGCGCCCCGCGCGGGACTCGATTTCCTGGGCCGCGTCCAGCACCAGGTCCTCCCGGAAACGCGGGCCCATGATCTGTACGCCCACGGGCAGGCCGTTGGCGATGCCGGTGGGCACGGCCACGGCGGGAAAGCCCAGGAGAGAGACGGCCATCATGGACCAGTTGGAGGCCATGACGCCACGCATGTCCTGCGCGCTGCGGATATCCGATTCCTGATCGAACGCTTGTTCGGTGCAGGTGGGCAGCACGATGAGGGGGCAGCGCTCCATGAACTGCTGGAGCCTGGCTATCAGGCTGCCACGGCGGGCATAGCCGTTGATGTAGGCCTCCAGCGTGAGCTGCTTGCCGCACCATTGCTCGCTCACTTCGTAGTAGTAGGCGGCGGCCTTGCGGATTCCCTCGTCGCCCACCTGCTGGAGCAATGGCATCACGCTCCTGAACTCGCCCATCCCCAGCAGCCACCACAGCCGGTAGGCCTCCTGCATCAAGGGCAGATCCACCTCTTGCACCACATGCCCCGCGTCCCTCAGCATGGCGGCGGCCTCATCCAGTGCGGCATTGACACAGGCGCTGGGCTGGGCGATCCCTGCATCCCTGAGCAGGCCGACGCGGGGCAGTCCATGCAGGGGCGGGCCTGCCAGCGGCGCCGGCGCCTGCAGGCAGTCGCGCGGATCCAGGGCGCTCATGGCGGCCAGGGCCAGGCGCAGGTCTTCGACGCTGCGGGCCAGGGGCCCCTGGGTGAAAAAATGCTGCACCGACAAGGGCTGGTCGCCATCCGGCGGGGCGGTCCAGCTCGGAATGCGCCCCGCCGTCGGACGCAGCCCGGCGATGCCGCAGCAAAAGGCGGGCTGGCGTATGGAGCCGCCTATGTCGTTGCCATGCGCGAGTGCCACCATGCCCGTGGCCACTGCGGCCGCGGCGCCTCCACTCGATCCACCAGGCGTCTTGCCGGCATTCCACGGATTGAGTGTGCGTCCGTGCAGGTCGTTCGTCGTTGCCCAGCGCAGCGAGAAGGCGGGACTGTTGCTGCGGCCCACGAAAATCGCGCCCGCCTTGCGGAGGTTGGCAACCGGGGGGGCGTCTTCGGAGGCGATCATGTCCTGGAACGCGACGACGCCGCCACTGGAGGCGTAGCCCTTCTGGTCGGTGTTGATCTTGATGGGAATGGGCACGCCGTGCAGCGGCCCGGTGTCTGCGCCTCTGGCAAGCGCCTGGTCCGCCTCGTCGGCTGCCTGCAGGGCTTCGTCTGCGCGCACGTCGGCCAGCGCGTTGACGATGGGGTTGACCTGCGCGATCCGGTCCAGGCAGCTTTGCACCAGCTCTCTCACGCCAATGTCCCGCCTGCGCACCGCGTGGGCCATTTCCAGGGCACTCCAGCACCAGGGTTCGCCGGAAAGCAGGCGCGGGGTTGGTCGGGGGGGAACATGGGTCATACAACGCCTCCAGATGCACCGATGACGGCAAGCATCGGCAAAAATTTCCGTGGGATCGTTGATTGATTCACATATGGATCAATGAACCGCATGGAAACCGTGAAGCCATTGTTGGCGCACTGGTTGATGGATCAAATTGCTGCAAAACCTATTGACACGGGATTTTTTTTAGTTTTTCCAAATGATCCGCTGCACACCTCGTCCGGCTGCGCGCCGGCCGGACGAGGCGGTCCCGGCGGCACAGCGCCAGGGCGGCACATCGTGGCCGTGGCCGCGGCCGCCCGCCTGTGCAGCGCGTCGCGCCGGCCCAGGGCCATGAGTTCGCGCGTGAAGCTGCGCTCGGACAGCAGTAGCTCTATCGATGGCAGCTATTTCGCCGTGGATGGCTGTACGACGGGAACCAGCACTTTCCAGCCTTTCTTGCCTTGCCGGGTCGACGGGCAGATGACTTGCACGCTTTTGCTGGAGGAGCCCCGGTCTTTGTTCCAGCCGGCTTGAAGTGGCATGCTGCAGCGTTCCACGATGATTTTGGAATTGAGGTCAGATGCGAAAAAATCAGTTTTCTGCAATTGATTGTCTCGCATGAGGAAAATCTCTGCAGCCCTTTTTATATCCTGAAGATCCTGAACTGGAGGTGGGGGGGGTTCTCCCGGGAAGACACTGCTGATCATGAAAAATCCGCAGGCAAGGGAAATGGATCGTTTGATCATTTTTGCACTGTTAATTTTCCGACATAACGACCATCAGCAGTACGATGACTGATCAGGGCTTTGTAGATTGCATTCCACTTGCTCAGTTCCATCACAGTCACGCATCCCTCTGAAATATTGCCGAGATGAATGAATCGACTATTGTCGCCGAATTGTATGGGAAACCAGACTTGATCTGAAAGAAGAGCGGGTTCAACATGTTTTCTGTAAAACTCAGTCATGCTTTTATCATGAGGATGAGGTGGTACTGGAATTTGATAAATTCCAGGAGGAATAGGCCTGAATCCTTCTTGGGTCGTGATGGATCCCAAGTCGGTATTTAAGGTGACGGATGCATGGATGCCATCAACAATCAAGAGCCCCATTTGCTGCCTGTATGTGGCGGACCTTGCTCTCGAGTACACTTCCTTGTTTTCGCCATATTTCACCAGCACCTGGACTTCACTTTGCTTGGGGGCAGTGCTTCCCAGATATGATTTGGCGTTGCCCAGGCCAAGGCTTGCAATTTTCCCTTTCTGTCCGCCATCCATGATCTGAAAGTAGATGCGGTCATGGGAAATTCCGGTAATCTGGAGCTTGGTATATTCCAAGATCGGAACCCAGGCTCCAGATGATTTCAGTGCCACCGAAAGCCATCCTGATGCAGGGACCTGGTTGACATAAAATATTTTTCCAATGATAAAAGCCATGATGCCCTCAATCACTTTGTTGCAAATGCATTAATTGATGGCTGTTGCAGTGGCTCTCAATTGCGTTGAGATTAATTCGTCAATTTTTCTCAGGCAAGGAAGGAAGCAATGTTTTACATATGGGGCCGATGGATTGGATTGACGGCAGGGGATGCCTGGTTTCAGCGTCGCAAGGGCTTGCGCTGTTGGGCTTCTTTCTTGCGCGGGCGTTATAGCGGATTGCCCTTTGGACGCCACGGGTTTGAAGGTGGGGGAAGAAGATTTCAGGGGTGCGCCGGCGCACGCGCCCACCCCAGGAACTGCTCGATGTCGCTGCGCCGCGCCAGCGCGTCGCGCCGGCCCAGGGCCATGAGTTCGCGCGTGAAGCTGCGCTCGAACAGCAGGTAGCTGGCCAGGGCGGCGCCGCGCGGGTCGCTGGCGTCCTGGCGAACGCCCAGGGTGCCCAGCAGGGTGCGCATGGGCAGGGGCAGGCGGCCCACGTGGCGCGCGGCGATGGCGTCGATGCGCTCGGACGGCGAGATCACCAGTAGCTGCAGCGGGCGCAGGCGGCTGCGCTCGCGGTCGGCGGGCGGGATCAGGGCCAGGGTCTGGTTGATGCGCTCGGCGCGTTCCACGTCCAGCGCCAGGGCGTCCAGGAAGATGCTGGACAGCGTGTGGCCCGCGATATGGGCCAGCGAGGGGTAGCTGGCGCCCTCGGGCGGCGGTGTGGCGGCAGGCTCGTTGCGGCGGCCGGCGCCCACGACCAGGATGCGCTCGGCGCCCAGGTGGATGGCCGGGGCCAGCGGCGCGGTCTGGCGCATGGAGCCGTCGCCGAAGTATTCGGTGGCGCCGTCCAGCGGCAGCGGCGTGGCGGGAAAGATGAAGGGGATGGCCGAGGAGGCCAGCAGGTGCTCCTGCGTGATGCGGGCCGCGGCGGCCTTGCGCTGGTTGCGCACCCAGGGCTTGAGCGCCTCGTGGGTCTGGCAGAAGGTCACATGTTCGCTGGTGGTGTAGCTGGAGGCCGAGACCGCCAGCGCGCGCAGGTGGCCGCCGGCGATGAGGCCGGGCAGGCGCTCCAGCGGCACCATGCCGCGCGACAGCAGGCGCCGCAAGGGCTCGTTGTCCAGCAGCGAGCGCGGGCGCATGCGGCCCCAGCGGGCCAGCGCCCAGCCCAGGGACAGCAGGGTCAGCCAGCGTGCGCCGCTGCGCAGCACGCTCAGCGAATCGGACAGGTACACGTCCTCGGGACGCAGGTTGCGCCAGATGCGCGACATGCGGCGCACGGCGCGGTCGAAGTGGTCGCTGCCGCAGGCCAGGGCCGCGGCATTGATGGCGCCGGCCGAGGTGCCGACCAGGATGGGGAAGGGGTTGGGGCCATGCTGCTGGCCGCAGGCGCGGCGGATCTCGGCGATGGCTTCGAGCACGCCGGCCTGGTAGGCGGCGCGTGCGCCGCCGCCGCTGAGCAGCAGTCCGGTGCTGGGGGGCGGCAGGCTGGAGTCGGTGGAGGGCACGGCATCGGGCATGCCTGGAGTGTGCCGCGCGCCGCTGTGCCGTGGCGCGGGGGATGACCCCGAGAGGATCAGGCCTTGGCCAGCAGCGTGCCCAGATCCTTGCCGCAAATCAGGGCGATGCCTTGTTGCCTGGCCCAGGCGGCGGCATTTTCGGCCGGCGGCTGCAGCGACAGGTAGCAGACCGTGGCCGCGCCGCGCGCCTGGCCCGCGGCCAGCAGCGCGCGCAGCGGCTCCATGCCGTGCACGCCGGCCTTCCAGCGCCTGGCGCAGGCGACCGTGGCGCGGCCCTGGCGCTCCAGAACGAAATCGGCGCCGTCCTTGTCGGCCAGGCGGGTGACCGTGTAGCCCTCGGCCTGCCAGGCGCGTTCGAGCCGGTCCGCGAAGTCGCGCCAGCCTTGCTGGGCAGCGATCTCCAGCGCCTGCCCGACCTTGGCCGGGCTGGGCGCGCGCAGTTGGCGCCAGGCGGCGATGCAGCCGATGGCAAAGAAGGGCAGGGCGGTGACGGCGGCAAACGGCGCAATGTCCTTGGGCAGCAGCGCCGTGGACACCAGGGTGACCAGGGCGGCCAGCGCAAAGCTGATCCACCAGCGCGAGCGCAGCAAGATAGCGAACAGGGAGTTGTGGGCCATCTGGAATTTCACGGGCGGTTCTTTCTGGGGGAGGGAACGGGGGGAGGCAAAGGCAGCAAAGGCCGCATTGTCTCGCGTGTGCGAGGGGATGGTGGCTTCGATAGACTACCCGGCTCTAGGAGTTACACACACCATGGCAGTCACAGAACAAGCGCTCTTGGCCGCGCTCTCCAGCGTGCTCGATCCCCACACCGGCAAGGATTTCGTGAGCACCCGCGCCCTGCGCAACCTGCAGATCACGGGCGCCGACGTGGCCTTCGACGTGGAAATGGGCTATCCGGCGCAAAGCCTGGTGCCCGCGCTGCGCAGCCAGTTCGTCACGGCGGCCAAGACCGTGGACGGCGTGGGCAATGTCTCGGTCAACATCGCCACCAAGGTGGCGGCGCATGCCGTGCAGCGCGGGGTGCAGCTGCTGCCCGGCGTCAAGAACATCATCGCCATCTCGTCCGGCAAGGGCGGCGTGGGCAAGAGCACGACCACGGCCAACCTGGCGCTGGCGCTGGCCGCCGAGGGCGCGCGCGTGGGCATCCTGGATGCCGATATCTACGGCCCCAGCCAGCCCATGATGATGGGCGTCTCGGGCCGGCCCGACAGCCCCGACGGCAAGACCATGGAGCCCTTGATCGGCCATGGCGTGCAGGTGATGTCCATCGGCCTGCTGGTCAACAACGACCAGGCGATGATCTGGCGCGGCCCCATGGCCACCCAGGCGCTGGAGCAGATGCTGCGCCAGACCCACTGGAAGGACCTGGACTACCTGCTGGTGGACATGCCGCCCGGCACGGGCGACATCCAGCTGACGCTGGCCCAGCGCGTGCCCATGACGGGCGCCGTGGTGGTCACCACGCCCCAGGACATCGCCCTGATCGACGCCAAGAAGGGCGTGAAGATGTTCGAGAAGGTGGGCGTGCCCATCCTGGGCCTGGTCGAGAACATGGCGGCCCATGTCTGCACCCAATGCGGCCATGTGGAGCACATCTTCGGCGCCGAGGGCGGCAAGCAGATGGCCGCCGAGTACGGCATCGACTATCTGGGAGCCCTGCCCCTGTCGCTGCAGATCCGCCTGCAGGCCGACAGCGGCCGGCCCACCGTGGTGGCCGAGCCCGACAGCGAGGCCGCGCAGATCTACAGGAAGGTCGCGCGCGACCTGGCCGTGAAGGTGGCGCTCAAGGCGCGCGACTTCACGAGCAAGTTCCCCACCATTACCGTCA
>JBHIXF010000077.1:0-27455 GCA_041984925.1 Comamonas sp.
TAGTTGAAATACAGCCAGCGCGGCGGCTGCAGCTGGTCGCAGCCCTGGGCGCCGAACCAGCGCTGCCAGCTCAGCCACTCCAGCTGGGGCATGCGGTGCACGTCGCCGGTTTCGATCAAGGTGTAGCGCGCGGCGTCCGCCGGTGTCCTGAGCGGCGGACCGCCGGCCAGCAGGCGCGGGCTGGCGACCACGGCCAGCTGCTCGCCGAACAGGCGCCGGGCATGGGGCCAGCCGTCGCCGGCGCGGCCATAGCGCAGGGCCAGGTCCACGTCGGTGGTGTCCAGGTCCATGACGGTGTCGCTGGTGTCGATGCGGATGTCCACGTCGGGCCAGGCGCGCTGCAGGGCCTCCAGGCGCGGGATCAGCCACATCGAGGCGAAGCTGGCCCAGGTGGTGATGGCCACGCTCTTGCGCCCCACGGTCTGGCGGATCTGGCGCACCGAGGCATCGATCTGCTCCAGCGCGGGCGCCGCCGAACGCAGCAGCTGGGCGCCCGCGCCCGTCAGCTCCACGGCGCGCGTGTGGCGCAGGAACAGCGGCACGCCGACCTCGTCCTCCAGCGACTGGATCTGGCGGCTCACGGCCGACTGCGTCAGCGCCAGCTCGTCGGCGGCGGCACGGAAGTTCAGGTGCCGGGCCACGGCCAGGAAGGCGCGCAGGTGTCCGGCGCCGATGGCGCGCGTGCGCAGCAGGGGGGCTGGGGCGGTGGTGACATGGGGCATGGGCTGCAGAGCATACGGCAGATCGGTGCCGCCGCGCCGGCTGGAAGGGGCGCGCCACGGGCCGATAATCGCCTGCGTTGCCGGACAAGTCCGGCGTAGCACGGAATACTTATGACAGCACCTCTCGATCTCGTCATCATGGCCGCGGGCAAGGGCACGCGCATGAAAAGCCGCCTGCCCAAGGTCCTGCAGCGCCTGGCGGGCCGGCCGCTGCTGGGCCATGTGCTGGCCACGGCCGCGCAGCTGGATGCGCGCTCGGCCGTGGTGGTCACCGGCCATGGCGCCGACCAGGTGGAGCCCGCCATCGCCGCGGCCCACCAGGGCGGCGCCATGGCGCTGAAATTCGTGCGCCAGGAGCCCCAGCTGGGCACCGGCCATGCGGTGCAGCAGGCCGTGCCCGCGCTGGCCGGCGACGGCATGGTCATCGTGCTCTCGGGCGACGTGCCCCTGACGCGCGCCGACACGCTGCGCGCCCTGGTCGAGGCGGCCGGCGGCCAGCGCCTGGCCCTGCTCACCGTGCGCCTGCCCGATCCCACGGGCTACGGGCGCATCGTGCGGGGGGCCGACGGCACCGTGCAGCGCATCGTCGAGCAAAAGGATGCCAGCGAGGCCGAGCGCGCCATCCAGGAGATCTACAGCGGCATCATGGCCGTGCCGGCCCGCCACCTGGCCGGCTGGCTGGCCCGCCTGACCAATGACAACGCCCAGGGCGAGTACTACCTGACCGACGTGGTCGCCATGGCCGTGGCCGACGGCGTGCCCGTGGTGGCCCACTGCATCGCCGACGCGGTGCAGGTGGCCGGCGTGAACAGCCCGCTGCAGCTGGCCGAGCTGGAGCGGGCCCACCAGGGCGCCCAGGCCCGCGCCCTGATGGAGCAGGGCGTGCGCCTGGCCGATCCGGCGCGCTTCGACCTGCGCGACGACCCGCGCACCGGCCGCGCGGCCGAGCTGGCCTGCGGCCAGGATGTGGAGATCGACGTGGGCTGCATCTTCAGCGGCCGGGTGGAGATCGGCGAAGGCGCGCGCATCGGCGCCTATTGCAGCATCGCCAATGCCACGATCGCGGCCGGCGCCGTGATCCATCCCTACACGCACATCGATGGCGAGAAGGCCGGAGTCGCCGTGGGCGAGGGCGCCCTGGTCGGCCCCTTCGCGCGCCTGCGCCCCGGCGCCCAACTGGGCCGCGAGGTCCACATCGGCAATTTCGTCGAGGTCAAGAACTCCACCCTGGCCGATGGCGCCAAGGCCAACCACCTCGCCTACCTGGGCGACGCCACGGTGGGAGAGCGCGTGAACTACGGCGCAGGCTCCATCACGGCCAACTACGATGGCGTCAACAAGCACCGCACCGTGATCGAGGCGGACGTGCACATCGGCAGCAACTGCGTGCTGGTGGCGCCCGTCACCATCGGCGCCGGGGGCACGGTGGGCGGCGGCTCCACCATCACCAAGAGCACCGAGCCGGGCGTGCTGTCCGTCTCGCGGGGGCGGCAGGTCAGCATCGCCGGCTGGAAGCGGCCGCAGCGCCAGCCCAAGTCCTGAGGCGGTGGCCCGGATGCCCGCTGCTGCCCACTGCCAGCCATGCCCATGAAGGAATCCCCCGAACCCCCCGCGCTGCCCGCCAGCGCCGCCGACCGGCTCGGTCCGCCGCGCACGCTGCAGGATGCGCTGGAGCGCCTGGCCCAGCGCGAGCAGGAGCTGCAGGCCCTGCGCGAGGCCCAGCAGCAATGGCTGCACGCCGTCTCGCACGACCTGCGCGCGCCGCTGCGCCATGTGCTGTCCTTCGGCCCGCTGGTCGATGAACTGCTGGGCCAGTCCGCGCCTTCGCCGCAGGAGCTGCAGGAGGCGCGGGACTTCCTGCGCACCATGGACCAGTCGGCGCGCCGCATGGGCGCCATGCTCGATGGCCTGCTGGTGCTGGCGCGCGCCGCGCGCACACCGCTGCAATGGCAGCCCGTGGCCCTGCAGGAGCTGCTGCTGCAGTCGCGCGAGGCCGTGCTGTCGCGGCCGCAATGGGCGGCGCTCAGGCAAGCCGCCCCGCAGCGCGAAGTGCAGTGGCGCCTGCCTGCGCATTGCCCGGCCGTGCGGGCCGATGCCGGCCTGCTGCGCCAGGTGCTCGAAGCCCTGCTGGACAACGCGCTCAAGTTCACCTGCGCGGTGGAGCAGCCGCGCATCGCCATCGAGGTGGAGCGCGATGCCGACGGCGGCATCGCGCTGAGCGTCACCGACAACGGCGCGGGCTTCGATCCGTCGCGTGCGGGCGCGCTGTTCGGCCTCTTCCAGCGCATGCACCGGGAGTCGGAGTTCCCGGGCCTGGGCCTGGGCCTGGCCCTGGTGCGCAGCGTCATGCGCCGCCACGGCGGCGATGCCTCGATACGCGCCACGCCGGGTGCGGGCTGCAGCGTCTGCCTGCGCTGGCCGGGCGGCGAGGTGCGCGCGGCAACGAGTTAGGGCCCGTGGGCTCAGGCCGGCGTGTCGTCGGCCGCAGGCGCGACGGACTCCGGCTGGTCGGCGCAGCCGTCCATCGGCGGCGTGCGCCGCGTCAGGGGCGAGCCGCCGGCCATCAGCGGTGCCGGAATCACCTGGTCGCGCCCTGCGTCCTTGGCGCTGTAGAGCGCGCTGTCGGCCGCCTGTATCCAGTCCTTGACGGACTGGAAGCTGGGATCGGCCGCGGCCACGCCGATGCTGGCGCTCACCCGCAACTGCGGATGCTCGCGCACGCGCAACTGGCTCAGCTGGTTGCGTATGCGCAGCGCCACCGCATAGGCGTCATCGAGCTGGGTGTCCATGCACAGCACGGCGAATTCATCGCCGCCATAGCGGCCTGCCGCATCGTGGGAGCGCAGGCAGTGGCGGATGGTCAGCCCGATGGCCTGCAGCACTTCGTCGCCCACGGTGTGGCCGAAGCTGTCGTTGATGCGCTTGAAATGGTCGATGTCCACGATCAGCAGGCAGGCGGCGGCCTGGCTCTGGCGGTAGTCGCGCAGCGCGGTGCGAGCCTTCTGCCACCAGTAGTCGCGGCTGTAGAGCGTGGTCAGCGGATCGATGCGGCTGAGCACCTGCAGCTTCACGTTCTGCTGCGCCAGCTTGCGTACCAGCTCGCGTGTGGACCAGCTCGAAAACACGCTGTGCAGCAGCAACAGCGGCAGCATGCTCAGCTGCACGGAAAGACTGGCCCCCCAGGCGGGCGCGGGCCGCAGGACCAGGGCCACCACCGCCATGGCCGCGACGGTGGCGAACAGCGATTGCAGCCAGCCGTCGCGCGTAGACGTGTGGTTGCGGTCCGCGATGCTGATGGCCAGCAGCGCGATGCTGGGCAGCGCGCAGAAATGCATGACCGGAATCCAGCTGCCGATGATCAGCGCGTCTATCTGCAGATTCGCATGCTCGGCACGGTGGCTGTCCCTGCTTTGGCGCGCATGCAGGAAGGCGATATGCGGCCAGATCAGCGCGCTGACGAGGACAAAGCCCCAGACGGCCATGCTGGCGCCCTGTTCCGCCATGGCCGTGCCCACGACCAGACCGCCCAAGGCCATGCTGGAAACGCGCAGGGGGTAGGTGCGGCGGTGGATGCGCTGGCGCAGGGACATGGCGGTGCGGGCCGGGGGCGCGCGCAGGGTAAGGCGCGCCTGAGTGTTGTTGCATCAATTTGTATCATTCTCGCTGCGAGCGCGCAACGGCTCAAGATGCCTATTGACTCTGCAAAACCACCAAACCCCGGTGCGCGCGCAGGAAAATTGTGCTTTCTACCCTTGCCGGCCTTCGGTGGCCAGGGGCGGCAGGGGCAGGGCGGTCGTGAATTTGGCGCGCTTGATGCTGAAAAAGTTTTTTACATTTCGCACATTCGCGTCTTCCGTAAACAACTGCTGGCTGGCGCGCAGGAAGAACGGCATGTCGGGCGCCGCCATCACGAGGATGAAATCCGGCCCGGAAGACACGCGCCAGCACTGCTGGACGGCTTCGTGCGCCACGGCCCGGGCCTCGAAGGCGTCCAGGCAGGCGCTGTCCTGGCGGTCCAGCGACACCTCGACGATGGCCTGCAGGCCATGCCCCAGCGCGGCGGCCAGCCTCTCGGGCTGCAGCAGCGCCACCTGGCGCTCGATCAGGCCCGACTCCTGCAGCCGGCGCACGCGGCGCAGGCAGGTGGGCGGCGACAGGTCCAGTGCCCGGGCCAGCGCCTGGTTGCTGCGGCCCGCGTCCTGCTGCAGTGCATGGAGCAGTTGCAGGTCAATGGCGTCCAGGGGGGTGGAATTTTGTTCCATGTTCTATGAAGTTTTGATTGAATATTTCAATTCACGAGTTTATTGAAATAATCGTTCAATATCAAATTTAAACTGAATGGAAATTTCTTGCCAACCTGCGTAGCATCCGTCTCCATTCCGAAACCAGGAGCTTGTCTATGTGCGGCATCGTCGCTGCGGTCTCATACCGCGATATCGTTCCCGTCCTCGTCCAGGGCCTGCAGCGCCTGGAATACCGCGGCTATGACTCCTGCGGCGTGGCCGTGCAGGCGCTGGACGCCCAGGGCGTGCACAGCCTGGGCCTGCGCCGCACCCGCTCGACGGCGCGGGTGGCCGAGCTCATGGCCCAGGTGGCCCAGGACCAGGTCGGCGGCCAGACAGGCATTGCCCACACGCGCTGGGCCACGCATGGCGAGCCGGCCGTGCGCAATGCACACCCCCATTTCAGCCACGGCCCCGGCGTGGCGCCGGCGGTGGATGCCGACCAGCCGGCCCGCGTGGCCCTGGTGCACAACGGCATCATCGAAAACTACGAGGCGCTGCGCGCCGAACTGCAGGCCAGGGGCTATGTGTTCGCGAGCCAGACCGATACCGAGGTCATCGCCCACCTGGTCGACAGCCTCTATGGCGGCGACCTGTTCGAGGCCGTGCAGGCCGCCACGGCGCGCCTGCATGGCGCGTTCGCCATCGCCGTCATGCACAAGGACGAGCCCCGGCGCGTGGTCGGTGCGCGCGCCGGCTCCCCGCTGATCCTGGGCGTGGGCCAGGAGGGCGAGCATTTCCTGGCCAGCGATGCCATGGCCCTGGCCGGCGTGACCGACCAGATCGTCTACCTGGAGGAGGGCGACCTCGTCGACCTGCAGCCGGGGCGCTACTGGATCGTGGGCAAGGGCGGCGCACGCCTGCAGCCCGCGCAGCGCCCCGTGCGCACCGTGCTGGCCCATAGCGGCGCGGCCGAGCTGGGCCCCTACCGCCACTACATGCAAAAGGAGATCTTCGAGCAGCCGCGCGCCATCGCCGACACGCTCGAAGGCCTGCAGGCCATCGTGCCCGAGCTGTTCGACGGCATGGGCGCCGACGGCAGGGCCGGCACCGCCGCCTGGCGCGTGTTCAAGGAAATCGACCGCGTGCTCATCCTGGCCTGCGGCACCAGCTACTACAGCGGCTGCACGGCCAAGTACTGGATCGAGTCGCTGGCCGGACTGCCCTGCAGCGTGGAAGTGGCCAGCGAGTACCGCTACCGCACCAGCGTTCCCCATCCCCGGACCCTGGTCGTGACCATCAGCCAGTCGGGCGAGACCGCGGACACGCTGGCCGCGCTGCGCCATGCGCAGAGCCTGGGCATGAAGCACACGCTGACCATCTGCAACGTGGCCACCAGCGCCATGGTGCGCGAGTGCGAACTGGCCTACATCACGCGCGCCGGCGTCGAGATCGGCGTGGCATCGACCAAGGCCTTCACCACGCAGCTGGCCGGCCTGTTCCTGCTGACCCTGGCGCTGGCCCAGGCCCAGGGGCGCCTGCCCGAGGAAAAGGAGCAGCAGTACCTGGCCGCCATGCGCCACCTGCCCGTGGCCCTGCAGTCGGTGCTGGCGCTGGAGCCGCAGATCATCAGCTGGTCCGAAGACTTCGCCAAGCGCGAGAATGCGCTGTTCCTGGGGCGCGGCATCCACTATCCGATCGCGCTGGAAGGCGCGCTCAAGCTCAAGGAAATCAGCTACATCCACGCCGAGGCCTACCCGGCCGGCGAACTCAAGCACGGCCCGCTGGCCCTGGTGGACAGCGCCATGCCCGTGGTCACGGTGGCGCCCAACGACGAGCTGCTGGAAAAGCTCAAGAGCAACATGCAGGAAGTGCGCGCGCGCGGCGGCGTGCTGTACGTGCTGGCCGATGCCAAGACCAACATCGACAGCAGCGAAGGCATGCACGTCATCCGCATGCCCGAGAACTATGGCGCCCTGAGCCCCATCCTGCACGTGGTGCCGCTGCAGCTGCTGGCCTACCACACGGCCTGCGCGCGCGGCACCGACGTGGACAAGCCGCGCAACCTGGCCAAGAGCGTGACGGTGGAGTGAGTCCGGAAGGCGCCGGCGCCGGCTGATCGCAAAAATAAACTCTGCAACGTGAAAATTTACGCTGTAGATTTTCACGGGGGCCACGTTCGGGGGGACTGGCTCTGTCCTGCCCTCGCAAGCAGACATGAATTCGGTCCGAATTGCACCTGGACTGCCCCTGGCCCGGTAGACAAGCCTCGCCTATCCTTTGCCAGCATCAGAACGCGTAGAGCGCCCTGGGGTTGTCGGCCAGCACCTGCTGTCGCAGCCCTGGCGAGCCAATCCACTCGCGAAGCGTAGCCGCGAGCGTCTGGCGCGAGACAGGGCGGTAGGCGCTTACCGCATGGGCCCCTCGCCCGGGCTCGCGCGCCGTGTGTGGCCAGTCGCTTCCCCAGAGCACCGCTTGCGGGGCCGCCTGCAGGAATACGCGAGCCCATCGCGCCGCGAGGTCGGGCGATGCGAGCCGATAGGGCGCCGACAGCTTCACGTGCATGTGCCCTGTGCGTAGCAGGTCGGCCAGTACGCCGCCGCCTTCCTCGAGCCCGGCCTGGGCCAGCGCGAAATGGTCGATCACCACATGCACGGGCAGCCGCGCCAGATGGTCCGCCAGCACGGCCGTCACCTGCGCCGCTGCATACAACTGCAGGTGCCAGCCCAGGTCCGTCACCCGCGCGGCCCATTGGTCGAGCAACTGGCCCGCTGCTGCGGTGTCGCGCGTGCCGGCGCTTTCGAGGTTGATCCGCACGCCCCGCACACCGCGCGCATGCATCTCGCGCAGCGCGGCCAAAGAGGCGTCGTTCGGCGGCACCGCCACGCCGCGGGCCGTGCCTTCCATTCGATCCAGCGCGTCGAGCATGCAGCGGTTGTCGGTGCCGTAGACACTGGGCTGCACAATCACCGCGCGCTGCAGCCCCAGGCCCGCCAGGTGGGTGCACAGCTCCTCCAGCGGCGCGGGGCCGGGCGTGTAGTGGCGCTCGGCGGCCATGGGGTAGCGTTCCTGGGGGCCGATGACGTGCACGTGGCAGTCGCAGGCCCCGGCCGGCAGCCCGTCGCCCGACGGTGACGGTGGTGCGGGCGAGCTCATAGGGCCTGCGCCAGTCGCCGCGCGAAGGCGCGGCCGGTGGCGGCGGTGCCCAGGCGGCCGCCGACGTCGCGGGTGGCCTCGCCGGCCTCTATCGCGGCGGCCGCCACCTGCTCGATCGCCTGCGCCGCGGCCACGAAGGCCGGCAACTGCTTCCTCTGTCCGTGCCAGCCCAGCAATTGCCCGGCCGAGAGGATGAGCGAGAAAGGGTTGGCGACGTCCTGGCCGGCGATGTCCGGCGCGCAGCCGTGCGCGGCCTGGCCCATGGCATGGCTGCGCCCCGCGTTGAGCGAGCCGCCCAGCCCCAGGCTGCCTGATAGCTCGGCCGTCAGGTCCGACAGGATGTCGCCGAACATGTTGGTGGTGACAATGACGTCGAAGCGTTGCGGCGCGCGCACCACGTGGGCCATCATCGCGTCGACGATGAAGTCGTCGACCTGCACCTGCGGGAACTCCTGCGCCACGCGCCGGCACTCGTCAATGAACATGCCGTCGCCGATTTTCAGCACGTTGGCCTTGTGCACGATGCTTACGTGCCTCTTGCGTGCCATGGCCAGCTCGAAGGCCGAACGGGCGATGCGCTCGCAGCACAGGCGCGTGATGCGCCGCAGCGACACCACCACGTCCTTGGTGATCAGCATCTCGCTGCCACCGGATTCGATGTTGCGGTCGGCGTAGAAGCCCTCGGTGTTTTCGCGCACCACCACGAGGTCGAATGCGCCCACCTTATGCGGCAGACCCGACCAGGTGCGCGAGGGCCGGATGTTGGCGAACAGGTCCAGCTCCTTGCGAAAGAACTTGGACGGATTGATCTCGCCTTTGGCCTCGTCCTTGAAGTCGTAGGTGGCCATGGGGCCGAGCATCAGGCCGTCGGCGGCCTTGACCTTGTCCAGCAGAGCGGGCGTGACCGTCGCGCCGTGGCGACGCAGGCTCTCATGGCCGGCCACGTCGTGCTCGAAGGCCAGGCCGAGGTCGAAGCGCTTCGATGCCGCATCCAGCACTTCGAGGGTGGCGGCCATCGTCTCGGGGCCGATGCCGTCGCCGGGGAGAACAACGATTTTCATGGGATTTCTTTCTTTGGGGCTGCGGTTATTCCAGGGTCGCGCCGGTGGCCTTCATCAGCGCGGCGTATTTGACGATCTCGGCGCGCACGAAATGATCGAACTGCTCCGGGCTGCCGGGGGCCACGGCGCTACCATCGGCCTCCAGACGCTTGCGCAGATCGGGGTCGGCGATGACTTTGCCGATCTCGGCGGCCAGCCGCTGCACCACGGCCTCAGGCGTGGCACGAGGGGCGAAGTAGCCGCCCCACAGGCTGAAGTCGAAACCGGCCAGCGTGTCGGCCACCGGCGGCACCTGCGGCAGCGCCGGCACCTTTGCGGGCGTCGAGACAGCCAGCGCGCGCAACTGGCCGCTGTGCAGGTGCGCCATGACCGACGAGGCACTGGCGAAGAAAAACTGCACCTGGCCGCCGACGAGGTCGGTGAGGGCCTGCCCCGCGCCCTTGTATGGCACGTGGGTCATCTCCGTTTTCGTACCCGCGGCCAGCGAGGCCGCCGCCAGATGCCCGGGCGTCGCGGTGCCCGAGGAGGCGTAGGCGATGCTGCCAGGCTTCTCGCGCGCGGCCTTCACCAGCTCCGCCAAGCTGCGCCAGGGCGACTTCGCCGGCACTGCGAGCACCAGGGGCGCGTTCCCGATCAGCGCCACCGCGCGCAGGTCCTTGAGCGCGTCGTAGCCGGGGTTCTTCATCGCGCTGCCGTTGATGGCAATCTCGCCGGTCTGCCCCAGCAGCAGCGTGTAGCCATCGGGCGCGGCCTTGGCGGCCAGCCGGGCGCCGAGCGCGCCGCTGGCGCCCGGCCGATTGTCGACGATCACCGGCTGCCCCAGCGCGCGGGACAGGCGTTCGCCCACCAGACGGGCGAACACGTCGCCTTGGCCGCCAGGAGCGTAGGGGACAATGACGGTGATCGCGCGCTCGGGCCAGGCGGCGGCGTGGGCGCGTCCCATCGCGACGCTGGAGGCAACCACGGCGGCACAGGCGCCGATTAATCGGCGGCGACCAGGGGACGGAACTTGTCTCATGTTGTTCTTCCTCTGGGGTGAGGCGCTTAGCGCAACTGCATGCCGGGCCGGTTGGCCACGTCGCGCCACAACGCCAGTTCCTTGCGCAGCTCTTCGCCGAAGGCGCCCGGTGCCAGGCGTACCGGGTCGGCGCCTTCGTGCAGCAGGCGCCCCTTCACCGGCTCGGCCGCGGCGGCATCGTTCACGGCCCGGTTCAGTGCGTCGATGATGGCGGCCGGAGTGCGAGCCGGTGCCAGCACGCCCCACCAGGTGCTCACGTCGAAGCCAGGCACGCCAGCCTCGGCCAAGGTCGGAATTCCCGGGAACAGCGGCGAGCGCTTGGCACTGGTGACGGCCAGCAGGCTGAGCCGCTCGTCCTTCAGGTGTGTCTGGATGGTCGGCACGGTCGCGAAAAACACGTCGACCCGGCCAGCCAGCAACTCCACCGTGGCCGGCGCGCTGCCCTTGAAAGGCACGTGCGTCATCGTCAGGCCGGTCTTTTGCCGGAACATCTCGCCGGCCAAATGGTTGATGCTGCCGTTGCCCGCCGAGCAGAAATTCAGGCCTTCGGGCCGGGCCTTGGCCGCGGCGACCAGTTGCTGCACGTTCGTGGCACCCACCTGCCGGCCGGCCACGAGAAGCAGCGGGCCGCGGCCGATCATCGCGACGGGCGAGAAATCCTTGAGCGGATCGAAGGGCAGCTTGGGCTCAACTGCTGCGTTGGTCGCGAAGGTCGAGGTGGCAAACAGCAGCGTGTAGCCATCGGGCTGGGCCTTTGCGACCGCGTTGGCGCCGATCGCGCCGCCGGCGCCGCCCCGGTTGTCGATCACGACCGGCTGGCCCAGGCGGTCGGCCATGTTCTTGGCGATGTCGCGCGCGATGCTATCGGTGCCGCCGCCGGCGGCGAACGGAACGATCAGCGTGATCGGGCGCGACGGCCACGGCGCTTGTGTCGCCCCGACCAGCGGAGCAGCCGCCAGCAGGGCCAGGAGCGCGCGGCGTACCGAGATGGAAGGTTTCATATGTCTCCGTTTGCTTTAGCCGTTGCCATGCCCCGGATGATCAGCACGCGCGCTATCTCTGTAAATTGCAAAGATCTGTGCAATTGATACGATAAACGCATGAATTTCGACCTTTCAGACCTGCGCGCCTTCGTGTCGGCGGCCGATCTCGCCAGCTTCCGCGCGGCGGCCGAGGCGCAGCACATCTCCCAGCCGGCGCTTTCGCGGCGTGTGGAAAAGCTGGAGCAAGCGCTGGGCTTTCGCCTGTTCGAGCGCACCACGCGCAAGGTCGAGCTCAACGCCATGGGGCGGACCTTCCTGCCGCGCGCGCGGCACGTGCTGGGCGAGCTCGAGTCCGCGCTCATGGGCATGGTGGATCTGTCCGAGCGCATCCGCGGACTGGTGACCGTCGCTTGCATCCCGTCGGCCGTCGACAACTTCGTGGCCGGCGTGGTACGCGATTTCCGCCAGCGCTTTCCGAGCATCCGGGTGCGGGTACTGGACCAGCCGGCCACCGACATCGTGCTGTCGGTGGCACGTGCGGAGGCCGACTTCGGCATCAGCTACCTGGGCACGCAGGAACCCGATCTGGAGTTTGAGCCGCTGCTCGAAGAACCCTTCGTGCTGGCCTGCCGGCGCGACCATCCGCTGGCCCGGCGCCGGCAAGTGCGCTGGGCCGATTTGGCCGACCACGACTGCGTGATGCTCGCGCCGGGCAGCGGCAACCGCATGCTGATCGAGCAGGCACTGGCGCAGACTGGCGTGCGCCTGCACTGCAACTGCGAGGCGCAGCATGTTCCAGCGCAGCTCAGCCTGATCGAGGCAGGCCTGGGCATTGGCGCAGTGCCCCGGCTGGCACTGGCTGGCGGTGCTGGGTCGGACCTGGTCGGAGTGCCGCTGAAGAAGCCGGAGATCGTGCGCAACGTGGGTATCGTGCGCCGGCGCGGGCGGCCTCCAAGCATGGCCGCGCAGGCCTTGCATGACGCGGTGGTGGGGGCTCACCGGCGCATGCCGGGGAAGCTGTCTCGCTAATTGGGGTCGGGCCGCAAAAGATCGACATGGGCCTGTAGGAGCGCGCAGAGGCAGTCGATCGGGGCAGTATGCGCACAACGGTGCGGCCGGATGGCCGGTTCCGACGATGAAGCGCATGCTCAAACAGGCACAGCTCGGCGGCCGATGTTGGCGATTGCTGCCGTTTGACGCCACCCACCCGGCATGCGCATTGACGGGCTCCTCCTGCCGAACTCAGGCTCTTGAGCCGTGGGCCGCCCCTTGCCTCAGAACTCCGCCCAGTCGTCGGAGTCGGCCGCCGAAGCCATGGCCGCCTTGGACGGTTGCGCCGGTGGAGGGGCGGCGGGGCGGCTGGTGGCCGAAAGCGCGGCGGCCGCGGCCGGTGCCGCTGGTGCGGCGGCCGGGGCGGCGGCACCCGCAGCGGCACCAGGAGCGGCACCAGTGGCGGCACGAGTGACGGCACCAGCAGCGGCCATGGGTTCGCGCGCCTTGCGGGGCGCAACGCTGCGCGGGATGGCTGGCGCTGCGGCGGCACCGGCACCGGCACCGGCACCGGCACCGGCCCTGGCGGCCACGGGCCGCTGGGCCCCTGCCGATGCCGATGCTGCGCCCGGCGGCAGCTTGAACGCCGCCACCGCCTGCACCAGTTGCTGGGCCTGGCCCTTCAGGCTGCCTGCGGCGGCCGCGCTTTCCTCGACGAGCGCGGCATTTTGCTGGGTGACCTGATCCATCTGCGCGACGGCGTTGCCCACCTGGGTGATGCCAGCGCTCTGCTCGGTGCTGGCCGAGGCGATTTCCGCGACGATGCTGTTCACGCGCTGGATGGAGTCCACGATCGCGCCCATGGTCCTGCCCGCCTGGTCGACGAGCGATGCGCCCTGTTCCACCTGCTCCACACTGCGGCCGATCAGCGCCTTGATGTCCTTGGCCGCTTCGGCGCTGCGCTGCGCCAGGGTGCGCACCTCGCCGGCCACGACGGCGAAGCCGCGCCCCTGCTCGCCGGCGCGGGCCGCCTCCACGGCGGCGTTGAGCGCCAGGATGTTGGTCTGGAAGGCGATGGAGTCGATGACGCCGATGATGTCGCCGATCTTGCGGCTGCTGTCGCTGATGCCCTGCATGGTGCCGACCACCTGCCCCACCACGTCGCCGCCCTGGGCCGCGACCGCCGAAGCATCCTGCGCCAGCTGGCTGGCCTGCCGGGCGCTGTCGGCGTTGTGCCGGACCGTGGTGTTCAGCTCTTCCATGGTGGCGGCCGTCTGCTGCAGCGCGCTGGCCTGCTCCTCGGTGCGCTGGCTGAGATCCTCGTTGCCCTGGGCGATCTGGGTGCTGGCAGTCGCCACGCTCTCCGAGTTGCTGCGGACTTCGGCGACCACGCGCGCCAGGTTGGCCTGCATGCGCGCCAGGTTGGCCAGCACGCTGGTGGCATCGCCGGCAGGCACGGACAGCGCCTGGCTCAGGTCGCCGGCCGCCACCCGCGCGACCGCATCGTTCAGCGCGGCCGGCTCGGCGCCCAGGGCGGTGCGCAGCGCGCGGGTCAGCAGCCAGCCGACGACCAGGCCGATGGCCGCCATCAGCGCCGCCAGCCCGGCCATCCAGGCGATGCCCGAGGTCGCTGTCGCACTGCTGTGGTTCGCCAGGGCTTGCGCCAGCTCCTGCTGCATCTTGATGGAGTCGTCCGTGGCCTTGAAGACGACGTCCTGCAGCGCCCTGACCTCGTTCACGAGCAGGGCAGAGGCCGCCGCCGTGTTGCCCTGGAGGGCCATTTCGACGGCCTTGTCCATGGCCGCGTTGTAGGCCACGCGGCCCTTGTTGATGGTCTCCAGCAGCGCCTTGCCGGCCGGCAGCGTGATGCTGCCGTCCAGTTGCGCGAGCAAGGCATCGTTGCTGGCCCGGGCGTTCGCGATCTTCTTCTTTTCGGTTTCGACGAACTGGGGCTCGGTGTTGATCACGATGTTGCGCGTAAAGCGCGCCACGCCCTGGAAGTTGTCCCTGACCTGGCTGAATTGCGCGACCTTGAGCATGCGGCTGGCCGCCAGTTCATCGACGCTGTCCTTGAGGCCGTGCAGGGTGTAGGCGGCATAGCCGACGATGGCGACGCCGATCGCGACGGTCATGCCAAAGCCCAGCGCCAGGCGGGTCGCAATGGTGGTGTTTCGGGGCATTTCTCCTCCTGTGATGGTGTGTGCCAAGTGCCATGCATCGATGCATGCCGCATGAGCCGCCGCAACGGCCTGTCTTTGTTGTCTTTCGGCGCGTGGCCGCGATAGTTGAATATCCGCACGGATGGCATGCTTTTTCTCCACCCTCCCCGGTCCATCTGCCCGGCGGCAATGCGCCACGCCCATGGCCCGGGAATCGGTGAGGAAATCACCCTTGGCCGCCTACAAGTGCGGCCGGCCACCATGTCCGCAGGCATCCGCGGGCATACCCAGGCATGCGCGGGCCAGGCAGGCGGCCATGGGGCGCAATGGGATGTCCACCGGCCCGCTGTGCTCCCTGGCCCGCCGTGCCGTTGCCGCCCTGTGGGAGAGGCTGACGCGGCGCAAGCCTGCATGAAGCCCGCCGGTCTTTGGGTGCGCCGCTGAAGAATGTCGGCCCACGCAATGGACGATTGCCACGCCTTTCGACGGGAGCGCGGCCGTCCATTGCGTTCCGGCTGCCCGCCGGTTGCCGGATTTGTCCAACAGCGTTTCACGGAAATTGCACCCCTATGCACACCATTGATTCGGCAATTCGATTGCCAGATCGTCCCATTCCTTGCACAGCCATGGATACATCGGCCTTGCCTGCATTGCAGGCCCGGGCGCTATGGCTGGAGCACATTGGAGTCATGTTTGATGCCCGGCTGCGCGACAGGGAAGGTCCCGGCGTGCATGCCCAGGCAAAGGCCTTCCTGATCGATGCGGTCGCCGTGGCGAAGGTTTGCATGGGGGCCCAGCAATTCGACCGCTCGCCACGCAAGATCGCGAAGGATGGCTTGGACCATTACCTGCTGCAGTTCTACACTTCCGGCCGATGCGGCAGGCGTATGGACGGGCTGCACCATGCGACACAGCCCGGCGATCTGTGGGTCACGGACCTCAGCCAGCCATTGATGACGGAAATCACGCCTGCCTCCTGCATCAACCTCGTCATCCCCCGGGCACGGATCGCCCATTTGCTGAAGCAGCCCGATGCGCACCACCAGCGGATCATCAAAGGGCACCAGCCATTGGTGCGCATGCTGCTGGGCCATGTGCAAACGGTTTTCGAGTGCGGTGCCCATATCGCGCTGGCGCAGGCGCCCCAGATACAGGCCTTGTCGGTTTCGCTGGCAGCGGCCGTGCTCAACGAAGCGGTGACGCCCGATGCCGCCCCCCAGGTGCAGCATGCGCTCAAGGTATGCATTCGCAGGCATATCCAGGACAATCTGGAGTCGCCGGCACTGGATGCCGTGAGCATCGCGAATTCATTTGGAATCTCTGTACGAAAGCTGCATTATCTCTTCGAGCCGGAAAATGGTGTGAGCCTCTATATCAGGCAATCCCGGATGAGACGAGGCTGGTCCATGCTCAGAGACCCTGAAATGAATGGGTGCTCCATATCGGACATCGCCTCGAAGTGCGGTTTCTCGAATATCGAGACATTCAGCAGGAATTTTCAGCAGTTCTTCGGCATCAGTGCGCGGTCCTTGCGCTCCCTGGCAGATCCAAGCACAACGCAGCGGTCTTGCATCGATGACTGGCAATCCAAGAACTGGGGGCAGTGGATCACCATGCTTGAATGAAGATTCCGTGCGGCGAAGGACACGCCATCAGCACGCCACCTTCAGGCCATGATGACCTGTGGATGGCGTGCCAATACCCGCAGGGTTTCCCGGATGGGATGTCTACGGCAAGGAGCTGGGTTTTATTGTTTCAATGAAGTAGACCTGGGCTTCCTGATGGGCGAGATTGTTCTTGTATTCTGCAAGAATCTCTTCGATGCTCTCCCTTGTCAGGGTCTGGTAATCTTTTTTCTTGACAAATTCCTTCAATTTGTCGTCGAATTGCTGGATTTTTTTCTTTTCCTCCAGAGTCAGTGGGTAGTTTTTGAAGATTTCGATGCTTTCAAACTTTGCGGGTTTGGCAATCTTCTGTTTTTTCTGGATCTTGCTGATGATCCCGTATATCTCGATGAAGAACTGAAAAATATCCTGCAGATCTTTTTTGAACGTTTTCATGGCGTGCTCTTTCGGAAAAATGATGAATCAGCCATCAGGCGCTGCTTTTGCCATGCCGTACCTGGTATTCATGGCACTTCTTCGCCAGGGCCCCGGCCGCTGCCGTGATCTCGGATTTCACGTATTCCGCGATGTCTACCAGTGATGCCGTAGAGATGGCCTCGATCTTGAGATCGGAAATGACCTGGATTTCCTGTTTGAGCTGGAGCTTGGCGTCGTCAATGTCCTTCGACGAGGACTGCACCTTGTCGTGCAGTTCGACGAAGTAGGCCTTCACGGATTCCAGCCGCTCCTTGAGCTTGGGGATCAGCTCGTTCTCGAGGATGCCGGCCGCGATCGAATAGGAAATGATCAGGCCGAAAGGACCCGCGATCAGGCCGGCTGCGGCACCGCCGTAGGCTTGTGCGCGCAGCTTGCTCACCTGGGCTTCGAAGTAGGCGCTTTTCTCGCTGGAATCGGCCGTCAGCTGGAAATCCAGCTTGGTCAGTTCGCCCTTCATCTCATTGAAGCTGGAGGAGCTGGCTTCCAGTGCGGAAATCGACTCATCCATTTTCTGTATGCCTTCGCCCAGAACCTTGATGAGGATGACTTTTGCGGTTGCCAGTTGCTCGGCATCGGTGCCGTTGAGCTTGTCGATGAAAATGGGGACCAGCTTCTGCGTGACACCGCACCACTGGTAGAGCGATTGGGTGGACTTGAAGTATGCATCCTGGGCGTTCAGAAGCAACGTCTTTGTCTTGCCCACGAGGTCGGCGCTTTTCTCTGAATAGTCGTCCTTGTAGCGCTCGATTTCCTGCAAAGTGTTGTTGTACTGTTCCCAAGGAATGATCTTGTCCACGACACGCTCGTAGATGTCGATTGCCTGATTGGCGGCATCCAGGGCTTGCTTGATCTGGTCTGGAGTGATGACGGTCATTTTAATCCCTTTGATTGAATTCAGATTGCTGTTGCGGACCGTGCAATGGACAGAGATGTTTTCATTGCGCTTCATGGCGTCATTTGCAGAAGCCGGTCCGCAGGAGAAATTTAACAGCTTGTTTCCTTCATGGCTTGGCCCGGGATTGGATTTGATATCGACTGCAAATGAGTTGACGATTTCTGCAAATGAAAAGATCGCAGGCGTTTTTACCGCCCCTGCCATTCGGGGATGCCAATGGCGGCGCAGCGATTGCTCGGATAAGTGCATCACACGCTCTAGCGCAGCCCGTGCGCCACGCCGGATGGCGCCTTCAGCAGAAACTCCTTCAGGTTGGCCACCCGGGCCTTCTCGAAAAGCCGTGCCTTGTAGGTCAGCACGGTGGCGGGCGACAGCTGCAGGGCGCGGGCCGCCTCCTTGGCGGTGCGGCCCTGCCACAGCAGTTCCGCGACCTGGCGCTCGCGCGCCGACAGCGGGCCGATGCCTGCGGTCGCCATGGGCTCCTGCGCCGCGATCTCGCCATGGCGCCGGGCCAGCGCGACCAGCAGCGGTGCGCAGCGGCGCAGCAACTGAACGGCGGCGCCGGAGACGGGGTGGGAGAAATACAGGTTCAGGTAGCAGGTGCCGTCGCCCCACAGGCCCAGCAGCACGACCTTGCCCGCAAAGCCGGGCTTCTCGAACAACTGCTGGCGGTACTCGGCATCGGCGATGTGGTGCGGCGAGACGGCGGCGACATGCACCTGCGGCACCGCCCCCCGGCGCGCCGCGCAGACGCGGCCGTAGCAGGGGTCGCGCCGGTACAGGTGGTCCACATAGGCGCGCGTGGTCCATTCGATCATGGGCTGGTCCAGCAGGCTGGCGCAGCGCGCATCGCCGATGCGCCCGCCACGGTCATAGCGCACATGGGTCAGGTGGTCCGCACCCACCACCTCGTGCAGGCCCTGCAGCAGCGTGGCATGGAAGCTGGGCCGCCCCAGATCGAGCACGGCCTCGGGGGACGGTGCGCCCCGCATGTGGGTCTGCATCTGCTGTACTCCTGTAGCGGTTGCACAGGGGCGCGTCATCATTCGTGGGGACAGACAGGCGGCGCGCCGGTTCCTAAAGTGGCCTCACCCACTATAGAACCCCGCTGCCGCGCGGTCCATCCATGCTGGAACTACCTGTCTACCCCTACAGCCGCCCCCGGGAACTCGACGGCCCGCAGGCCGGGCCCCATCCGGTGGCCATCGTCGGCGCGGGGCTGAGCGGGCTCACGGCCGCGCTCGACCTGGCGCGGCGCGGCGTGCGCGTCGTGGTGCTCGACGATGACAACACCGTGGGCGTGCGCGGGCTGGCGTCGCGCGGCATGGTGTGGGCACAGCGCACGCTGGACATCTTCGAGCGGCTGGGCGTGGCCGGCCAGGTCGTGGCCAAGGGCGTGCGCTGGAACCTGGGGCGCGTGCTGTGCCGCGACGAGGCCGTCACCTCCTTTCGCCTGCAGGAGCAGCCCGATCTGTGCCACAACGGCTTCGCCAACCTGCAGCAGTACTACGTCGAGAAATTCCTGGTCGAGGCATTGCAGCGCGAACCGCTGGCCGAGCTGCGCTGGCTCAACGCGGTCCGGGCGGTGCGGCCATCGGGCGACTGCGTGGAGCTGGAAGTGGCCACGCCCGAGGGCGGCTACCGCACCCGGGCGCAATGGGTGCTGGCCTGCGACGGCGCCCACAGCGGCGTGCGCGCCGCGCTGGGCCTTGAGCCGCAGGTGTACGACAGCACCGAGGACCGCTGGATCATCATCGACGTCATCCTGCGCAGCGGCCGGTGGCCGCAGGAGCGCTGGACCTGGCTGGATGCCAGCGCCAACGGCGGGCGCGCCGTGTGGCGCCACAAGATGGCGGACGACACCTGGCGCCTGGACTTCCAGCTGGCGCCCGGCGAAGACCCGGCCACCGCCACGACCGAGGCCGCCATGCGCGCGCGGGTGGCGCGCCTGGTGGGCGAGGGCGTTGCATTCGACATCGCCTGGTCCGGTGCCTGGGGCTACCGCCATGAATGCCTGGAGCAGATGCGCAGCGGCCGCGTGCTCTTCGTCGGCGACGCGGCCCACCTGGTCGCGCCCTTCGGCGCGCGCGGCGGCAACGGCGGCATCCAGGATGCGGACAACCTGGGCTGGAAGCTGGCGCTGCACCTGCAGGGCCATGCCGGCGAGGCCCTCATCGACAGCTACGGCCATGAACGCAGGCACGCGGCGCTGGAGAACATCCGCCAGGCGCGCCGCGCCGCGCGCTTCGTCCATCCGGGCGCGCAGGCCTCGGCCGCGCTGTGGCGCGAGGCCATCATCGCGCTGGCCCCGGCCCACGACTGGGCGGCCCGCATGGTCAATACCGGGCGGCTCAGCATGCCGGCCGTCTATCCGGGCTCCGCGCTGGCGCGCGCCGGCCATGCGCTGGCAGGCGCGGCACTGCCCGACGTGGTGCTGCGCCGTCCGGCCGGCGCGGCGCCGGGCACGCTGCATGCGCTGCTGGGCCCCTGGTTCACCGTGCTGGTGTTCGGCAATGAACTGCCTCGTGAACGGCCCGGCCATCCGCTGCTGCACTGGGTGGCGCTCACCGCGCATTGCGATGAGGAAGGCCGCATGGCCCTGGAGAGGCAACTGTGCGCCCGGGCGGACGACGGTGCCCTCTGGCTGATCCGGCCCGACCACCACGTGATGGCGGTGGTGGCGCACACCGAGGTGGCCGTGCTGGCAGACCTGCTGCGCGCGGCCCTGAACCCATCCCCCATCGAAGAGGCCTGAACCATGGCGGCGACCCAACAGCAACTCGATGACCTGCTGGAGCAGTTCATCGCCCTGACCGATGTGGGCGAGCCCGGGCTGCGCTGCGCCCGCATGGCGCGGCTGGTGCTGGTGCTGGCCGAGCGCGTGGGCGATCCCGAAGCCGTGCGCCAGGCCGTCGACGAAGCCATGCGCAGCGAAGGGGGCGAGCTGCACCCCGGCATTCCTTGACCGCCCCGGCAAGCCATCCGCCATGACGCATACAAAGGAGACAACATGGACTTACATGACCTGCATGCTGCGTCCAGCATGCCGCGGCGGCAGTGCCTGGCCCGCCCCGGGCATGCCCTCTGAGCGGGAGGGCGAGCCATGGATGCCCCCAACGCGGACCTGCGCCTGGCGCGTGGCCTCTCCAGCCGCCATATCCAGTTCATCGCCCTGGGCGGGGCCATCGGCACCGGCCTGTTTCTGGGGGTGGCGCACACTTTGGAGCTGGCCGGGCCATCGATCCTGCTGGGCTATGGCATCGCCGGTGTCATCGCCTTTTCCATCATGCGCCAGCTGGGCGAGATGATCGTTGCCGAGCCGGTGGCGGGCTCCGTCAGCCATTTCGCCCACAGGTACGTGGGCGAATTCGCCGGCTACCTTACCGGCTGGAACTACTGGGTGCTGTACATCCTGGTGTCGATGGCGGAACTCTCGGCCATCGGCGTGTTCGTGCAGTTCTGGCTGCCTCGGATTCCCGCCTGGATGTCGGCCCTGTTCTTCTTCGTGCTCGTCACGGCGGTCAACTTCCTCAATGTGAAGGTGTTCGGCGAGATCGAGTTCTGGTTCTCGCTGTTCAAGGTGGCGATCATCCTCGGGATGATCGGCTTTGGCGCGTATCTGCTGGCCACCGCTGGCGCGGACTCGCAATCCACCGTCGCCAACCTCTGGAGGAATGGAGGCTTCTTTCCCAACGGCGTGGCCGGGCTGGCGATGGCCATGGCCGCCATCATGTTCTCCTTCGGCGGCCTGGAGCTGGTGGGCATCACGGCGGCCGAGGCGCAGGAGCCTTCGCGCACCATCCCCAAGGCGGTGAACCAGGTGCTCTGGCGCATCCTGATCTTCTATGTCGGCGCATTGGGCGTGCTGCTGTGCCTGTATCCCTGGCAAAAGGTGGCGCAGGGTGGCAGCCCCTTCGTGATGATCTTCCATGCGCTGGACAGCCAGGTGGCGGCCCATGTCCTCAACGCCGTCATCCTGGTCGCGGCCCTGTCGGTCTACAACAGCTCGGCCTACGGCGCCAGCCGCACGCTCTACGGGCTGGCGATGCAGGGCAATGCGTCCCGAAGCCTGCTGAGGCTGGCGAAAAACGGTGTGCCCAGCGCGGCCTTCGCGCTCACCGCGCTGGCATCGGCGGTGTGCGTGCTGGTCAACTACGCCCTGCCGGGCAAGGCCTTCGGCCTTCTGATGGGGCTGGTCATCGCGGCCCTGGTGATCAATTGGATGGTGATCTCGGTCGTGCATCTGCGTTTTCGCAGTGCCAAGCAGCAGGCGGGCGAAAACACGGCGTTCCGGAGCATCGCCTACCCATGGAGCAACTATGCCTGTCTGCTGTTTCTGGCGGGGCTGGTCGGCGTGATGTTCTTCACGCCAGGGCTGCAATTGTCGGTCTACCTCATGCCGGTGTGGCTGGCGATCCTGTCGCTGTCGTATCTGCTCAAGCGCAAGCGGCGCGCGGACCGCGCAAGTGCCGCCATGCCCCCTCCGGCGCACTGAGCACGCACCGACGGCGCGCAGCGCACTTTCCTTGTTCCAACCAACGATGCCTCCCATGCACAAAGCCTTCGCCTCCCATGCCGACCTGGCCGACAGGAAGATCTCCTTCGAACGCCTGTCCGACAACGCCTATGCCTACACCGCCGAGGGCGACCCCAACTCCGGGGTGATCATCGGCGACGACAGCGTGATGGTCATCGACGCCACGGCCACGCCGGCCATGGCGCAGGGCCTGATACAGGCCATCCGCTCGGTCACCGACAAGCCGATACGCCATGTGCTGCTCACGCACTACCACGCGGTGCGCGTGCTGGGGGCTTCGGCCTATGCGGCCGAAGGCGCCGTCAACGTGTTCGCCAGCCGCGGCACGCGGGAGCTGATCGCCGAGCGCGGGCAGGCCGACATGGATTCCGAGATCGGCCGCTTTCCCCGGCTGTTCCGCTCGGCCGAAAGCATCCCGGGCCTGACCTGGCCCACCGTGGTCTTCGAGCGCGAGCTGACGCTGTTCCTGGGCCGGCTCGAAGTGCGGCTGATGCACCTGGGCGCGGGCCATACCCGGGGCGACACCATCGCCTGGATTCCTTCGCAGGGCATCTGCTTTTCGGGCGACCTGGTGGAATTCAATGCCGGCGTCTACACCGGGGACGCGCACCTGGCGCAGTGGCCCGCCACGCTGGATGCGCTGCAGGCCCTGCAGCCCGCGCAACTGGTGCCCGGGCGGGGTCCGGCGCTGCGCACGCCGCAGGACAGCCTTGCCGCCATCGACTACACGCGGCGCTGGGTACGGACCCTGTACCGCTGCGCGCAGGACGGCGTGCGCAGCGGCAAGTCGCTGCGCGAGGTCTATGCCGACACGCGCCGCGCCATGGACCCCGAGTTCGGCCAGGTCTTCATCTACGAGCACTGCATCCCGTTCGACGTATCGCGCGCCTACGACGAGGCCAGCGGCATCGCGGTGCCGCGCGTGTGGACCGCCGAACGCGACCGCGAGATGTGGGCCGCCCTCAACGACTGACCGCTGCCAAGGAGCACGCCATGAAACTTGCCACCCTCAGGAACGCCAGCCGCGACGGCGAACTGGTCGTCGTCAGCCGCGACCTGCGGCACATGCGCGCCGTGCCCGAACTGGCCGCCACGCTGCAGCAGGCGCTGGACCATTGGGACGGGGTGCTGCCCGGCCTGCGTGCGCACTACGGGGCGTTGAACGCGGGCGCCGGGCCTGCACGGGCCTTCGATCCCCGGCACTGCGCCGCGCCGCTGCCGCGCGCCTACCAGTGGCTCGATGCCTCCTCCTACCTCAACCATGTGGACCTGACGCGCCGCGCGCGCGGCGGCGAGATGCCGCCGTCCTTCCTGGTCGATCCGGTGATGTACCAGGGCGCCTCCGACGACTTCATGGGGCCGTGCGACGACATCGTGGCGGCCAGCGAGGAGCTGGGCGTGGACCTGGAGGCCGAGGTCGCCGTGGTGACGGGCGACGTGCCCCTGGGCGTCGATGCCCAGGCCGCGCTCGGCCATGTGCGCCTGCTGGGCCTGGTCAATGACATCACGCTGCGCAATCTGGTCGTGCCCGAACTGGCCAAGGGTTTTGGCTTTGTTCAATCCAAGCCGGCCTCGGCGCTGTCGCCCGTGCTCGTCACGCCCGACGAACTGGGTGCGCACTGGCATGGCGGCAAGCTGCACCGCGCCATGGAGGTCTGGCTCAACGGCCGCCAGATCGGCTGCCCCCAGGCTGGTGAGGAGATGCAGTTCCACTTCGGCCAGCTGATCGCCCATGCGGCGCGCACGCGCCGGCTGGTGGCCGGCACCGTGCTGGGCAGCGGCACCGTCTCCAACCGCAGCGACGCGGCGGGCGTGTGCTGCCTGGTCGAAGCCCGCGTGCGCGAGCAACTGCGCGAGGGCCGCATGCGCACCCCCTTCCTGCGGCACGGCGACCGCGTGCGCATCGAGATGCGTGGCAGCGACGGCGCCAGCCTCTTCGGCGCCATCGAGCAGGTGGTGCGGATCGGCGGGGCCTGAGGCCGCCTCCCACCCGGACAGGCCCCAGGCCGGCGCAGACCGGTCCCATTCAAACGCCAAGGAGACAAGCATGCCCACCACCGCCTCCCTGCCGCTGCCCCAGCAGACGGCGCGGTCACGCGAAGACCGCAAAGTGCTGACCGCCACGCTGGTCGGCACCGCCATCGAGTGGTACGACTACTTCATCTACGCACAGGCCGCGGGCCTGGTGCTGGGGCCGCTGTTCTTCACGCCCTTCGCCCAGGACAATCCCGGCCTGTCGCTGCTGCTGGCCTTCGCCACCGTCGGCGTAGCCTTTCTGTTCCGCCCGCTGGGCGCCATCGTCTGCGGGCATCTGGGCGACCGCTTCGGCCGCAAGGCCGTGCTGTCGGGCACGCTGATCCTGATGGGCGCGGCCACCACGCTGATCGGCCTGCTGCCCGGCTATGCGCAGATCGGCCTGTGGGCGCCCGTGCTGCTGATCCTGCTGCGCGTGCTGCAGGGCTTCTCGGCCGGGGGCGAATGGGGTGGCGCGGCCCTGATGGCGGTGGAGCATGCGCCGGCCGGCCGGCGCTCCTTCTTCGGCGCCTTTCCGCAGATCGGCGTGCCCCTGGGCATGATCGCCGCCACCGGCGTGCTGTGGGTGGTGACCGCCATCCTGGGCAAGGAACGCTTTGTGGAATGGGGCTGGCGCCTGCCCTTCCTGTTCTCGGTGGCGCTGGTGGTGGTCGGCGGCCTGATCCGCCGCTCGGTGCAGGAGTCGCCCGTGTTCCTGCGCATGCACCAGCGCCGCCGCGAATCGTCCGCGCCGCTGGGCCACCTGTGGCGCCACCACCGCCGCCAGGTGCTGCTGACGGCCCTGGTCTTCGTGGGCAACAACGCCGCCGGCTACCTGCTGGTGGCCTTTTTCCTGAGCTACGGGCAGCGGGTGCTGCAACTGCCGCCGCAGCAGTTGCTGGCCGCCTGCACGGCGGCGGCCTTCGGGTGGCTGCTGTCCACGCTGGCGGGCGGCCTGCTGGGCGACCGCATCGGGCGCGTGCGCACCTTCCAGATCGGCTACCTGATGCTGGCGCTGTGGGCCATTCCCCTGTGGCTGCTGGTGGACACAGGCCAGATCGGCTGGTTCCTCGCCGCGCTGCTGGTGCTGTCGGTGCCGCTGGGCCTGACCTACGGCCCCCAGGCCGCGCTGTATGCCGAGATGTTTCCGGCCCGCGTGCGCTACTCGGGCGTCTCGGTCGGCTACGCGCTGGGCTCCATCCTCGGCGGGGCCTTTGCCGCGACCATCGCGCAGTGGATCATCGCCACCTGGGGCCGGTCATGGCTGGTGGGCGTCTACATCGTGGCGATGGCCGCCATCTCCTTCATCGCCGTGTCCTGCGTGCAGGAGCGGCCCGGCGCCAGCCTGGACGATGCCGGCTGAACACGGGCCGTCGCGCCGCCTCGGAACGATCCGCGCAGCGTCAGCATCACATTGCGGGGGTCGCCGTGGTGGCTGCTGTTGAGCAGGTTGCCCACGCAGACGCAGCAGGTCTTGTCGAACATGCTGTTGAAGTTCAGCGACGCTTCCCACTGCCGGTTGATGCGGTAGCGCGCATGGCTGTTTAAGACGACGCGGCCCGGCACGGCTTGTCCATCAGCTCGCACCGGCATGTGCCTGCGCCCGAACCGGCCGGCGGCCATGGCGAGCCGATGAGGGCTTGACTGCAGGCGCAGCGGCGAAGCCGCCGGCCCTTGCCAGGCAGGGCTGTATCTGAAGAATCAGCGGCGTCGGCAATCCACCGGGCCAGCGCTCGATGGAATCCGCTGCCATCAGGCATTCGCCATTGCAGAAAATCTTTCTCAACGCCAGACAAGGATCCACAATGAATCGACCTTCTTTTTCTGCCGCCTGGGCGGCAGCCATGCAGATCTACGATCCGTCCAACTCTGCCAGCAAAGTGGCGAAGACCATTGGTGGCTATGTGGAAAAGAACATCAACAACCCTGATCCCTTGCAGAAATGGAACAACACCTGCGCAGTACGGATGAGCTACATCCTCAACAGGTCTGGTCTGATAATTCCCGCCATCAGCGGTCAAACCGTGTCCGGCGCCGACAAGCGGCAGTACTTCTTCCGCGTCGACAACCTCATCACCTTTTTGAAACAGCGCTGGGGTTCACCTGAGATCGTGAAATATCCGCCGTCTGGCGGAGGGGTTCTGGACGGGAAGAAAGGCTTGATATTGTTCGAGATATCGGGATGGAGCGATGCCCGTGGACATGCCACGTTGTTCAATGGCCGCTCATGCTACGACCACTGCTACTTCAACGAGCCCGGCGCGAACTACCGTACCCAGCGTGCCAACTTCTGGAGCCTGCCGTGAGGAAGTTCAGGGTGGCCCTTGTTGCGGCCGGCGCCCTTTGCATCGCAGGCTTGGCGGCCAGCGGGACCCCGGGCCGCGAGGAATCTCCCCAGGCGGGAGCACGAACCTATGCGCAGAACTACAAGGACATGGTGCTGGCCACCTGCATCGCGAATGCCTATGCCGATGAGCGCCATGCCGCCATCGATGCAGGCAGCAGCGCCAGCGCATTGAGGGACTGGACGTACTACGACATGGAAAAGGCGCCGGACGCCATCAAGTCCCTGGTCGACGGGTATCTGGCACGCGACTACGGCAATCCGCTGGTGGAATCCGAAATCAAGGGTGTGCGTTTCGATTTTCTGAAATGCCTGGACCTGTACCACAGCAAGGCATTGCAATCGCAGGCCCGGCGGCTGGTCATCCGGCCCCAGCGCACTTACCGCCAGGACAATCCGCCGCGGTGAAAGGCCGCCGGTTCCGCGGCCAGACCGGGTGTGGTCTGGATCTACGAAGACATTCCACGCCGGCTGGTCGAGCACCGGCGCAGCTTGCGCGGGGATGGATGGGGCAGGGCCGCGCAAGCGGCATGCGCCGTGCGGCGGATCAAGAGTCCGTCGATTGGAGCAATCCATAAGGCCTGGCGCCGGCATGGGAGGCCGCAGGCGCCTTAAAGTGGCGGCCACCGATGAACTCCGCTCCCCACATCCAAGGCTGGTGCCCCGGCGCCTGGCAGCCCATGGCCTCCGGCGACGGGCTGGTGGTGCGCGTGCGCCCGCCGCTGGGGCGGCTGGCGCTGGCGCAGGCGCGGCGGCTGGCGCGCCTGGCCCTGGTGCATGGCAATGGGGCGCTGGAGCTGTCCAGCCGTGCCAATGTGCAGCTGCGCGGCATCGCGCCCGGGCGGCACGCCGCCGTGCTGCGTGCGCTGGCGGCCGCGGGCCTGCTCGATGCCGATGCGGGCCGCGAGCGCCGGCGCAACCTGGTCATCGATCCGCTGTGCCGGCCGAGCGAGGAGGTGCAGGCGCTGGGCCTGGCGCTGCAGCAGGCCCTGGACGCCGCCGACGATCTGCAGGGCCTGCCCGCCAAGTTCGGCTGGGCCGTCGAGGGCGCGCCGGGCCGGCTGGCGGGCGTGTCGGCCGATATCCGGCTGCAGCGTGCCGCCTCGGGCTGGCAGGTGCGGCCCGATGGGAGGGACCAGGCCTTGCCGGCCCGCGATGCCGGCGAGGCCGTGGCCCTGGGACTGGCCCTGGCGCGCTGGTTTGCGGGCCAGGCGGCGCTGCGCCACGCCCAGGGATTGCGGGCCGGGCGCAT
>JBHIXF010000078.1:0-27031 GCA_041984925.1 Comamonas sp.
CGCGAGCACCATCTGAGCCAGCTGCTGCTCGACGAGCTGCGCCGTGCCAGTGCCGTGCAGCTGGGCGTGAACCTGCCCCAGGACAAGCGCTTGCGCCTGCTCTGCGAGGCCGTGCTGGCCGACCCCACGCGCAACGAAACGCTGGAGGACTGGGCGCGCGATACCGGGGCCAGTCCGCGCACGGTGGCGCGACTGTTTCGCCAGCAACTGGAATGCAGTTTTACCCAGTGGCGCCAGCAGGTGGTGCTGGCCCATGCCGTCAGCCTGGCAGCGCGCAACTGGCCGATTCAGCGCATTGCGGCCGAGCTGGACTACAGTCCCAGCGCTTTCAGCGCCATGGTGCGCCGCACGGTGGGTATGCCGCCTGCACAGTTCTTTGGCATGCACACCAAAGTCATGGCCACCAGCGATTGATTGAAAAGGGCTGCAAGCCTTATCTCTATTTTCCGGGTGGCTCCAGAAAATATTTGCAGCGGCATGGAATGAAAGCAGCAGGCCTGCGCTCTTTAGCACCATGATCTTCTCTGCCGAGTCGCGCTACAACCAGTGGGTGCGCGAGCATTACCGCTTTTTGCTGCGCAGCGCCTGGGCGCTGACGGGCTCGCGCGCCACGGCCGAGGATGTGGTGCAGGATTGCTTCACCAGCGCCTGGCGCTTTCGCCACCAGCTGCGCGACCAGAGCATGGCCAGGGCCTGGCTGTTCCAGATCATGCGCCGTCATGCCTTCAGGCACTTCGATCCTGTGCAATCGCAGACCGAGTCTCTGGATGAAGCCTGTGAGCAGGGCGTGAATCACCACGATGCACTCGATGCGCAGCTGGACGTGGTCAAGGCGCTGAGCCGCATTGCCCCCATCCATCGTGAAGTGCTGGTGCTTTACTACTTTGACGACATGCCCACGGCCCAGATGGCCGAGGCGCTGGACATCGCGCCGGGCACGGTGCTGTCGCGCCTGGCGCGCGCCCGCGAGGCGCTGAAGGCCGCGCTGACGGCACCCAGGGCAGCGGCCCGCGTCGTCCCGCTCAGACCCCCGAGATACCGAGGCTGAACATGACTCCTCCGGACATGGCCGACGAATCGGCCTTCGACCTGCGGGCCCGCGCCGAGATGGCCCTGGCCTTCGATCCCGGCAGCGGCGGCGAGCCTCCGGCCCACCTGCTGCGCCATACGCCCTGGCATGCGCGCGCCGGCGTGCGCAGCCTGCTGGCAGGGCTGCTCGTGTCGGGCACGCTGGCCACGGCCGTGCTGTCCATGCGCCCCCCCGAGCTGGTGCGCGCCGCCATCGAGCACGAGTACTACGAGCGCACGCTGCGCGGCAGCTTCATGCCCGAGGCCGAGGTCGCGCGCCACCTGGACCTGCCGGCCGGCGAAAAGCTGCCCGGCTACACCCAGCTGATGCGGCCCTGCGACATCGACGGCACGCGCGCCTACCACCTGACCACCTTCTTCGAGAAGGGCGGCATCGTCACCGTGCTGGCCTTCGACCAGCCGCAGCGCCTGGCCGACGGGCAGGGCTGGTGGGCCAGCATGCACTGGCAGGTCGTGCGTTCGCGCGAAGGCCGCCCGCTGGTGCTCGTGGCCCAGAAGAAGCAGGCCCTGGCCGCGGCCAGCAGGGCCCTGGGCGGCCCGTCCCCCCCGCCCCACCCGTCGCCCCACCCGTCGCCCCTGCCCGCCCCAACCCCCGCCACCTGAAAACCATCCAGAGGAGACACACCATGCACCATCCCACCTACCATCCCACCTCGCTGCCGCGCCGGCGGCTGCTGGCCGGCAGCGCCGGCGCACTGGCCGCGGCCGGCCTGGCCAGCTTCCACCAGGGCGCGCTCGCGCAGGCCGCCGCGGCGCCCGCCGCCAAGCCCCTGCCCGGCTATGCGGGCTGGAAGAAGGCCGATGCCCTCATCGTCCACAGCTCCACCACCATCGAGACGCGGCGCGGCGCCTTCGGCACCAGCGTGATCACGCCCAGCGACCAGCTCTATGTGCGCAACAACCTGCCCACGCCGCCCGAGTCCATCGTCGCCGACCGCGATGCCTGGCAGCTGCAGGTCGAGGGCGTGCGCCAGCCGCGCGCACTGAGCGTGCGCGAACTCAAGTCGCTGGGGCTGGAGACCGTGGCCATGGTGCTGCAATGCTCGGGCAACGGCCGGGCCTTCTTTCCCAGCAAGCCCAGCGGCACGCCCTGGACCGTGGGTGCGGCCGGCTGCGTGGTCTGGAGCGGCGTGCCCGTGCGCGACGTGGTCCAGGCCCTGGGCGGCGTGGCCGATGGCGGCCGCTACATGACCGGCACGGGCGGCGAGGTGCTGCCCCCCGGGCTGGACCCCAAGAGCGTCATCGTCGAGCGCTCGGTGCCGCTGTCGGCCATGCAGGACGCCCTGCTGGCCTGGGAGATGAACGGCGAGCCCATCCCGCTGGCCCATGGCGGCCCGCTGCGCCTGGTCGTGCCCGGCTACACGGGCGTGAACAACATCAAGTACATCAAGCAGCTGGCCTTCACGCCGCGCGAGAGCGAGGCCATGATCATGTCCCACGGCTACCGCATCTCGCCGCCCGGCAGCAAGGGCGACCCCAGCCAGCCCTCGGTGCAGGAGATGGGCGTCAAGTCCTGGATCAACTCGCCGCTGCCCGAGGACGGGCCGCAGAATGCCGGCCTGGTCCAGATCCATGGCGTGGCCTTCGGCGGCATGGATGCGGTCAAGGGCGTGGAAGTGTCCATCGACGGCGGCAAGAGCTGGCAGGCCGCGCGCCTGGTGGGCCCCGACCTGGGCAAATACGCCTGGCGCCAGTTCGTGCTGCAGGCCCGCCTGCCCAAGGGCACCCACGTGCTGGCCAGCCGCGCCACGGACGTGCGCGGCAACGTCCAGCCCGAGACGCGCGGCGAAAACCAGAGCGGCTACAACAACACCAGCTGGGCCGACCACGCCGTGACCGTCACCGTGGCCTGACGACGGCCTGCCTCCACCACGTTCCCGCACACGGCACCAGACCGTGGCGGGCCCGCACTTTCCTTGCCTGTTCACGATGAAACACCTGATCCCCGCCACCTTGCTGGGCAGCGCGCTCGCGCTGTCAGCCCCCGCCTTCGCCGACGAGGCCGCCCAGATGGCCCTGGGCAAGAAACTGTTCGCCACGGCCACGCCGGCCTGCGCGCTGTGCCACACGCTCAAGGACGCGGGCGCCGAAGGCGCCATCGGCCCCGTGCTCGACGAGCTGCAGCCCGATGCGGCGCGCGTGGCCCGCGCCCTGCGCGACGGCATAGGCGCCATGCCCTCGTTCAAGGCCACGCTCAGCGAGGCGGACATTGCCGCGCTGTCGCTCTACGTGAGCCGGGCCAGCGCGAAGAAGTAGGCGGCGCGCCCCCTCACCGGCGTTCCTGCAGCTCGCGCAGCGCCTTCTCGTAGGGCGTTTCCTCGGGCTCGGGCACATGCACCACGGCCTCGCCGGGCCCGCCCAAGGGCATGCGGTAGACCCAGAGGCTGTGGCGCCCCGGCCCCTGGCGCTGCCACGAGGGCTCCACGCCCGGCAGCGCAAAATCCAGGCTGACCAGCCAGGCGCCCTCGGGCAGCTCGGTGGCGGCCTTGACGGCCGCGCGGCCCATGCTTTCGGGGCGCTGGAACAGGTAGACCATGCGGTAGCCGCTCCAGTCGGCCAGCCAGATGTCGGCGCGGCGCACGCGCGCCCAGGGGCAGCGCAGCGCGCACAGCCAGCGCAGCGGCCAGCTCCACTCCATGCCATGCAGCCGCGCCTGCGGGTACTGGCCGCGCAGCGCGCGCAGGCCATCCCCCAGGCCGCAGCCCGCATCCAGCACGGCGGCACCGGCCGGCAGCGGCACGGCATCGGCCAGGCCGTCGAGCGCCTCGGCCGGCGTGGGAAACAGCGGCGCATCGCGCCAGGCGTTCAGCGGGTAGACCAGGGTCAGCAGGCCCAGGGCGCCCAGCCACAGCCAGGGACTGATGGCGGCCAGGCCGCCCGGCCCCCACAGCATCAGGCACGACAGCGGAAAGCCCGCCGCCACCGCCAGCCGCCGCCACCAGGGCGTGGCCAGCAAGCTGGCGAGCACGCCCAAAAAACAGGCCGCCAGCCAGGCGGCCAGCGGCCCTAGGATCGATTGCAGCCCGGCGTAGACAAGCCAGGCGCCCGCCCAGGCAAGAAGGGCCGGGGCCGGCCAGGGAAGGCGCCGCATGTCAGAGCCTCATTGCGCGACGCGCCTCCCACAGCACATGAAACGAGCGCGACCTATGCGCCCGACACGCCCCAAACCAGAGACAGCGAGCAAGGGCCGCCCCGCAGCGAGGCTGTCGTCCCCCTCCCGCAGGAGAGGGGGAAGGCGCGAAGCGACTCAGGGGGTGCTGCATCTCATTGCTGCTGAAGGGCTTGCGAAGTCGCACGGTCGAGACGGCCAGTCTGCGGCAGGCTCTGGTCGCGCTGGAACTCGCGCAGCGCGTTCTGGGTGTTCTTGCCCATGGAGCCATCGGGCGTGCCGGCGTTGTAGCCCAGTGCATTGAGCTTTTGCTGGGCCGCGCGCAGCGACATGCCGGCGGCATTGGCGCCCGGAGCCGAAGTCTGCGAAGGTGCAGCACCGCCGTCCACGCCCAGGCGGCCGCCGCCACCCAGCCCCTGGCCCTTGACGGTCTGCGCCTTGTAGTTGCGCAGCGAGCGCACCATCTGGTTGTAGGCGTCCATGAAGGCGGCGGCGATCACCTTGCCTTCGGCCGTGCGCGTGTAGCCGCCCAGCGAGGCGCCGGCGGCGCCGCCGAACAGCGCGCCCATGCCGCCCCAGTCGGTCTTGGAGGCCGAGCCTTCGGAGGCCGAGACCTGCACGCCCGAGCGGTTGTCCACCAGGGCCAGCATGACCGAGGCCTCGCGCGTCTTGGTGGCCGCGGCCAGCGCGCCGAAGATGCCGCCGGCGCGGCCGCCGATGGCGCCGCCCATGCCGCCGGCATCGCTCTGGTTGAAGATCACTTCGGGAGACAGGCCGTAGTCCGAGGCCACCATCTGGCCCTTGCCCATGTTGCTGCCGCCGCGCATTTCGCCGGAGTTCATCAGCGCGCGCTCGCGCTCCATGGCGCCCATGCCGGCCGCGCTGCGTTCCACGACGATGAAGCAGTTCGATTGCTGGATCATCAGGCGCAGCAGCTGCGAGGTCGGGGGCAGGCGGTATTGCTGCGTGAGGATGGTGTACCAGCCGGCCGTCTGGTTCTCGACCAGCGAGATGGTGCCCAGCGAGGAATCGCAGCGCTCCAGCTCGGTGTTGGCGTTTTCGGCGCTGGCACCGCCGGCCGCGCCCGACGCCACGGTCTTGGCTTCGGGAGAGCCCATGCGCATGTCGGTGGTCACGCAGCCGGTCAGCGCCACGGCGGCAATGGCGGTCAGGGCAAGATACTTCTTCACGGTGTGATCCTCTTTGTCTGGTCGAAGTGGTACGGCGTCGCCGGGCAATGACCGATGAAAGCGCGGCGGGGACGCATCCTGAGCCATCGATTACAGACAATTACCCTGCTGGACGGCGTGCAATATACCGTCATTGCCCATTGCAAAAAAGTCTGTCGGTGCCTGCATGCCACAAATGGTGAAACGGTGACAAGCAGTTACAGACAATCCGCAATGTCAGCCGGCTTCTCCGCGCAAACGTTCAATCAGGCCATTGAGTTCATCCAATGATCCGAACTGAATGGCCACCTCGCCCATTTCCTGCAGCTTGCCGCCCCGGCGCACGGCTTTCTTGATGCGGACCTCCACATCGGCCATGAGCAGGTCGGACAGTTCTTCCTCCACACGCTTGATATCGCGCGTCTTGCCGTCCTTCTTGGATTTCTGGCGCACCAGGCTGAAGTCGGCGCCGATCTTCTTGACCAGGGCCTCGGCCTCGCGCACCGACAGCTTCTTGGCCGCGATCTGGTTGCCCGCCGTGATCTGGGCGGCGCGGTCCAGCGACAGCAGCGCGCGCGCATGGCCCATGTCGATGTCGCCGGCCATGAGCATGGTCTGCACCGGCTCGGCCAGGTTGAGCAGGCGCAGGATGTTGGTGGCCGCGCTGCGCGAGCGGCCCACGGCCTGGGCCGCCTGCTCGTGCGTGAGGCCGAATTCCTTGACCAGGCGCGACAGGCCCTGGGCCTCTTCGAGCGGGTTGAGGTCCTCGCGCTGGATGTTCTCGATCAGCGCCATCGCGGCCGCGGCCTCGTCGGGCACCTCGCGCACCAGCACCGGCACCTCGGCCAGGCCGGCGATGCGCGCGGCCCGGAAGCGCCGCTCGCCCGCGATGATCTCGTACTTGCCGGCGTTGTCGCCCCGGGCCAGGCGGCGCACCAGGATGGGCTGCATGATGCCCTGGGCCTTGATGCTCTCGGCCAGTTCGTAGAGCGCGCCCTCGTCCATGCGGGTGCGCGGCTGGTACTGGCCGGGCACCATCACATCGAGCTGCAGCACGCTGGGCAGGCCGGTCTCGGCCGCCGGTGCGCCGCCTTGTTCCTTGTCGTGGACCTTGGGGCCGAGCAGGGCTTCGAGCCCGCGTCCCAGTCCCTTGGGTTTCTTGGTCACCATGGTTGTCATGTCCTTTTCAGAGGGTCTGCAGCAGCTGGTGGCCGCCGTCCCAGTCGCCCAGCCCGCTGGCCGTGTTGATATGGCCCACGGGGCCGGCATCGACGAAGCGCGCGCCCCAGGCATCGGCCATGGTCCGCACGCGCTGCGCGCTGCAATGAATGTCGTTGCTGCTGCCCACCACGATGGAGGCGAACGGCAGGCGCTGCATCATCACGGGCGCCCAGCCCGGCAGCACCTCGCGCAGATGGGGCTGCTCGGCATCGCCGGGCGCGACCAGCAGCGCGCCACGCACCTTGGTGGCGGCCTCGGGCGAGTGCGCGGCCCACCAGGCCACGAGAATGCAGCCCAGGCTGTGGGCCACGAGCACCACGGGGCGCGGCGCATCGAGCACCGTCTCCTGCAGCCGCGCGCTCCAGTCGCCGCGCAGCGGGCGCTGCCAGTCGTTCTGCTCCAGGCGCCGGTAGCCATGGCGCTGCTCCCATCGGCTTTGCCAATGGCCGGCGTCGGAGTTCTGCCAGCCGGGCAGCAGCCAGACGTCCTCGGCCGGCATGTCCGCTGGCACTCCCTGCCCTTGCGTTTCAGGTGGAACCTGCATGGCTCACATCTTCTTGATGCGGCGCACCATCTCGCGCGCGAACTCGATGAAGGCCTTGCTGCCCTTGGCCGAGGGGTCGAACACCACGCCGGGCACGCCATAGCTGGGCGCCTCGGCCAGGCGCACGTTGCGCGGGATCACGGTGTCGAACACCTTGTCGCCGAAGTGCTCCTTGAGCTGGTCGCTGACCTGCTGCTGCAGCGTGGTGCGGGGGTCGAACATCACACGCAGCAGGCCGATGATCTGCAGGTCGGGGTTCATGTTGGCGTGGACCTGCTTGATGGTGTTGACCAGGTCGGTCAGGCCTTCGAGCGCGAAGTACTCGCACTGCATGGGCACGACCACGCCATGGGCCGCGCACAGGCCGTTGAGCGTGAGCATGGACAGGCTGGGCGGGCAATCCACCAGCACGAAGTCGTAGTCGGCGTCGGCGGCCTTGAGCGCGCCCTTCAGGCGCTCGTTGCGGCGCTCCAGCGTGACCAGCTCGATCTCGGCGCCGCTGAGCTCGCGGTTGGCGCCCAGCACGTCGTAGCCCACGGCCTCGGAGCGCACGGCGGCCTCCTTGACGCTGGCGTTCTCCAGCAGCACGTCGTAGACCGACAGCTCCAGCGCCCGCTTGTCCACGCCCGAGCCCATGGTGGCATTGCCCTGCGGGTCCAGGTCGATCAGCAGCACGCGCTGGCCGATCCTGGCCAGGCCCGCGGCAAGGTTGACGGTGGTGGTGGTCTTGCCGACCCCACCCTTTTGATTGGCGACACAGAAGATTTTGGCCATGGTATTTACACGCTTATTTGGCGATGGCCAGCTTGAGGCCAAAACCGATCAGGAACACGCCCGCGGTCTTTTCGAGAACCCGGGAAACCGCAGGATTGGCGCGCATGCGCTCGGCCAGATGCGCAGTCAGCAGGACCACGATCAGGCAATAAAGAAAAGTCAGTGCGGCCACGGTCACCGCCATGACGCCGAATGTCACGAGGCCCTGGTGCCGCGCCGGATCCACGAACAGCGGGAAGAACGCCATGTAGAACACGATGGACTTGGGATTCATCAGCGTGATCAGGCCGGCCTGGCGGAAATAGTGGCGCGGCTCGATGTGCAGCACGGGCTTGTCGCCAGGCCTGGCCGTGAGCATCCTGAAGCCCAGCCAGCCCAGGTAGGCGGCGCCCAGCCACTGCACGGCATGGAAGGCCGCCGGATAGGACGCCAGCAGCGCGGCCACGCCGGCCACGGCCATCCAGATCAGCATCTGGTCGGCCACCAGCACGCCCAGGCATGCGGCCATGCCGGCGCGGATGCCGCCCTTGCCGGTCGAGGTGATCAGCGCCAGATTGCCCGGCCCTGGGATCAGCAGAAACAAGAGAATGGCGACCACGAAGGCACCGAAATCGGAAATGCCGAACATGCTGACCCCTGAGCGATGAAAGCTGGGAGTTTATGCGAGCGCCATGGCCGGCGCATGCGGCAGGCGGCGTCACCGCAGCGCGGCGGTCTGCCAATCGGCGCAAATCAGCCGACAGGCCGCAGCCAGACGATGCAGCGCTCGGCGTCCAGGCCCGGCACCTGCAGCTGTTCCACGTGGAACACCCGCACGTCGGCCGGCAGCGCGGCGATCTCGTCATCGGGATGCCGGCCCTTCATGGCCAGCCAGGTGCCGCCTTCTTCCAGCGCCTGGCGCGACCAGGTCGTGAAATCCAGCAGCGAGGCGAAGGCGCGGCAGCTGATCAGCGGATAGCGCGCCGCCAGCTGTTCCACGCGGCTGTGGATGCCGCGCAGATTGGGCAGGCGCAGCGTGGCCGCCGCCTGCTGTATGAAGGCGGCCTTCTTGCCCACGGTGTCCACGCAGTGCACGTCGATCTGCGGGCAGCAGGCGGCAAACACCACGCCGGGCAGCCCCCCGCCCGAGCCCACGTCGAGCATGGCCGTGCGGCCTTCGCGCGCAGGCATCTGCGCCAGGTGGCGCTGCAGCGGCGGCACGGCGGCCAGGCTGTCGAGCAGGTGATGGGTCAGCATCTCCTGCGGGTCACGCACGGCCGTGAGGTTGTAGACCTTGTTCCACTTGCCCAGCAAGGCCTGGAACTCCATCAGGGTATCGACCTGGGCCGCCGACAGCTCCAGCCCCAGCCGGGCGATGCCGGCCTCCAGCAGGGGGCGCAGCCCGCTCATGCCGCCGCCTCCTCGTCCTGCGTGGCAAAGCCGCGAAAACCGCCCTTTTTCAGGTGCACCATCAGCAGGGAGATCGCCGCCGGCGTCACCCCCGAGATGCGCGAGGCCTGGCCCAGGGTTTCGGGGCGGTGCTTTTGCAGCTTCTGGCGCACCTCGAAGGACAGGGCGGGCACCTGCATGTAGTCCAGCTCGGCCGGCAGGCGCAGCTTCTCGAAATGCGACGCGCGCTGCACCTCGTCCTTCTGGCGGTCGATGTAGCCCGCGTACTTGGCCGCGATCTCGACCTGCTCGATCACGGGCCCGCTCAGATCGCCCAGCACTTCGGGCTGCACATCGGCAGACGCATACCGGCCCTGGTTCAGGCTCATCAGGCTGCCGTAGCCCACGTCGGGACGGCGCAGCAGGTCGAACAGGTTGTATTCGCGCTCGATGGACTTGCCCAGCACGCGCTCGGATTCCTCGGGCGCGACGATGCGCGGATTGACCCAGGTGGACTTCAGGCGCTCGGTTTCACGTGAAACAGCATCGCGCTTGCGGCTGAACGCATCCCAGCGCGCGTCGTCGACCAGGCCCATGCGGCGGCCTGCCTCGGTCAGGCGCATGTCGGCGTTGTCCTCGCGCAGCTGCAGCCGGAACTCGGCGCGGCTGGTGAACATGCGGTAGGGCTCGGTCACGCCCTTGGTGATCAGGTCGTCCACCAGCACGCCCAGGTAGGCCTCGTCGCGGCGCGGCAGCCAGGGGCCCTCGCCCCGGCATTGCAAGGCGGCGTTGACGCCGGCGAACAGGCCCTGGGCCGCGGCCTCCTCGTAGCCGGTCGTGCCGTTGATCTGGCCCGCGAAGAACAGGCCCTGGATCTGGCGGGTCTCGAAGCTGCTCCTGAGCGAGCGCGGATCGAAGTAGTCGTACTCGATGGCGTAGCCGGGGCGCAGGATGTGCGCGTTCTCCAGGCCCTTCATGCTGCGCACCAGTTCGTACTGGATGTCGAAAGGCAGGCTGGTGGAGATGCCGTTGGGATAGAACTCGTGGGTGGTCAGGCCCTCGGGCTCCAGGAAGATCTGGTGGCTTTCCTTGTCGGCGAAGCGGTTGATCTTGTCCTCCACGCTGGGGCAGTAGCGCGGCCCCACGCCCTCGATCTTGCCTGTGAACATGGGGCTGCGGTCGAAGCCGCTGCGGATGATCTCGTGCGTGCGCGCATTGGTGTGCGTGACCCAGCAGGGCATCTGGCGCGGATGCATGGACGCCTTGCCCATGAAGCTGAACACGGGCAGCTGGCCCTCGTTGACGCCGCCGGGCATGCCGTCGCCGGGCTGGGCCTCGCACTGCGAGAAGTCGATGCTGCGGCCGTCGATGCGCGGCGGCGTGCCAGTCTTCAGGCGGCCCTGGGGCAGTTGCAGCTCCTTGAGCCGCGCCGACAGGCTGACGGCCGGCGGATCGCCCGCGCGGCCCGCCGCATAGTTGTTCAGGCCCACATGGATCTTGCCGTCCAGGAAGGTGCCGGCCGTGAGCACCACGGCGCGGCTGCGAAAGCGCACGCCCACCTGGGTGACGGCGCCCACCACGCGATCGCCCTCGACCATGAGGTCGTCCACCGCCTGCTGGAACAGCCACAGGTTGGGCTGGTTCTCCAGCATGTCGCGGATGGCCGCCTTGTACAGGATGCGATCGGCCTGGGCGCGCGTGGCGCGCACGGCCGGGCCCTTGGAGCTGTTGAGGATGCGGAACTGTATGCCGCCCAGGTCGGTGGCCAGCGCCATGGCGCCGCCCAGCGCATCCACCTCCTTGACCAGATGGCCCTTGCCGATGCCGCCGATGCTGGGGTTGCAGCTCATCTGGCCCAGGGTTTCGATGTTGTGGGTCAGCAGCAGGGTCTTGCAGCCCATGCGCGCGGCCGCCAGCGCGGCCTCGGTGCCGGCGTGGCCGCCACCGACAACGATCACGTCAAATTCCTGTGGGTACAACATTTCATGACTCCGGGGGCCTGCCCGGCCCATGCCCCCGACACGAAGCACTCACGCTCCGGCGCTCCTGGCAGGCGGCCCTCGTGCCTATGGCGAGGGGAGCCCAGCGGGGAACCCGCGATTTTCCCACCTTTGCCGCACCTGTGCCTCGCCAGGGGTCTGGCTCCCCTGCCCGCCCCGGCTGTTCCACGTGGAACACAGCCGGGCACGGCCGCAGAACCCTGCCGGCATTGCGGTTCCGTCATCCACGCAGCGGCTACAGGGTTTAGCATGGGCACTTGTCTTTTTTTCCCGATCGGAAGCGATCCACCATGAAGCTCTACTACAGCCCCGGCGCCTGCTCCCTGTCTCCGCACATCGTCCTGCACGAGGCGGGCCTGGCGTACGAGCCTGTTCTGGCCAGCACCAAGACACACAAGCTGCAGGACGGCTCGGATTACTACGAGATCAATCCTCTGGGCTACGTGCCCTTCCTCGTGCTGGACGACGGCGACACGCTGCACGAAGGCCCGGCCATCGTCCAGTACCTGGCCGACCTGGTGCCCGAGAAGAAGCTGGCGCCGGCCAACGGCACCATGGCCCGCTACCACCTGCAGGAATGGCTGAACTTCATCGGCACCGAGCTGCACAAGGGCTTCGGTCCGCTGTTCAACCCCGCCACGCCCGAGGACTACAAGCCCGTGGTGCGCCAGCGCGTGCTGGACCGCCTCAAGTGGGTGGACGGCGAGCTCAGCGGCCGCGACTACCTGATGGGCGAGCAGTTCACGGTGGCCGACGCCTACCTGTTCACCGTGACCGGCTGGGCCCAGTTCGTGGGCCTGGACATCTCCGAGCTGACCAACATCCTGGCCTACCGCGAGCGCGTGCTGGCCCGCCCTGCCGTGCAGGCCGCGATGAAGGCCGAGGGCCTGCTCAAGTAAGCAGCAGGCCGGGCGCGCGCCCGGCGCATCCGATGCGGGCCGGCAAGTACATACCTGCCGGCCCTTTGCCTTTGCGCCTGGCGCACTTGCCATGGCAGCGGCCCGCGATCGGCCGCGTCGCCTGCACGACAGTGCGCAAGTCCCTGACCTGCAGGCCGCCGCTGCCGGGAGTAATCTGTGGCGCACGTCCTGCCGCCCGCGCGGGTGGCATGTCCGTCAACACACAGGAAGCCCCGAAGCATGTCCTCTCTGTTCGATCCCATCCAGGCCGGCGCACTGCGCCTGCCCAACCGCATCGCCATGGCGCCGCTGACGCGCAACCGCGCGCCCGGCGCCATTCCCACCGAACTCATGGCCACCTACTACGCCCAGCGCGCCAGCGCCGGCCTGCTGATCAGCGAGGGCACGGCCATCAGCCACCAGGGCCAGGGCTATGCCCACGTGCCGGGGCTGTACGGCAGCGAGCAGCTGGACGGCTGGAAGCGCGTGACCGAGGCGGTGCACGCGGCCGGCGGGCGCATCGTCACCCAGCTGTGGCATGTGGGCCGCGTCTCCCACACCTCTTTGCAGCCCGACGGGCAGGCCCCCGTGGGCCCGTCCGCCATCGCGGCCCGCTCCAAGACCTATGTGATCGACGAGAAGACCGGCAAGGGCGGGTTCACGCCGACCTCCGAGCCCCGCGCGCTCGCGCAGCAGGAGATCCCCGCCATCGTCCACAGCTTCGCCGTGGCCGCGCGCAACGCCGTGGAGACGGCCGGCTTCGATGGCGTGGAGCTGCATGGCGCCAACGGCTATCTGCTGGACCAGTTCCTCAAGAGCGGCGCCAACCGGCGCGATGACGACTACGGCGGCAGCATCGAAAACCGCGCGCGCCTGTTGCTCGAATGCACGCGCGCCGCCGTGGACGCCGTGGGCGCGAGGCGCGTCGGCATACGCCTGTCGCCCGTGACGCCGGCCAACGACATCGACGATGCCGACCCCCAGCCGCTGTTCGAGTACGTGGTGCGCCAGCTCGCGCCGCTGGGCCTGGCCTACATCCACATCATCGAAGGCTCCACAGGCGGCCCGCGCGAACTGCCCGACCGCCCCTTCGACTATGCGGCGCTCAAGTCCGCCTACCGCCAGGCCGGCGGCCAGGGCGTCTGGATGGTCAACAACGGCTATGACCGCGCCATGGCCCTGCGTGCCGTGGAAATCGGCCATGCCGACATGGTGGCCTTCGGCAAGGCCTTCATTTCCAACCCCGACCTGGTGCACCGCCTGCGCGACGATCTGCCGCTCGCCCCTTGGGACTCCAAGCTGTTCTATGGCGGCGGCGCAGAAGGCTATACCGACTATCCGCCCGCACGGCAGGCCTGAGAGCCCGCGCCCGCAAGTCAAAATGCCCGCAGGCATGGCCTGCGGGCTTGGGCGTTTGGGGGTCCTGCGGCGGGGCCCCGGCGGCCCCGCGGCGCATCAGGCGTGTTCCAGCAGCTGAGGCTCCTGGGAAGCTGCCAGCGGCGTGCGGCCAGCGGCAGGGGCCAGGCTGGGCTGGGCCGCGCGGCCATGGGACGGCGTGCCCGTGGTCGACACGGCTGCGCCCGCGACGCGGAACTGGCCGACCACCTGCGCCAGGCGTGCCGCCTGTTCGCGCAGCGACTGCGCCGCAGCGGCCGACTCCTCGACCAGGGCGGCGTTTTGCTGCGTCATGCGGTCGATGTCGCCCACGGCCTGGTTGACCTGGCCGATGCCGCCCGACTGCTCGCTCGATGCCGCCGTGATCTCGCCGATGATGTCGCCCACGCGCTGCACGCTGTCCACGATCTCCTTCATGGTCTTGCCGGCGTCCTCCACCTGGCGCACGCCCACGTCCACCGCCTGCACGCTGGTCTGGATCAGCGCCTTGATCTCGCTGGCCGCCTGGGCCGAGCGCTGGGCCAGGGAACGCACCTCGGCGGCCACCACGGCGAAGCCACGGCCCTGCTCGCCCGCGCGCGCCGCTTCCACGGCGGCGTTCAGCGCCAGGATGTTGGTCTGGAAGGCGATGGAGTCGATCAGGCCGATGATGTCGCCGATCTTGCGGCTGGAGGTCGTGATCTCCTGCATGCTGACCACCGCCTGGGACACCACGTCGCCGCCGCGCGTGGCCGTGGTCGAGGCCGAGGCGGCCAGCTGGTTGGCCAGCTGCGAGGACGAGGCCGTCTGCTGCACCGTGGCCGTGAGCTGGGACAGCGAAGCCACCGTCTCCTGCACATTGCTGGCCGTCTGCTCCGTGCGCGAGGACAGGTCCTGGTTGCCCATTGCGATTTCCTGGCTGGCCGTGGCAATGCTGCCGCTGGCATCGCGCACCTGGGTCACCATGGCGCCCAGGCCCTGCTGCATCTGGTCCAGCGCGCGCTGCAGGTCGGCCACTTCATCCTTGCCCTCCACCTTCACGCTCTGCGACAGATCGCCCTGGGCGATCGTCAGAGCCATCTGTCGCGCACGCGTCAGCGGGCTGCAGATCGACTGCATGTTCAGCAGGGTCAGCGGCACCACCACCAGCACGGTGAGCACCACGGCGGCCACGAAGATCCACTGCGTCTGCTCGGCCACGCCCTGCTCCTCGGCCGCCATGGCGTCCACCTGCTGGCGCAGCAGCTTGTCCAGTTCGGCGAGGAGCTTCTCGACCTCGGCCACCTCGGCCATGGCCTTGCCGCTCATGCGGTTGGCCGTGGTCGCCGTGTCGTAGCCGCCGGCCTCCAGCTGGCGGGCGATGTGCTCGAACTGCTGGCGGTAGCGGTCCATGCGATCGACGATGCCGCTGACGATGGCGTCATCGGCCGCATCCTCGTCCTTGAGAAAGCGCGCGGCCACGGCCTTGGTGCGCTCGATGGCGGCAGTCCACTGGTTGTGGGCCTTGCGCACCTCCTCGGGACGCTCGTACTGGATGATCATGTCCTTCTCATGCGCCCGGACCGCGCCCAGCTCGGTGCGCATCTCCACCATGTAGCCCATCTTGGTGTACGAGGTATGCATGAACTGCTGGCTCATGCCGTGGATGCGGAACATGCCCAGCATGCCAGCGCCGCCCAGCAGGCCCAGCAGCACCAGCACCATGGCGATAGCTCCCAGCATGCGTGTGCGGATGGTGAACATCCGCATCATTCCCAACAAGTTCATGACCGTATCCTCTTTCTGTCAGGACGCCCGCACGGTCTAGGATGCCAAGCGTCAACGAAAACACAAATTGTTGCAGTTTGTCAGATGATTGCCCGATCCGCATGAATTTTTTTACATAAGGCAGGCTCAGGCCGGGTTATCGGCTATGCAGGCGCATCATTGAGCCTTGTCTTGCCCTCGGGTTTGGCCCAGGTCAACCGCCATGGGGGCATGCGCTTGACCTTTCCACCGTGTCAAGGTTCAACATGCCGTCCATGGCTTGCGCCACCGTGGCGCGCCGCAACCAGGAGTACGAGATGCACCATGTTTTCAACGTGAAGGGAATGACCTGCGGCCACTGCGAGCGCAGCGTCACCCAGGCCCTGCAAGGCGTGGACAGCCAGGCCCAGGTCAAGATCGACCGGGCCGCCCAGCGTGTGGAAGTCGAGAGCGCGGCCAGCCGCGAGGCGCTGGGCGCCGCCATCGCCGAAGAAGGCTACGAAGTCGCCTGAGGGACAGCCGCCATGCCCGCCCGCCCCGCACCGCACTGGCCCGTCGCCATCGGCGAGGCCGCGCGCCGCGCCGGTGTCTCGGCGCGCATGGTGCGCCACTACGAAGCCCAGGGCCTGCTGCCGCCCATGCACCGCACGGACGGCGGCTACCGCCAGTACGCCGAGTCCGACGTGCACGCCCTGCGCTTCATCCGCCGCGCGCGCGACCTGGGTTTTTCGATGGAAGAAATCGCCACCCTGCTGGGCCTGTGGCAGGACAAGAGCCGCGCCAGCAGCCAGGTCAAGGACATCGCGCAGCGCCATATCGAGGTGTTGACCGAGCGCATCGCCGCCATGCAGGCCATGCAGCGCACGCTCCAGACCCTGGTGCACTGCTGCCATGGGGATGACCGGCCCGATTGCCCGATCCTGGATGATCTGGCGGCGCAGGGTCCAGGGGAAAACGGCGCGTAATTTAAGCTGTGGGCATGCCTACGACGCCGACCCTGCTGCAGCAGTGGCTGCTTGAACCCGAAGGCCGGCGCCTGGAGTTCAAGGAAGCCAGGCAGCGCTATGACTTTGAAAAGCTGCTGAAGTACTGTGTCGCACTGGCCAACGAGGGCGGCGGCGCCATCGTGCTGGGAGTGACCGACAAAAGACCTCGCCACATCGTAGGCTCTCAGGCATTCGATGACCCGGGGCGCACGGAAGCAGGCCTGCACCATCGCCTGGGACACCGCATACCTGTCGAGGAACTCATCCTGCCCCAGGGGCGTGTACTGATCGTGCATGTACCTGCCCGCCTGCCGGGCACGGCCTGGAATATCGACGGCAGCTTTCTCAAGCGAGCTGGCGATGATCTCGCGGCAATGAGTTCCCAGGAATTGCGCGCCATCTTCGAGGAAACCGGCCCTGACTTCTCCGCACAGCCCTGCCCTGGCGCCACCCTGGAAGATCTCGAGGCGGAATCGATTGCACTGTTCCGGCAGCGTTGGGCGCGCAAGGCCAACACCCCTCGCACCAGTACACTGAGCGACGAACAGACCTTGCGGGATGCAGAACTGCTGGTGGACGGCGATCAGGTGAGCTATGCCGCGCTGATTCTGTTCGGAAAAAGACAGGCCCTGACAAGATGGCTTGCCCAGGCGGAACTGGTCTTCGAATACCGTTCGTCCGAAGCTGCAGGACCAGCAGCCGATCGCGAAGAGTATCGAGAGGGCTTCTTCGCCTGGCAGGACGCTTTATGGAAAAAGATCAACCTGCGCAACGACCGGCAAAGCTACCAGGACGATTTCTTCCGCATGGATCTGCCGACGTTTGACGAGGTGCCGGTGCGGGAGGCGCTCTTGAACGCCGTCGCACATCGCGACTACCGATTGGGCGGCTCGATCTTCGTACGACAGTTTGCCAGGCGGCTCGAAATCGTCAGCCCGGGAGGGCTGCCGCCAGGCATCACCCCGGAAAACATCATCGATCAGCAAAATCCCCGCAACCGCAGGCTGGCCGAGGCGCTGGCACGGTGCGGCCTGATCGAACGCTCCGGGCAAGGCCTGAATCTGATGGTGGAAAGCGCTGTTCGGCAGGGCAAACCCCTGCCCAGTCTTGCAGGCACATCCGCCCACGAAGTGCGACTGATGCTGGAAGGAGGAGTGCGCAACCCGGCCTTCGTCCGCTTCATGGAACGCCTGGGCGAAGACAAGCTGCGCAACTTCTCGACCATGGACTACCTCGCGCTGGAATGCCTGCAAAGAGAAAAGCCCTTGCCAGACTCCTTGAGGGAACGCCTGCCCGACCTGATCGCCGCGGGCGCCGTGGAATCCGTAGGCCGAGGCAGGGGCACACGCTACATCCTGTCCGAGGCTTTGTACGCGTCCTTGGGAGCCAGGGGCGCCCATACGCGCCAACGTGGCCTGGACAGGGAAACCAACAAGGCACTGCTGCTCAAGCACCTTGCAAGGGACAAGGCCCATGGCGCACCGCTGGCGGAGCTGCGCCAAGTGCTACCCTCGTTGCCTGAAAGTGCCGTGCAGGATCTTCTGCAAGAGCTGCGCAAGGAGGGACGGCTGCAACTATCGGGCTCGCGCCGCTGGGCCCGATGGCACCTGGCGGACTGAAATCCGCAGCATCCCGACTTACCGCCTAAAGGCGGCCAGCGGACATCGAGTGCTTTAGCGCTGCCTTGTCGTCCATTTTTTCCTTTGCGGTACAACGACTTATAAAGCACCTCCAAACTCCCATACGCTCTTTCTGGCTCTTAAAAGCGCTGCCGGCACCACCGCTTCAACGCATGGCTTTGCCGCCTGGCGTTCTTGCAGCCGCAGCGCGCTTTGCGGCCGGCTTGCGTCTCGGCAGCGCATCGGGCCTGCGCAGCACCCCTCCCATCAGGGTCTCGATGCACTGCCGCGCCACCTCCTCGGCCGGATACTGCCCGCCCGGCTGGTACCAGCGCCGGATCCAGCTGAGCGCGCCGGCGATCACGAAGGCCGTGATCTTGGGGTCGCAGGGCGCCACCGAGCCTTCCTCGACGCCGGCCGCCACGAGGCGGCGGAAGGCCTGGTCGATGGCGGCTTTCTGGCGCCGCAGCTCCTTGCGGCTGTCGGGGGGCACCTGCTCGTCGCCCACGCGGATCAGGCACATGCCGAAGTCCATGGTGACGATGCGCGCATAGACCTGCATGCAGGCGCGCAGTTGGTCGATGGCCTTGCCGCCCGCGCGGCGCGAGGCCTCGATGCCTTCCAGCGTCATGGCCAGGCCCTGGTTGACGCACTGCAGCAGGATCTCGTCCTTGTTCTTCACGTAGTAGTACAGCGTGGGCTTGCTCACGCCCAGCCGCGCGGCGATGTCATCCAGCGAGGTGGCGTGGAAGCCGCGCTCGTTGAACAGTTGCGCGGCCGCCTGCAGCACGGCCTGGCGCTTGGCCTCGCGCTGCTGCTCGCGGTCGGGCGCGGTGCTCCAGGGCGATGCCACCGGGGTGGGCTCCGGCTTGCGGCGGACAGTGGTGCGGGTCTTGGCGGCGGCGGTCGATGGCTTCATGGCGGTGGTCGCACCGGGGAAATCACCGATGCTGCAGGCGGGGGACGACACCCAGAATCTACTCCAAAGTAAACAGCCTACGCACCAGTAGGCATCTGTCCGGCTCGAAGAAAACCGAACGAGAGACCGATGGAGACACACCCCGAAGGCGGCCCGGCCGCCCCCTTGCTGCAGGTCGATGGCGTCACGCTCGCCTTCGGTGGCGTGAAGGCGCTGTCGGGCGTGGGCTTCGATGTGCGGCCGGGCTCCATCACGGCCGTGATCGGCCCCAATGGCGCGGGCAAGACCTCGCTGTTCAACACCATCTCGGGCTTTTACCGGCCCACGGGCGGGGCCATCCGCTTCCAGGGCCGGGACATCACGCGCGTGCCGGCGCCGCAGCGCGCCCGGCTGGGACTGGGGCGCAGCTTCCAGAACATCGCGCTGTTCAGGGGCATGACGGTGCTGGACAACATCAAGCTGGGCCGCCACGCCCACCTGCGCACCAACGTCTTCGACGCCCTGCTCTACCTGGGCCGCGCGCGCCGCGAGGAGGCCGGGCTGCGCCGCGACATCGAGGAACGCATCATCGATTTCCTGGAGATCGACCACATCCGCCATGCGCCCGTGGCCGCCCTGTCCTACGGCCTGCAAAAGCGCGTGGAGATGGCGCGTGCCCTGGCCATGCAGCCGCGCATCCTGATGCTGGACGAGCCCGTGGCCGGCATGAACCGCGAGGAAACCGAGGACATGGCGCGCTTCATCCTCGACGTGCGTGCCGAATGGGGCGTGACCGTGCTCATGGTGGAGCACGACATGGGCATGGTGATGGACCTGTCCGACCACGTGGTGGTGCTCAACTTCGGCCAGGTCATCGCCCAGGGCACGCCGGCCGCGGTCCAGGCCGACCCCGAGGTCAACCGTGCCTACCTGGGCGCGGGCGATGTGGGCGAACTGCGCCACCGGCTGCGCGGCGCGGCCGCCGGGCCCGTACCCGCCATGGCGCAGAGGGCCGCATGATGGACTGGGCCTACCTGTTCGAGATCGCCCTCACCGGCCTGGCCGCAGGCGGCCTCTATGCGCTGGCCGCGCTGGCCTTCGTGATCGTCTACAAGGCCACGCGCGTGGTCAACATCGCCATCGGCGAGCTGCTGATGGTGGGCGCCTACCTGTTCTTCACCTTCGCCGCCCTGTTCGCGCTGCCGCTGTGGCTGGCGATTCCCGCGGCCGTGCTGGGCACGGGCCTGCTGGGGGCGCTGATCGAGCGCACCATGATCCGGCCCCTGCTGGGCGAGCCGCCGATCTCGGTGTTCATGGTCACCGTGGGACTGGCCTCGGTGCTGGTGGGCCTGGTGGAACTGGTCTGGACGGCCGACCAGCGCCGCCTGCCCGAGTTCATGCCCACGCAGCCGGTGGTGATCGGCGAGGCCTTTCTCGCGCCCAAGGTGGCCTGGGGCGCGGCCGTCGCCGTGGCCTTCATCGCGGCCGTGCTGCTGGTGTTGCGCTTGTGGCGCGGCGGCGTGGCCCTGCGCGCCACGGCCAGCGACCAGGCCGCCGCCTATTCGGTGGGCATCAACGTGCCGCGCGTGTTCTCGCTGGCCTGGATGGTGTCGGCCATGATCGCCGCCGTCTCGGGAATCATCGTCGGCGCCATCGGCGGCATCTCCTCGGGCATGGGCGTGTTCGGGCTGTCGGTGCTGGTGGTCGTCATCGTGGGCGGGCTGGACAGCGTGCTCGGCGCCCTGGTCGGCGGCCTGTTCATCGGCCTGGTGGAGGCGCTGGCCGGCGCCTACCTGGGCGGCGAATACAAGCTGCTGGCCACCTTCATCGTGCTGGTGGTGGTGCTCATGCTCAGGCCCTACGGCCTGTTCGGCACGCACGAAATCGAACGTCTCTAGGAAGGCCGTCATGCGCATTGGCACCCTCAAGGAAAGCTACGTCGCCGATGCGGCGCTGTTCGACTCGCGCACGCAAAAGGCCTGGCTGGCGGCGGGCGCCGCGCTGGCGCTGCTGTTCCCCTTTCTGGCCAGCGACTACTGGCTGTACCTGGCCTGCCTGGTCAGCATCAACGTGGCCAGCGCCACGGGGCTGAACATCCTCACGGGCTACACCGGCCTGGTCAGCCTGGGCCAGGCGGCCTTCATGGGCCTGGGCGCCTACACGGTGGCCATCCTGCAGACGCGCTGGGGCATGCCGTTTCCCGTGAATCTGCTGGCCGGCGGCCTGGTGGCCATGCTGGGCGGCATCGTGGTGGGCCTGCCCTCGCTGCGCGTCAAGGGCCTGTACCTGGCGATCGCCACCATCGCGGCCTCGTTCATCGCGCATTTCCTGTTCGCCAATCTGAAGTTCACGGGCGGCACGGCGGGCCTGGCGGTGCCGCCGGCCACGGCCTTCGGCCTGCCGCTGGACACGTCGTTCCGGCTGTACTGGGTGATCGTGCCCGTCACGCTGCTGATGCTGCTGGGCGCGGCCAACCTGTTTCGCACGCGCATCGGCCGCGCCTTCATCGCCATCCGCGACCGCGACATCTCGGCCGAGGTGCTGGGCATCCCGCTGCTGCGCTACAAGCTGCTGTCCTTCGGGCTGTCCTCGTTCTACGCGGGCGTGGCCGGTGGCCTGTGGGCCTACTTCTTCCGCGTGGTCACGCCCGAGAGCTTCCCGCTCTTGATGTCCATCTTCTTCCTGGCCGCCATCATCGTCGGCGGCATGGGCTCCATCCTGGGCGGCATCCTGGGCGCGGTCTTCATGACCATGGTGCCCGAGCTGCTCAAGCTCATCGTGGACCTGCTGCCCGGCGGCACCGAGCTGGCGGTGTTTCTCTCGCCCGTGCGCACCATGGTGTTCGGGCTGCTGATCATCGGATTCCTGGTCTTCGAGCCACAGGGGCTCGCCCAGATGTGGCGGCGCCTGCGCCGCTTCTTCCACCTGTGGCCCTTCCGCAATTGAGGCGGCGCCGCGCACGACAAGCAAAAGGAGACAAGCATGCAGCATTCCCCGAATTTCGAGCGCCGCCGCAGCCTGCTGCTGGCGGCCGGCGCCAGCCTGGCCCTGCCGCTCACGGGCCGCGCCCAGGCAGGCCGCGCCCAGGCCGGTGGCGAGGACATCGTGATCGGCGGCTCCATCCCCATGACCGGCGTGTTCGCCTTCGCGGGCGTGGGCATCAATGCCGGCATGGGCGACTACGTGAAGATGGTCAACGATGCGGGCGGCATCAAGGGCCGCAAGGTCCGCTACGTGCCCGAGGACACGGGCTACAAGGTCGACGTGTCGGTGGCCGCGTTCAAGAAGATCACCAGCCAGAACAAGGTCAGCCTCTACTACGGCGACTCCACGGGCTTTTCCAAGACCATCAATCCGGAGCTGGACCGCAACGGCAACATCCTCATGGCCGGCGCCTCGTTCGCCACCGAGCTCAACAACCCGGCCAGGTACCCGAACCAGTTCCTCGTGGGGCCCGACTACACGGAGATGTTCGGCATCCTGCTCAAGCACATCGCCCAGGAAAAGCCGGGCGCCAAGGTGGCCTTCGTCTACTCGGACTCCGAGTTCGGCCGCGACCCCATCGAGGCCAGCGAGGCCGCCGCGAAAAAAATGGGCCTGAACGTGGTGGCCAAGCTGATGACGCCGCCCGGCAGCGTGGACGTGTCCACCGAGGTCATCAAGCTGCGCCGCGCCGCGCCCGACTACACCATCTTCCACGGCTACATCCTGGCGCCCATCCCGGAGTTCATCCAGCAGGGCAAGCAGATGGGCATGGCCAGCCGCTGGATGGGCACCTTCTGGACCATGGACAGCTCCACCGTCATGAAGATGGGCGAGGCCGGCGACGGCTTCATGGGCGTCATGCCCTACCGCTACTACTACGACACCTCGGCCAAGGCGCCCATGCTGGACAAGATCCGCGCGCTGCGCCCCGAGTACCAGAGCACGGCCTACATCCAGGGCTTTCTGGCGGCCATGCTGTTCGTGGAATCGGCCAGGCGCTGCCTGGACGCGGGCAAGCCGCTCACCGGCCCCAACCTCAAGGCCGCGCTGAACTCCATCAAGGACTTCGACACGGGCGGGCTGATCGGCGTGCCCATCACCATCAAGGGCAACTCCATCCCCGTGGGCCGGGTCTACAAGGCCGACATGAAGGCGCAGAAGATGCTGCCGGCCTCGGATTGGATCGCCCTCTGAATCCCGTGGCGCCATGACCCAGACGGCCCAGGATCTGGTCCTCGAAATCAACAACATCGAGGTCATCTACAACAAGGTGGTGCAGGCCCTGCGCGGGCTGTCGCTGGCCGTTCCACGTGGACAGATCGTGGCCTTGCTGGGCAGCAACGGCGCGGGCAAGAGCACCACGCTCAAGGCCGTCTCGGGCCTGCTGGCGCTGGAGGACGGCCTGCTGGCCGGCGGCAGCGTGCGCTACGACGGCCAGTCCACCGCGCAATACGCGCCCCAGCAGCTGGTGCGCATGGGGCTGTCGCATGTGATGGAGGGCCGGCGCGTGTTCGAGGACCTCACGGTGGAGGAAAACCTCGTGGCCGCCACCTACGCGCTCACGGGCAGCCGCGACGTGCGCCCCGACTTCGACCTGGTCTACAGCTACTTTCCGCGCCTGCACGAGCGCCGCAAGGGCCTGGCCGGCTACCTGTCGGGGGGCGAGCAGCAGATGCTGGCCATCGGCCGCGCGCTGATCGCCCAGCCCCGGCTCATGCTGCTGGACGAGCCCTCGCTGGGGCTTTCACCGAAGCTGGTGGAGGACATCTTCACCATCATCGCGCGCATCAATGCCGAGCGCGGCACCTCCATGCTGCTGGTCGAGCAGAACGCCACCGTGGCCCTGGCCGTGGCGCACGGCGGCTACATCATGGAGAACGGCAAGATCGTCATCGACGGCCCGGCCGAGCGCCTGGCCCAGGACGCCGACGTGCGCGAGTTCTACCTGGGCATGGGCGGCGGCGGGGAAGCCAAGAGCTTCCGGGATTTGAAGCATTACAAACGCCGCAAGCGCTGGTTGTCCTAGCCTGGGAACGCACATGCAAGCCCTTCCCGAACTCACCCTGCCCCAGATGCTGGCCTGGCGCGCGCGCAGCGATGCGTCGCGCGTGGCGATCCGGCAAAAGGACTTCGGCATCTGGAAGCCCACGACCTGGGCGCGATACCACGAGCGCGCCAGCCATTTCGGCCTGGGCCTGGCCCAGCTGGGACTGGCGCGCGGCGGCCACCTGGGCGTGATCTCCGAGAACCGCATCGAGTGGGTGATTGCCCAGATGGGCGCCGGCCTGATCGGCGCCGTCACCGTGGGCGTGTACCCCACCAGCCCCACGCCCGAGGTCGCCTACGTGGTGGGCCATGCCGACATCGAGATCATGGTCTGCGAGGACCAGGAGCAGGCCGACAAGCTGCTGGCCGCCCTGCCCGAGCTGACGCGCCTGCGGAAGATCATCGTCATCGAAACCAAGGGCCTGCGCAGCTTCGCGCCCCAGGTCCGCGCCCTGATCGCCACCTTCGACGAGGTCGAGCGCCTGGGGGCCCAGGCCCAGCTTCGCGCGCCCATCGACGAGGCCCTGGCAGGCCAGACGCTCGACGATGTGGGCCTGATGATCTACACCTCGGGTTCCACGGGAAGACCCAAGGGCGCCATGATCACCTACCGCAACATCCGCGGCGTGGTGCCGGGCATCGCCGAGCGGCTGGGACTGGATGCCGCCACGCGCCACCTGTCCTACCTGCCGCTGTGCCATGTGGCCGAGCAGATGCTGACCAGCTTCGTGCCCGTCTACCTGGGCTCCCAGGTGCATTTCGGCGAATCCATACGCACGGTGCAGGAAGACCTGCGCGAGGTCGCGCCCGACATGTTCCTGGGCGTGCCGCGCATCTGGGAAAAGCTGCACGCGGCCATCAGCATCAAGATGCAGGAAACCGGCCCGCTGCGCCGCGCCCTGTATGCCCGCGCCATGGCCCTGTGCGCGCCCCTGGCCGACAAGCCGCGCGCGCAGTGGAGCCTGGGCGAGCGCCTGGGCTACGCCGCCAGCTACTGGAGCATCCTGCGCGCGCTGCAGAACTTCATCGGCCTGCGCCGGGCGCGCGTGGCGCTGACGGGCGCCGCGCCCATCCCGCCCGACGTGGTGCGCTTTTTCCGCACGCTGGGCGTGCCGCTGATCGAGGTCTACGGCCTGACCGAATCCACGGGCATGGTCAGCGGCCACCGCCTGGACCAGGTGGTGGTGGGCACGGTGGGCGTGCCCACCGAGGGCGTGCAGTGGCGCATCGCGGCAAACGCCAGCGACCATGGCAGCGGCGACGGCAGCGGCGAATTGCAGATCCGGGGCGACATGGTCTTCGCGGGCTACTACAAGAACCCCGAGGCCACGGCGCAGGCCATCCAGGACGGCTGGCTGCACACGGGCGACGTGGTGCGCGAGGAACGCGGGCAACTGCGCATCGTGGACCGCCTCAAGGACATCATGATCACGGCCGGCGGCAAGAACCTCACGCCCTCGGAGATCGAGAACACCATGAAGTCCAGCCCCTTCATCAAGGAATGCATCGTGGTCGCCGACGGCCGCAAATTCGTGGGCGCGCTGGTGCAGATCGACTACGAGACCGTGGGCCAATGGGCCCAGGCGCGGCGCATCGCCTTCACGCATTTCCGCTCCCTGGCCGAGATGCCTGAAGTGCGCGCCCTGATCGACGCCGAGATCGCGAAAGGCAATGCGCGCCTGGCCCAGGTCGCCCAGGTGCGGCGCTTTTATCTGCTGACCAAGGAACTGGACCACGACGACGGCGAGGTCACGGCCACCATGAAGGTGCGCCGCTCGTCCATCTACAAGACCTACGCGTCCGAAATCGAGGCGCTGTACCACTGAAGGCGCCCCTGATGAACGACTCCCCGCTGCTGCTGCACCGCCAAGGCGCCATCGCCACGCTGACCTTCAACCGCCCCGCCGCCCTCAACGCCATCGACGTGCCCATGGCGCTGGCGCTGCGCGATGCCGTGCGCGCCCTGGCCCAGGACCGCGCGCTGCGCTGCGTGGTGATGCAGGGCGCGGGCCGCGCCTTCATGGCCGGCGGCGACCTGGACACGCTGGCGGCCGACCCCGTGCGCGGCGCGGCCGAGCTGCTGGCGCCGCTCAACGAGGCCGTGCTGCTGCTGGGCCAGCTCGATGCCCCCGTCATCGCCCGGGTGCATGGCGCAGCGGCAGGCGCGGGCCTGTCGCTGATGCTGCAGGCCGACTTCGTCTACGCGGCCGAGGGCACGCGCTTCAACCTGGCCTACATCCAACTGGGCGCCAGCTGCGATGTGGGCGCCTCCTGGGCGCTTCCGCGCATCGTGGGCCTGCGCAACGCGCTGGAGATCGCCATGCTGGGCGACACCCTCGGCAGCGCCGATGCGCAGCGCCTGGGCCTCATCAACCGCGCCCTGCCCGCACCGGAGCTGGACGCCGCCGTGCAGCAGCTGGCCGACCGCCTGGCCACAGGCCCCACCGTGGCCCTGGGCCACATGCGCCGCCTCATGCGCGCGGGCCTGGACCGCAGCCTGCGCGAGCAGCTCGCGGCCGAGGCCTGTGCCTTCGATGCCTGCGCGCGCACGGCCGACCTGCCGCGCGGCATCGCCGCTTTCCACGCGAAGCAGACGCCCCGATTCGAAGGGCGCTGAGCCCAGGCAGCAAGGACCTGGGAGGGCCGCCGCCTGACGCCGAGGAGGCTGCGCAAAAGGCAGCACACCCGGCACAATGCACGCCATCCATCCCCGTGTTCATCGCTTCGAGGAGTTTCACCATGACCCCACGCGACGTCTTCGTCGTCGGCACCGCGCGCACCGCCATCGGCACCTTCGGCGGCAGCCTCAAGGACGTGCCCAACACCCAGCTGGCCACCACCGCCGTCAAGGCCGCCATCGAACGCGCCGGCCTGGCGCCCGATGCGGTGGGCCATGTGGTCATGGGCAATGTGATCCCCACCGACACTAAGGATGCCTACCTCTCGCGCGTGGCCGCCATCGATGCGGGCTGCCCCATCGAGACGCCCGCCTTCAACGTCAACCGCCTGTGCGGCTCGGGCCTGCAGGCCATCGTCTCGGCGGCCCAGGCCATCGCCCTGGGCGACTGCGACGTGGCCATCGGCGGCGGCAGCGAATCCATGAGCCGCGGCCCCTACTTCGACCAGGCCGCGCGCTGGGGCGCGCGCATGGGCGACGCCAGGAGCATCGACTACATGCTGGGCATCCTGCACGACCCCTGGCAG
>JBHIXF010000079.1:0-26757 GCA_041984925.1 Comamonas sp.
TTGAAACGGCCGTGGCTGGGCCCGGCGCATCGCGGGCAATCGTCGCGCCCCTCGCGGGCGCGTGGATTGAAACGAGCGCGCTTCCGGTACACGGCTGAGCGACGGCGTGTCGCGCCCCTCGCGGGCGCGTGGATTGAAACTGCAGAACAACACCACCATGGCCGCCGGCGTGGGGTCGCGCCCCTCGCGGGCGCGTGGATTGAAACTACGTGGCCGACAGCACCGGTGGCCAGAACAACACGTCGCGCCCCTCGCGGGCGCGTGGATTGAAACATCGAGGCCCTGACCGACTGGAAGACCGACCAGAGTCGCGCCCCTCGCGGGCGCGTGGATTGAAACGCGCACGTCGTCGGACTCCCCGGGGTTGAGCGTAGTCGCGCCCCTCGCGGGCGCGTGGATTGAAACGCGGCTGGCGGCATGGATCTGGGCCACGCGCTCGTCGCGCCCCTCGCGGGCGCGTGGATTGAAACCTGCATGAAGGCCTGCTGGCGTTTGCCGCTGAAGGTCGCGCCCCTCGCGGGCGCGTGGATTGAAACTTCATCCCGCCGACACTGGCAGGCTTGGGACGCAGTCGCGCCCCTCGCAGGCGCGCAGGTTTGAGCAGCCGCGCATGCACCAGGGAATCCCCAGGCGCGCTGCCTGCCTTGCGCTACCGCCTGAGGCCGCAGGCGGGCCCGGCCGACACGGTCCATGGCAATGGGCGTGCCGTGCCGCCGTCTTTCCTGCCGCGCAGTGGGCTACACCACACGCTGCCTTTGCACGCCCAGCCCCTCGATTCCCAGCTCCATCACATCGCCGGCTTTCAGATAGCGCGGCGGCTTCATGCCCATGCCGACTCCCGCGGGCGTGCCCGTGATGATGAGGTCGCCGGGCTCCAGGGTCATCACGTGGCTGCAATGGCTGACCAGTTCGGCACAGCCGAAGACCATGGTGCGCGTGCTGCCGGTCTGGCGGCGCTCGCCGTTGACGTCCAGCCACAGCGTCAGCGCCTGCGGGTCGGGCACTTCATCGCGCGTGACCAGCCAGGGGCCTATGGGGCCGAAGCGGTCGAAGCCCTTGCCCTTGCTCCACTGGCCGCCGCTGCGCTCGATCTGGTATTCGCGCTCGGAGATGTCGTTGGCGACGCAGTAGCCGGCCACATGGTCCAGCGCATCGGCCACGAGCACGTTGCGCGCGCGTTCGCCGATGACGATGCCCAGCTCCACCTCCCAGTCCATGCGCGTGCTGCCCTGGGGCAGGGGGATGTCGTCGTCGGGGCCGCAGGCGCAACTGGGCCACTTGGCGAACAGGATGGGTTCCTGCGGGATGGGCAGGCCGGCTTCCTCGGCATGGTCGCGGTAGTTCAGGCCGGTGGCGATGAACTTGGACATGCCGCTCCAGGGCATGCCGATGCGCACCGGGCCTTCGACCAGGGGCAGCCTGCCCGGGTCGATGGCGGCCAGCGCGCGCAGCGCCTCGCGTCCCAGCAGGCGGGGGGTGTAGTCGTCCACCAGGGCGGACAGGTCGCGGATGTGGCCCTGGGCGTCGAGCAGGCCGGGCTTTTCCTGGCCCTCGGGGCCGAATCGCAGCAGTTTCATGGGGTCTCCTGTGGACACGCGCTAGTCAACCTGGATGCCGGCCTGCCTGATCAGCTGGCTCCAGCGTGCCAGATCGGCCGAGGTCTGCTGGCGCAGCTCCTGTGCCGTGGGTGCGTAGATGCCGGCCCCCATTGTGCGGAACTTCTCGCGCAGTCCGGGCGATGCCTGGGCCTTGGCCACGGCCTGGCGCATGCGCTCCACGTCCTGGGGCGGTGTGGTCCTGGGGGCATACAGGGCGATCCACAGGTCGCCGACCAGGCCGGGCACGGTGTCCCGGGCCAGGGGCAGGTCGGGCACGAATTCGCTGCGCTGTTCGGAGAACACGGCCAGGGCCTTGACGTCGCGGCTGTTCAGGTAGGGCATGGCCGAGGGCAGGGTGCTGATCAGCATCTGTATGCGCCCGGCCATCAGCTCGGTCATGGCCGGCGCCACGCCCCGGAACGGCACATGGGCGGCATCCACCTTTTCGGCCCGCTTGAGGAATTCCATGAGGATGTGCGAGTAGGTGCCATTGCCGGCCGAGCCGAAGAAGTACTTGCCAGGCGCCTTGCGCAGCGTGGCCAGCAGCTCGGGCAGGGTGGAGGGGGCGAAGTCCTTGTGGACCAGCAGCACATGGGGAACGCTGGCGATGCCCGCCACGGGCACGAAGTCGCGCAGCGTGTCGAAGCCCGGGTTGGCGAACAGGCCGGGGTTCATGGTGATGATGCTGGCCGAGGTCAGCAGCCACAGGTTGCTGCCGGCCTCCGCGCGCGCCACATGGGCGGCGCCCAGGTTGCCGCCACCGCCGCCCCGGTTCTCGACCACCACCGGGCTGCCGAGTTCGCCGCGCAGCAGCGGCTCCATGGTGCGCGCCACGATGTCGTTGGCGCCGCCCGGCGCGGCGGGCACGACCAGGGTGACCAGTTGCGCAGGCGCGGCATGGGCAGGCGCGCCAGCGAGCGTGACGGCCGCTGCGGCCGCATGGATGAGGAATGAGCCGAGGAAGGTGTTGAGGAAGGTGTCGAGAAGGGCATTGGGAGAGGCGTTGGGAAAGGCGCTGGGAAAGGTGCTGAAAAGGGCCATGGTGTGTCTCCGTCGTTGTATGGGCATGCCTTCAGCCGGCCTTGTCGGCGGGCGGCACCAGGTCCTGGTGTTCTCCCAGCGCGGGGCCCAGGCTGCGGATGGAGCCCGGCGTGCGCGACAGGCGCGGAAAGACGTTGTGCATGGGCAGGGGGCGGCCGTCGGCATCGGGGATGTCGGTGATGCAGGCCCGGGCGCGTACATGTTCGTCGTCCAGCAGTTGCGCCACGTCGAGCACCGGGCCCACGGTCACTTCCCATTCGGCGAAGTGCCGCAGGTTGTCCGGCAGGCTGCGCCGGGCCACGAAGCCGCCGATCAGTGTGTCCAGCGCATCGGCATTCCGCAGTCGTGCGGCATTGGTGGCGAAACGGGGATCGGTGCCAAGCTCCTTGCGGCCGATGGCCTCGAAGATGCGCTCGGCCATGCGCTGGGTGGAGCCGGACATCACCAGCCAGCGGCCATCGGCGCAAGGGTAGGCGTTGCGTGGCGAGGCGATCTCGGCGCGGTTGCCCATGCGCCTGGGCCGCCGCCCCGTGCGGCGGAAGATGGCGGGATCGGGGCCCAGCACGGCCAGCAGGGGCTCCAGCAGCGACAGGTCCACGACCTGGCCCTGGCCGCCATTGGTTTCCACCTCCCTGAGGGCGAACATGGCGGCGCCCGCGCCAGCCAGGCCTGCGATCATGTCGGCCAGGCCGAGGTTGGGCAGGGCGGGAGGCTTGTCGGGAAAGCCGTTCTTCTCGGCGAAGCCGGAAAAGGCCTCGACCAGGGTGCCGAAGCCGGGGCGCCGGGCATAGGGCCCCGTCTGGCCCCAGCCCGAGATGCGCACGATCACCAGGCGGGGATTGCGCTTGAGCAGGACATCCGGCCCCAGGCCAAATTTCTCCAGGGCGCCGTGGCGGAAGCTTTCGACGAGGATCTGGGCGGATTCGGCCAGCCGCAGCAGGCTTTGCACGTCGGCGCCTTCGCGCAGGTCCAGGCAGATGCTCTTCTTGTTGCGCGCGTAGATCTGCCACCACAGTGGCTGGCCGTCGCTCTTCCAGTCGCGCAAGGTGTCGCCGCCGGGCGCCTCGACCTTGATGACTTCGGCGCCGAAGTCGGCCAGTTGCAGCGTGAGCATGTTGCCCGCGGCCAGGCGCGAGAGGTCCAGCACGCGGATGCCGCGCAGGGGCAGGCCGGGGGGGCTCATGCCTGCTCTCCGCCATCGCGCAGCAGGCGGCGCGCGCGTTCGGCGATGGGGGCATCGACCATGTGGCCCGCGACGGCCACGGCGCCCTGGCCCCGTGCCAGGGCTTGATCGTAGGCCCGGACGATGTCGCGGGCCTGCTGCAATGGTTCTTCGCTGGCGCCGAAGGCCGAGTGCAGCACCGGCAGCTGTGCCGGGTGGATGCAGGCGGCGCCGCGCATGCCCAGGGCGCGCGAGAGCCGGGCCAGGGCCTCGAATGCCTCCAGGTCGCCATAGCCGCCGATGGGGCCGGCCAGGCCCACGGGGTGCAGCCCGGCCGCCACGGCCGCGATGGCCACGGCCTGTGCCGGCATGGACAGCGCGCAAGGCTGGGGCGCCACCTCCAGCGCGGTGGCGAAGTCCTCGCCGCCAAAGGCCAGCGAGCTCAGGCGGGGCGATGCCTGGGCGATCTCGGCCAGGCGCAGCAGCGCCCGGGGCGTCTCCACGATGGCTTGCAGGTGCAGTGCGCGCGCGCCGTAGGCCTCGGCCAGTGCCGCGATGCGCTGCACATCGGCGGCCGACTCCACCTTGGGAATCACCAGGCCATCGCAGCCCGCCGACAGCGCGGCCTCGGTGTCCTCGCGCCACAGGGCGGCGTCGGCATTGATACGAACGAGCACCGGGCAGGCCGTTTTCAGGCCGGCGACGGCCGGCGCCAGCAGCGCGCGGGCCTGCGCCTTGTGGCCGGGGGCGACGGCATCTTCAAGGTCGAGCACGATGGCATCGGCCCCGCGCTGGGCGGCGCGGGCCATGAAGCGCGTTGCCGTGGCCGGGATATAGAGCAGGGATCGGGGGCGCAAGGTCATGGGGCGGGCGCGGTCGCTGGTGGCGGTGGTGGTGAGCACAATGTAGGCAGCACCCTCATGCCCGTGGCTGAGGAATTCAGAACCCGCCTTCTCGCAAACCGAACCCCAGGGGGTCCGCATGGAACTGCGCCAGCTCCGATACCTCGTGGCCGTGATCGATGCCCAGAGCATCACGCGCGCCTGCGATGCGCTGCATGTGGTGCCCTCCGCCGTGAGCCACCAGCTCAAGCTGCTGGAGCAGGAACTGCACAGCGCGCTGCTGGTCCGCGGCCCGCTGGGCGTGCAGCCCACGGCCACGGGCCGGCTGCTCTACGGCCAGGCCCTGTCCATCCTGCGCCAGGTGGCCGATGCCAGGGCCCTGGTACAGGCCGAGGAGGCTCAGGTGGCGGGATCGGTGTCCGTGGCCATCGCGGGCAGCATCGCCCAGGCGCTGGCCGTGCCGCTGCTGGCGGCCTGCCGCAAGCGCTGGCCCGCCGTCACCCTGTCCATCCATGAAGGACTGAGCGGCCATCTGGTGGAGGGCGTTCACAGCGGCCGCTTCGATGTGGGTGTGATCTATGCGTCGCAGGCCACGGCCCGGCTCGCCACAACACCCGTCGTGCGCGAGCCGTTTTTCTTCGGCTGTGCACGCTCGCCGGCCCTGAAGGGAGATGGAAAACCCATGCCTCTGCGGGAGCTGGCACGCCATCCGCTGTTGCTGCCCAGCCTGCCCAATGCCACGCGCGCTGCGCTGGACAGGGCCTTTGCTCCGCTGGACGTTGGCTACCAGGCCGCTGGCGAGGTCAACTCCACCGCCACACAGGTTGCTGCCGTGCTGGCAGGCCTGGGGGCCAGCGTCTTTCCCTGGATCAGCCTGCGCCTGCTCAGGCCGCGCCGTGCGGTGGTGATCCGGCCGCTGGAGGCGCAGCGCATGTACCGTGAGGTGGTCATGGCCTCCCGGCCCCAGGCGGTGCGCAGCCGTGCCAGTCTGGCGGTGGGGCATGTGATCGGCGAATTGCTGGCGCAGCTATACAGCCCCCTGCTGTAGAGGGGCCCATGGGTTCTCTCGTTGGCTGGCTTTTCATGGGCAATGTCTGTCGCATTCCAACCACTCTTTGACAACGCAATATCCCGGCGCATCGGGCTTGATTCAAGAATTTTCTGCGTTGAACTTTCGATCTGGTTGATCGGGCAGGCATGTGTTTTTATTCAACGGGCAGCGTCTTGATACCAGCGCAGGGGCTGGCAGTCCAGGTCGGACCGGCCCGATGCGGCATAGGTCTCCAGGCAGTGGATATTGCTTTGGATTGCCGTTTTTTCCTCTTCGGTCAATGTTCCTGAAACCATGTTGGCTGAAATTGCAGAACGATAGAGTTTGAGGGCATTATTCATGTCAAGTGGCAGCTTCTCTTCAATGTCACCGTCTCGCTTTCTCACCAAGGTGAGCATTTTCAGATTGACATCCACATATTTTTGCAAGGCCTCCGGGCTAGGATAGAGTCGCATGCTGGTTCCAAAAGACTTGACGGCGGGAGACCAGGCCTCACGCTGGAGCTCCAACATGCCCTGTTGGAAGAAGATCTGCGCCTCTGTTTGATCCGCGTCTTTGTTGGATCTTAGCCAGTTGGATACAAATTTTTCATCAACAATTTCTTCTGATGTCAGAAAATATGTTTCTTTTTCATTGTTGTTATTGCAGCCGAGTACAAGAGTGATGCTAAATATATAAAGAAACCATGCTAATATTTTTCTCATTGCCACTCCTGCAAAGAATCATTCATCGGGGCCTTCGCTGGTGTTTCTCTTAATTGGCAAGATATGGATCGTCGAATTTCAGCGGGCGGCGTTGTAGTACCAGCGCAATGGCTCGCAGTCCATTTCGGAGTGACCCGAGGCGACATAGGGCTGCAGGCAGTTGACATAGGCCTGGATTCTGGCGTGCTCTTGCGTTGGCAGCGTTCCCAACACTGTATTGGCCGCCAGCGCGGAGCGATAGAACTGAAGAGCGCTGCTCATATCGGAGTGCAGCTTTTCTCGTACGCTGCCTTCCCGTTTCCTGACCGATGCGAGCATTTTTAGACTGGCCTCTATATATTCCGATAATGCCTCTGGACCTGGATAGAGAAGCATGCTGGCCCCAAAAGATTTTGCGGCAGAAGACCAGGCCTTTCGATTCTTTTCATGAACGCCACGATTGAAGAAGCGCTTGGCATCAGTCTGGTCAATGTTCCTGTTGGAGACAAGCCAATTGGCAACAAAATCAGCGTTGCTGACGTCATCCTGTGAGAGAAATTCCGACTGCTGTTTTTCTTGTGAAAAGCAACCGGTGGTGATTAGCGCTGCCGCCAAAAATAGAATTTCGATCAAATTTTTTTTCATTGAGATTTTTGAGATTTTGTTGATGAATTTGACTTGTTGTTTATGGTTTTGTTTTTTCTTGGGTAATGGTTTTTTGAAATATCCCTATGACAATAAGCTCATCTTGTGACGGATATTGTTCCAAGCATTCTCCCATCCCCGATGCGACAGAGAATTAGGTATTTGTATAATTTTGTCCAGTCAGAGGGCATCACTGTAATGCGGCCCAGGCTAACGTTTCCGGGGGGTGATAGGGTTTGTTTTATCGCTAAAGGCATTTGCTAGACCGCCTGGGTACTTGAGAATATTGCGGCTCAAGCTGAAATTGATAATTGCGGCTGGCATATGGTCAGGTGCTTGATTTCTAAGGTTCTCTGCCTTGACTGAAAATCTGTTACCACGTTCAATCCCTTCTTTGACAATGAAAAAATCCCGCCCATTAGCACTGGATTCAAGCTCGGTGGCAATATGCTCAGGCAATGCGATGATGGCTCCAGAAGGCTCGCGTTTGACATTGAGCCATCCATCTGTGCCTGCGCTGGTGTATCTTTTTTCTCCCATTTTTCCCCTCCTTTTCAATTGAAATGATGGGGCCCTTCGTCCGGCGCTGAAATCTGCCTGCCGCCTGGAAGATCGTGTGTCGATGTTGAGAATCCCTATGCCGGCACAGCGCCCGAAAAACTGCCGGTGGCTGTTGGCGCATGGCAGTGCCGATTCTCTGTGAGTCTGGATGAAGTGGGTGAGCCGATCAGGAAGATCGGCTGATTTTCAGAATAGTCTTAGGACATATTCATCAGCTCGGACAGGCTGTGCCGGACTGCACGGCGCGGCAGCGGCGCCATGGCGGGGGCGGATTCGCAGGCCCCTGGGGGCCTGTTCTTTTTTGTCTCTGACGGGAGCGTGTGCGGCTGCGTGGTCAGGGCGATGGCATGTAGTACTGCAGCGGCTGGCAGTCCGGATTGGCCTGTCCGGTGGCAAGGTAGGTGCCCAGGCAGTCGGCGCGGTACTTGATGCTGGCCTGCCCCGGCTCGGACAGGGTGCCCAGCACCGTGTTGGCGGCCAGGGCCGAGCGGTAGAAGTCGCGCGTGAGGGCCATGTCAGCCTGCATGTTGTCTTGCACGGCGTTGTCGCGCTTGCGCACCTGCGCGAGCATCTGCAGCTGGGTGTCCGCATATTCGGCCAGGGTCAGCGGTGCGGGGTAGCGGGCCATGCTTTCGCCGAAGGCCTTCACCGCGGCCGGCAGGTTGCCGCGCTGCTTTTCGCGCAGGCCCTGCTGGAAGAACCATTGCACGTCCTTCATGTCCTTGACCTTGTGGGTCTGCAGCCAGCGCACGACGGTGGCGGGCTCGCGGGCTTCGTCTGCGGTCAGCATGGGTGGCGCCGGCTGCGCCAGCGCGGTTGCTCCCATGCCGGCCAGCGAGGCTGCAAGTCCCAGGGTAGCAGGCCATCTCGATTGCATATCCCCTCCTCCTGTCGGAAACGCCATGTCCGGCATGCCGCGTCCTTGCTGGCGCAAGCCATGGCATGAATGGATGCGGGTCGATAGGTATTTTCTTTGCGTCAGCGGCGCTGGCGCGTAGGAGAGGATGTCATCGTGCGCCGTCCTGGCCGCCCGGGGCCGGTTGCGCGTCAGGCGCGGGTGGCGGCGTGTGCGGTGTGCCGCGCGCCGGCAGCTCGCGCACATGCAGGTCCAGCTGCGGGAAGGCGACGGCCATGCCCGCGGCCTTGAGCCGGTCGTTGATGCGCTGGTTCAGGTCATGCCGCACGGGCAGCCGGTCCTCCACCTTGCCCACGTAGGCGCGCAGCTCGAAGCGCTGGCCGTTGCCCTCCAGCGCCATGAACCAGCAGTTGGGTTCGGGCTCGCGCAGCACCTGCGGGTGTTCCTTGGCGATGTCGAGCAGCATGTCGCGCACCTGGCCCGGGTCGTTGCCGTGGGCCACGGCCACGTCGATGACCAGGCGGGTCACGTCATCGCTCAGGGTCCAGTTCGTCACCTGGCCGGTGATGAAGGTCTTGTTGGGGATGACGATTTCCTTGTTGTCGAAATCCAGCACGGTCGTGGCCCGCGTGCGGATGCGCGTGACGGTGCCGGTCAGCGTGTCGATGGTGATCACGTCGCCCACGCGGAAGGGGCGCTCCACCAGCAGGATCAGGCCCGAGACGAAGTTGGCGAAGATTTCCTGCAGGCCGAAGCCCAGGCCCACGGTCAGCGCGGCCACCATCCATTGCAGCTGGCCCCAGCGCAGGCCCAGCAGCGTGAAGGCGCTGACCGTGCCGGCGATGGTGATGGCGTAGCGCGCCAGCGTGGCGATGGTGTAGCGCGCCGAGGTGCTGATGCGCGTGGAGGCCGACAGCGTCACCTCCAGCAGGCCGGGCAGGTTGCGGGCGAAGCTGGTGGTCAGCAGCAGGATCATCACGCCCAGCAGCGCGTCCATCAGGCTGACGGGCGCGGCATGCGCGACGCCGTCGGCGCCGGTATTGGTGGTGTACCAGAGGACTACCCCCTCGGAGCGCAGCAGCGCGGGCAGCACCGGCAGCCAGGCGTAGATCAGGGTCAGCACGATCAGTACCTGCTGCAGCAGGCCCAGCAGCCGGTGCGCCTGCGTGCCCACGGTCACCAGGGCCATCTGGCTGGCCTCGTCGGTCGTGGCCTTGCCGGCGTCTGCGGCCGCGCCGCCCTGCGCCTGGCGCGCCGCTTCGCGCAGCCGGTGCAGCGCCAGGCGGCGCTCGCCCAGCAGCAGCCAGCGCCGCAGCAGGCTGACCACCACCTCGACCGCGCCCAGGAAGACGAAGCTGGCCATCAGGGCCTTGAAGAATTCGGTGGCCGTGTAGACGTAGCCGAGCACGATGGCCACGGCCAGCGCCGGCAGCATCAGCATGAGCACCACGCTCACGGTCTGGCCCCAGTGGATGCCGCTGCGCTTTTGCTGCAGGGTGCGCCGGAAGTACAGCCAGGCCATCCAGACCAGGCCCAGCGACAGCATCAGGATGGAGATGCGGCCCCAGGTGCTGATGGCATGGTCGTCGTGGCTGTGGAAGGCCAGTCCTCCGAGCAGCTCGGCGGGCACGATCAGCCATGCGGCCCTGCGCACCATCTGGCGCAGCATGATGACGCGTTCTTCGGGCCAGCCGAAATGGGCGCGCGCCAGGCCGCCGGGGCAGAACAGCGCATTGAGCAGGGTGGCGACGAAGATGAAGTCGCTCAGCTGCACCAGGGTCGCCCCCAGGGGCTCCAGGGCCGTGCTTCCGGTCTCCGGCGCTTGCAGCAGCCCGCCCAGTGCCGCCGTGGCGAAGCTCCAGGGCAGCGTGTACAGCAGGCTCCAGCCCAGGGCGAGCAGGCTCAGCCCGAAGTGGTCGCGCGTGAAGTCGCTGACGCGCATGCCGATGGCATGCAGCTGGCGCAGCGCATGGCGGCGCAGGCCCAGCAGCAGGGCCAGGATCACCCCCACGCCGCCGAAGGACCAGGGGTCTTTCCAGATGGCCGCCGCCAGCGCACGCGCGGTCTTCCAGGGCGAGCTGCTGCCCTCGATGTCCTGCTGCAGCGAACGCCATTCGCCCAGCCAGGCGCGGTCCATGGGGCGGTGGCTGGGAAACCACAGCAGCTCCTTGTCCAGCACCTGGCGCAGTTCGGCGCCGCTGCGCAGCACGGAGCGCAGCGCGTCGTCGGTCTGCTCCAGCACGGCGATGCGGCGCAGCAGCACGGGTTGCAGCTGTTCGTTCAGCGCGACCTGGCGGCTCAGCAGGGTGGCCTGCCGCGCAATGGCGCCCGGGGAGGCGGCCGCAGTCGCGCCGGCCTCGGACACCTGTGCGGGGGCGGCCTTGTCCTCGGCTGCCGCGCCGGGCGCGCCGCCGACGGTGTTCTGCCGCCATTTGCTGGTGTTGAACAGCGCCAGGCGCAACTCGGCCAGCTGCCGCTGCACGGCCTTGTGCCGCGCCTCGGTGCCGCTGGCCGAGGACAGCGCCACGCGCTGCTGCCACAGCCACTGGCCCACCGCGGCGCTGGCGCCGCCCAGGCGCAGCCGGGCCTGGGTGTCGCGCAGGGTGGCGGACAGCTGGTCGCGCAGGTATTCGTCGTCGGCCAAGGTCTGGCGCTCCTGGGCCAGCAGGTTGGAATGCCGCAGGATCTGGGCGGCGAGGTCGGCGTTTTGCTGGGCGAGCGCGCGCAGCGCCGGCTCGGCCGATGCGGCCTGGGAGGCGGCGAGCCCGGTCTCCTGCACCTGCTGCTCCAGCTGCTGGCGGCTGCGCTCGGCAATGCGCTGGCTCAGCCAGGCCGAGCGCGGCATGCGCTCCAGGAGCTCGCGCCGCTGGGCCTGCAACTGCGCGGCCAGCAGGCGCTGCCGGACTTCGATGGTGGACTGCTCTTCCTGGCGCACGGCCAGCTCCAGTTGCGCGCGCCGGTGTTCGGCGCTGCGCCGTGCCTGGCGCGCCCGGGTGAGCTCGGCGGCCTCGCCGGGCTCGGCCGTCACGGGCGCCGCGCTTTCCTGCACGCGCTGCTGCAGCTGCGACAGGTCCGTGCGCTCCGGGCCGGGCTGGGACACCAGATTGGCCTGGTCGGCGGCGGACTTCTCGATGCCGGCCTTGAGCGCGGCAATGGCATCGCGCTCGTCGGCCAGCAGCCGCTCCAGCACTTCCAGGCTGGCAGAGGCGGGAACATGCTGCTTCCAGCGCTCGAACAGGCTGCCCAGCTGTTCGTCGCTCAGGGGCGCCGGAAGCGATGGCACGGGCGCCCGCGCCCGGGCGCGCAGGCGGTCCAGTTCCTGGGCCAGCGCATCGGCCTCCTTGGAGGCCTGCGCTGCCGCATCCATCTGCGCCTGGACGGCGTTGCGGCGCTCCTGGTCCGCGCGGGAGCTGCCGCCCAGGCTGCCTTGCAGGGCGCCCAGCGGGCCGGATTGCGCGGCGGCCGGGCCCCAGCCTGCGGGTGACAGCATGCAGGCCAGAAGCAGCAGCAAGGACACGAGGGGCCGCCAGGCCCACGGCAGCGGCACGGGAAGGAGGAGTCCGGAAAGGGGACGGCGCATCATGCTTGGAACAAGACAGCGTCTCGCGCTGGATTCGTGAGAAGGGATCCGGGTGCCGCGGGGGCGGCCCGATGGCCGGCGGGGCCGGCGCCAGGCAGCCCGCGCGGGGGTAGTCCTGGAATTCGATATTGTGACCTCGCCAGCATCGCGGGCTTGTGGGACGTAGGTGCTATTCAAAGCGGATGCAAGGTGCTACAACGGTTCCACACGGTAGCGAAATGTCTTGCAACTTTTGCGGCACTGTTCGTCCCTGGGTGCCGCCAAGGGAGGTCGGTATGGACGTCATCAGCAACTCCGCGGCACGCTATGTCCGCCTGCGTGAAGAGGAAATGTCGCTGGACGAGTATCTCGCCCTGTGCCAGCGCGATCCCATGGCCTACGAGAGCGCCGCCCAGCGCATGCTGGCCGCCATCGGCGAGCCCGAGATGGTCGATACGCGCAACGATCCCCGGCTGTCGCGGCTGTTCGCCAACAAGGTCATCCGGCGCTACCCGGCCTTCGCCGAGTTCTACGGCATGGAGGATTCGATCGAGCAGGTGGTGAGCTTTTTCCGCCATGCCGCCCAGGGGCTGGAGGAACGCAAGCAGATCCTGTACCTGCTGGGGCCGGTGGGCGGTGGCAAGAGCTCCATCGCGGAGCGCCTGAAATACCTGATGCAGAAGGTGCCGTTCTACGCGCTCAAGGGCTCGCCCGTCAACGAGTCGCCGCTGGGCCTGTTCGACCCCATCGAGGACGGCCCCATCCTGGAGGCGCAGTTCGGCATCCCCCGGCGCTGCCTCAACCACGTGCTGTCGCCCTGGGCCGTCAAGCGGCTGGAGGAGCTGGGCGGCGACATCCGCCAGTTCCGCGTGGTCAAGCGCTACCCCAGCATCCTCAAGCAGATCGGCATCGCCAAGACCGAGCCCGGCGACGAGAACAACCAGGACATCTCCAGCCTCGTGGGCAAGGTGGACATCCGCAAGCTGGAGAATTTCGCGCAGGACGACACGGACGCCTACAGCTACTCGGGCGGCCTGTGCCTGGCCAACCAGGGCCTGCTGGAATTCGTCGAGATGTTCAAGGCGCCCATCAAGGTGCTGCACCCGCTGCTCACGGCCACGCAGGAGGGCAACTACAAGGGCACGGAAGGCTTTGGCGCCATCCCCTTCGACGGCATGGTGCTGGCGCACAGCAACGAGAGCGAGTGGAAGGCCTTCCGCAACAACCGCAACAACGAGGCTTTCCTGGACCGCATCTACATCGTCAAGGTGCCCTACTGCCTGCGCGTGTCCGAGGAGGTGCGGATCTACGAGAAGCTGATCCGCGAGTCCTCGCTGGCCCATGCCGTGTGCGCACCGGGCACGCTGCGGATGATGGCGCAGTTCGCCGTGCTCACGCGCCTGGTCGAGCCCGAGAACTCCAGCATCTTCAGCAAGATGCAGGTCTACGACGGCGAAAGCCTCAAGGACACGGACCCGCGCGCCAAGAGCTACCAGGAGTACCGCGACTATGCGGGCGTGGACGAAGGCATGTCGGGCATTTCCACGCGCTTTGCCTTCAAGATCCTGTCCAAGGTCTTCAACTACGACAGCACCGAGGTGGCGGCCAATCCCGTGCACCTGATGTATGTGCTGGAGCAGCAGATCGGGCGCGAGCAGTTCCCCGCCGAGCTGGAGACCAAGTACACCGGCTACATCAAGGAATACCTGTCGCCGCACTATGCCGAGTTCATCGGCAAGGAGATACAGACCGCCTACCTGGAAAGCTACAGCGAGTATGGCCAGAACATCTTCGACCGCTACGTCACCTATGCCGACTACTGGATCCAAGACAGCGAGTACCGCGACAACGACACCGGCGAGGCCTTCGACCGCAGCGCGCTGAACGCCGAGCTGGAGAAGATCGAAAAGCCCGCCGGCATCGCCAATGCCAAGGACTTCCGCAACGAGATCGTCAACTTCGTGCTGCGTGCGCGGGCCAACAACCAGGGCAAGAACCCGGGCTGGACCAGCTACGAGAAGCTGCGGCTGGTGATCGAGAAGAAGATGTTCTCCAACACCGAGGAGCTGCTGCCGGTCATCAGCTTCAATGCCAAGGCCAGTGCCGAGGACGCGCGCAAGCACGAGGACTTCGTCACCCGCATGGAGTCCAAGGGCTATACGCCCAAGCAGGTGCGCCTGCTGTGCGAGTGGTACCTGCGCGTGCGCAAGAGCAGCTGACCGGCACGCCGGCATCCCCGATGCCGGGCCATGGATGGACGGGGGCATAGATGGCATTGCAAATCATCGACCGCAGGCTGGCCGGCAAGAACAAGTCGGTGGGCAACCGCGAGCGTTTCGTGCGCCGCTACAAGAAGCAGATCGCCGAGGCCGTGCGGCGCGCGGTGGAAAAGCGCGGCATCCGCCACATGGAGGAGGCCGAGACGGTCTCCATCCCGCGCAGGGACATCCGCGAGCCGCTGTTTCGCCACGGCCAGGGCGGCATCACCGACACCGTGCACCCGGGCAACAGCGGGCATGTGCGCGGCGACCGCATCGCGCGGCCCCAGGGCGGCGGGGGCGGCGGCGGCTCGCAGGCCAGCGATGGCGGGGAAGGCGAGGACGACTTCACCTTCACGCTGACCAAGGAAGAGTTCATGGAACTGTTCTTCGAGGACCTGGCCCTGCCGCGCCTCATGCGCACCCACATCGGCAGCACGCCGCAGTACAAGACGCGCCGCGCCGGCTACAGCCACGACGGCACGCCGCACAACCTGGCCCTGCTGCGCACCATGGGTGGGGCGCTGGGCCGGCGCATCGCCCTGACCAAGGCGCCGCACCGCGAGCTCAAGGCGCTGCAGCAGCAGCTCGACGGGCTGCTGGCCCAGGATGACGGCACCAGCGAGGCCGTGGCCGAACTGCAGCGGCGCATCGACACGCTGAAGGCGCGCATCGAAAGGGTGGCCTTCCTCGATCCCATCGACCTGCGCTTTCGCAACCGCACGCGCGTGCCCCAGCCCAGCAGCCAGGCCGTGATGTTCTGCGTGATGGACGTGTCCGGCTCCATGGACCAGCAGCGCAAGGACCTGGCCAAGCGCTTCTTCATCCTGCTGTACCTGTTTCTCACGCGGCACTACGAGAAGATCGACATCGTCTTCATCCGCCACCACACCCAGGCATCCGAAGTGGACGAGGATGCGTTCTTCCACTCCCAGGAAAGCGGCGGCACCGTGGTCAGCAGCGCGCTGGTGCTGCTCGACCAGATCATCCGGGCACGCTACCTGGCCAGCGACTGGAACATCTACGTGGCCCAGGCCAGCGACGGCGACAACTTCAACGACGACAGCGGCATCTGCCGCAACCTGCTGCTCGACAAGATCCTGCCGCTGGTGCGCTACTTCGCCTACGTGCAGGTGGTGCAGGAGGAGCAGAACCTGTGGGAGGAGTACAGCCAGGTCGCGGCCATGCACCCGCACTTCGCCATGCGCAAGGTCTCCGCGCCCGGCGAGATCTATCCCGTGTTCCGCGACCTGTTCAAGAAAGAGGGCGTTGCCGTATGAACCTCTCCCAATACCCGGTGCTGGCGCCACGCCAGGGCACGCATCCATGGAAGCCGGGCATTGCGGGCGAGCGCGGCCTGCGCGGCGTTCCCGCCGCGCCCCTGCCGGCCGGCGAGCGCCCCGCCCAGCCGCTGCCCGACCCCACCGACTGGACCTTCGAGCTGATCGAGCGCTACCACGAGGCCATCGCCGCCACGGCCGGGCGCTTCGGGCTGGACACCTATCCCAACCAGCTGGAGGTGATATCGGCCGAACAGATGATGGACGCCTACTCCAGCGCAGGCATGCCCGTGGGCTACCGCCACTGGAGCTACGGCAAGGACTACCTAGCGACGGAGCGGCGCTACCGGCGCGGCCACATGGGCCTGGCCTACGAGATCGTCATCAACTCCAACCCCTGCATCAGCTACCTGATGGAGGAGAACACCACGGCCATGCAGGCCCTGGTGATCGCGCATGCGGCCTATGGCCACAACAGCTTCTTCAAGAACAACTACCTGTTCGGCATGTGGACCGATGCGGGCAGCATCATCGACTACCTGGTCTATGCGCGCGACTTCATCGCCCAGTGCGAGGAACGCCATGGCGTGGACACGGTGGAGCAGTGGCTCGACTCCTGCCATGCCCTGTCCAACCTGGGCGTGGACCGCTACCGCCGACCGTCCAAGAAAAGCCTGGCGCGCGAACGGGCCGAGCGTGAGCAGCGCGAGGCCTACGCCCAGCAGCAGGTCAACGAGCTGTGGCGCACCCTGCCGGCCCGCCCCGGCAAGGACAGCGCCGCGCAGGCCAGCGAGCGCTTCCCGAAGGAGCCCGAGGAGAACCTGCTGTACTTCATCGAAAAGCACGCCCCCCTGCTGGAGTCCTGGCAGCGCGAGATCGTGCGCATCGTGCGCAAGATCGCCCAGTACTTCTACCCGCAGCGCCAGACCCAGGTGATGAACGAAGGCTGGGCCACCTTCTGGCACTACACCCTGCTCAACACCATGTACGACGAGGGCTGGCTCACCGACGGCGTGATGATCGAGTGGCTGTCCTCGCACACCAACGTGATCTACCAGCCCCCGGCCGGACACCGCGCCTACAGCGGCATCAACCCCTATGCGCTGGGCTTTGCCATGTACCGCGACATCCGCCGCATCTGCCAGGATCCCACCGAGGAGGACCGGCGCTGGTTTCCCGACCTCGCGGGCACGCCCTGGCTGCCGGCGCTGCACCATGCCATGCAGAACTTCAAGGATGAAAGCTTCGTCGGCCAGTACCTGAGTCCCCAGCTCATGCGCGACATGCGCCTGTTCTCCATCCACGACGACGCCAGCGAGCGCGAACTGCTGGTCAGCGCCATCCACGACGAGGACGGCTACCGCAGCCTGCGCCAGACGCTGTCGCAGCAGTACGACCTGGGCGCGCGCGAGCCCAACATCCAGGTCTGGAACGTCAACCTGCGCGGCGACCGCTGCCTGACGCTGCGCCACACCCGCCACAAAGGCCGCCCCCTGGCCGACGATGCGCTGGAGGTGCTGCGCCATGCGGCGCGCCTGTGGGGCTTCGGCGTGCAGCTGGAAAGCGTCAACGCCGACGGCGACAAGCCCGTGCTGGTGCATTCCGTGCCCGCGCCGCCCGGCTGACGCCGCGGCCCGGGCGCTCAGGCGGCGGCGGGGTCGGCCGGCGCCAGCGGGCCATTGCGGCGCTCCAGCGCCTCGGCCGCAGACAGGCACAGGTCCTCGCGCAGATTGCCCGCCACCAGTTGCACGCCGCAGGGCATGCCGGCCGGCGACGGCATGGGAACGGCCAGGCCCGGAAGGCCCAGCGCGGCCACGGCCAGCAGGGGGCTTTGCGCATCGAACAAGGCCTGTGCCTGTGCGAAGGGCACTTGGTCGGCATCGGCCGGAAAAGGCAGCCGCCAGGAGACGGGCATCAGCACCAGGGGGTACTGTTCCATGAACAGCGACCAGGCGCGGCGCAGTGCGGTGCGCAGGCTCAGCAGCTCCAGATAGCCGGGCAGGTCCAGCCGCTGTGGCACGCGCGAGGCCATGGCGGCATAGGCGTGGCGGATGGCGGCATCCCCGTCGCGCGATATGGCCTGCTCCAGGGTCAGCCGCGTATCGTTGATGGTCAGCTCGAACCAGAGGCGGGCGCAGTCCGCGAACCCGGGCGGCTCGGCCGGCTCCACGCGGTAGCCGGCCTCTTCGAGCCAGGCCGCTGCCTGCTCCAGCGCCCGTACCACCTCGGGGTCGGCGGCGTAGCCTGGCAGGCCGGTGCACAGGGCGACACGGACCGGCTGCCCGACGGGCGGCCCCTGCAGGGGCGCGGGTACCCACCAGGGGTCGCGCGCATCGCGCGCCGACATGGCGGCCAGCGCCAGCCGCAGATCGGCGACGCTGCGTGCCAGCGGGCCCTGGACCGAAGTCAATTCGAAGGCCAGGGCGCGCGAGGGCATGCTGGGGTTGAAGGCCGGCACACGCTGCGCGCCCGGCCGCAGCCCGTAGACGCCGCATGCATAGGCCGGGTAGCGGATGGAGCCGCCCTGGTCATTGCCATGGGCGATGGGGCCGATGCCGCAGGCCACGGCGGCCGCGGCGCCGCCGCTGGAGCCCCCGGGGGTCAGGCGCGCATTGTGCGGATTCAGGGTGCGGCCATGGGCGTCGTTGTCGGTGAACCAGCGCATGGAAAAGGCCGGCGTGTTGGTGCGGCCCAGCGGCACGGCGCCGGCCCTGCGCAGATTGGCGACCACGGGGCTGTCGGCCGATGCGATGTCGCCGCGCCTGGCGGCGATGCCGTTGGTGGTAGCCCAGCCGCGCTGGTCCACATTGATCTTGATGGTCACCGGCACGCCGTGCAGCGGCCCCGCCGGTTCGCCGCGGGCCATTGCCTGGTCGGCCGCGCGGGCTTGTGCCAGGGCCTCTTCGGGACGGCAGTCCACCACGGCGTTGATGCGGGGGTTCACCGCCTCCAGCCGCTGCAGGCAGCTTCGCATGGCCTCATGGCAGGAGATGTCGCGCCGCCGTATGCGCTGCGCCAGTTCCGAGGCATCCAGCATCCAGGGTTCGTTGCTCATTGAAGAATTCCTTGTCAGGGCAATAGGGCTTGGGGGGAGGGCGCGTCACTGGGGCGATACGCCGGCGCGGCGCGCTGCCTCGGCCCAGCGCAGGGTCTCGCGCTGCGCCAGCTCCTGCATCTCCTGCGGGCTGGAGGGCAGGGCTTGCAGGGACAGCGCTTCGTTGGCGCGGATGACGGCGGGGTCCGTCAGCGCGGCGCGCAGGGCGGCGTTGAGCCTGGCGATGACGGCCGCCGGCGTCTGGCGCGGCGCGACCACGCCGCCCCAGGCCACGACATCGAAGCCCGGCACGCCGCTTTCGGCCAGCGTGGGAACGTCGGGCAGCACCGGCACGCGCTGGGCGCTGGTCACGGCGATGGCCCTGACCTGGCCGTCGCGGATGAAGGGCAGCACGGCCGCGACGTTGTCCAGCGCGATGTCCAGCTGGCCGTTGACCATGTCGCCCACCATCTGCACCCCCGACTTGTAGGGCACGGGCTCCGAAGCCAGCCCGGCATCGGCCCGGAGCATGTCCCCCGCGAGCTGGCTGATGCTGCCCACGCCCGAGGTGCCCAGCGACAGCGGGCGCGCCGCCGCCTTGCTGTGGGCGACCAGTTGCTGGAAGCTGGCGGCCGGCAATGCCTTGCGCGCGACCAGCACATAGGCATTGCGCGAGATCAGTCCCACGGTGGCGAAATCCCTGGCCGGGTCGTAGGGCAGCCTGGCGAAGACCGAGGGGTTCAGGCTCAGCGTCACGATGTTGCCGTAGCCCAGGGTATAGCCATCGGCGGCGGCCCTGGCGACCAGTTGCGAGCCGATGATGCCGCCGGCACTGGGCCGGTTGTCGACCGCCACGGCCTGGCCCAGCTGGCGTGCCATGGCATCGATGACGGGACGCATGGACACGTCCACCCCCGAGCCTGCCGCGTAGGGGATGATGAAACGCAGGGGCTTGTCCGGCCATGTCTCGCGCGCCTGGGCCAGCGCCAGTGGCAGGGCAAGCAGGAGGGCGAGGGCGCGGCCCGGCAGCCGCGGGCGGGGGGCGAGGGACGGGTTCAAGGGCTTGTCTCCTGGTGGTGGCTTCGATGGGCGGCCGGCGATGGCTTCACTCTAGAGCGTGTGATGCACTTTCCCGGCTTTCCCGAAGGGTTGGCTCTGCGCGCAGGCGCTCAGCAAAGTTGCAGCGCTTGCCAAGGCGTCAGCCTTGGCGGCGCACTGCGCCTTGCGATCACCAGCGCGCAAAGCCAACGCGGGTTCGTCAAAGTGCACAACACACTCTAGGGACGGCCGCCCGCCTGCGTAAGACAATCCGTTCGTCCGGGTGATAACTGTGGGTTGTCTGTGATGAAAAGCTCTCAACTGAATGCTTTCCTGCGCGTGGCGGAAACCGGTGGCATACGCGCGGCGGCGCGCGTGCTGGGCCTGAGCCAGCCGGCCGTGACCAAGGCCATCCGCGAACTGGAGGCGGCGCTGGATGCCACCCTGGTCACGCGCAGTCCGCGCGGCATCGCGCTGACCGAGTGCGGCCATCAGCTGGCCATGCGCGCGCGCCTGGCCGAGGAGCAGCTGGCGCTGGCCCGCCAGGACATCCGCCTGCTGCAGGGCGGCAGCCGGGCGCGCGTGGCCGCCGCCGTGACGCCCGTGGTGTTCATGGGCGCGCTGAACGCGGTGCTGCGCGACTTCCGGCGTGACATGCCCTATGCCCGGCTCAAGCTGTATGAAGGGCTGATGCCTGCGGTGCTGCCGCTGCTGCGCGATGGCAGCATCGACTTCGCCGTGGCGGGCGCCATCGAGGGCGCGCTCGACCCCGACCTGGTGATGCAGCCCATGGGCGAGATGGAAATGATGGTGGCCTGCCGGCCCGGCCACCCGCTGGCGCGCGCACGGCAGTGGAGCGAGGTGGTGGACGCGGACTGGGTCGTGCACCTGGGGCCCGGCACCCACCACAGCGCCGTGAACCGTCTGCTGCAGGAGCGCGGGCTGCCCTTGCCCGAGCGGGTTACCGAGGTCAACAGCTTCGGCGTGAGCTGGGCCATGGTCACGCGCGGCGATGCCCTGCTGATCCTGCCGGAGCGCTTCATGCGCATCGCGCCCTACGGCCAGCAGATCGTGCGGGTGCCGGTGGAGCTGGCGCTGCCCTCGATCACGCTGGGCATCGTGCAATTGCGGGCCACGCCACTGTCCTTGGCGGCCTCCCGGCTGGCCCAGCTGTTCGTGCGCCACATGCGCTGAGCGCCCGCCGCCTCAGGCCTGCCCGAGCCGGGCCAGGATCTCGCGGCGCAGCTGCAGCAGGGCCGGATGCAGCTGCTCTGCCACGCGGGCCAAGCAGTCCGTGGTGCAGACGCTGCAGTTGAGCACGTAGACGGCATCGGGCGTCACCAGCGGCGTGGCCAGGGCCACGACTTCGGGCTGCCAGGACGCGGCGCAAAACCCATGCGCCTTCACGGACCGGATCGCGGCCTGGATGTCCGGGCCCAGGCAGTGCCACTGCGCACCGCGCCGGGCCCTGAAGCTGGCCAGCAGCGCACGGCGCCGCGCGGGCGGCGCGACGGCCAGGTAGGCGCGGCCCAGCGAGGTCAGCTCCATGGGCACGCGCTGTCCCGACACCACATGCCTGAGCACGATGCGGCGGCTGTAGCGGATCGACTCCAGATAGACCATCTCGTCCCGGTCGGGGCTGGCCAGGCCGACGTTGATCCGGCGTGTTTCGGCCAGCGCGCGCATGAGCGGCGCCGCCACCGCCAGGATGCTGGAGCCCGTGCGCATGGCATGGGCCAGGCTCAGCACCGCCGGGGCCAGGCGAAAGCACCGGCTGGGCTGGTCGATCTGCAGCAGGCCCGTGCCCACCAGGGTCTGGGTCAGGCGGCTGACCGTGGCCTTGGACAGCCCCGTGCGCTCGACCAGGTCGCCATTGCCCAGCAGCTCCGAGCCGGGCCGGAATGCGCGCAGGATCTCCACGCCGCGTTCCAGCGAGCGGTTGCCGGGCGAGCGTCCGGGCTTGTCGGGAAGCAGCGGTGATCGGTCGTCTGTCATGGGTGGCCTGCCTGCGTGCACGGCCTCCAGTATTGCATTGGCGCATGCGCGCCGGCGCGCAACGCAAGTCCGTTCCATTGTGCAGTTTCACCTGTTGGAACCGAAGGGGTCACAAGCGCGGCATCTTTGCCTAAGCTTTGACCCATGAAGACCGGGCGGCTGCCCACAGAACCAGGAGACAAACCATGCCCAGTTGCGTCGCTCGCCGTGGTGCGAGATGCCTTTCCCTGTTCGCCTTGATGGCAGCGCTCGCCAGCGCCTCATCGGCCGCCTTCCCCGAGCGGCCCGTGCGCCTGGTCGTGCCTTTCGCGCCGGGCGGCGGAACCGACCTGATCGCGCGCACGCTGGGCGCCGAAATGGCCAAGGACCTGGGCCAGCCCGTCATCGTCGAAAACAGGCCCGGCGCGGGCACCCTCATCGGCACGGACAGCGTGGCCAAGAGCCCGCCCGACGGCTATTGCGTGGTCGTGGCATCGTTTGCCCACGCGGTCAATCCCGCCCTGCACGGCAAGCTGCCCTACGGCAGCAACAAGGCCTTTGCCCCCGTGATCCTGATCGGGCGCGGGCCCAACGTGCTGGTCGTGCCTGCCGCCAGCCCGTACAAGAGCGTGGCGCAGGTGCTGGCCGCGGCCCAGGCCAGCCCGGGCAAGCTGACCTATGCCTCCCAGGGCGCGGGCACCTCGGCCCATCTGGCCGGCGAGCTGTTTTCGAACCTCGCCAAGGTCCGGCTCACCCATGTGCCCTACCGGGGGGCCGGGCCCGCGCTTACCGACTTGATGGGCGGCCAGGTGGACATGATGTTCGCCACCGCAGCGGCCGTCTCCTCCTTCATCGACAACGGCAAGCTGCGCGTGCTGGGCGTCACGACCGCGCAGCCGTCCGACGCCTTCAAGGGCGCGCCGCCGATCGCGGACACCGTGCCCGGCTACCGCGTCGAGAGCTGGTACGGCCTGTATGTGCCGGCCGCCACCCCTGCCGCCGTGGTCGAGCGCCTGAACGCCGCGGCCCGCAAGGCGGCCCGTTCGCCCGAGTTCGTCCGCAAGCTCGAACACGAAGGCCTGGTGGTCAACGCCGGCCCCGCCGCGGAGCTGGACGCCTACGTGCAGGCCGAGGAAAAGCGCTGGGCCGGCATCGTCAGGCAAAACCAGATCCAACCCGATTGATCGCGCTGCGCCGCGCACCCTTCCAGAGCACACCATGAACCACGAACTGATCCAGCTGGACGTCACCGATGCGGTGGCCACCATCACCCTGAACCGGCCCGACAAGCGCAACGCCATGAGCGACGGCATGCGCACCGAATTCATCGACGCGCTGGAGCGCGTGGCCGCCGACAAGGCCGTCAAGGCCCTGGTGCTGACGGGCGCGGGCAAGGGCTTTTGCGCGGGCGGCGACATCGCGGGCATGCAAAGGCGCATGAACGCGCCTGCGGGCGAGGTGGGCTTCAACGGCTGGCAGCGCCAGCAGCGCGTGCACCATGTCCAGGCCCTGCTGCACACCATGCCCAAGCCCGTGATCGCGGCCGTCAACGGCGCCGCCTCGGGCCTGGGCGCGGACACGGCGCTGGCCTGCGACTTCGTGATCGCCAGCGAGCGGGCCAGCTTTGCCTGGAGCTATGTGCTGCGCGGCATCATCCCGGACGGCGGCGGCATGTACTTCCTGCCGCGGCGCGTGGGCCTGGCCAAGGCCAAGGAGCTGATCTTCACGGGCCGCCAGGTCCAGCTGGACGAGGCGCTGGCGCTGGGCATCGTGGACCGCCGCACCGGTGCCGAGACGCTGGTGGCCGACGCCCAGGCCTGGGCGCGCGAGCTGTCCTCGGCTTCGTCCACGGCGCTGGCACTGGCCAAGACCATCCTCAACCAGAGCTTCGAGCTGTCCTCGCACGATGTGTTCGCGCAGGGCAGCCAGGCGCAAGGCATCTGCTACACCAGCAGCGAGCACCGTGCCTCGGTCGAGGCCTTCCTCGCCCAGTCCGCAGCCAGGCAGTGACGCCGTGAACGACGCCATCTCCAGGCTGCTGTCGCCGCGCAGCGTCGCCGTCATCGGCGCCTCGGCCGACCCGTCCAAGACCACCGGCCGGCCCGTGGCCTACCTGCAAAAGCACGGGTTTTCCGGGCGCATCCTGCCGGTCAATCCCAAGGTCGGGCGCATCGGCGGGCTGCCCTGCTACCCCGACATCGCCTCGTTGCCCGAAGTGCCCGACGTGGCCGTCGTGCTGCTGGGCGCCGAGCGCGCCCACCTGGCCGTCAGCGAGCTGGCGGCGCGCGGCTGCGCCGCCGCCATCGTGCTGGCCAGCGGCTACACCGAGACGGGCGAGGAGGGCGCGCGCCGGCAGCGCCAATTGGTGGAGGCCGCAGGCGCCATGCGCATCCTCGGCCCCAACACCATCGGACTGGTCAACCTGACCGACCGGATCGTGCTGTCGCCCTCCGGCGCGCTGGAGATGGATGATTTCCCGGCGGGCGGCATCGGCGTGGTGTCGCAAAGCGGCGGCATCCTGGGCGCACTGCTGTCGCGCGCCGCGGCGCGCGGCATCGGCCTGTCCAAGCTGATCTCCACCAGCAACGAGGTGGATCTGGAACTGGCCGATTTCATCGAACACCTGGCGGACGATCCGGCCACCCGGGTGATCGCGCTGTACGTGGAGACGGTGCGCGAGCCGGCCAGGTTCCGCGCCGCCTGCCTGAAGGCCGCCCGCGCGGGCAAGCCCGTCGTGGCCTTCAAGATCGGCCGCTCCGAGGCCGGCGCCCAGGCCGCCGTGTCGCACACCGGCGCGATGGCCGGCGCGGACCGCATGTACGACGCGCTGTTCAGGCAGGTCGGCGTGATCCGTGCACAGAGCTTCGCCGACCTGCTGGACATTCCCGCCGCGCTGGCCACCGGGCGGCAGCTGCGCGGCAAGCGCGTGGCCATCCTCACCTCCACCGGCGGCGCCGGCACGCTGGTGTCCGACGACCTGGGCGTGGCCGGCTTCGAGACGCCCGCGCCCGACGCCGCCACGGCCGACGCGCTGCGCGCGCTGCAGACCGGCAGCGAGGCCGTGCTGGACCGCAACCCCATCGACGTGACGCTGGCCGGCCTGCGGCCCGACCTGCTGCGCGGCGCCATCAACGCGCTGCTGGCCAGCCCGAGCTACGACGCGCTGGTGGTCATCGTCGGCTCGTCCAGCCTGGCGATGCCCGAGCTGCTGGCCGGCGCCATCCAGGAATGCCTGCCGAACTCCGGCAAGCCCGTGCTGGCCTACGTGAGCCCGCATGCGCCGCAAATCGGCGCGCTGCTGACGCAGCGCGGCGTGCCGGCCTTCGCCGCGGCGGAAAGCTGCACCTCGGCCCTGGCCGCCATGCTGCGCGTGGCCCGGTTCCAGCCCCCGCACGAAGAGGGCGTGGCGGCGGCCGTCCCCCTTGCACCCGCCACCTTGCCGAGCGGCCCGCTGGACGAGGCCGAGGCCAAGCAGCTGTTCAGCCGCTTCGGCGTGCCCTGCGCAGCCGAGCAGGTGGTCGCCGATGCTGGCCAGGCCCAGGCCGCCGCCCGCGCCCTGGGCGGGCGTGTGGTGCTGAAGATCCTGTCCTCGCAGATCATGCACAAGAGCGATGTGGGCGGCGTGGCCGTGGGCTTGACGCCCGAGACCATAGGAGCGAGGCTGGCGCAGATGGCCGCTGAGGTCGAGGCCAGGGCCGGCGTGCGGCCCCGGCGCTTCCTCGTGCAGGAGATGGTCGGCGGCGGCACCGAACTGATCCTGGGCATGCGCCGCGACGCGCTGGGCACCGCCATCTTGCTGGGCATGGGCGGCGTTGCGGCCGAGCTGTTCCAGGACACCACGCTGCGCCTGCTGCCGCCCGCGGGAGGACTGGCGCGCGCCGATGCGCTGGCCATGGCGCGGGAGCTCAAGACCTGGCCGCTGCTGGACGGCTTCCGCGGCCGGCCCAAGGCCGATGTGCAGGCGCTGGCCACGGCCATCGTCGCCTTCTCGCAGATGGCGGCGCAGCTCGGTGGGCGCCTGGTCGAGGCCGAGATCAACCCGGTGTTCGTGCTGCCCCAGGGGCAGGGCGTGCGCGCGGCCGACGGCGTGGTGGTGCTCGCATGATGTGCGCCGCGCGCCACGGGGCCCGGCACGAATCCGCGGCGGCCACCCATTCAAATCGAAGGAGACCCATCCGATGCATGCCACCGAAGTCTTCGGCCAGTACGCCGAGCAATTGCAGCGCACCCGTCTGCCCGGCGAGGTGGTCCACCATGCCAAGCGCGCCGTGATCGATTGGTACGCCTCGCTGCTGCCCGGCCTGTCGGCCGACCCGCTGGCGCAGCTGGAGCAGGTGCTGAGCGAGGATCTGGACCGTGGCCGCGCATGGCTGGGCAACGGCCGCCGCGCCACGGCCCGCGCCGCCGCGCTGTACAACGGCACGGCCGCCCATGCGGCCGAGGTGGACGACAGCTTCCGCGACGCCATGTACCACCCGGGCGCCGCCACCGTCGCGGCCGCCCTGGCGGCCAGCCAGCATGCAGGCGCCAGCGGCCTGGACTTCCTGCGCGCGCTGGTGCTGGGCTATGAGGTTTCCACCCGCATCGGCGTGGTCCTGGGCCGGCCGCACTACCGCTACTGGCACAACACCGGCACCGTGGGCGTGTTCGGCGCCGCCGCAGCGGCGGCCGGCGTGCTGCGGCTGGATGCATCGCGCTTTGCCCATGCGCTGGCCACGGCCGCCACCTTCGCGGCCGGGCTGCAGCAGGCCTTCCGCATGGATTCCATGTCCAAGCCGCTGCATGCCGGCCGCGCGGCCGAGGGCGGCCTGCTGGCGGCACGGATGGCGGCACAAGGCGTGACCGGATCGCTGGACGTGCTCGACGGCGAGGCGGGCATGGGCCGGGCCATGGGCGACGGGCCGGACTGGTCGCGGGTGGGCGACACGCTGGGCAGCGACTTCCACATCACCCGCCTGACCTTCAAGAACCACGTCGGCTGCGGCCATGCGTTCGCGGCCATCGATGGCGCGCTGGAGCTGGCGCGCCGCCACCGGCTGCGCGCCGAGGACATCCGGCAGGTCCATGTCGCCACCTACGGCCCGGCGCTGGACATCGCCGGCCACACCGATCCGCGCACGGACCACGAGGCCCGGTTCAGCCTGCGCTTCATGGTGGCGACCGCGCTGGTGCATG
>JBHIXF010000080.1:0-25940 GCA_041984925.1 Comamonas sp.
CCGGCCCCGGCGCCGCCGACCTGATCACCGTGCGCGGGCGCGACCTGATGGCCGCCTGCCCGGTCTGCCTGTACGCGGGCTCGCTGATCCCGCGCGAGCTGCTGGCGCACTGCCCGCCGGGCGCGCGCATCGTCAACACCGCTTCCATGAGCCTGGACGAGATCCTGGCCGAGATCCAGGCCGCCGAGGCGCGCGGCGAGGATGTGGCCCGCCTGCACTCGGGCGACCTGTCGGTGTGGTCGGCCATGGGCGAGCAGCTGCGCCGCCTGCGCGAGGCCGGCATCGCCTACACCGTCACGCCCGGCGTGCCATCGTTCGCGGCGGCCGCCGCCACGCTGGGCGCGGAGCTGACCCTGCCCGGCCTGTGCCAGTCCGTGGTGCTGACGCGCACCTCGGGCCGCGCCACCGCCATGCCCGAGGGCGAGAGCCTGGCCGCCTTCGCGGCCACGGGCGCGGTGCTGGCCATCCACCTGTCCATCCATGTGGCCGCCAAGGTGCAGGCCGAACTGCTGCCGCACTACGGCGCCGGCTGCCCCGTGGCCATCGTCTGGCGCGCCAGCTGGCCCGACGAAACCGTGGTGCGCGCCACGGTGGGGACGCTGGCCGAGGCCGTGGCCACCCACATGGAGCGCACGGCCCTGATCCTCGTGGGCCGCAGCCTGCAGGCCGAGGACTTCGGCGAAAGCCGCCTCTACGCCGCCGACTACGACCGCCGCTACCGCCCGCTGGGCACGGAGCCGCGCTTTCCCGCCACGGATGTGCGCGAAGGCGCCGCGCTGGACACGGCGCGGGACATTCCTCTGAACACGTCCACGGTCGAGGGCGGCGCATGAGCCCGGCCCTGCCGCCCGTGGCCCTGAGCCTGATCGGCATCGGCACGGGCAACCCCGACCACCTCACGCGCGAGGCCCAGGCCGCCATGCAGGCCGCCGACCTGATCCTGCTGCCCCACAAGGGCGAGGACAAGGCCGAGCTGGCCGCCCTGCGCCGCGACCTGTGCGATGCCGTGCTCGCCGCGCCCGGCCCGCGCATCGCGGGCTTCGACATGCCCCAGCGCCGCAGCACGGGCGACGACTACCTGGCCCAGGTCGATGAATGGCACGCCGCCATCACGCGCTGCTGGCAGCAGGCCATCGCCCAGGCGGTGGCCGACGGCCTGCTGCCCGGCGAGGCCGGCCAGCCCCTGCGCGTGGCCCTGCTGGTCTGGGGCGACCCGGCGCTGTACGACAGCACGCTGCGCATCGCGGCGCGCATGCGGCCGGCGCCGCACGGCGTGCGCGTGGTCGCCGGCATCAGCTCCATGCAGGTGCTGTGCGCGGCCCATGCCATTGCCCTCAACGGCATCGGCCAGCCCTTCGTGGTCACCACGGGCCGCCAGCTGCGCGAGCAGGGCTGGCCGCCCGGCGTGGACACGGCCGTGGTCATGCTGGACGGGCAGTGCAGCTTCACCGAGCTGGCCAGCGAAGACCTGCACATCTGGTGGGGCGCCTACCTGGGCATGGACCGCCAGATGCTGGACAGCGGCCCCCTGGCCGAGGCCGGCCCGCGCATCGTGCAGGCCCGCGCCGCCGCGCGCCGGCAGCATGGGTGGATCATGGATATCTACCTGCTGCGGCGCGGCGGGGGCGCATGCCTATCAGCGCAGCGGTGAAGTAGGCATTGGCGCTGGCGACAGCCCCTGCGGCCGGGCTTGTGCACAATGAAAGGCTTTCGCCCAGCCTCTTTCCGCGATGCAGCAAGAACCCGACTTCCTCCACAATCTGAACCAGGAGTTCCGGGACGGCAGGCGCTGGCTGGACCGCACCATCGTGCTGGCCTATGCGGCGGCGGCCGGGCTGTGCGTGGTGGCCTTCACGCTGATGGCCGACGCGGGCTTCGAATTCTTCGAGAGCATCTACCACTGGCAGGGTGGCTGGGCCGTGCTGCTGTGGATGCCGGCCGTCACGGCGGGCGCCGTGTGGCTCACGCGCCGCTGGGCGCCGGGCGCGGCGGGCTCGGGCATTCCCCAGGTGATCGCCACGCTGGACCCGGCGCTGGACCCCGCGCAGCGCGGGCGCTTCGTGTCGCTGTGGCTGTCGTTCGCCAAGATGGTGCTGGCCAGCGCGGGCTTCGCGGCGGGGCTGTCGATCGGGCGCGAGGGGCCTTCGGTGCAGGTGGCCGCCGGCGTGATGCACCATGCGCGGCGCTGGTTCGGGCCGCAGTCGGGCATCAGCCACCATGCGCTGCTGGTGGCCGGCGGCGCGGCCGGCATCGCGGCGGCCTTCAATGCGCCGCTGGCGGGCGTGGTCTTCGCCATCGAGGAGCTGTCGCGCAAGCTGGAGTCGCGCTCCAGCGGCCTGATCATCGCGGCCATCGTGCTGGCCGGCCTGATGGGCGTGTCGGCCTTCGGCAACCTCAGCTATTTCGGACGCATCCAGGTGCCCGGCCTCACCTGGGACGCGCTGCTGCCCGGCCTGTGCGTGACCCTGGCCTGCGGTGTGCTGGGCGGGCTGTTCGCCAAGCTGCTGGCGGCCTCGCTGACCCGCGCGCCCGAGCGGCTGAACCGGCTGCGCGCGCGCTTTCCCATCCGCTTCGCGGCGGCCATCGCGCTGGTGATCGCGGTCATCGGCATGGTGACCGGGGGCGCGACCTTCGGCGCGGGGTCGGAGGCGGTCAAGCACATGCTGGCGGGGCAGGCCGACGTGCCCTCGTTCTACGTCACGCTCAAGTTCATCGCCACCTGGCTGTCGGCCTGGGTGGGCGTGCCGGGCGGCATCTTCGCGCCCTCGCTGTCCATCGGCGCGGGCGTGGGCCACAACGTGGCGTCGCTGATGGGCGCGGACATCGCGCCCGCCCTTATCGCCATGGGCATGGCGGCCTTCCTGGCCGCCGTGACCCAGGCGCCGCTGACGGCCTTCATCATCGTCATGGAGATGGTGGATGGCCACTCCATGGTGCTCAGCCTCATGGCGGCGGCCATGCTGGCCAGCCTGGTCTCGCGCATGCTGGCCCGGCCGCTGTACGAGACGCTGGCCCAGCACATGCTGAGCCTGGTGCCCGCGCCTGAGCCCGCGCCTGCGCCGGTCCCCGCCAAGGAGCAGGACAAGCCTGCGGCCTGAGCAGGGCGCGTTTGGCTGACAGCCGATGGCGAACCGCGATGGCCTGGCTGCGATGCAGGCCACGCCATGCTCCCATCCGTAGGTCTGAAACAGAACCCAGGAAAGGAGCACGCCATGTGGGAGGAAGTGACGGAGACCCTGGCCGAGGAGTTCTCCAGCCTGCCCGATGCGGCCGAAGTCACGCGCGTCATGGTGCGCCTGCTGCTGGCGGCCCTGCTGGGCGGCATCGTGGGCTATGAGCGCGAGCACAAGGGCAAGGCCGCCGGCCTGCGCACCCACATGCTGGTCGCGATGGGCGCGGCGCTGTTCGTGCTGGTGCCCGAGCGCGGCGGCATGCACATCGCCGACATGAGCCGCGTGATCCAGGGCGTGGTGGCCGGCGTGGGCTTCCTGGGCGCGGGCGCCATCATCAAGCGCGATTCCGAGGAGCAGGTGCAGGGCCTGACCACGGCAGCCGGCATCTGGATGACGGCCGCCATCGGCGTGGCCTGCGGTCTGGGGCGCGAGGCCATCGCGCTGCTGGCCACGCTGCTGGCCATCGTCATCCTCGTGATGCTGCCGCGTGTGGCCAGTGCGCCGCCCCCGCAGGCTGAAGCGGAGCCGGACAGGCCACCTCGGGAATCCTGAATGCGGGCAGCGGTTTCAGGTGCGCCGCCTTTGGAGGCATTGGACTGGAAGCCTTGGTCGCCATCGTCAGCGAAATCAGCGCGGCTCAGCAGGTCCATCCCCCCAAAGGCATGGGCCTTGCGCCTCAGAAATCCATGCTCGCGCTCAGCGAGAACGTGCGCGGACCGCCCAGCGTCATGTAGCCCGAGCCCGGGTAGCCGCCCACCGAGGCCCAGTAGTTGCGGTCGGCCACGTTGTCCACGCGCAGGCGCAGCGTCAGCAGCCGGCCCTGGACTTCGGTCAGGTAGCGCACGCCCAGGTCCAGCCGGTTCCAGCCGGCCACGCGCAGGCTGTTGACATCGTTGGCATAGGTGGCGCCGGTGTGCACCAGGCGGCCGTCCACGGTCAGGCCGTTGACGCCGGGCACATCCCATTCCGCACCCACGGTGGCCTGCAAGCGCGGCACGCCGATGACGCGCTTGCCGGTGGTGCTGGCATTGCCCGTGCTTTCCTGCCTGGCGTCCAGCCAGGTGGCGCCGCCCAGCAGGCGCAGGCCGCGCGCGGCTTCGCCGAAGACGTTGAACTCCAGGCCCTGGTGGCGGTCCTTGCCGGCCGAGGTGAAGCGGTTGCCGTCGATCAGCGAGCGCGGCTTGTCGGTGGAGAAGAAGGCCAGGCCGCCGCCCAGCCTGCCGCCGTCGTACTTGACGCCCACTTCCTTTTGCCTGGTCACGTAGGGCGACATCTGCTCGCCCGCGTTGACGATGACGGTGTTGCCCGAACGGGCCGGCGCTGTTTCGCCCTGGGCCAGGCCCTCGATGTAGTTGCCGTACAGCGACACCTGGGGCGTGAGCTTGAACACCGCGCCCAGCACGGGGCTGGTGCGGCTCTGGTCATAGGCCGTGCGCACGCCGCCCGGGCTGGTGACCACGCCGCCGCTGACCACGCGGTAGGAGACCGAATCCGTCTCTATGGCCTGGCGGCGCACGCCGGCCGTCACCAGCATGCGGCCGTCCATCAGCGACAGCGTGTCGCCCAGCGCGAAGCTGTGCAGGCGGGTGCCCCGGTTGTAGGCGGGGTTGGACAGGTCGTTGCCCAGGTAGTTGAGCGGCGTGATGGCGTAGTAGCCGGGGTGGTAGAGATTGGTGTTGAGCGCATTGCCCAGGCTCATGCCGTAGGCGTTGTAGACCTTGAGGTCGAAGGCCGAGTAGCTGGCCACGATCTCATGGCCCACGCTGCCGGTCTGCAGCCGTGCGCGCAGGCCCAGTTCGCCCGTGCTCACGCGGTCCTTGCGCGCATTGTCGAAGCGGCTGGCGGTGGCTGCGCCGTTGCCGGTGGCCGCCAGCGTGATGTTGGCCAGCGCGTTGTTCTCCGTGCTGCGGCGCAGGCCGTAGGCGGCCCAGGCCGTGAGGTTGCCGTTGATGTCCCACTCGCCGCGCAGCGTGCCGAACAGGTCGCGTTCGTCGGAATAGCTCCAGGGCTGGGCCCAGTTGGAGGAGGCATCGGGCGCCGAGGGGATGGCGGCCAGCCCTGCGGCCGGCGTGACGTTGGTGCGCGTGCGCTTGAGGCGGTTGTCCTGCCAGCCGATGTCGCCCGACAGGCGCACGTTGCGGCTGCGCCAGTCCAGGCCCAGGGACACCAGGTCCAGCCTGGAGCTTTCCCGGGCTATGGCCGTGTCGCCGCCACGGTGCGCGGCGTTCAGGCGGATGCCCGTGCTGTTGCCGGGGCCGAAGCGCCGGCCCACGTCGGCCGCCACGAAGGCCTGGCCGCCGCTGGCGATGCCGGCCGTCACGCGCGACAGCGGGTCGCTGCCCGCGCGCTTGGGCAGCAGGTTGATGTTGCCGCCCAGGCCGCCACCGTTGGGGCTGGCGCCCATGAGGAAGGTCGAGGCGCCGCGCAGCAGCTCCACGCGCTCGAACAGTTCGGTGGCGATGTACTGGCGCGGCAGCAGGCTGTACAGGCCGTTGTAGGCCACGTCGTCCGAGCCCAGCACGAAGCCGCGCACGAAGTAGGCCTCCTGGAAGTTGCCGAAGCCGCGCGCCATGCGCACGGACGGGTCGTTTTGCAGCACGTCGCCCACGCTCTTGGCCTGGCGGTCCTGGATCAGCTCGCTGGTGTAGCTGGTGATGGAGAACGGCGTCTCCAGGTGGTCGCGCGTTCCCAGGATGCCGGCCCGCCCGCCGCGCGCCACCTGGCCGCCTGCATAGGGCCTGGCCAGGCCTTCGGCAGAAGCGTCGGCGCTGGCCTCGACGGTGATGGTGCCCAGTTCGGGCATGGCTGTCTGGGCCCAGGCGGCGCCAGTGGACAAGGCAAGGGCCAGGGCCCCGGCGATCGGGGTCAGCGTGTGGAGGGGGGAGTGCATTGGGAAAACGGAATGGGAATGATTCCCAGTCATTTTAAGGACGCCCATTGCGCACCATGCGCACGCCAGCGATTGTGTCTTTTTGTTTCCACACCTGGCGGCTTGCGGACGCCATGCCCGCTTCCTGTGGCGGATGGCCCGTTCGGCGGCCTGTCGCCCGGGGGCTGGCAAGGCGCAAAAGCGTTCGCATAGGATGGCCGGGCCTTTTTCCATCCCTCACACGCCCTCAAGACCATGCTCGCTTCCCTGCTGATCGGTGCCATTGCCGCGATCCACGTCTACATCCTGGTGCTGGAGATGTTCCTGTGGGACAAGCCCGCCGGCCGCCGCGCCTTCGGCACCACGGCCGAGTTCGCCGGGCAGACCCGCACGCTGGCCGCCAACCAGGGCCTGTACAACGGCTTCCTGGCGGCGGGCCTGGCCTGGGGCCTGTCCAAGGGCGCGCAGGGGGTGGAGATCCAGTACTTCTTCCTGGCCTGCGTGCTGGCCGCCGGCCTGTACGGCGCGGCGACCGCGAGCCGCAAGATCCTGTACATCCAGGCCCTGCCTGCGGCCATCGCGCTGGCCGCGTTGTACCTGGGCTATTGAGCCCCGGCGGCTCCGCCCACGAAGCGCCGGGCGGCCTCGGCGCAGTGCCGCGCCCAGTCCCGTGGCGACTGGCGGGCCTGGCGTTCCATATGCACCACTTCCACGCTGACGGGCAGGTCGGCGGGCAGCGCGGCGAACAGGCCGGGCAGGTCGATGCTGCCCTCGCCGGGCGGCAGCCGCTCGCAGCGTGCGGTGTGGATCATCTGCTCGGTGGTGAAGCCGGTGCCGGCCTCGGCGTCGCAGATCTGCGCGTAGTGCAGCCACTCGCGCGGGATGGCGCGGATGTCGTCCGGCGTGCTGGTGGAGCGGCCGAAGTGCAGCGCGTCCACCAGGATGCCGGCATTGGCGGGGCGGCCCGCCGCCTCCACCACGCGCAGGGCGCTGCGTGCGTCGGGCACGGCGGTCCAGGGCATGAACTCCAGGTCCGCCGTCATGCCCAGCGGCCGCAGCCGCTCGCACAGGCGGGCGTAGTTCGCAGCCAGCCGCGCTTCGTCGCGGTCATCGCCCGCGACCAGGAAGGCGCGCGCGCCCAGCGCGGCGGCGGCATCGAGCAGCGCATCCCAGCGGTGCGGTTCGAAGTCGGCGTCGATGCGGATGATCTCCAGGTCGAACACGCCCACGCCCGTGTCGCGCAGCGCCGCCTGCGTTTCGCGCAGTATGCCGGGGCGGCCCAGCAGTTCCTGGAAGGGGGCGCCGGGCGCATTGGGCCACAGGCGCAGGCCCACGAAGGCGTAGCCGGCCTCGGCGGCGACGTGCACGGCCTCGGCGGGCGTGCAGCCGTGCGCGCTCAGGTAGGCGAGGGACAGTGGTCGTGCCATGGCCGCTTCCTACTTGAGCGGCGAGACCGCCGTGGGCAGGGCAATGGTGGAGACCATTTCGGTGGTCAGGTGGGCCGGTCCGCCCCGGGGCGGCCAGATGCCCTGGGCCACGGCGTCGGCACGGGCCTTGCTGCGCGCATCCAGCGTGGGATAGGCCCAGATGTTGGTGAAGCGCGGCGTGCCGTCCAGCGCCACCATGGCCACCACGCAGGGCGACAGCCGTTCGCGCAGCGGCACGGCCTGCTCCCACAGGTCGATGGTGGGCTGGGCGCCGCCGGGCCGCAGGCCATAGGTGCGGATCTCGTAGACCGGTCCCTGGATGCCCGATTCGGCCGAGGGGCGCACCGGCTTCATCCAGGGAAAGCCGCGGTAGCTGTGCAGTTCCAGCCGCTGGCAGATGTCGCCGCAGCCGAAGGGGCTGGCGCTGGCCTGGGTGCGCGCGCGCTCGGCCTGCAACTGCTCCAGCGTGGCAAAGCCGCGCAGCACGATCATCTGGTTGAGCACGCCGATGTCGGTGGACCAGCAGCCCAGCAGCTCGCCCTGCGCCTCGGGCGCGTTGCAAAAGGACTGGACATTGGTGGCGGCTGTGCCGGCCGTGCCCATGGGCGGGGTCAGGGTGGCGAGTTCGTAGTGCATGGAGTCGGCTCCTTGGTCTGGGGCAGTGGAAAAAGCAGGTGCGGGAAAGCGGTGGCAGGCGCTAGCCGAGCGGCACGCCGGCCGCATGGTGGCCGGCGATGAAGCCGAAGGCCATGGCCGGCCCCAGGGTGATGCCGCCGCTGGGGTAGTGGCCGGCCATCATGCTGGACATGTCGTTGCCCGCCGCATACAGGCCGGCGATGGGCTGGCCGTCCGCGTCCAGCACGCGGGCCTGGCCGTCGGTGCGCAGCCCGGCGAAGGTGCCCAGGCTGCCGGCCACGATGCGCACCGCATAGAACGGGCCGCGCGCCAGCGGCGCCATGCAGGCATTGGGCAGGCCCGGGCGGGCTTCGCCCTGCACGCGGTTGTAGGCGGTCTCGCCCTTGGCGAAGTCCAGATCGCGCCCTTCGCGGGCCATGGCGTTGTAGCGCTGCACGGTGGCTTGCAGCCGCGGCGCATCGATGCCGCAGGCGTGGGCCAGTTCATCCAGCGTGCGGCCGCGCCGCAGATAGCCATGGCGCAGCCAGCGCGCGCTGGGCAGGGGCCAGGGCTTGGCCGCGCCCAGGCCGAAGCGGGCGAAGAAATCGCGGTCGCACAGCAGCCAGGCCTGCACGGGCTCGCCCGCCGGCGTGGCATCCAGCAGGGCCTGCATGAAGTCGTGGTAGGAGTCGGCCTCGTTGCCGAAGCGCCGTCCGTCGCTGCGCACGGCGATCAGGCCCGGCTTGGCGCGCTCGATCAGGTGCGGAAAATGCGCGGTGCTGCCATCGGCGCGCGGCACCAGGGAGACGGGCGCCAGCGCCGCCGCCTGCCGCAGGCTGCGGACCACATGGCCGCCCGCCGCTTCGCCCATGTCCAGGCCGTCGCCGGTGTTGCCGCGCGCAGCCGCCGAAAAATGCTCGCCGCCCGTGGGCGCGTGCGCCAGCAGCTCGGCCTTGCGCCGCGCATCGTGGGGAAAGCCGCCGCAGGCCAGCACCACGCCGCAGCGGGCCTCGATGGACAGCGGGCCGTCGGGCGACTGGATGTCGGCGCCGGTGGCGCGGCCGTGCTGCATGCGCAGGCGGCGCGCGGGATGGGAGGTCAGGATCTGCACGCCCGCCTCCAGCGCCGAGGCGGCCAGCGCGGCCACCAGCGCATTGCCATTGACCAGGTGCCGTCCACGCCCGTGCAGCAGCAGGTCGCGCGCGTGGCCTGCCAGCCGCCGCGCCACATGCCACAGCGACGCCGCCGAGCGGCGCGCGTCCAGGAAGTGGCGCAGTTCGCGGCCCGAGGCAATGCCCATGCCCCATAGCGTGGTCTCGGCCAGCGGCGGCTTCAGGTCATGCAGGCGCGGGCCCAGGCGGCGGCCGTCGAAGGGGGCGGCGCAGACCGAGCGCCCGCCTTCGGCCGCGTGCGGGTTGCGGCCATGGAAATCGGGAATGGCATTGCCGTCGATGAAGCGCAGTGCCGTGCGTTCGCTGAAGAATTCCAGCATGCGCGGGGCCTGGGCCAGATAGGTGCGGGCCAGGGCTTCGTCGAAGCGCTCGCCCAGTTCGTGGCGCAGATAGTCCAGCGGCCTGTCCGGCGGCTCGCGCAGGCCGGCCGCGCGTGCCAGGTGATTGCCGGGAACCCACATCCAGCCTCCCGACCAGGCCGTGGTGCCGCCGAACTGCGCTTCTTTTTCCACCACGATGACTTTCAGCCCCAGCTGCGCGGCCGTGACGGCGCTGGACAGGCCGCCCGCGCCCGAGCCTATGACCAGCAGGTCGCATTGCAGGGCCGGCGGTGCGGCCGTGCCGGCGGGTGGGAAAGCATCGTGGCGGTGGGCTGCTGGCATGGGCAAGAAGGCCGCTCAGACGGCGTAGATCGGCAGGCGCCCTGGCGGGCCGCCCTGCGCGGTTTTCTGGAAGAAGGGCGAGCTGGCGCTGGCGGCGGCCATCTGCGCGGCCACCTCCATCAGTTCGGGACCCAGGGCGCGCATGCGCTCCTCGGTGAAGCGCACCGTGGGTCCGGCGATGGTGATGGCGCCGATCGGCGCGCGGCCCGCGGGCTGCACGACCGCGGCCATGGCGCTCAGGCCCGGCGTGTAGGTATCGACGGTGATGCTGAAGCCGCGCTCGCGCGTGGCATGCACCATGGCCATCATGTCCTGGAGGGTGCGGGGCGCGTTGGGGCCGTATTCCTCGGGCTGGCCCAGGCCCTGGCCGGTGGCCAGCGCGATGGCTTCGTCGTCCGGCAGGGCCGCCATCCAGGCCAGGCCCGAGGAGGAGCACGACAGGCGTGCATCGCTGCCCATGTCCGGGTCGTAGCGCAGGCCCTGGCGTGCGCCCTGGGCACGCGCCACCCAGGTCAGGCGGTTGCCGTCGATGACCGACAGCCGCGCCAGCTCGCCCGACACTTCGGCCAGGCGGTCCAGCAGCGGCTGCGAGAAATCGACGATGCCGCTGTGGCCCAGAAAGCACAGGCCCAGCGAGGGCAGCTTGGTCGTGAGCATGTACATGCCCTGCTCGCGCGGCTGGCGCACATAGCCGCAGCGCGCCAGCTCGGCCAGCAGCCGGTGCGCGGCGCTGCGCGGCATGTTCAGGGTGTCGGCGATGGCGGCCAGCTCCAGGCCTTCGCCGTGGCGGGCCAGCAGTTCGAATATGCCGAGGGTTCGTTCGAGGACGCTGCTCATAGGGGATGTCTCTTGTGACGTTCGTGGAAGCAGGGGGCAGCGTACAAGATTCCCCGGCCCGGGGCCGCCACCGGCCGCAGGGCGGCCGGGCGGCAAGAGGTATCGGGGTTTTCATGCATGGGGGTTCATCTCCTGTGCCGCGATTCTAGACAAAAATGGAACATCATTCAATAATTGAACATCGTTCCAAAAAATGCGGCATTCAATGCCGCCCACCGATTTCCCATTCCAGGAGACACCCCATGTCCGAGCCTGTTCTCGATGGCGCCACGCGCGTCCACTTCATCGTCGGCGATCCCATTGCGCAGGTGAAATCCCCGCTGGGCGTCAGCCAGGCCTTCGCCCAGCGCGGCATGAATGCCATGGTCATGCCCGCCCATGTGGCACCGGCCGATCTGGCCGCCTGGCTGGCCGGCGTGTCCCTGGCCAGGAATGTGGACGGCATCATCGTCACCGTGCCGCACAAGCTCGCCATCAGCGCGCTGTGCGCCACGCTGTCCGAGCGTTCGGCCTTCCTGGGGGCGGTCAACACCATGCGCCGCAATGCCGACGGCAGCTGGCATGGCGACATGTTCGACGGGCTGGGCTATGTGGCGGCGCTGCGCGACCGGGGCTGCGAGCCCCGGGGCCGCCGTGCGCTGCTCGTGGGCGCGGGCGGGGCGGGCTCGGCCATTGCGCACGCACTCGTCATGGCCGGCGTGGCGCAGCTGGACATCCACGACGCCGATGCCACGCGCCGCGACGCGCTGGTGCAGCGCCTGGCGGGCCTGGGCCAGTGCCCGGTGGGCAGGGGCAGCAGCGATCCGGCCGGCTACGGCCTGGTGGTCAATGCCTCGCCCGTGGGCATGCGCGAGGGGGATCCGCTGCCCCTGCAGGTGCAGCGGCTGCAGGACGGCGCCTTTGTCGGCTGCGTCATCACCCAGCCGGCCGTGACGCCCCTGATTGCCGCCGCCCGCGGGCGCGGCCTGGGCACGGCCACCGGAGCCGACATGTTCGCCCGGGTGCGCGACCTGATGGTCGAATTCCTCGTGGAGCCGCGTCCATGAGGCTGCTGCACCGGCTGGACGCGCTGCGCGAGGGCAGCGCCTTCGACGTGGTGGTGGTCGGCGCGGGCGGCGCCGGCATGGCGGCGGCCCTGTTCGCCGCGCTCGAAGGCCGCGAGGTGCTGCTGGTCGAGAGCACGGAATTCGTCGGCGGCACCACGGCGCTGTCGGCCGGCACCTGCTGGGTGCCGGGCACGCGCCAGGGCGCCACCGTCAACGGCGCCGATACGCTGCAACAGGCCGCGCGCTATCTGGCCAACGCCATCGGCGAACGCACGCCGGCCGGCCTGCGCCAGGCCTTCCTGGACAACGGCGCCGCGGCCATCTCGCTGCTGCAAGAGCGCACCGAGGTGCGCTTTCGCCCGTATGCGCGGCATCCCGACTACCTCTCCGAGCTGGACGGATCGACCGTGGCCGGGCGTGCGCTGGAGCCGCTGCCCTTCGACGGCCGCCTGCTGGGGCCGCTGTTCGCGCTGGTGCGTCCCCCGATTCCCGAATTCACGGTGCTGGGCGGCATGATGGTGGACCGCACCGACATCAACCACCTGCTGGGCATGGGCCGCTCGCTGGCATCGCTGAAGCACGCGCTGCGCATCGTGGCCCGGCATGGGCGCGACCGGCTCAGCCATCCGCGCGGCACGCGGCTGGTCATGGGCAATGCGCTGGTGGGGCGGCTGCTGCTGTCGCTGTCGCGCCTTCCCCATGTGACGCTGGCCCTGCAGGCACGGCCCTCGCAGCTGCTGCGCGGCGGCAGCGCGGGGGAGGGCGGCGTGGACGGCGTGCTGCTGCAGCAGGCAGGGCTGGAGCGCCGCGTGGCGGTGCGCGGCGGCGTGGTCCTGGCCAGCGGCGGCTTCAACCGCCATCCGCAGCGCCGCCAGGCGCTGCTGCCCGGCGCCGACATGGCCAGCTGCCCGGGCGCCCCCGGCCATACGGGCCAGGCCCATGCACTGGCCGAAGCCGTGGGCGCGCGCTATGCGGACGGTGCGCTGAGTCCGGCCTTCTGGGCCCCGGTCTCGCGCCGCCGCCGGCCGGACGGCAGCGTCGCCGTCTTCCCCCATTTCGTGATGGACCGCGCCAAGCCGGGCATGCTGGCGGTCAACGCGGCGGGCGAGCGCTTCGTCAACGAAAGCACGTCCTACCACCTGTTCGCGCTGGCCATGCGACAGCAGCAAGATGCCGCGGCCTTCCTGGTCTGCGACGCGGCTGCGCTGCGCCGCTATGGCATCGGCATGGTGCGCCCGGGCGGCAAGGGGCTGGGCCCCTTCCTGGCCGATGGCTACCTGGTGCGCGCCGACACGCTGGCCGGCCTGGCCCAGGCGCTGGGCATGCCCGGGGCGCGGCTGCAGGCGAGCGTCGAGCGTTTCAACGCCCTGGCGCGCAGCGGCACGGACAGCGACTGGCAGCGCGGCGAAACCGCCTACCAGCGCAACCTGGGCGATGCGCAATGGCCGGGGCCGAATCCCTGCCTGGGCCCGCTGGAGCATGGCCCCTACTACGCCGTGCGCCTGTACGCGGGCGACATCGGCGCGGCCCAGGGCTTTGCCACCGACGGCGATGCGCGCGCGCTCGATGCGCAGGGCCGGCCCATTGCCGGCCTGTACGCCGTGGGCAACGACATGCACTCGATCATGGGCGGCGTCTACACGGCGCCCGGCATCACCATCGGGCCCGGCATCGTCTTCGCGCACCAGGCCGCGCGCCATGCCTCGGCCCGCGCCGTGGCCGCCGCGGGCTGAGCGGTCCCCCGCCCGCCCATTCATCCATTCATCCAGACATCCATCCACTGCCGGGGCCGCGAGGCGCCCCGGCCTCATCGCGCATCCATGAAAAGGAGACAAGACCATGACAACAGGCACTGCCAGGGCGCACGGGCCCCAGGCCCGTGGCCAATCGAAGAAGGCGGCCGCCAGCGGCTGGATCGGCTCGGCGCTGGAGTACTACGACTTTTTCATCTACGCCACGGCCGCGTCGCTGATCTTTCCGCAGATCTTCTTTCCCAAGGGCGACCCGGCCATCGCCATCATCGCCTCGCTGGCCACCTATGGCGTGGGCTACGTGGCCCGGCCCGTCGGGGCCTTCGTGCTGGGCCACCTGGGCGATACCCGGGGACGCAAGCAGGTGCTGGTGCTGTGCATGTTCCTGATGGGCTTTTCCACCATCGCCGTGGGCCTGCTGCCCACCTATGACCAGGTCGGCCTGTGGGCGCCCGCGCTGCTGGTGCTGTGCCGCCTGGTGCAGGGCTTTGCCGTGGCCGGCGAGATCTCGGGCGCCAGCTCCATGATCCTGGAGCATGCGCCCATGGGGCGGCGCGGCTTCTTTGCCAGCTTCACGCTGCAGGGCGTGCAGGCCGGCCAGATCCTGGCCGCCGCCGTGTTCCTGCCGCTGGCGCACTACATGCCCGCCGAGGACTTCAACCGCTGGGGCTGGCGCATCCCGTTCCTGCTGAGCTTCGTCGTCATCATCGTGGGCTGGATCATCCGCCGCGAGGTCGACGAGACCCCGGTCTTCGTGCAGGACAAGACGCAAAAGGCGCGCTCGCCCATCGCTGACGCCTTCCGCCACCATTCGCCCGACATGCTGCGCGTGGTGCTCATGGCGCTGATGAACGTGATCCCCGTCGTGGCCACCATCTTCGGCGCGGCCTACGCGGTGCAGCCGGCCTACGGCATCGGCTTCGCCAAGGATGTCTACCTGTGGATTCCCGTGCTCGGCAACATCCTCGCGGTGCTCGTCATTCCCGTGATCGGCAATCTGTCGGACCGCATCGGCCGCCGCCCGCCCATCATCGTGGGTGCCCTGCTATCGGGGCTGCTGGCCTTCGGCTACCTGTACGCCATCAGCATCCACCACGTGGCGCTGGCCATCGTCATGTCGCTCTTGATGTGGGGCGTGGTCTACCAGGGGTACAACGCCATCTTTCCCAGCTTCTTTCCCGAGCTGTTTCCCATGCGCGCGCGGGTGTCGGCCATGGCCATCTCGCAGAACATCGGCACCGCCATCACCGCCATGCTGCCGGCGCTGTTCGCCGCGGTGGCGCCCCCGGGCGCTTCCAGCATCTGGCTGACCGTGGGCGCGCTGGCCTTCGGCATCACCGTGATCGCCGCCGCTGCGGCCTGGAGCGCACGCGAAACCTACCGCATCGCCATGGAGGACCTGGGCCGGCCCGATGCCCGGCCGCTGCCCCGTGCCGAGTACGAGCGCCTGCGCCGCCAGGCCATGGACTGAGCGCCACCTCCCCCATTGGAGGCGGCGGCAACATGCCGCACCGGCTCCGTTCCATCAGTAGAGGTCGTGCCGCACGGCATGGGCGTAGTGGGCGTCGATCTGCCGCTGCTGGGCGGCATCCATCCGGGCCTCGCCATCGTCCATGCGCGCCAGCGCGGCCATGATCTGGCCGATGGAGGGCAGGGCGTCGCGGTCCAGGCGCGCCTCGTCGCTCCACAGGCCCGCGCGGTGGATGGCCTTGCCGCAGTGCATCAGCACTTCGTCGATGAGGACCACGGTGGCCGTCTTGGGCACGCCGCGGTCCTCGCCCAGCTCACGCAGCAGGGGCGGATCGGTGCAGATGCGGCCGCGCCCGTTGATGCGCAGGAAGACATCCAGCCCCGGGAACAGGAAGACCATGGCCAGCCGGTCGTCGGCCTGCAGGTTGCGCAGCGATTCGATGCGGTTGTTGCCCGGCCAGTCGGCGAAGGCCAGGGTGCGTTCGTCAAGCACGTGCACGAAGCCCGGCGGCCCGCCGCGCGGCGAGACGTCCATGCCGCGATCGCTGGCCGTGGCCAGGCAGAAGAAGCGGGCCTGGCGCAGGTAGGCCTCGTGAAAGTCCGCCAGGCGGTCGCGCACGGCCTTCTGGATTCTTTGCGCCGGCGCGGCATAGAGCGCATCCAGTTCGACGGCCTGGCCTGGAGCGTCTGCAAGTACGGTGTATTCAGTGTGCATGGCGCAAGCGTAAGAACAAAGACCTTGGCGGCTGTAGACTGGATCGGCCAACAAATAGCTCAAAGACGCCATGCCCGATGCCATTCTTGAACTGGTCAGCCAGGTGGACCGTGCCGATGGGCCCGTGCTGATCGCGGCCGAGGGCAGCCAGCGCGAGGAACTGGCCTCCGCACTGCACCGCCATGCGCGCGGCCAGTTGTTCGGCTCGCTGCGCGGGCTGCTGTCGGTGGGCGTGGAGGACGCGGTCTGGGTGGTGCCCGCCATCCATGCCGTGTGGCTGCCGCCGCATCAGCTGCATTCGGGCCGCTCCCATGGCCCCTTCCACGGGTGGAGCGTCTATGTGGCCGAATCGGCCTGCGCCGACCTGCCGCAGCGGCCTTGCGCCATCCGCGCATCCGGCCTGCTGCGCGAGGCCGTGCTGCGCGCGGCGGGCTGGGGCTGGCAGCAGGGCGTGCCCACGCAGCCCGTGCAGTCGGGACCATCGGCGGACCAGGCCCGCGCCCATGTGATGGCGGTGATCCTGGACGAGATCCGCACCCTGCCCGTGGAGCCGCTGGGCCTGCCCCTGCCCAGGGATCCGCGCCTGCAGCGCATCGCCCGCGCGCTGATCGCCGATCCGGCCGATGCGCGCGACCTGGAGAGCTGGGCCCGCTGGGCCGCCGTCAGCGCGCGCACGCTGAGCCGGCGCTTTGTCTCGGAAACCGGCTTCAGCTTCACCGCCTGGCGCCAGCGCGCACGGCTGATGCGCTCGCTGGAGATGCTGGCCGCCGGCGCGCCGGTGAACCACATCGCGCTGGACCTGGGCTATGCCACGGCCAGCGCCTTCATCGGCCTGTTCAGGCGCACGTTTGGCGAGACGCCTGCGGCGTACCGGCAGCGGCTGCGCCCGTAGCAACGCCCCCTCAGCGCCTTGCCCGCGTCTGCGGCAGGAAGGCCGTGGCCAGGCCCAGCAGGGGCAGGAACGCGACCAGCTGGTAGACCCGGACGATGCCGTGGGTGTCGGCCAGGTTGCCCATGGCGGCGGCGCCCAGGCCGCTGATGCCGAACATGAGGCCGAACATCAGGCCCGAGACCAGGCCCACGCGGCCGGGCACGGCTTCCTGGGCGTAGACCACGAGCGCGGCGAAGGCCGAGGACATGACCAGGCCGATGACGATGGACAGCACGGTGGTCCAGAACAGGTCGGCGTGGGGCAGCAGCAGGGCGAAGGGTGCCACGCCCAGGAAGGACACCCAGATGACGGCCTTGCGCCCGATGCGGTCGCCCACGGGGCCGCCAGCGAAGGTGCCCGCGGCCACGGCGGCCAGGAAGGCGAACAGGACCAGCTGCGACTGCTGCACGGGCAGGGCGAAGCGCTCGATCAGGTAGAAGGTGAAGTAGTTGGCGAAGGCCGCGATGTAGACGAACTTGGCGAACATCAGCACGCAGATGACGGCGATGGCGCGGATGACCTGGGCGCGGTCCAGGGTGTTCAGCGCGTGGGCGCCCGCGGCCACGACCCGGGCCGGCGCATGGTGCAGGCGCCAGTGGGTGATGCGCATCAGCACCCAGATGGCCAGCAGGGCCACGAGCATGAACCAGGCGATGGCGTGCTGGCCGAAGGGGATGACGATGGCCGCGACCATCAGCGGGCCGATGGCCGAGCCCGTGTTGCCGCCCACCTGGAAGGTCGATTGCGCCGTGCCGAAGCGCCCGCCCGAGGCCAGCCGCGCCACGCGCGAGGCCTCGGGGTGGAAGGTGGACGATCCCACGCCGATCAGCGAAGCGGCCACCAGCAGCATGGGATAGCTGCCGGCCAGGGCCAGCAGCCCGACGCCCGCCAGGGTGACGGCCATGCCCAGGGGCAGCAGGTAGGGCTTGGGGTGCCTGTCGGTGTGCAGGCCGATCCAGGGCTGCAGCAGCGATGCCGTGACCTGGTAGACGAGGGAGATCCAGCCGATCTGCGCGAAGCTCAGCGAGAACTGCGTCTTGAGCATGGGGTAGACGGCCGGCAGCACGGCCTGGATCAGGTCGTTGAGCAGGTGGGCGAAGGCGGCGGCGCCGACGATGCGCAGCACGAAGCCCTGGTGGGCGGTGCCGGCCGGGGGCTGGGGGGCGGCGAAGTCGCGTGCCGCATCGAGCGAAGGGTTGTTGCTGGTCATGAAAGGAAAGGGCCGACCGGAGGCGGCGCCGTCTGTATGGAAGTCTGGTTTTGACGGGGGTCAACGCGCAATGTGCCCACGATAGAGGGCGGGCCTGCGTCTGTCTCGCTCTATACTGAACTAGTTTGTAGAGATTGGGACATCCTCCCGCACCCAGCGTCCCGCCCACCGCTGCGTCCACCCGCCATGGCTGCCGACCTGCCCCGCCGCTACCTGCGCTACCACCAGACCGGCCGCCCCATGGCGGCCATGGAGGCCAACTGGGCCCATGGCACGTCCACGGGCTGGCATGCGCATCCGCGCGGCCAGCTGCTGCATGCCATCGAGGGCGTGATGTCGGTGCGGCTGGCCGGGGGCTCGTGGCTGGTGCCGCCCAACCGGGGCCTGTGGATCGTGGCCGGGGCCGAGCACGATGTGCGCATGTCGGGCGACGTGAAGATGCGCACGGCCTACATCGATGCCACCGCCTTCGCGGACCTGCCCGCGCGGACCTGCGTGGTCAACGTGTCGCCGCTGCTGCGCGAACTGGTGGTGGCGGCGGTGCAGGTGCCGCTGGACTATGCCGCTGGCAGCCGCGACGAGCGGCTCATGCACCTGCTGGTCGACGAGCTGCGCGCGGCCGAGGTGCTGCCGCTGCACCTGCCGGCGCCGGCCGACCCGCGACTGCGCCAGGTCTGCGACGCGCTGGTGGACGATCCCGCCAACACGGCCACTTGCACCGATTGGGCGCGGGAGCTGGGCGTCAGCGCCAAGACGCTGCAGCGCCTGTTCGTGCAGGAGACCGGCATGCCGTTTGCGCAATGGCGCGGCCAGGCGCGGCTGCTGTTCGCGCTGCGCCGCATCGCGGCGGGCGAGCGCATCATCGACATCGCCCTCGATTGCGGCTATGCCAGCCAGAGTGCGTTCGCCGCCATGTTCCGGCGGCACTTCGGGGCACCGCCGTCGGCCTTCTACCGCTGAGCAGGGGCCGGGCCCCTACAGCCGCTGCAACTGGGCGTCCAGGTAGGCATCGCGCGAGGGCAGCAGGTGCTGGGAGCACAGCCGGACCAGGGCCTTGCGGTCCTGGGCGCGCAGCGCCTCGATCATCTGCCAGTGCTCCTGGCGCGCGCGCTCGCGGTATGCGGGGGAGACCAGCGAGGCGAAGCGGATGGGATGGGTCTGGCGCGCGTATTCCGCGATGGCCTTGCGCAGCGTCTCGTTGCCGGCCAGCGCGAACAGCTCCTGGTGGAAGGCGAGGTTGATGCGAAAGACCTGGCGCGCATTGCCATCGGCCACGGCGGCATCGTGCTGGCGCTGGATCGCCTGCAGGCGCTCCAGCCGCTCGGGCGCCACGGGCAGCGGGATCTTGCGGGCGGCCTCCGTCTCCAGCAGGCGGCGCAGCGCATACAGCTCCTCGACTTCCTGGGTGGAGAACGAGCGCACCAGGGCGCCCACATTCTTGCGGCGCTCGACCAGGCCCATGCGGTCCAGCGCGGCCAGGGCCTCGCGGGCGATGTGGCGCTTGACGTCGAAGCGGGCCATGAGCTCGTCCTCGACCAGGCGCTCGCGCGGATGCAGGCGGCCGAAGACCACGTCCTCTTCGATGGCGGCCACCATGGCGGCCAGGGCGTCATGGGCGTGGGCGCCGTTCTCGGCTTGCAGGGACATCGACGCAGAGGCGGCTGGGACCATCGGGCAGGGGCGCAGTGGGACAAAGACGCCATTTTGTCCGAACTGCCCGCCTGCGCCGGGCTAGCCGGGCGTGCGCGGAATGCGCCCGCGCCCGGTGGCGCCGCGCAGGAAGCCGAAGTCCACGCCCTGGTCCGCCTGGTTGACGCTGGCCAGGAACAGCTTGCGGTAGCCGCGCTCGGCCGTGGGCTCGGCGACCGGATGTTCGCGGGCGCGCCGGGCCAGTTCCCCGTCGTCCACCTTCAGGGCCAGTTCGCGCCGGGACACGGACAGCGCGATGCGGTCGCCATTGCGCACATGGGCCAGCGGGCCGCCCACGGCGGATTCAGGCGTCACATGCAGCACGATGGTGCCGAAGGCCGTGCCGCTCATGCGCCCGTCGGAGATGCGCACCATGTCCTTGACCCCTGCGCGCGCCAGCTTGCGCGGGATGGGGATGTAGCCGGCCTCGGGCATGCCGGGCGCGCCCTTGGGGCCGATGTTCTTGAGCACCAGGATGTCGTCGGCCGTCACGTCCAGGTCCTCGCGGTCGATGCGCGCGGCGAGGTCGGCCGCGTTCTCGAACACCACGGCGCGGCCTTCGTGCTCCATGAGCCGGGGATGGGCCGCCGACTGCTTGATGATGGCGCCGCCCGGCGCGAGGTTGCCGCGCAGCACGGCGATGCCGCCCTGGGGGTAGATGGGGTTGGCGCGCGGGCGCACCACGTCCTGCGCGAAGCCGGGGCCCGCGCGTTCGATCTCCTCGCCCAGCGTGCGGCCCGTGACGGTGAGGGCGTCCAGGTTCAGCAGCGGCCTGAGTTCGCGCAGCAGCGTGGCCATGCCGCCCGCGTGGTGGAAGTCCTCCATGTAGTGCTCGCCCGAGGGCTTGAGGTCCAGCAGCACCGGCGTCTCGCGCCCCATGCGGTCCAGGGCCTGCAGGTCGATGTCGTAGCCCAGGCGCCCCGCGATGGCCGCCAGGTGCACCAGCGCGTTGGTGGAGCCGCCGATGGCCAGCAGCACGCGCAGGGCGTTCTCGAAGGCGGCGGGCGTGAGGATCCGGTCGATGGTCAGGCGCTCGCGGGCGATGCGCACGGCCTCGGCGCCGGTCTGCTCGGCGATGCGGATGCGGTCGGCCGTGACGGCCGGCGGCGAGGCGCCGCCGGGCACCGTCATGCCCAGGGCCTCGGCGATGCAGGCCATGGTGCTGGCGGTTCCCATGACCGAGCAGGTCCCCACGCTGGCCACCAGCTGGTCGTTCACGTCGGCGATCTCGCGGGCGCCGATCTCTTCGGCGCGGAACTTTCCCCAGTAGCGGCGGCAGTCGGTGCAGGCGCCCACGCGCTCGCCGCGGTGCGAGCCCGTGAGCATGGACCCGGTGATCAGCTGGATGGCCGGGATGCCCGCCGAGGCCGCGCCCATGAGCTGGGCCGGCACGGTCTTGTCGCAGCCGCCGATGAGCACCACGGCATCCATGGGCTGGGCGCGGATCATTTCCTCGGTGTCCATGGACATGAGGTTGCGCAGGTACATGCTGGTCGGCGCCGAGAAGCTCTCGTGCACCGAGATGGTCGGAAAGTCCATGGGCAGGCCGCCCGCCATCAGGATGCCGCGCCGGACCGCCTCGATGAGCTGGGGCGCATTGCCATGGCAGGGGTTGTAGCCGCTGCCGGTGTTGGCGATGCCGATGACGGGCCGCTGCAGCGCCGAGTCCGTGTAGCCCGCGCCCTTGATGAAGGCCTTGCGCAGGAACAGCGAAAAGCCCCGGTCGCCGTAGTCGGTCAGCCCCTGGGAGATGCCGGTGGCTGCGTCGGCGGGGGCGATGTCGTGGTCCTGCGGGGGCGTCCTGGAGTCGTCGTTCATGGCGGGCTGGCAGCAATGCTGCGGGGTCGGTGGATGGGCGGGCGGGGCCGTGCCGCCGCGAGGATAGCCTGGCGGCGTGGAATCACTGTCGTCGTTATCACCTATATTATTAATAATCTAATTGGCAAAACATGCGGCCATGTCCTGATCGCCTGCCGGACCCGTTCATCCGGCCCGACCCGAGGAGACCGCCATGGCCGCCATCTGCCGCACCCGCTGCACACACCCGCCGAGCCGGCGCGCCGTCCTGGGCGCCGCGCTGCTGGCGCTGGGCCCGGCCCTGGCATCGCCCGCCATCGCCGAGGCCGGCTACCCCGCCCGGGCCATCCGGCTGGTCATCCCTTTCACGCCGGGCGGCGCCACCGACGTGATCGGCCGCCTGGTCGGCCAGCGGCTGTCGCAGGCCATGGGCCAGCCGGTGGTGGTGGAAAACCGGCCGGGCGCCTCGGGCAACCTGGGCGCTGCGGCCGTGGCCAGGGAAAAGCCCGATGGCTACACGCTGCTGCTGGGCGCGCTGACCAGCCACTCGATCAACAGCGTGCTCATGGCATCGACGGCGGGCTTCACCATGGACGGCAGCTTTGCGCCCATCGCCATCGTGGGCCGGGTGCCGCTGGTGGTCACCGTCGGGCCTTCGGTGGCCTCGGCCAGCCTGGCCGAGTTCATCGCCCTGGCCAAGGCAACGCCGGGCGGGCTGAACTACGGCTCGTCGGGCAATGGCTCGCCCCAGCATCTGGCGGCCGAACTGTTCAAGCGGCAGACGGGCGTGCAACTGACCCATGTGCCCTACAAGGGCAGTACGCCCGCCCTGCATGACCTGATGGCCAGCCAGGTGGATGTGGTCTTCGACACGCTGCCCGCCACGCAGGGCTTCATCAAGGCCGGGCGCCTGCGCGGCCTGGCGGTGACCACGGCGCAGCGCGTGCCGTCCGCCGCCGCGATACCGACGGCGGCGGAGGCGGGGCTGGCGGGGTTCGAGATCACCTCGATGTTCGGCCTGCTGGCGCCGGCAGGAACGCCCGAGCCCGTCGTCGCCCGGCTCAACGCCGCGCTGCGGCAGGCCCTGGAGAGGCAGGACGTCCGCGACGCCCTGGCCGCCCAGGGCGCCATGCCTGCCTTCACCACGCCCGGGCAGGCCCGGGAGCAGATCGCGCAGGAGGTGGCGCGCTGGTCGGCGGTGATCAGGGACGCGGGCATCCAGCCGGACTGAGTGCCGGGGCCGATATCGCTGCGGGCCACAAGCATATGCCCAAAGATTCGTTCGCCCTGGCGCCCGGCATCGCCATACTGGCGGGTCCGACTCTCTTGCAACCCCTGCTTCCGTGCAACCCGATCCTGCCACCGACAATGCGGCCGAAGCCCAGGTCGATCGCGTCATCGACGGCCTGCTCAGCGGCCTGCAGTGGCGCGCCAGCGTCTTTCACGTCGGCCAGTACTGCGGCCGTTGGCGGGCCTCGACGGCGGGGCGCGCGCGGGCCAGCTTCCACCTGATCCTCGGCGGGCGCTGCTGGCTGCACCTGCCGGGCCAGCCCTCGGTGCAACTGCAGCCGCGCGACGGCGTCTTCCTGTCGCGCGATGTGCCGCATTTCATTTCGCCCTATGCCGACCCCGGCATGGCCTGCGCGCCGCAGGCCATGCGCCCCATCACTGGCGAGGCCGGCCTGGGAGAGACGGCGCTGGCCTGCGGCTTCTTCAACTTCGAGGGCCCCATGCGCGGCCTGCTGGCCGATGCCTTCCCCGACCACCTGGTGCTGCGCGGCGACGCGCAGGCGAGCAGCGGCGCCTCGGCCCTGTTCGACCTGATGCGCGCCGAGGCGCTGCGCACGGGCACCGAGCCCTCGGCCGTGATGGACCGGCTCGTGGGCCTGCTGTTCTTCTATGGCCTGCGCGAGCTGGCGCATGGCGATGCGCGGGCGCGCGGCATCTGGAGCCTGCTGCGCAGGCCGGGCTTCGCGCCGCTGGTGGCCGACCTGCTGCGCGAGCCCGGCCGCAACTGGACCGTGGCCGACATGGCCGCGCGCGTGTGCCTGTCGCGCGCCACGTTCTTTCGCCAGTTCGCCGAGGCCTGCGGCCTGCCGCCCCAGCAATTTTTGCTGCTGCTGCGCATGCAGCTGGCGGCGCGCCGCCTGGCCCAGGGCGAGGCCATCGGCCAGGTGGCCGGGGCCGTGGGCTACGAGTCCTATGCCGCCTTCTCGCGTGCCTTCAAGCGGGTGATGGGCGAGCAGCCCGGGGCCTGGCAAAAGGCCTGCGCACGCTGCTGCTGAAGCGGCGCCGGGGCATTTGACACGCTCGGGCATAAATCCGCGACGCCGGGCCATTGATGACGAAGAGGGCGCGGCCGATCATGGCGCCATCGCCTGAACCTGATGACCTGACACCATGGCACGCCTGACCCTGCACACCCCCGAGACCGCCCCCGAGGCCAGCCGCCCCTTCGTGGAACGCGCCCTGGCCGCCAACGGCTTCCTGCCCAACCTGATCGCCATCCTGGCCAACTCGCCCCAGGCGCTGGAGACCTATGTCACCGTGGGCCAGATCAATGCGCGCGCCCAGCTCACGCTGGCCGAGCGCGAGGTGGTGCAGATCACCGCCGCGCGCATCCATGGCTGCGACTTCTGCGTGGCCGGCCACACCAAGCTGGCCAGCAGGCAGGCCGGCCTGTCGCGCAGCGAGGTGATCGCGCTGCAGGACGGCCAGGACACGGGCCAGCCGCGCCTGGATGCCGTGCGCCGCTTCGCCGAGGCCGTGATCGCCACGCGCGGCGCGGTCCCCGACGCGGCCCTGGCCGACTTCCGTGGCTGGGACTTCAGCGAACAGCAGGCGCTGGAGGTGGTCCTGGGCATCAGCCTGGCCACGCTGTGCAACTTCGCCAACAGCCTGGCGCAAAGCCCGGTCAATCCGCAGCTGCAGCCCTATCTGCCCGCGCAGTTCCGACAACGGCCGCAGGAGAGCAGCCATGCTGGCTGAGCCGCTGCGCCAATGGCTGGATGCGCATGCCGAGTCGCTGGATGCGGACAGCGCCCACGCGCACGAGGTGCTGCCGCGCCTGGCCGGCCAGGGCCTGTTCGGACTGGGCGTGCCCGCCGCAGAAGGCGGGCAGGGCGGCACGCAAGGCGATGCGCTGGAGGCCATCGCGGCCGTGGCCGGGCACTCGCTGGCGGCGGCCTTTGTCTTCTGGGCGCAGCGGGCCTTCATCGAATACCTGCTGCAGTCGCCCAACGCGGCGCTGCGCCGGCGCTGGCTGCCCGACCTGCTGCAGGGCCGGCGCGCCGGCGCCACGGGCCTGTCCAACGCGATGAAATACCTGGGCGGCATCGAGGCGCTGCAGGTGCAGGCCCGGCCCGGCGAGGGCGGCGCCCTGCGCCTGGGCGGGCGCGTGCCCTGGGCCACCAACCTGCTGCCCGAAGGCTTCGTGGTGGCCGTGGCCGTCGCAGGGGCCGATGGCGCGAGCCCCTTCGTGGCCGCGCTGCCCTGCGAGGCGGCGGGCATGGTGCGCAGCGCGGACCTGGACCTGATCGCGCTGCGCGGCAGCCACACGGCGGCGCTGTCCATCGATGGGCTGGAGACGGGGCCGGCCGACCTCATCCATGCCGATGCCAACCAGTTCCTGCCGCGCGTGCGGCCTGCCTTCATGGGCCTGCAACTGGGCCTGTGCATCGGGCTGGCGCGGGCCTCGCAGGCGGCGGCCTCGGCGCGTGCGGGGGCGGGGCGCGATGTGCTGGCCGGCCCGCTGCAGGGCCAGCGCCAAGCCCTGCAGCAGGCCACGGCCACGCTGCATGCAGGCCTGGCCGACGGGCGTTTCCTTGACCAGCCTCAAGCCCTGTTCCGTTTGCGGCTGCAATTGAACGACATCGTCCAGCAGTCCCTGCAGCTGGAGCTGCACGCCAGCGGCGGACGCGCTTATCATCGCGACCAGCCGCTGGGATTCGCGCGCCGCTGGCGCGAGGCGGCCTTCATTCCCATCGTGACGCCCAGCGTCACCCAGCTTCAGGGCGCGCTGGCTGGCGCTGCCCTGGCAACCACCAGTTCATGAACCAGACGGAAGCCCTTTCCCCCGACGCTCCCGCGCCCGTGCTGCAGGCACGCGGCGCGGCCTTTGGCTACGCGCAGGGCCAGGCCGTGTTCGATGGCGTGTCGCTGTCCATCGCCCCGCGTGAAATCGTCTGCCTGCTGGGCGGCAGCGGCTGCGGCAAGTCCTCCTTGCTGCGCGTGCTGGGCGGCATCGAGACGCTGGAAGGCGGCGCCTGGCGCCGGGGCGAGCTCCGCTTCCTGGGCGAGCCGCTGGCCGGACCGCATCCGCGCGCGGCCTTCGTCTTCCAGCAGCCCAGCCTGCTGCCCTGGCTGGATGCGCGGCGCAACGTAGGCTTCGGCCTGGACTTCGCGCGCCAGCCGAAGCTGGACAGGCAGGCCCTGGCCCAGCGCGTGGTGCATTCGCAGGAGGAAGAACGCACGCGCGTGGCGCGCGACCTGCATGACGGGGTGGTCCAGGTGCTGGTGTCCTCGAAGTTCCTGCTGGAGACGGCCCAGTCCCAGCTCAGGCGCCTGGCCGCACAGG